>QQNF01000071.1 GCA_003402705.1 Verrucomicrobiota bacterium | reverse complement strand
TGAGGCAAAGCAGCCGAAGTTCAAAGCGCGTCCGTGGGCGGCAGATCAAGCGCCTGCGAGCCATCATGCCCCAGGGTGATTGCGGCCCCTGACTATAATTACTAGGTTAACGCATATGGGGCGATGCCCCAGGCTGGTATGGGTTGCGCCGTTGGAGCAGGTGGTGTGGGTGCCGCCCCTGCCGGGGCGGTGGTTTATTATGGTGTTAGACCGGTGGCTGACGCCACCGGCTAATTTCTGTTAAGCCTTCGGCTTCATTGGCGTGGTGATCGCGGGACGGGCGGCAGCCATAGACTCTGATTTCTGTCAAGCCTTTGGATTGGTGTCGCGGGCGGGGTGGTATGGTGTTATTAATCGGTGCGTGTGTCGGGTGGGTGTGAAGTCAGGGTTTGGGTTTCTTTTTGAGGGTGGCGATCCAGCCGTTGACGGACATTTCGTCGCTGACGCCGCAGGTGAATTGGAGTGGGGCTTGGAGACCGGACGGTGCCTTGGCGGGTGGGTTGGGGTAGCGTGTGGTGTCGGTGATGCCGATGAGGCGGTTGTTGCGGAGGGAGGATTTGGCGCTGGCGTCGTTGCGGAAGAGCGGGCGCGGTTTGTCGCGGCATTCGATGATGTTGTTTTCGAAGCGGAAGGTGGAGAAGTCGGAGGCTTCGTTGAAGCCGAAGAGACCGTCGTCGCGGTTTTCTGCGGTGGGGCGTGCGATGATGTGATTGTTTCTGACGGTGAGGTGTGAGTAGGGTTCGTTCATCCAGATGACCCCGCGGCCTGGGTTGGAGACGAGGTTGTTGTGGAAGAGGCAGGGGCCGGGGGCGGCTTTGTCGCCGAAGGCGGAGATGAGATTGCCGCCGTCTTGTTTGGGGTCGAAGTCGAAGAGATTGTGATCGATTTCGACGCCGTTGCGGACGAACTCGATGGAGTAGGTGTCGCGGAACCAGTTGTGGTGGATGTGGAACGTGCGGCCGCTTTTGGGGACGGGGCCGCCGGCGTGTTTGGGAATGGAGATGGCGGCGTGGAGGATGTTGTGATCGATTAGTTTATCGCGTAGGTGCGGATGCCGGAGAAGTGGAAGTTCTCGATGTGGAGGTGGTGGAGATGGAGGTCGTGGTTGGCCATGCCGAAGATGGCGCCGTGGAGGGCAGGGCCGGTGAGGGTGAGTTGGGAGATGGCGATGTTTCCGGCGTCGTTCTGGCAGCGGAGGAGGTAACCGGAGCGGTCGAATTTTTCGTGATTGGTTTCGGGGTCGGGGAGGGTGGCGTGGTTGGCGCGCCATGAATCGGCATGGGTGATGATGGTTTTGCCGATGCCTGCGCCGGTGAGGGTGAGGCCGGTTGGGAGATCGAGTGGTTGGGTGAGGCGGAACGTGCCGGCGGCGAGTTCGACGGTGGTGCCGGGTTGGGCGGTTTTGACGGCGGTGGCCAGTTCGGTGATCGTGCGGACGGGTGCGGCGAGGGAGAGGGCGGCGGTGGAGAGGAGGAATGTGGTGGAGATGATGGCGGGGTGCATGGGGGGCGGGTGGTGGGTTGGGGGCGGAGGTGTCAGCTGTCAGGGTGGGGATTTGGGGCGGGAGGTGACGGAGCGGAAGCGTTGTTCGTAGTCTGGGTGGTTGGTTTTCATGAGTCGGTCCCAGTAATTGAAGTAGAGGCCGAAGTTGCCGCGAGGTTTTTCGTGGTGCTGGATGTGGTTGGTGGGGGTGTTGAGGAATTTGCCGAGCCATGAGTTCATGAGGCGGTGGGGGAAGTATTCGTAGCCGGTGTGGCCGATGACGTTGTTGACGATCTGCCATGTCATGAAGACGGCGTAGGCGCCTGGGTGCATGGGGATGGAGAACATGAGGATGGGGAAGATGCAGGCCTGGGTGGCGGCTTCGAGTGGGCTGAAGGAGTAGGCGGCCCATGGGCTAGGGTTGGTGCTCTGGTGGTGGATGCGGTGGACCCATTTGAAGAGACGGCGGTGGTGCATGAGGCGGTGGGTCCAGTAGAACCATGTGTCGTGGATGAGGATGGCGAGGACGATGCTGGCGGCGAACCAGAGCCAGCCGTGGTCGTCGATGCGGCGGTAGAGTTTCCATGAACCGTCCTTGCCGATGAGGATAGTGGTGGTGCCGACGATGCCGTAGATGAGGGCGGTGATGGAGGACCAGAAGATTTCGCGGCGGAGGTCGGAGGGGAGCGGGTTGCGGGGGATGATTTTGCGGTGCTGCCAGCGGTGTTTGAAGAAGACGGAGGCGAGGAGCCATGCGATGCCTGCGGTGAGGGCGTAGCGGACCCAGCTTTCGGCGGCGATGCCGAGGAAGAGGCTTGTGATGCGGTTCATGGGGAAGAGGGCTGGGCGGGAATGGGGTACCGGGGGACGGGGGATGATGGCACAGGGTGGAGGTGGGAGCCAACTGGATGGCGGGGTAATGAAGGCTGGACTTGCGCGGGCGCGGCGGGCGTTCATCGTGCGGGCCATTTTTCAGCCACGAGACAAACCATGAAGTCACACGATCCTGCCCTGCTGCAACGCCTTGCCGAGACGGTTGGTACGCCATTCTGGATCTATGATGCGGGATTGCTGCGGGAGCGGATTGGGGAGATTCGGGAGCTGACGGATTTACCGGGGGTGCAGGCGAGGTTTGCGATGAAGGCGTGTCCGGCGACGAAGGTGTTGCGGGAGATGGCTGAGGCGGGGATCTGGATTGATGCGGTTTCTGGGAATGAAGTGCTGCGGGCGCTGCATGCGGGTCATGCGGCTGGGATGGAGCCGCCGGTGATTTGTTTTACGGCGGATGTGTTCCGGGACAATGCGCTGGAGGTGGTGCTGGAGCATGGGGTGCTGCCGAACATTGGGTCGCCGGGGATGATTGATGAGCTGGCGCGGGCGGGGTATCGAGGGAAAGTGTCTTTGCGGATCAATCCGGGGTTCGGGCATGGGCATGTGAATTCGTGTGACACGGGCGGGCCGAGTTCGAAGCATGGGATCTGGCATGAGGATGCTGGGGAGGCGGCGGAGCGTGCGGCGGCGGCTGGGTTGACGGTGGTGATGCTGCATGCGCACATTGGGAGCGGGCCGCAGTTTGAGGAACTGCTGGAGAATCTGGGGCGGCTGGCGGAGTTGTTTGCGGGGATGGTGCCGTTGTTTCCGGGATTGGAGGCGGTGAGCCTTGGCGGGGGGATTCCGCACAATTACCGGGATGCGGGGGCGAAGGTGCCGCTGGGTCGGTTGAAGGAATTGTTTGCGAAGGCGCAGGCGAGGTTGAGTGAGGCGGCGGGTCGGGCGGTGCGTGTGGAGATTGAGCCGGGTCGGTATTATGTGGCACCGACGTGCACCCTTGTGACGCGGGTGACGGATGTGAAGCGGACGCAGACGAACGAGAAGGGGGCCGGGGCGGTGTTTGCGATGGTGGATGCGGGTTTTGTGGATCTGGTTAGGCCGGCGATGTACGGGTCGTGGCACGGGATCAGTGTGGTGGGTCGCGAGGGTGGCGGGGAGACGGAGGCGGTGGTGGTGGCTGGGCCGTTGTGTGAGAGTGGGGATGTGTTCACGCGGGACGATGCGGAACTGATTCAGCCGCGGGAGTTGCCGAAGCTGGCGGCTGGGGATCTGCTGGCGATTCGGGATGCGGGGGCGTATGGGTATGCGATGAGCAGCAATTACAATTCGATCGGGAAGGCACCGCAGTTGTGGCTGGAGCCTGACGGGAGTGTGACGCAGATTTCGCGGCGGGAGACGGTGGAGGACATTCTGAAGGCGGAGACGGAGGAACGGGTGTGATGCCCGGGAAGCGGTCGCGGTTTCGGTTGAGCGGGGTGACAGGGGTGATTCCGGTCATTGCCACGGGTGGTGTTGCGTGCCATCTTGTGGCGGCGGCCGCGTAAGGCTGCGGATCAACCCTGACTATAGAACTGCTGTGAGATACTCTGATTACTTTGTTTTTTTCGGGCTGGTGAGCCTTGTGCTGGGCATTTTGGGATTTGTGAAGGCGAAGAGCCGGGCGTCGTTGTTTGCCGGGGGGGTGAGTGGGGTGCTGCTGGTGGTGGCTGGGATGATGGCGCTGAAGAATCCGCCGGTGGGGTACGTGGTTGGGGCGGTGGTGTCCGGGTTGCTGATGGGTCGGTTTCTGCCGGTGTTTCTGAAGACGAAGGCGTGGTATCCTGCGGGAATCATGGCGGTGCTGTCGGTGCTGGGGGTGGCGGCGGGGGTGGCTGGGTATCTTAACCGTTGAATGTGATGAGTCCTCCTGGCAGCCTGTTGCAACCCTGGGGAAGTGAACCGCCGAAGCGGCCGCGGTGGATTGTGCCGCTGGTGGTGGCGTTGGCGGTGGGTGGGGGGTTGCTGATGGTGCCGTCGGTGAAGCGCGGGGTGGTGCGGTTGGTGGATCGGATGCGGACGGAGCGGGTGGTGGTGAAGCGGGAGGTGGTGGAGAAGATTGTGGAGAAGCGGGTGGAGGTCCCGGTGCCGACCCCGCCGCCGGCGTTGCCGGAGGGCCCGTCATTGAGTTCGCAGAAGGATGCGGCGACGATGTTTTCCGGGGTGAAGGTGGTGTCGAAGATTGAGCCTGAGAAGGGGAAGCGTGCGACGACTGAGCGCGGGAGTGCGGACAGTTATCAGGTGGAGGTGACGGTGAAGGTGCGGGTGCCGGAGGCGGCGAGGACGTATGAGGAGTTGTGCGGGATCAATCCGGCGCTGCCGGGATTTTTTCCCGGGTTGAGGGATCTTCTGAAGCGAGGGAAAGTGTCAGGATTCTATCATCATGCGTATGCGCTGAAGCAGGCGGCGGTGAAGACGAACATCCTGCGACTGGACCGGTTGCTGAGCCGGCATAACTTTTATGATCTGGAGACGGCCCTTGAATTGGAGGGAGCGGAGGAGAAGCAGAAGGCGTTGTGGCTGCAGGGGGAGATGGATGTGGTGAGTGACGGGAGTGACGGCGACCGGATGGAGTCGTTTGATGATTATCTTTACAAGAGCCAGCATTTTCAGCCGAGCACGAGTTACGGGTGGGCGAAGGTGACGGACAAGGTGAATCCGCTAGTGCCGCGGCTGGAGGCGGAGCTTGCGGAATTGAAGGCGAAGGTGGGCGGGGCGGGGAGTGCGGAGAAGAAGACGATGCAGGCGCGGATTGCGGAGTTGCCGACGCGGATTGGGGATTTGAAGAAGCGGTCGTATCTGATCGCGCAGGAGGATCCGTTTGTGGTGATTCCGCTGTCGTTCCGGAGTTTCAAGGGATCGAGTGCTTATACGCCGTCGATCGGGGATTATGCGGTGGTGATCTGCGGGGAGAAGATGCTGCCGGCGATTGTGGGGGATTACGGGCCGTCGGAGAAGTGCGGGGAGGCGAGCCTGCGGATTGCTCGGGAGATTGATCCGAAGGCTGGGCCGTACAATCGTCCGGTGAGTGATCTGAAGGTGACGTATCTGATTTTTCCGGGGAGTGCGGAGAAGCCGCGGCAGCCGGATTATGAAGAGTGGCATGCGAAGTGCAGTGAGTTGCTAGGGAAACTTGGTGGTGATCCTGCGAAGCTGCACCATTGGGAAGACCGGTTGAAGGCGAAGCTGGCGGTGCCGGTGGTGGTGCCTGAGGGAGGGGATGCGGAGGGGGCGGAGACTGAGGGAGAGGGGGAGAAGGAGAATCCGGTTGATCCGGTGAGCAAGAAGCCATGAAGGGGGCTGGGGAAGGGCTGGGACGGCTATTGAGACTGCGGTTTGCGCTGGAGCATGCGGTGCTGCGGGTGGCGGTGGCGGTGATTCCGCGATTGCCGTTAGGATTTGTGAGGACGGCGGCCGAGGTGCTGGGGACGCTGGCGTGGTTGGTGGATGGGCGCGGGCGGGCGGCTGGGCGGATGAATCTGGAGGTGGTGTATGGGGAGGCGATGGGGGAGCGGGGGCGAGGGAGACTGCTGCGGCGGTGTTATCGGCGGTTTGCGGTGACGTTTGCGGAATTTTTCTGGAGTCCGCGGCTGACGGAGGAGGGATTTGACCGGTGGTTTGAGTTTGAGTGGGACACGCCGGAGGCGGAGCGGGCGTGTCTGGAGGGCGAGTGTGTGTTTGCGACGGCGCACTTCGGGAATTTCGAGTGGTTGTCGCTGGGGCGGGCCTTGCGGTCGAGCCCGTGCATGATCATTGCGCAGGATTTCAAGAATCCGCCGCTAACGGAATTGTTCCGGGAGTTGCGGTCGCAGAACGGGCGGCAGACGATCATTCCGCAGGAGGGGGCGATGCTGAAGTTGTTCAAGCATTTGAAGCGTGGGGGGTGTGCGGCGGCGCTGGTGGATTTGAATGTGCCGCCGGATCAGGCGGCGGTGCCGGTGAGGATGTTCGGGCGGTGGGTGAGTATCAGCGTGCTGCATTGTGCGCTGGCGGCGCGGACGGGGAAGCCGCTGGTGCCGGCGCTGGCGTTGCCTGGGAAGGATGGGCGGTGGCGGTTGCGGTTTTTTGAGCCGTTTCTGGTGGGGGCGGACGAGGATTATCAGGTGGTGGCGCAGCGTTGCTGGGATGTGTTTGAGCCGGTGTTCCGGGAGCATCCGGAGTGCTGGATGTGGATGTACAAGCACTGGCGGTATCTGCCGGTGGGGGCGCGGGAGGGAGAGTATCCGGCGTATGCGAACCGGTCGAAGAAGTTTGACCGGCTGCTGAGTGGGCGGTGAGAGGGGGTGAGTGGGGGGAGAGAGGAAGTGGCGAGAGCGGTTGCGCTGGGGAGACGGGCGGTTATGGGCAGATTCTCCCACGACTGCCGATGCGGTGAATGGGGGGTTGAGCCACATACCACGACAAGCCGACATGGATCCGCTACTTGAATTACTTCAGCAGGATGCCCGCCTGAGTGCGGAGCAACTGGGTGCGCAGTTGAACCGGACGGCGGCGGAAGTGGCGGCGGAGATTGCGGCGAAGGAGCGGGACGGGACGATTCTGGGGTATCAGGCGGTGCTGGATCCTGAGAAGGCGAATGACACTGGGGTGCTGGCGCTGATCGAGGTGAAGGTGACGCCCGAGCGCGGGGGTGGGTTTGACCGGATTGCGGAGCGGATTGCGCGGTTTGACCAGGTGGTGAGCTGCTGGCTGATGTCAGGCGGGCATGATCTGGCGGTGGTGGTGCAGGGGAGTGATCTGCGGGACGTGGCGAGGTTTGTGTCGGAGAAGCTGAGTTCGCTGGAAGGCGTGCTGAGTACGGCGACGCATTTCCAGCTGAAGGTTTACAAGCAGAACGGGTTTCTGTCGCATGCGTCGTCGAGCGGCGGGCGGCTGCCGGTGTCGCCGTGAGAGGCGAGGTGTTTTTTCTTCCCCCCCAAGACTAAATTTTCATGAGCTTGTCAGACAAGATATCAGCGCGGGTGCAGGCGGTGCCCCGCTCGGGCATTCGGGAGTTTTTCGAACTTGTGCTAGCGGCTGGCGATGTGATCTCGCTGGGCGTGGGCGAGCCGGATTTCTGTTCGCCCTGGCACATTCGCGAGGCGGCGATTTTTTCGCTGGAGAAGGGACAGACCTCGTACACGAGCAATCTCGGGCTGCTGGAGTTGCGGAAGAGCATAGCGAAGTATGTGGCGGCGAAGTTTCACGTGCAGTATCAGCCGACGACGGAGGTGCTGGTGACGGTGGGGGTGAGCGAGGCGCTGGATCTGGCGTTCCGGGCGCTTTTGAATCCGGGTGAGGAAGTGATTTATCACGAGCCGTGTTACGTTAGCTATAATCCGAGCATTTACATGGCGTACGGGACGCCGGTGACGGTGGAGACGAAGATTGAGGATGATTTTGCGCTGCGGGCTTCGGATGTGGAGAAGGCGATCACGCCGAAGACGAAGATCATCATGCTGAATTTCCCGACGAATCCGACGGGTGGGGTGCAGCCGAAGGCGGAATTGGAGGGGATTGCGGATCTGGCGAAGCAGCATGATCTGATTGTGATCACGGATGAGATTTACAGTGAGCTGCTGTATGACGACCGGGAGCATCACAGCATTGCGGCGCTGCCGGGGATGAAGGAGCGGACGATTCTGATGCACGGGTTTTCGAAGGCGTTTGCGATGACTGGGTTCCGGCTAGGGTATGCGTGCAGTCCGCTGGAGCTGACGGAAGCGATGATGAAGGTGCATCAGTATTCGATGCTGTGTGCGCCGATCACGGCGCAGATTGCGGCGGTGGAGGCCCTGGAGAACGGTGCTGGGCCGGTGGAGAAGATGCGGAAGGCGTACTGGCACCGGAGGAACCTTGTGGTTTCCGAGCTGAATGCGGCTGGGCTGAGTTGTTTTCAGCCGGGGGGCGCGTTTTATGCGTTTCCGGAGATCCGGAGTACGGGGTTGAGCAGCCGGGAGTTTGCGCAGCGGCTGCTGGAGGAGGAGAAGGTGGCGGTGGTGCCGGGGACGGCGTTCGGGACGGCGGGAGAGGGATTTGTGCGGTGCTGTTATGCGACGGACGATCGGAATCTGGCGACGGCGCTGGGGCGGATCAAGGCGTTCGCGGGGCGGCACCGGGTTTCGTGACGCGGGTGGCCCGGTGAGGGAGTGGCTGGGGAGTGTGAGGATCTGTCAGGCCTTGTAGACGGCGGCGGGGTCGTACTCTTTGGCCGGGTAGATGGTTTTGAGAGAGGCTTCGCGGTTATCGGCGACGGAGACGCTGCGGAAGAAGCAGGAACGGTAGCCGGTGTGGCAGGCACCGGGGCCTTTCTGATCGACGCGGAGGACGAGAGCGTCCTGGTCGCAATCGGTGAGGATTTCGACGATTTTCTGGACGTGGCCGCTTTCTTCGCCTTTGTGCCAGAGCCGCTGGCGGCTGCGGCTGAAGTAGACGGCTTCGCCGAGGGAGAGGGTGAGGCGGAGGGATTCCTCGTTCATGAAGGCGACCATGAGGACGGTGCCGGTGACGGCGTCGACGGCGACGGCGGTGATGAGGCCATCGGCGTCGAATTTTGGGGCGAAGGCGGCACCTGATTCGATGGCGGCTTTGGAGTCGCGGGAGCCGAAGACGATGGTGGCGGCGGAGTCCTTCTGGGAATCGGTCATGGTTTTATATCAGGCACGGGGATGCGATCGTGCAAGCGGTGGGCGTCGAGGAGTTGGCTGAGGAGGTCGGTCTGGATGGTTTGGATTTCGAGGAGACGCTGACTGTGGTGGTAGAGGAGGTGGTCGAGTTTTTCGTGGAGGTGGCGGATTTCGAGTTCGGCTTTGAGGTTGATGCGGTAGTCCTGTTCGGCGCGGTTGCGGTCGCGTGATTCCTGGCGGCGCTGGCTCATCATGATGACGGGTGCCTGGAGGGCGGCGATGCAGGAGAGGAGGAGGTTGAGGAGAATGTAGGGGTAGGGGTCTGGCGGGTGGGAGCGCCAGATGGCGGTGTTGAGGAAGATCCAGAGGGCGAGGAAAGCGCCGAAGGTGAGGATGAACGTCCAACTGCCGCCGAAGGAAGCGAGGTGGTCGGCGAGGCGTTCGCCGAGAGTGCGGGAGGCGAGGGCGGCGGCGTCTTCCGGGGGTTCGGAGATGACCTCGTGTTCTTCGAGACTGCGGATGACGGCGCGTTCGAGGTGGGTGATTTCGCCGATTTCGTCGGCGAGGGATTCTTCGACGTAGGCTGCCTTGAGGTCTGGGAGGGCGTCGGCGGCGACGAGGGATTCGCGGGTGACTGCGGGGAATCGTTTCTGGATGAAGCGGAGGAGGGAGGGGCGGAGCCCGCGGCAGGGGACCGCTTCGTCCGGGGAGAGCGGTTTGCCGGTGATGGCGCAGGTGGGGTTGGCTGGAGAGTCCATGGTGGAGGAAGATGGAGGAGGGTGGGGGCGGAGGCGACGGCGATTCGTGCTGGTACAGGAGGTCGTGAAGAATGGCTTTTCCGGGGTGACGAGGTGTGGCATGGTGGGGGGAATATGATGAGACGACTGATCACAGGAGTGGCGACGGTGGTGACGTGGGGAATTGCGGCGATGGATGCGTGCGGGCAGACGGCGGGGGTGCAGGGGGAGGCTGGGGCGAAGCCGAAGGTGAAGAGTGAGGCGGAGAAGGCGGTGGAGAAGGCGGAGATGCAGAAGGCGATGGAGAAGGCTGCGGCGGATCAGGAGCGGGTGTTGAAGGGGGCGGTGGCGGTGGGACGGGAGTGGATGAAGGCGGTGGAGGCTGGGGATTACGGGAAGGGGATGAAGCGGTGGGGTTATCAGGCGTTTGAGCGGCATGCGGAGGGTGATGTGGTGGCGACGCTGAAGGGGCAGACGGCGGAGTTAGGGCGGTTGAAGTCGGCGTTGCTGCTGGAGGACCGGAGCCTGGTGGATTTGAGCGGGCCGCCGGAGAAGCCGGGGAGTTATGTGACGTTGCGGTGGTTTTCGAGGTATGAGCGGCGGGCGCAGCGGGAGTATCTGGTGGTGCATGAGCCTGTGAAGGATGGGGACGGGCCGAGGATTCTGGGATTGCGGCGGGAGGAGTTGCCGATGGGGAAGGAAGGGGCGGTGGAGCTGGCGGCGGACATCGGGCATGCGGTGATGCTGCGGTTGAGGGAGTTGCCGGAGGCGGTGTGGCGGCCGTATGTGCTGGAGGCGGAGGCGATTGCGACGGGGATGAAGCTGGTGCTGCCGCCGTTGCCGGGGGATCCCGGGCCGGAGCAGCGGGACAAGGCGGGAGCGGCGGTGGTGGAGTATCTGATGGACGGGATCAATCCGCTGCTGGAGAAGTTAGATGATGCGGGGGGGAGGCGGGAGGCGAGGATGGTGCTGACGAGTTTTGCGCTGCTGATTGCGTACAAGCCCGGGGAGGAACTGGTGGAGCGGCTGGGTGCGGTGATCGGGGCGGACGGGGCGAAGTCCGGGTTGCCTGCGGGGTTGTGGCAGCCGGTGGTGAAGGCGGTGGTGGACAAGGAGCCGGCGGCGCGGGTTTATGAGTTAGTGCAGACGATGGTATCGGATGTGGCGCTGCATTTGCGGACGGAGGAGAGGGATCGGGTGCTGGCGGGGAGTGCGCGGGAGCTGCTAGACAAGGCGTTTGCGAACATGGCGGGGTTGAAGTCGTACGAGGTGAAGGCGGAGTTCCGGGCTGGGGAGAAGACGGCGTGGATGGAGGCGGCGATGACCTTGGAGGCGGCGGAGGTGAAGCTGACGGGGTTTGACGGGGCGAAGCAGGCGCGGCTGGCTGGGAAGCAGGGTTTCTGGGTGTCTGGGGATGAAGGGAAGACGTGGGTGGAGGACGGGGATCGCGAGACGGCGGCGGGATTGCTGCGGACCCTGACATCGCCGGTGGATCCGGGGTTCAAGGTGACCTCGCAGCATGAGTTCACGGTGGAGGGAGAGGAAGTGGTCAACGGGGAGCGGTTGGTGCGGGTGCGGAGCCGGGAGGCGACGCCGGAAGCGCCGTTGGATTACTGGGTGCTGATGTCGAAGTCGGGTCCGGTGATCCGTCGGGCGGTGGTGGTACTGAGTTTCGGGAACGTGCCGGCGCTGGCGGAGCTGGTGTACACGAAGTTAGGGAAGCCGGTGGTGATCACGCAGCTGGAGGAAGTGCCGGCGGCGGGGAGTGTGCCGGGAGGGGGTGGGCGGTGAGCACGCCGCCGAAGGGCCATGTTTACTGGCAATGCCAGCGCTGCACGAACTGCTGCCGGTGGGTTGGGGATGTGAAGGTGAGTGCGGCGGAGGTCACGGCGATTGCGGGGTTTCTGGGGATGGAGGAGCAGGCGTTTGTGGATGGGTACACGAGACTGCGGGCGGACCGGCTGGGGTTGTCGATCATTGATAGGGAGGATCACTCGTGTATTTTTCTGGAGGGGGGCGGGTGTGTGATCAATGCTGTGAAGCCGCAGCAGTGCCGTGATTTCCCTAACAAGTGGAATTTTCCGGGATGGAGACAGGTCTGCGAGGCGGTGCCGGTGATGGTATCGTCTGGGGAGCGGTATGCGGACGGGCACCGGGTGGGAGGGACTGGAGGTGAGGAGACGGGTGAGGGCGATTGACCGGGAGCGGATGCCTGATTAGGGCGGAGGGGAGAACCTGAAAATTGAGCAGCCACATGATTCCGAACGTCCTTGCCGAGCGCTACGCCACCCCGTCCATGACAGCGATCTGGTCACCGGAGGGGAAGATTCTGCTGGAGAGGGAGTTGTGGATTGCGGTGATGAAGGCGCAGCGGGCGCTGGGGTTGGAGATTCCTGAGGAGGCGATTGCGGATTACGAGCGTGTGAAGGGGGAGATCAACGTGGGGCGGATCATGGAGCGGGAGCGGGTGACGCGGCATGATGTGAAGGCGAGGATTGATGAGTTCTGCGAGCTGGCGGGGCACGAGCAGATTCACAAAGGGATGACGAGCCGGGATCTGACGGAGAACGTGGAGCAGCTGCAGGTTTACCGGTCGCTGCAGGTGATTCTGGAGAAGGCGGTGGCGGTGCTGGCGGCGTTGAGTGGTCGGGCGGTGGAGACGCGGGATCTGATCCTGACGGCGCGGACGCACAATGTGGCGGCGCAGACGACGACGTTCGGGAAGCGGCTGGCGATGTTCGGGGAGGAACTGCTAGGCGGGCTGACGGTGCTGGAGCATCTGCTGGCGACGTATCCGGTGCGAGGGATCAAGGGGGCGACGGGGACGCAGCTGGATCAGTTGAATCTGTTTGAGGGGGATGCTGAGAAAGTGGCGCGGCTGGAGGAGGAGATGGCGAAGCATCTGGGGTTGCCGGCGTCGTACCGAGCGGTGGGGCAGGTGTATCCGCGGAGTCTGGATTTCCGGGTGGTGAGTGCGTTGTGCGATGCGGCGAGCGGGCCGTCGTCACTGGCGAAGACCTTGAGATTGATGGCTGGGCATGAGCTGGCGAGCGAAGGGTTTGCGCCTGGGCAGACGGGGTCGAGTGCGATGCCGCACAAGATGAACAGTCGGTCGTGCGAGCGGATCAACGGGTTGCATGCGATCCTGAAGGGACATGTGACGATGGCGGCGGGGCTGGCGGGGGATCAGTGGAATGAGGGGGATGTGTCGTGTTCGGTGGTGCGGCGGGTGGTGCTGCCTGACAGTTTTTTTGCGATGGACGGGTTGCTCGAGACGACGTTAGTGATTCTGGGGCAGATGGAAGTGTATCCTGCGGTGGTGGGGCGTGAGACGGCGCGGTATCTGCCGTTTCTGCTGACGACGACGATTCTGATGGAAGCGGTGCGGAACGGGGTGGGGCGGGAGACCGCGCACGAGGCGATCAAAGAGCATGCGGTGGCGGCGGCGCGGGATTTGCGCGGGGGTGGGGTGACGGAGAATGACTTGCTGGACCGGGTGGCGGGGGATGGGCGATTGGGGCTGACGCGGGAGCGGTTGCAGGAATTGTTCGAGGCCGGGGCGGCGCGGACTGGGGCGGCGGCGGAGCAGGTGGATGCGGTGGCGGAGGCGGCGGAGGCGTGGCTGCGCAAAGTACCCGCGGCCCGCGAGGTGCGGGCCGGGGTGATTCTGTGAGGGTGGGCGGGGAGAAGCTCCCCGGGGTACGGGCCGGGATGCGGTCCTAACGTTCTGCGCCTGCGGGGATGAGGTTTTCGTTTTCGACTTCCTCGGTCTGGGTGAATTCCTCGAGTGGGACGAAGCGACGTGCGGCGAAGCCGAGTTCGGAGGGGCAGCCGAGGAGCGTGGAGGGATCGACTGGATTGACGAGTTCGACGAGGAGGACCTTCATGTCGACGGAGTCCCAGCCTTTCTGGGCGCTGACCCATTTGGCGCGACCGGGTTCGCATTCGCGGACCGTGTAGGTGTCGCCCTTTTTGGGGAGAGCGGAGTAGAGACAAGCGACTTCGGGGTGGATGCGGTCGTCCACGCAGACGACTTTTTCGCCGGGTTCGAACATGGTGTGGGGCGGGTTGGGAGTTGTGAGGGGATGGAGTCAGAATCTGCCGTCGGCGGCTTCGAAATGGGTGGGTTTGCCGAGAGTGGGGGCTCCGTGGAGGAGCCATGCGGCGGTCCAGTCGAGCATGTCGGCGAGGGGGGTGGGCGGGGGGCCGAAGCGGGCGTGGCTGCGGCTGGCGTTGTTGAGCCACGCGGTGGGATGTTCCGAGCCGGAGAAGTGGACTGAGCGGCCGAGACGCTGGGCGAGGGCGGCGGCGAGTTCGCGGACTGGGAGTGTGTGCGGGCCGGTGATGTTGACGGGGACGGCGGGGGAGGCGGCGGCGTCGAGGCACTGGATGGCGTGGGCGCAGGCGTCGCGTTGCCAGATGACGTTGACCCAACCGGAGGAGACGTCGACGGGTTGGCCGTCGAGGATGCGGCGGGCGATGTCTGTGAGGACCCCGTAGCGGCATTCGACCGAGTAGTTGAGTCGGACGAGAGCGGTGGGGGTGTTGAAGCGGTTGGAATAGAAGCGGAAGACCCCTTCGCGGCCGAGACAGGAGTGGGCGTATTCGCCGGGAGGGCTAGTGGGTGAGTCTTCGGTGGAACCGCCGGAGGTTGGCGGGACCATGGAGTAGACGCAGCCGGTGGAGAAGGCGACGATGCGGGAATTCTGCCAGCGTTCTGCGGCGATGGCTGGGACGACGGTGTTCATGGCCCATGTTAGTTCGGGCTGATCGGCGGTGCCGAATTTCTGACCGGCCATGAAGAAGACGAGGGGGGCGTCGGGGAGGGATGCGACGGCTTGGCGGTCGATGAGGTCGGCGGAGAGCGTGGTGATGCCGTGGTTTTCGAGGAGGGCGCGGCTGGCTGGGTTGGAGAAGCGAGAGACCGCGAAGATTCTGCGTGGCGGGGTGCCTGCGGCGGCGGCGGCGCGGGCGAGCATGAGGGAGAGCGTGCCGCCCATTTTGCCGCCGGCACCGGCGATGAGGAGATCACCCTGGTGGCGCTGGAGTGTTTCGACGGCGCCGTCGGTGGGACGGGAGAGGAACTCGTCGAGTTGAGCGGGATCGCAGGGGAGGGAGGGAGGCATGGCGGCAGCGGGAGGGAGCGGTGCCGGAGGGAGAGCGGCGAGGAGCGTGCGGATCAGACTGGTTCCGGCACGGGCGTGGCGCGTGGCGGGGAGGATGGCGGTGGGGTCTGCCTCGGGGAGTCCTCGATGATAGGGGGAATCGGGGTTGGATTCGGGGTGGCGGGAGGATCGGTGGGAGGAGCGGAGGGATCCGGGGTGTAGATATCGGATGGGGAAGGCTGGGCGGAGGGGTCGGGCGGGGTGATGGGTGCCGGGGATTCCGTTGGGGTTTCCGCGGGGGCTGGGGGAGGGGTGGGGGCGGCGGGTTTGGGAGCGGGCGGGTCCTGGGGCATGCCTGGGCCTGGGCGGAGGGAATCCGGGTCGGCGTAGGCGGTCATGTGGAGTTCGCGGGGCTGACCTTTGCGGATGGAGGATTCTGCTTTGGAGAAGGCGTTGGCTTCGAGGCGGTTGATGTAGGCGATGGCGAGGCCTGCCATGATGAGGCTGGTGGCGGCGAGCATGCGACCCTGCTGGCGGGGGCGGCGGGGCGGTGCGGAGAGGAAGAACTGGCGCGGGGCTTTGACTTTTTTCTCGTGAGTGGGGTCCGGGGCGTCCGGGTCGGAGGTATCGAAGGCGTCGAGTTGGCGGGAGAGGTCGATGCCGAGGAAGCGGCTGTAGATGCGGATGAAGCCCTTGGCGTAGACGCGGTTGGCGAAACCTGAGTAGTCGTCGTTTTCGAGTTCAGTGAGCCTTCCTGCGGGGATGTGGGTGAAGAAGGCGGCGTCCTCTGGGGAGAGCCCGCGGGCTTTGCGAGCGATGAGGAGATTGCGGCCGATGCTACCGGTGGACATGAGAGGAATCGGTGGGAGGGGAAGGAAGCAGAGTGTGGGAAGGGATCGTCAAAGCAAGTCCTGAGCCATGGTGATTACGATGGAGCGGGAGAAGAGACGGCGGGGGATTCTTCGAGATCGCCGCCGCGGACGATGCGGATGAAGACATTTTCCATGGAGTTTTCCTTGAAGCCAGCGAGGACTTCGGTGGGGGTGCCGCTGGCGACGACGCGGCCTTTGTGCATGAAGATGACGCGGTCGCAGACCTCCTCGATGTCGCGCATGTTGTGGCTGGTGTAGAGGATGGCGATGCCGCGTTCGCGCTGGATGCGGCGGAGGATGCCGCGGACCTTGTCGGCGATGTCGGGGTCGAGACTGGCGGTGGGCTCATCGAGCATGAGGAGCCCGGGGTCATTGAGGAGGGACTTGCAGAGATGGAGGCGGGTGGATTCGCCTGCGGAGAGCTGGGAGGTGACGCGGTTTCTGAGGTGAGCGATCTCGAACATTTCGAGGAGTTCGGCGATGCGTGCCTTGAGATTTCTGACGCCGTAGAGACGGCCGAAGACGGTGAGGTTCTGCCAGACGAGGAGATTGCCGGGGAGGCCTGTGTAGGCGGAGGCGAAGTTGCAGCGGCGGAGGATGGCTTCGCGGTGGGTGAGCGGGTCCATGCCGAAGATCCGGACGGAGCCGGATGTTGGGGTCATGAGGCCGAGGATGATGTGCATGGCGGTGGTTTTGCCTGCGCCATTGGCACCGAGCAGACCGACGACTTCGCCGGGATTGACGTGGAAGGAGAGGTCGTGGACGGCGACGGCGCCGTCGTCGAACGAGCGGCGGAGGCCGCTGACGAGGAGAGCTGGCGAGGGGGGAGCCTGCGAGGGGGAGAGAAGTGCGGAGGCCATGCCGTGCGGAGTCAGCGGGATTCGGGCTGGCTTTGGGGCTGACTGTCGGCGGAGGAGACGGTGGCGTCGGTGGCCTGTGAGGAAGGCGACGAGACGGAGGCTTCCTGGGGAAGGGCGTCGCGGGGGTTGGCGGCTCCGAAGATTCTGGAGAAGAGGCGTTTGGGGAGACTGCGGCCCTGATCTTCGGCGGTGAGTTCGTCGACGGCGGCGGCTTTCGCGGATTCCCATGCGCCGGCGAAGCCGGGGGCCTGGATCATCATGCGTTTTTCGGCGCGGGTGAAGATTTCGAGGTCGCGGGTGAGTTTCTGGTCAGGTTTTTCGCTGAGCTGGCCGATGCGGAGGCGGAGGTTTTCGTTTTCCTTGGCGAGGACCTCTTTTTCTTTGCGGACGAGTTCGTACTGGCGGGCTTCGAGTTCGAGTTTGTCGCTGAGGTGGCGGCGGTAGCGACGGAATTCGCGTTTGGTTTTGAAGTGGCCCCAGAGGGAGAGGAGGAAGAAGAGGAGGCCGAGGCAGAGCCCCCAGACGAAGGGCTGCGAGAAGAATTTGAGGACGGTGTCCATGAGAGGGTGGGGAAAGGAGAAGGTGCGCTGGGAACGGGCGTGTGACAAGCAGGACTTGAGCTGGATGAGGATGTCAGGGAGAGGAGGGGAGCGGGGTTGGGCCGTGAAGCGGTATGGGATTTTGGCTTGCCGGGGAGGGGAGGCGGGATGATGCGCGGCACCTCATATGAAATCATTTGTAATCACATTGGCGGCGGCGGCGGTGGCAGCTGTGGCGTTGGCGACGGCGCAGGACGCGGCGAAGACCGGGGCATTGAACACCTTGACGGAAGCGGAGACGAAGGCTGGCTGGACCCTGCTGTTCAACGGCAAGGACCTTGGCGGCTGGCACAATTTCAAGAGCGACAAGATTCGGCCGGGTTGGAAGGTGGAGGGGGGGACATTGGCGTGTGTGGATCCGCACGATGCGGGGGATTTGTGCACGGCTGGGCAGTATGACTGGTTTGAGTTGTCGCTGGAGTTTCAGATGGGAGAGGGTGCGAACAGCGGGGTGATTTTCCATGCGACGGATGACGAGGGTGCGGTGTGGGCGACGGGTCCGGAGCTTCAGCTGGAGGACAATGCGAAGGCGAAGGATCCGCAGCGTTGCGGTTGGCTTTACGGGCTGTATCAGCCGGAGAACGATCCGAAGACGGGGAAGCCGATTGATGCGACGAAGCCTGCGGGGGAGTGGAATCACCTGAGACTGGTGATTTCACCTGACAAGTGTGTGCATGAGATCAACGGGGTGAAGTATTTCGAGTACGTGCTCGGGAGCGAGGATTTCAAGAAGCGGGTAGCGGCGAGCAAGTTCGGGAGCATGAAGAACTTTGCGAAGTTCGGGAAAGGTTATATCAGCCTGCAGGGTGACCACGGGAAGGTGAGCTTCCGGAATGTGAAGCTGCGGCCGATTGCGGCGAAGTGAGGTGGTGGCGGGTGACGCTGTAAGTTAATGACGCGGCAGGGCTTCGGGATGACCGGAGCCCTGCCGTTTTTTCTGAGTTAGGGGGGTGTTCAGGGGGCGGCGAGATCGACGGAGATTTCTGCTGGGAAGCAGAGACGCGGGTCGCCGCGTTCGGCCATCGTGAGGGCCATGGTGGCGAGGGAGCGTTGGACTGGTACGGGAGGGCGGGGTTTGCCGTTGATGACGAAGGTGACGGGGCGGTCGAGGTCGGCTAGGTTATCGTTGAGACGGATGAGGATGCGGCCGGACGAGGCGGGGAGGCGAGAGGAGCCGTCCGGGGAGTCGGTTTCAGCGGAGAGCGTGACGGTGGGGGGATTGACATTTGGGCGAGGAATGATGGGATCTGGTGGTTCTGATGTCTGGCATGATCGCGAAGCTCAATAACGATGGCGCATTCCACCGGTGGAGGTGGTCCTGCGTGTGGCGTCCGGGCGTGGGGGGCGGTCTCGATGCCCGGGGCGATTGGGTGCGTGCCGGGGGAGTTGGGGCGGGGGATGGATGGCTGACTGTGGAATTGGGATCCGGAGAAGATGCGGGGTTCAAACTATGGGAAACAAGGGAGGCTCTTGAATTCCAGAGATTTGCCTATGGTATCGGGTTTGATGATCTCGAGTTTTCGGAGTTTCTGAAAAAGAATTGCTCTCCGTTCAATATCGACTGGCAAAAGCATCATCAACGCCTTGTGCGCCTCTGTGAGACCATGAAGTTGACCGATCCGGAAGTGACTGGGCATCGGGCGATCATTACCAAAGTCGAAATCATGATTCTGGTGGGCATTAACGGAGCGATTGACGGAGTTATTGAGAAGGAGAAAGGGGCGAAATGAGTTAAGGAGAGATAGGGGGGTGTGAGGGGTGCTGGCGGCGTTGGAGATGTCGCTTTTGTACGAAGGCTTTGTGGGGGGTGAGTGGGGGACATCATTGACATCATTGACATCATTGACCTGATTGACCTGATTGACCTGATTGACTTTGCTGATGAGGGGTGTCGCCGTGGGGCGAGCCGGTCTCTTGATATGCCCGGGAGAGGACTGCATTGACATCATTGACCGGATTGACCATACTGACAATGGGGGCGTGCTGCGCGGCTCCCATCCTTTTTTCCAAACCGCCCATGCCAGAGTTGTTCGACAAACACGGAGGGTTCCGCAGGCTTCACGCATTCACGCTGGCGACGATAGTGCAGCTTGAGACTCTGCAATTCTGCCGCCGCTTCCTGACCTTCGACCACAGGGAGACGGATACAAAATTCTACGATCCTAAGGGCCGCCAGTACGACCAGATGACGCAGGCCGCCCGCAGCGGCCGCCAGAATATCATCGAAGGCTCCGAGCGATCATCCATCTCGAAGGACACCGAGATGAAGCTCACCGATGTGGCCCGTGCGAGCCTCAGCGAGCTGCGTGGCGACTATGAGATCTTCATTCTCGACCGCGGTCAGCTTCCCTGGTCCGTGCATTCTGCAGAAGCCTGCACCGTGAACGCGGTTTCTCTTGATGCCGCGCGGTTCACTGATGACATGGTCAAAGAGTCCGCCCGGCACGCCTTGGAGCAGCGGAAGAAATACGCCCGCTGGCTGGACGCCGAAGACCCCGTGGTCGTTGCGAATGCCATGCTCATCATCATCGGCCGAGCCCTGAATATGCTTAAGAGCCAGATTGATGCCCAAGGGAAGGCTTTTGCAGAAGCAGGAGGCTTCAGCAAGCGCCTGACGGCGAGACGCCTCGAGGCCCGCGAAGGCCAGAAGAATGCCGAGCCCTCTCCCGCATGCCCGCAATGCCAAAAGCCAATGCGCCGCCGGCAGTCCGCCAAAGGAGACTTCTGGGGCTGCTCCGCCTACCCGGACTACAAAGGCATTCGGCCGGTGTGACCGGAGGACTGGGTTGCCGCGCAGGAACTGGTCACGCGGGTAAGTGCTGCGGGATCAGGCTTCTGGGGCGCCTTGGGGTTTGGGGGCGGACTGGAGTTGGCGGCGGAGTTTTTCGACTTCGGCTTTGAGGACGTCGCGTTCTGCGGCGGTGGTGGCGGAGTCTTTGGTGAGGGCGGCCTTTTCCTGTTCGAGGGTGGCGATGGATTCCTTGGCTTTGGCGATTTCTTCGCCGGCGGTGCGTTTGACCTTGCTGACTTCTTCGGTGAGGCCGGTGATGGTGCTTTGGAGGGCGGTTTCGCGGGAGGAGAGTTCCTGTTTGGCTGCGGCGAGGGCTTTCTCGGCGGTGGTGAGGGCGGTGGCCTTTTCCTGGGCTAGGGTGGAGGCTTTGGAGGCGGAGGCCTCGGCGTTGGCGATGAGTTTTTTGAGTTCGGCGGAGGCGTTGGTGGCGTCGGCTTGTTTTGCGGTGAGTTCGGAGTCCTTGTCGGCGAGTTTGCGTTCGAGGGCGGCGAGGGAGGTGGCGGCGAGGGCGGCGCTGGTGTTGGCTTCTTTGGCGGCGAGGTCGGCTTTGGCGATGGAGGCTTCGGCGTTGCGACGTGCGGCGTCTGCGGACGAGTACATGAGAGCGGCGACGGCGGCGATGGCGAGGCCGGCGACGGCTGGGAGCCACTGGATGGGGCGGGAGACGGCTTGGGCCTGCTGATGAGTGGGGTGGGAGAAGGCGTCGGGCGCTGGGTTGCGCATTTCGATGGGTTCGACGCGATCTGGTTTGGTCCAGATGGTGAACTGGCGGCCGGGGAGTTTGAATCGCGGGGTGGCGGGAGCGGCGGCGGGGGCCGGGGCAGTGGCCTTGGTGACTGGGGCGGTGGGGGAATCCGGGGATGGGAGCCAGAGGGAGAAGCCGCGGTTGGCGGCGATGGAGATGGGAGGGGCGGGGGCGGCCGGGGC
>QQNF01000070.1 GCA_003402705.1 Verrucomicrobiota bacterium | reverse complement strand
CAGGAGGCCATGCAGCGGGGGAGGGAAGGGTGGTGGGAGCGGGCGAGTGGTTTGGAGAGGCGTTGCGTGGGCGGGTGGTGGTGGTGCTGGGGGTGTACGGACCGGATGATGCGGTGGGGTTGGCTGGGGTGGCTGGGGTGGGTGGGGAGGTGCTGGTGGTGGATTCGTGGGAACTGGATCAGGGGGAGGTGGAGCGGGTGGAGGATTTGCCGGAGTGGCTGTGCGGGATTGCGGGGTGGCGGGCGGGGGCGTGGAGGAGGTGTCGGGAGGCGAGGTGGCGTGGGGAGGCGATGCCGCCGTTGGGGGAGAGTGTGGTGCCGTTGTTTCTGGAGCTGATTGCGGCGGACCGGCGGCTGACGCGGGAGCGGTTTGAGGAAGGCGTGCGGGGAGTGGCGGGGGGGGCTGTGAGGATGCTGGGGGAAGGCGGGTGTGATCCGCTGGAGGATGGTGTAGTTAGGGAGGGCGTGGATGGGTTGTGGATCGGGGGAGAGGTCGGGTATGGGGTGGTGATGCGGGAAGTGCCGCGGTGGCGGCGGAGGATGCGGGGTTGTGAGGGGGTGATCTGCGGGGCATTTTATGATGTGGTGAACTGGCCGGAGAGCACGGCGGCGGTGGGGATGCTGCTGGGGACGCCGGAGGTGGTGACGGTGGACGGGCAGTGGCTGAAGCGGTGCCCGGTGGTGTCGGGGAATGGGGGAAGTTATCCACGCGGGTTGCCGTTGGATGAGGCGGAGCTGGAGGGTGTGGCTGGGGATGCGGGCGTGGTGTTTTGTCAGGAGAATCGGGCGGGGGAAGTGCTGGAGGGGTTGATGGTGTCGCTGCATTCGCTGCGGGAGCACTGGGCGGGGGAGTTGGTGGTGTTGTACAGCGGGGTGGAGTCGCCGGCGGTGCGGGTGGCGTGTGCGCGTTATGGGGCTTGGTATCGGGAAGTGCCGGGGGAGGATGGGGTGGAAGGGGAGGATGAGGGAGAGGATGGGAGCATGCGGGTGGATGTGGAGAGGATGGTGCGGGAGTGGAGCCCGTTTGTGAGGACCTTATGGATTGAGGCTGGGGTGATTGGGCATGGGAAGCAGATTGGGAAGTGGGCGCGGCGGGCGGGGGATGGGAGGAAGGGAGTGCGGGGGAGTGTTAGGGAAGTGGAGGTGCTGAGGTTGCGGCGTGGGATGGAGGGGAGGAGTGCGGGGGAGCGGGTGCGGTTGGAGGGGGAGGTGATGAGGGCGTGGGCGGTGACGGTGCGGGTGCGGTGGGATGCGGCGGTGGTGACGGGGCTTTTGCGGGATGATCTGGGTGGGTTTGGGAGGAACTGGATGGCGACGAGTTGGCGGTATGGGGCGGCGGTGATTGAGGAGGAGTGGAGGATTCGGGTGCCGGTGCCGGTGTATGTGGGGTTGTGCGAGGTTGGGGCGGAGGAAGTGCGAGCGGCGCTGCCGGCGGGTCCGGAGGGGAGCTGTGCGGTGGTGAGATTGATGCCGGTGGCGGGGTGGCCGGGGCCGGAGGCGGGCGAGCCGTACTGGACGGCGGCGTTAGGGGCGGCGGCGGTGCGGGCGGAGACCGAGTGGCTGATTTATGTGGATCCGATGATGCATCCGTCGAGTGGGGCGGAGTTATTTCTGGGGCATCGGATGCGAGGTGGTGAGGAGACGGATGTTTATGCGCCGGGGTGGGCGTTTCGGAGGATTGGGGAGGAGGAGAGCGGGTGGATTGTGCGGGTGTTCGGGGGGGACGGGTTGGAGGGAGGGGAGGTGCGGGTGCCGGAGGAGTTGGGATTGGGGCGGCTGATGCGGCATGTGAGATTAGGGCCGCCGGCGACGATGGTGAGGCGGGAGGTGATGAAGGACGTGCTGGCGGAGTGGCTGGCGATGGCGGCGGACATGCCGTTTGAGGTATTTCTGACCTTGCGACTGTGGCGGGAGGCGGTGCGGAGAGGGGAATGTGTGAGGATGACGCGGCACACGGGGGCTGGGGTGGAAGTGTGTCGGCCGGTGGAGTGGGGGTGGCGTCTGTGAGGAAGTCAGGGGGCTTTATGATACCGAGACGGATTCTGAGGTGTTACCGGTCGAGATATCTGCTGACGCCTGCGATGGTGGAGAACGGGCGGCGGCTGGAGGCGATGCATCCTGAGTGGGAGCATTGGTTCTGGAATCATGTGGAGGCGCGGCGGTGGGTGGCGGAGACGATGCCCGAGTGGCTGGAGTGTTATGATTTCTATCCGCTGGACCGGCAGCGGGAGCGGTTGTTCCGGTGGCTGGTGCTGTGGCAGTTAGGGGGAGTGTGGCTGAGTGCGGAGATGCGGCCGCGGGAGCGGTTTGAGGGGATGGGGGATGGCGGGTTGGTGCTGGCGGTGGAGGGGAGGATGACGGTTGAGGAGTTTGAGGAGCGGCAGCGCGTGCGGTGGGAGGCGGGGATGCCTGCGGGGGCGCTGGATTGGATAGGGGACGCGGCGGTGGCGGTGGTGCCGGGGCACTGGTTTACGGAGAGGGTGCTGGGGCTGATGGTGGAGCGTGCGGGGATGCTGGACACGGGAGGGGAGCCTGATCCGGAGGATGAGGCGTGGGTGACGGGGGGCGGCGTGGTGAATGCGGCGTGGCTGGCGTGCCTGCGGGAGGGATTGCCGGTGGGTGAGGCGGTGCTGGCTGAGGAGGGTGAGGGGAGGTTCGGGCGGTATGCGTATCGGTATGGGGAGCTGAATGGGTGAGACCCAGGGTAGGCGTTCGTGCCGCAGGCCAACCCTGGGGGGGGACGCAATCCCGTTGGGATTGGGGATCTTGTTGGGAGGGGACCCAGGGTAGGCCTTCGTTCCTCAGTCCAACCCTGGGCTGGGGGACGCAATCCCGTTGGGATTGGGGGATGCTGGTACGGAGGACAAGGGCGGGACGCGCTTGCTACGGCTGGGGGCCTGCGAGGGCGGCGTGCGGTGATGGCAGGGATTTCGAAAAGGGCTCGGGGCAAAAAGGAACCGCCCGGCCTTGAGGGATCAGGCGCGGGCGGTGCCGGTGAGTTGTGAGGGTGATGGGGGTCAGGCTTCGAAGGCGCTGGAGACGACTTCTGCCTGTTCGCGTTTGTGGAGGGCGTAGCTTCCGACGGCCGGGCTGGAGGCGCGGTCACGGCCGGCGAAGCGGACGCGGTTGGTGGTGTGTTTCTCGAGCCGGTGGACGACGTAGCTCCATGCGCCCATGTTGAGGGGTTCTTCCTGACACCAGACCCATTTCTGAGCGGCCTTGGGGTAACGGGCGACGATTTTGGCGAAGAGGTCGTCGTGGAAGGGGTAGAGCTGTTCGATCCGGATGATGGCGGTGTTGGTGATGTTCTGTTCGGCGCGGTACTTGATGAGATCGTAGTAGACCTTGCCGGAGCAGAAGACGAGACGGTTGACGCCCTTGGTTTGGGATTTGAAGGCGTCGTCGTCGAGGATTTCCTGGAAGGAGGTGTCGCCGGTGAAGTCTGCGGCGGAGGAGACGGCTTCCGGGAGACGCAGCAAGGACTTGGGAGTCATGATGACGAGCGGCTTCCGGAACGGGCGTTTGAGCTGACGGCGGAGCGCGTGGAAGTACTGGGCTGGGGTGGTGAGGTTACAGACCTGCATGTTGGACTCGGCGCAGAGCTGGAGGAAGCGTTCGAGTCTGGCGCTGGAGTGTTCCGGGCCCTGGCCTTCGTAGCCGTGGGGGAGGAGGAGCGTGATGCCTGAGGGTTTCTGCCATTTGGATTCGGCGGAGCAGATGAACTGGTCGATGATGACCTGGGCACCGTTTACGAAGTCGCCGAACTGGGCTTCCCAGAGGATGAGCATTTCCGGGGCGCGGAGACTGTAGCCGTAGTCGAAGCCGAGGACGGCGGCTTCGCTGAGGAGCGAGTTGTAGACGCGGAGGGTGGCCTGGGTTTTCGAGAGGTGCTGGAGAGGCATCCAGCGGTCGCGGTTTTCGGTATCGTAGAAGCAGGCGTGGCGCTGGCTGAAGGTTCCGCGGCGGACGTCCTGGCCGGAGAGGCGGACGGGTGAGCCCTCGGTGAGGAGGGAGGCGAAGGCGAGGGCTTCGGCGTTGGCCCAGTCGAAGGGGCCGCCGTCTTCTGCGGCTTTGCGGCGTTTGTCGACGACGGTGCGTTTGACGGTGGGGTGGAGGCGGAAGCCTGAGGGGACGTCGGCGATTTTGATGCCGAGATCGCGGAAGCGGGTGGCGTCGAGGCCTGTGATGACCGGGTCGTGGGAGTAGGGGGGTTGGAAGACGGCGGTGGATCCTGCGAAGACGGCTTTTTTTAGATCGCTGCCGGAGTGGGTTTTTTCGAGTTCGAGGAGTTCGCGGTGTTCGGTTTCGAGGCGGTCGCGGATGGCGGAGATGATGGATTCTGCGCGTTGGGCGGGCACTTCGCCGCTGGAGACGAGACGTTCGCGGAAGAGCGTGCCGACGGTGGGTTTGGCGGCGATGAGCTTACTGATTCTGGGTTGGGTGAAGGAAGGCTCGTCGGTTTCGTTGTGGCCGTGGCGGCGGTAGCAGTACATGTCGACGACGACATCGCGGCCGAAGCGCTGGCGGAATTCGAGGGCGAGTTTAGAGACGAAGTAGACCTCGAGCGGGTGGTCGCCGTTGACGTGGAAGACTGGGGCTTCGATCATTTTGGCGACGTCCGTGGCGTAGGCGGAGCTACGGGCGTCTGCGGGTGTGGTGGTGAAGCCGATCTGGTTATTGACGACGATGTGGATGGTGCCGCCGGTGCGGTAGCCTGGGAGCTGGGAGAGATTGAGGGTTTCTGCGACCATGCCTTGGCCTGCGAAGGCGGCGTCGCCGTGGAGGAGGATGGGGATGACGGCTTTGCGGTCGAGGCCGTCGCCCTGGGCGCGCTGGCGGGCGCGGGCGGCGCCTTCGACGACTGGGTTGACGGCTTCGAGGTGGCTTGGGTTGGGTGCGAGGGCGACGAGGACCGAGCCGTTTGTGAGTTTGCGTTCGACCTCGTAGCCGAGGTGGTATTTGACGTCGCCGTCGCCTGCGACGAGGTCTGGGATGTAGTTTTCGCTGAACTCGTGGAGGATGACCTTGAGAGGTTTCTGGAGGAAGTTGGCGAGGACGGTGAGACGGCCGCGGTGGGCCATGCCCATCATGATTTCCTTGACGCCTGCGGCTGGGCAGTCTTCGAGGATGGCGTTGAGGGCGACCATGAGGCTTTCACCGCCTTCGAGGGAGAAGCGTTTCTGGCCTTTGCACTTGGTGTGGAGGAACTGTTCGAAGGTTTCTGCTTCCCAGAGCCACTGGAGGACATTTTCGCGGGTTTCGGTGGAAGTGTTGGGGAGATCGACGCGGGATTCGATGCGGGCCTCGAGCCAGTCGCGGACTTCGGAGTTATTGATGTGGGTGTATTCGAAGCCGATGCGGTCGCAGTAGGTTTTTTTGAGACGGGCGATCATGTCGCCGAGTTTGGTGCGGCGGCCGTGGTTGTAGAACATGGTTTCGACTTCTGCGGCGAGGTCGCGATCGGAGAAGTTGAATTCGGCGAGGCCGAGTTTGGGTTGTTCGTTGCCTGAGGGGCTGAGTGGGTCGAGCCATGCGGCGGTGTGGCCGAGGGCGCGGTAGGCGGAGAGCATGCGAGCGACGTTGGCGCGGAAGTGCATTTCTTCCTGGCTCATGCCGACGCTTTGAACGCCGCGGGATTCGTCGTGGGCGTTGGCGGGGGTGCGAGGCTTTGGCTGAGCGGTGCCGAGTTCGAAGCCTTCGAAGAAGGAGGCCCATGTGGCTTCGACGGAGCGTGGGTTGTCGAGCCACTGCTGGTATTTTTCTTCCAGCAGATCAACGTTGAGGCGAGCGGAGATGGTTGAATTCATGAAAGGACGCGGGGGGAACTAGTCGAGTTTCAGCCGATACGGCGGTGACTGCGGAGCAGGTGCCCGCAGAGGTGTAATGGGGAGGCATGGTGTCCGGGGGCGAGCGGAACGCCAGCGGAGTTTTTCGGGACGTTTGGGGTGGAAATCACGGTTTTTTTTTTCAGAGTGGGAGGGAGGTTTCGAGGGTGACTGGGCAGTGGTCGCTGCCTGTGATGTCCTGTCTTATGCGGCAGGAGAGGAGGGAATTAGCGAGGAGAGGGCTGGCGAGCCAGTAGTCGAGCCGCCAGCCGATGTTTCTGGTGCGGGCTCCGGCGCGGTAGCTCCACCATGAGTACTGATGGGGGCGCGGGTCGAAGTGTCTGAAGACGTCGATGAAGCCGGTGTTGAGGATTTGGTCGAAGCTGGCGCGTTCTTCGTCGGAGAAGCCTGGGCTGCGGCGGTTGGCGTCTGGGCGAGCGATATCGATTTCCTTGTGGGCGACGTTGAGGTCGCCGGCGAAGAGGACGGGTTTACGTTTTTCGAGGGATTGGATGTAGGCGAGGAAGGCGGCGTCCCACTGGAGGCGGTAGGGGAGGCGAGCGAGTTCGGCCTGGGAGTTGGGGGTGTAGACGGAGACGATGAAGCAGGAGGGGAATTCGGCGGTGATGACGCGGCCCTCGTTGTCGTGGGAGGGGATGCCGATGCCACGGGAGATGGAGAGGGGCTGGGACTTGGAGAGGATGGCGGTGCCGCTGTAGCCTGGTTTGGCGGCTGGGTTCCATGCGAGGTGCCAGTCTGGGAGCCATGACCAGTCGAGGTCGTGGGGATTGACTTTAGTTTCCTGGAGGAGGACGACGTCCGGGGCTTCGGCGGTGATGAAGTCGGCGAAGCCTTTGGAGAGGATGGAGCGGAGACCGTTGACGTTCCATGTGATGCATTTCATGGGGGGATGGGAGCGCGGCGGCGTGGGGTGGGAAAGGCCGAAATGGGGCAGTGAGGCTCTCGGGGGGATGATTTTTGACTCAGCTGGCGAGATGGAAAGAGGCGGGTTGGGGATCAGCGGTTGAGGTTCCAGAGGGTGAAGTTGAGGAAGGCGGCGAAGGAGACCCAGAGGAGGTAGGGGAGGAGGAGGGCGGCGGCGGTTCTGGAGACTGGGAGGAAGGCGGCGATGGTGGCGGCGATGGCGAGCCAGAGGAGGGTAATTTCTGCGAGGGCTGGGCCGATGAGGTGGGCGCCGAAGAAGAGGGGAGTCCAGAGGGCGTTGAGTGCGAGTTGGAGGAGGAAGAGGGTGAGGGGGCGTTTCTGGGCGGACGAGCCGCCGCGTTTCCAGACGAGCCATGCGGCGATGCCCATGAGGGTGTAGAGAGTGGACCAGACTGGGCCGAAGAGGAAGCCGGGCGGGTTCCATGAAGGTTTATTAAGTGCGAAGTACCATGAGCCGGGCATGAACCATGCGCCGGGGAGAGCGGCGGAGAAGCTGAGGAGGATCCAGCCGATGAGGGCGGCAGCGGCGGGGAGGCCGGATCGGAGGGCTGGGGAGTTGTTGGCGAGCATAACAAGGTTACGCGCCTCGGGTTGGGTAGAGCGGGGGATTCGCCGGGGGCGATGCCTTGGTGGCTGATGCGAAGGAGCTGTCAGCTGATGAGGAGGAGGCGGGGCGGCTGACCGGGGATGGAGGGAGGGGCGCGGTGGACGCAGGGGGGGACGGGGCTGCCGTCGTAGAGGCAGGCGATTTTCCAGAGGTGACCGACGCCGAAGGACCATGGGCGAGCGCCGGGGAGCGGTTGGTAGTGGAGGTCGAAGAAGTGTTCGTTGAGGAAGTCGAGGAAGCCCTCGTCATCCGGGCCGCCGTAGAGGTGGAGCAATTGAGTGCGGGTGGCGGGGTCGTCGACGCGGCGCATGGTGTCGGCGTACTGGAGTGCCTCCGAGGGGGCACCGGAGTAGGTGCAGAGCCATGTGTCGGCTTCGTCGGTGGCGCTGTCGACGTGCCATGACTGGACGTGGGTGGGGACGATGACGCCTTCGTCGGAGTGGTGGTAGCCGTGGATGCAGTCGAGGGTGGGCGAGAGTTGGTGCTGGCGGAGGCGTTGGCGGTCGGCGGCGATGATGGCGCGTGCGACGCGGCCTGCGGGGCTGAGGGGGAGTGCGGCGAGGGTGGCGTCGGAGATGGAGTTGATGCCGGAGCCGGTGTCGAGCATTCTGACGATTTCGTGGAAGTCGCCGGGGAGTTTGCGGGGCCAGCAGAGAGCGTTGACGGAGCCGGTGAATGGGGTTTCGAGGAGTTCGTCGAAGCTGTCGACGAGGCCGATGCAGTCGCAGCTGGGGGGCAGGGTGAAGCGGTGAGGGCCGGAGCTGGCAGCGCCGAGGGGTTCGGAGGAGGGCTCCATGGTAATGGGGTGGTGGTGCTGGGAACCTCGATGGGGGTGTTGTATCTCATGTTGTTGTCAGATGATGTGCGGACGACTGCTGAGTGAAAAGATCCCGCATTCGTGGCGGAATTCATGCGTGTCAGGTCTGGCCGCCTGAGAATTCCGGAGGAGACCCTGAACGCGCTTTGGATGGGAGGAGTGGGAGAGCGCTTGACCTTGGGGCATTAATGGCTGCGGGTGCGGGGTGACTGAGGGCGAGCTACCGGTGGAGGCGGCCAACTGAAATCCTGACTGAATATGAATGCACCTGTGAATGCTTTTGCGGCTTTTGAGAGAGGCGCGAGCCTGCGGCCTTACCGGTATGATGCCGGGCCATTGGGGGTGGAGCAGGTGGAGATTGCGGTGACGCACTGCGGGATCTGTCATTCTGACTTGTCGATGATTGACAATGAGTGGGGGATGACGGGGTATCCGCTGGTGCCTGGGCATGAGGTGGTGGGGGTGGTGAGGGAGGCTGGGCCGCAGGTGAAGGGGTTGACGGTGGGGCAGCGGGTTGGGTTAGGGTGGTTTTCGGGGAGTTGCGGCCATTGCCGGTGGTGTGTGAGCGGGGATGCGCATTTGTGTGCGGGGACGGAGGCGACGATTGTGGCGCGGCATGGTGGTTTTGCGGACCGGGTGCGGGCGCACTGGTCGTGGGTGACCCCGTTGCCTGAGGGGATGGATGCGGCGGTGGCGGGGCCGTTGTTCTGCGGGGGTGCGACGGTATTCAATCCGCTGGTGGCGTTCGGGGTGAAGCCGACGGACCGGGTGGGGGTGATCGGGATCGGGGGGTTAGGGCATCTGGCGCTGCAGTTTCTGAGCAAGTGGGGTTGTGAGGTGCATGCGTTCACGTCGAGCGAGGCGAAGCGCGGGGAGGCGATGGGTTTCGGGGCGCGGCATGTGGTGGATTCGCGGGATTCGGGGGCGATGGCGCGGTTGAGGGGGTCGCTGGATTTCGTGATTTCGACGGTGAATGTGCCGCTGGATTGGCCGGTGATCATTGATGCGCTGGCTCCGAAGGGGAGACTGCATCTGGTGGGAGCGGTGCTGGAGCCGATCGCGGTGAGTGCGTTCGGGCTGATTGGCGGGCAGAAGTCGGTTTCGGGATCGCCGGTGGGGAGTCCTGGGGTGGTGGCGACGATGCTGGATTTCTGTGTGCGGCATGGGATTGAGCCGATGACCGAGCGATTTCCGATGACTCGGGTGAACGAGGCGATTGGGCATCTGCGGGCTGGGCGGGCGCGGTACCGGGTGGTGCTGGAGAACGACCTTGGATGAGAGTGGTGGAGGCCGGGATGAGGGAAAGACTAACTGAAGAGATGATGGTGCCGATGAACGAGACGGGGAGGGGCGTGGTGATGGAGGCGTGGAGAGCGGAGAGGGAGCGGCTGGAGGAGGAGATGGGGGAGAGGATCACGCTGGATGCGCTGACGGGGCCTGTGGGTGGAGGAGTGGAGGGGTTGAGGGATGATGCGGGAGGGGCGGCGGGGTGGCTGATTGCGCAGCGGAAGGGTGGGCACCGGCATTCGATTGATGACGTGCTGACGGCGTGGTATGCGCTGGAGAATTCGCCGCGGGTTGGGGAGCATCTGGATCTGGGGACGGGGATTGGGACGGTGGGGTTGCTGACGCTGTGGGGGATGGGTGAGGGGGCGCGGCTGGCGTGTGTGGAGGCGCAGGCGGTGAGTTGGAGGCTGCTGCAGGCGAACATTGGAGTGAACGGGCTGGGTGGGCGGGTGGAGAGCCGGCAGGGTGATTTGCGGGAGACGGAGTTTGGGCGGAAGTTTCCGCTGATTACGGGGAGTCCGCCGTATTTTCCGGCTGGGAGCGGGGTGCTGCCTGTGGATGCGCAGAAGGCGCATGCGCGGTTTGAGCTGCGGGGGGATGTGAGGGATTATGCGGTGGCGGCGGCGAGGCAGTTAGAGATTGGGGGTTGGTTTGTGCTGTGTTTTCCGACGCCGCAGAAGGAGCGGGCGCTGGAGGGGATAGCGGCTGCGGGGTTGCGGACGGTGCGGAGGCGGGACGTGATTCCGAGGGAAACGCTAGGGGCGCTGTTCACATTGTTTGCGTGCCGGCATGCGGCGGACGCGGAAGGGGGGAGAGAGGAAGAGGAGGTGCCTTTGACGGTGCGGGAGCGGAGCGGGAGGCTGACGGCGGAGATGGCGGCGGTGCGGCGTGGATTCGGATTTGCGGATGGGCCTGCGCATGGCGGGCATGGGCAGGAGGTGCAGAGTACTGCGTTATGAACACAAGATTTTTGGGGAGACGTCGCCGATGCGGACTCGGCCGGTGCCTTCGAGGACGAAGTAGAATTCTTCCGAGCGGAGGTGTTTGTGGAGCGTGTTGGCGCTGAAGGGCGGGAGGTGCCGGAGGAGAGCGCCGAGGATTTCGGGGCCGGTGCGTTCGAGTTGATCCGCGTTGGGGATTTTCGTGAGAGTGGACTCGCGCCACACGAGGTCGTCCGGGGGGATGAGGTGGTAGCCAGTGATGGGGTTCATGATGAATGGGGTGGGGATGGGTGGTGGGTGGGGTGAGGGAGGGAGGCCGAGCCGCGATCGAGTAGAAAATTTGGTGGAAGCAGTGTGGACCGGAATGAGGGGAGGGGCGTAGGTGGGGTGGTACTGACGACGGTACCGAAGCTTCCCCCCGGAAGCATTTAAGCAACATTCCCTCCGATTATGAGCACAGAAACAAAATGTCCTTTTCTGCATGGCGCGATGCGCGGCCCGACGAACCGAGACTGGTGGCCGAACCAGCTTGAATTGAAGATGCTGCACCAGCGGTCGGCGCTGTCGGATCCGATGGGTGAGGAGTTTGATTATGTGGAGGAGTTCAAGACCCTTGATTATGAGGGATTGAAGGCGGATTTGCGGGCGCTGATGACGGATTCGCAGGACTGGTGGCCGGCGGATTTCGGGCATTACGGGCCGTTGTTCATCCGGATGGCGTGGCACAGTGCGGGGACGTACCGGACTGGGGATGGTCGTGGGGGCGGTGGGAATGGGAGCCAGCGGTTTGCGCCGCTGAACAGCTGGCCGGACAATGTGAATCTGGACAAGGCGCGGCGGTTGCTGTGGCCGATCAAGCAGAAGTACGGGCGGAAGATTTCGTGGGCGGATCTGATGATCCTGACGGGGAATGTGGCGCTGGAGACGATGGGGTTCAAGACCTTCGGATTTGCGGGCGGGCGGGCGGACATCTGGGAACCGGAGGAGGACATTTACTGGGGCAGCGAGCGGACGTGGCTGGATGACAAGCGCTATACAGGGGATCGGCAGCTGGAGAATCCGCTGGCGGCGGTGCAGATGGGATTGATTTATGTGAATCCGGAGGGGCCTAACGGGAATCCTGACCCGGTGGCGTCGGCGCGGGACATTCGCGAGACGTTTGCGCGGATGGCGATGAATGACGAAGAGACGGTGGCGCTGATTGCAGGCGGGCATTCGTTCGGGAAGACGCATGGGGCTGGAGATGCGGCGCTGGTGGGGCCTGACCCTGAGGCGGCGGGGATCGAGGAACAGGGGATGGGTTGGCGGAGCGCGTTCGGGACGGGGAAGGGCGGGGATGCGATCGGGAGCGGGCTGGAGGTGACGTGGACGACGACGCCGACGCAGTGGAGTAACAATTATTTCGAGAACCTGTTCGGTTATGAATGGGAACTGACGAAGAGCCCTGCGGGAGCGCATCAGTGGCGGCCGAAGGATGGTGGCGGTGAGGGGACGGTGCCCCATGCGCATGATGCGACGAAGCGGATTGCGCCGTCGATGCTGACGACGGACATTGCGTTGAGGTATGACCCTGCGTACGAGAAGATTTCACGGCGGTTCCTTGCGAATCCGGCGGAATTTGCGGACGCGTTTGCGCGGGCGTGGTTCAAGCTGACGCACCGGGACATGGGGCCGCGGGCGCGTTATCACGGGCCGGAGGTGCCTGCTGAGGTGCTGATCTGGCAGGATCCGGTGCCGGCGGTGGATCATCCGCTGATCAATGAGTCGGATGTGGCGGTGCTGAAGGAGCGGATTCTGGGGACGGGCCTGACGGTTTCCGAGCTGGTGGCGACGGCGTGGGCGTCGGCGTCGACGTTCCGGGGATCGGACAAGCGGGGTGGAGCGAACGGGGCGCGGATTCGGCTGGCACCGCAGAAGTTCTGGGCGGTGAACGAGCCTGGGCAAACGGGTCGGGTGCTGGCGGCGCTGGAAGGCGTGCAGGCGGGGTTCAATGCGGAAGCGCCGGGCGGTCGGAAGGTATCGCTGGCGGATCTGATTGTGCTGGCGGGCGGGGCGGCGATCGAGCTGGGTGCGAAGCTAGGCGGTCATGAGGTGTCGGTGCCGTTTCGTCCGGGTCGGACGGATGCGTCGCAGGAGGAGACGGATGTGGCGTCGTTCGGGGTGCTGGAGCCGGTGGCGGATGGGTTCCGGAATTACCTGAAGGGCCGGTTTACGGTGCCTGCGGAATCGCTGCTGGTGGATCGGGCGCAACTGCTGACGCTGACGGCACCGGAGATGACGGTGCTGATCGGGGGATTGCGGGTGCTGGATGTGAATGCGGGGCAGTCGCCGCACGGTGTGTTCACGAGCCGGCCGGGGACGCTGACGAATGACTACTTCACGAACCTGCTAGACATGGGGACGGAGTGGCAGCCGGTGACGCCGGAGGCCGAAGCGTTCGAGGGGCGGGACCGGAAGACGGGTGCGCTGAAGTGGACGGCGACGCGGGTGGATCTGATCTTCGGGTCGCATTCGCAGCTGCGGGCGGTGGCGGAAGTGTATGCGACGGTGGATGCGGGCGGGAAGTTCCTGCGGGATTTTGTCGCGGCGTGGACGAAGGTGATGGAGCTGGATCGGTTTGATCTGGCGTGAGGGAAGCGGCTAGGGAATGATGAGGACGCTCCGGATCCAGTGCGGGTCCGGAGCGTTTCTTTGTTTAGTCAGGCGAGGAGTTTGGCGAGATGGGAGGCGAGTTGGGATCCGAGGGAGTGGACGCGGGCGGCTAGTTTAGGGTCGGTCATGGTGCCGTCTGGGGAGAAGGCTTCGTGGGCTTTGCCGACGGCGATTTGGTCAGGGAGGACGGTGACGCCGAGATTGCCGAGGATGGAGCGGAGGTGGACGAGACCGCGGAGCCCGCCGAGCGCGCCGGGGGAAGTGGCGCAGAGGATGGCGGATTTGCCGGAGAAGGCGGCGACAGGAGGTTCGGAGTCGGATTCGGCGCGGGAGACCCAGTCGATGGCGTTTTTGAGGGCGGCGGTGACGCTGCTGTTGTATTCGGGGGAGGCGATGATGAGCCCGTGGTGGGAGAGGAAGAGTTGTTTGAGGGCGCGGGCGGATTCGGGCATGCCGCTAGCGGATTCCAGGTCGGAGTCGAAGACCGGGAGGGGGAAGTCGCGGAGGGAGATGACGGTGACCTCGGCGCCTGCGGCGGAGGCACCTGCGGCGGCGACGGCGGCGAGTTTCTGGTTGAAGGAATCGCGGCGGAGGCTGCCGCCGAAGACGAGGATGCGAGGAGTGGTCATTGGAAGGTTGAATGGATTAGAGGGAGAGTTTAGCACGGAAGCCGCGGGAGCTGTAGTAGGATTGAGCGCCGTTCTGGTAGATGAAGACGCGGTTGCAGCGGCGGTCGCCGAAGAGAGCGCCGCCGAGGGAGCGGAAGTCTGGAGGAGTGAGGATCCAGCTGGAGGTTTTGAGGTCGAAGTGGCCGAAGGATTGGAGGGTGAGGTATTCGGATTCGGAGAGGAGGGTGTCGCGATCTGAGGCGGAGAGTTTGAGCTGGGCGGGCATGGGGGGGATGATGTGGGTGGGGTTGCGGGGTGGGCAAGGGGAGTGGGAAATGGGGGAGAGGGGTGGGTTTGGGGTGGCGCGAGGGGGAACGGGCCATAGCGTGGGGGGATACTGATGATTATGAGTGCTGCTGCCGAGCTACCTGTCTGGAAGATTCATGGTGAGATGCTGCGAATGGTGGCGGAAGGCGGGCGGGTGGTGCTGGTGGCTCCGACTGGGTCTGGGAAGACGACGCAGGTGCCGCAGATGCTGTTGGATGCGGGGGTGGGGGGTGGACGGATGGTGGTGGTGCTGCAGCCGCGGCGGATTGCGGCGCGGTCGGTGGCGGTGCGGGTGGCGTGGGAGCGCGGGGTTCGGGTGGGAGAGGAAGTGGGGTATCAGGTTAGGTTTGATGATCGGAAGGGGGAGAAGACGCGGATTTGTTTTGTGACGGAGGGCGTGTTTTTGAGGTGGATACGGGATGATCCGGAGTTGAGGCAGATTGGGGTGGTGGTGTTTGATGAGTTTCACGAGCGGAACCTGCTGAGTGATGTGGCGCTGGCATTGGTGAAGCGATTGCAGGAGGAACGGCGGCGGGATCTGGGTTTGGTGGTGATGTCGGCGACGCTGGATGCGGCACCGGTGGCGGCGTATCTGGGCGGGTGTCCGGTGTTAGTGTCGGAGGGGCAGAGTTATCCTGTGGAGGTGAGGTATCTGAAGATGCCGGATGCGAGACCGATGACGTTGCAGGCGGCGGAGATGGTTGGGAGGATAGTGGATTCGCGGGCGGAGGGGGACATACTGGTGTTCATGCCGGGGCGCGGGGAGATTCAGGGGACGCTGGAGGAACTGCGGCGGATGCGGTTAGGGGAGGCGGTGGATGGCTTGCCACTGCATGGCGAGCTGGAGCCGCAGGAACAGGATAGGGTGTTTGCGCCGAGCGGGCGGCGGAAAGTGATTGTGTCGACGAACGTGGCGGAGACGAGCGTGACGATTGAGGGGATCCGGCATGTGGTGGACAGTGGGACGGCGCGGGTGGCGCGGTATGACGGGGAGCGGGGGATCGGGACCTTGATGTTAGAGCCGATCAGTCGGGCGAGTGCGGATCAGCGGAAGGGTCGGGCGGGGCGGACGGCTCCGGGGACATGTCATCGGTTATGGACGCAGGTGGGGCATGGGATGAGGGACGAGCGGAACACGCCGGAGATTCAGCGGAGCGACCTTGCGGAAGTAGTGCTGCTGCTGCATTCGCTAGGGATTCGTGATGCGAGTGGTTTTGACTGGCTGGATCGCCCGGATGTGGTGGCGGTGGAGCGTGCGGAGCGGTTGCTGGAGATGCTGGGGGCGCTGGCGGACGGGGAGTTGACGGAGGAGGGGCTGCAGATGCTGCGGTTGCCGATGCATCCGAGGTATTCGCGGATGCTGGTGGAGGCGGGGAGGCGCGGTTGTGTGAGTGAGGCGGCGTTGTGTGCGGCGCTGGTGAGCGGGCGGGACTTGCTGATGCGGGTGGAGCGTGATGATGATGGGGCGGCGGCGGTGCGGGAGCAGATGGAGGACGATGGGGATTCGGATTTCTTCACCCTGATGCGGGCGTGGGAGCTGGCGAAGGCTGGGGGTTTTGGGTGGGAGCAGTGCCGGCGGCTGGGGATCAACGGTCAGGTGGCGCGGGATGTGGAGCAGACGTGGCGGCAGATCCTTGATGCGGCGCGCGGGCAGAGGTTAGGCGCGGGTGGGAGTGGGGGTGGGAGTGAGGCGTTGCGGCGGTGTGTGATGGCTGGGTTTATTGATCAACTGGCGAGACGGTGCGGGGCAGGGAAGGCGGAGTGCGAATTGACGGAGGGTCGGGCGGGGCAATTGGTGAGGGAGAGTGTGGTGCGGGAGGCGGAGTATCTGGTGGTGGCGGGGATGCGGGAGGCGGCGGGGCGTGGGGGTGCGCGGATGACCTTGCTGAGTCTGGCGACGGCGGTGGAGGCCGGGTGGGTGAGTGAGATGTTTCCGCAGCATCTGCGGACGGAGGTGGAGCATGTTTACGATGCGGTGAACAAGCGGGTGGCGGCGGTGAGGCTGGTTCGATTCCGGGATCTTGTGATTGAGCGGAAGGCGGTGCAGCGGGAGCTGGATCCGGAGGCGAGCGGGCGGTGTCTGGCGGCGGCGGTGCGGGCGAAGCTAGTGGAGTTGCCGCAGATGGATCACCGGGTGCAGCAGTTTGTGGCGCGGGTGAATCTGGTGCATGCGGTGGTGCCTGAGCTGGAGATGGGGCCGTTTGGGGAGGAGGCGGAAGAGATGAGTCTGGCGCGGGCGTTTCGTGGGAAGTGGCTGGCGAAGGACGCGCAGGCGGTGCCGTTGCTGGCGGCGTTTCAGGCGCAGCTGGAGCCGGGACAGGCGGCGTGGCTTGACGAACTGCTGCCGCTAACAATTCCGTGGGTGGAGGGCCGGACGGTGAAGGTGTCGTATGTGGGGGGCGTGCCGGAAGTTCAGGTGAAGCTGACCGAGTGTTTCGGGCTGAAGGAACATCCGGTGGTGTGCGAGGGGCGGCTGCCGGTGCGATTGGTTTTGGGCACGCCGGATGGGAAGCGGTTAGCGGTGACGGAGGATTGGCCCGGGTACCTGGCCAGGGAGTGGCCGAAGCAGCGGGCGGTGGTGATGAAGAAGTTCCCTGGGCACGGGTGGCGGTGAGGGTGCGCGTCAGGAGCGCATGATTTCGGTGATTTGTCTGGTGGAGATGCCGATGGGGCGGTCGAGGGGGACGCCGGCGCAGGCGAGGAGCGTGGAGAGGAGATCGCCCTGATTGCCTTTGATGTTGGGGAGGAAGCGGCCGGTTTGGAGGGAGCCGCCGCCTTTACCGGCGATGATGAAGGGGAGGTTATCGCGGCCGTGGGAGTTGCCGTCTTCGAGGCCGGAGCCCCACATCATGATGCAGTTGTCGAGGAGCGTGCCGTCGCCTTCGCGGATGCTGTGCATTTTGGTGACCATGGCGGCGAACTGGGCGATGTTGAAGGCGGTGATGGCGGCGACCTTGTTGAGTTTGTCGGCTTCGTTGTTGTGATGGGTTTGTGAGTGGTGCTCGTCGTTGAAGCCGAGTTCCGGATAGGATACGCCGTTAGGGGTGGAGCCGATGTAGGTGGAGACGCGGGTGGTGTCGGTCTGGAAGGCGAGGATATTGAGGTCGCACATGACCTGCATGTATTCGCTGCGTTTGTCGCCGTCGGGGATTTTGATTTCGATGAGCGGGGAGTCGGAGTCGAGCCGGTGGCGCGGGCTGAGGCCGGCATTTTCGAGGGCGGCGTCGTGCTGACGGGCTTCGATGGCGGCGATGCGGCGTTCGACGGAGCGGACGGAGTCGAGGTATTCGTCGAGTTTGTGCTGATCGCTTCCGGGGAGGTTTTTGCGGAGATCGCGAGCGCCGCCGAGGACGAGGTCGAGCATCTGGCGGTCGAGGGGAGAGGAAGCGGTGGTGCGGGATTGCTGTGAGGGTTTGCCGAAGAGCCGGTTGAGGACGTTGCGGGGGTTGGTTTCGGCGGGGACTGGCTGGGTGGGGGATCGGTAGCTGCAGTGGGAGTAGTAGCCCTCGTGGAGGCCCTCCTGGTTTTCCTTGTGAGTCTGGGGCATGGTGGCCAGCTCGAGGGAAGGGAGGGAAGTGAAGCCACCGAAGGAATTGGCGGCGATCTGGTCGGCGGAGATGGCGATGCTGATCTGGTTGCGGTGTTCTGCGTCCGGGAGGGTGGCGGTGAGCCATGTGGAGAGTTCGAGGGCGTGGGGGGCGCCGTTGAAGGGGGCGATGGGGACGCCGGAGATGCCCTTCATGAGGAGACACTGGTCGAGGACGGGGCGGAGAGAGGCCAGGGCGGGAGGCGGGCTGGAGAGGAAGGATTCGGGGCTGTCTGGCCAGAATTGTTTCATGATGACCCCGTGGGGCATGTACATGAAGCCGAGGCGGACGGGAGGTTTGGCGGCGGCGGCGGGTCGGGAGTCGGCCCAGCCCATGGATTCGAGGAGTGGGAGGGCGAGGGAAGCGCCGAGGCCTTTGAGGCAGGTGCGGCGGTCGAGGCGGTGGTGGAAGGGCATTGAGGAAGTGAGAAGTGAGAAGTGAGAAGTGAGAAAGGAGAAGGGGAGAAGGGGAGAAGGGGAGAAGGGAGAAGGGAGAAGGGAGAAGGGAGAAGGGGGAATTGTCAGGGGTTGCCTGCGGGGATTGCGCTAGCGGAGTTCGGGGCCGGGTGGAGGATGACGACGGCGGCGGCGAGGAGGTCGGTGTGGGTGAGGGAGAGGGCGATGGAGGCGATGTGGAGGCGAGCGGCGGTGGCGGCGGCGGTGCCGTGGAGGCGGATGGAGGGTTGACCGTCCGGGGAGCGGAGGACTTCGATTTCGTGCATGGCGGCGTGGTGGCCGATGCCTGTGCCGAAGGCTTTGGCGACGGCTTCTTTGGCGGCCCAGCGTGCGGCGTAGGAGGGTGCGGGGTTAGCGAGCTGGTCGCAGTAGGCGCGTTCTGCGGGGGTGAAGACGCGGCGGAGGAAGGCGTCGCCGGATTTGGCGATGGCGGCGGCGATGCGTGGGACATCGACGAGGTCGATGCCGGGGAGCGGGAACGACGACATCGGGGCTGGGGATTGTCAGGGTTTTACGAGCGAGAGCGGGCCGGTGAGGGAGCCGTTGAGGGCGGAGTCGGAGTCGCTAGGGAGGAACGGGCCGACGAGCCGGTCGCCGTGGAAGAGGAAGACGGTATCGGCGTCGCGGGAGAAGCGCTGGGGCGGGGTGAAGTCGGCGGAGTAGCGGGCGGAGGAAGCGAGACGGGCTTCGCGGAGATCGCCGGTGAGGATCTGGGTGGGGGCGGAGCGGGCGTCCGGGTTGGCACCGAGGAAGAGTGGGAGCGGGTTGAGACCGCGGGGGCCGGAGGCGGGGACGGAGGCGGCGCGTTTGCCGTTGATGTAGAGTGTCAGGGATTGGCCGTCGAAGACCCCGGCGGTGTGGGTCCACTGGCCTGCGGGGATGGGGGTGGTGGCGATGGCGCTGTTGTAGCGGCCGCCGGCGAAGAGGTGAGTGCCGGGGACGTTGTGGGCGATGTTGAGGGCGAATTCGGATTGTTCGGCTTTGGAGATGAGGTCGGCGCTAACGTCATCGGAGGCGGGGCGGACCCATGTTTCGATGGTGTAGGGGCCATCGGGGAGAGTGCGGGTGCCCATTTCGACGCGGACGGCGGATTTGCCGTCGAACTGGAGGGCTTTGTCGGCAGGGGAGGAGAAGAAGTCGGGCGGGAGCGCGTTGAGTTTGACTCCGAGGGTGACTGTGCGTGGAGGGAGGGGGATGCGGAGACCCTCCTGGAGCAATTCGGTGCGGAGTTCGAGGGAGGGCGGGCGGAGACCGCCGTCGAAGCCTTCTTTGGTGCGGACCATGGAGAACGAGCCCGAGCGGGATTCGCCTGGTGGGATGGATAGGGTGACGGATTCCGAGGTGGCGAGCCATTCAGCGGCTTCGGCGTCCGGGGTGATAGTGATTTCGAGGGGAGACTGGGCGGGATTGGTGAGGGAGAACTCGACGAGACCAGCGCCGCGGCCGGAGGGATTTAGGGTGATGGGAGCGGCTTTGAGGTCGATGGGGAGGGCGCGGAGACGGTCGATTTCGGCGATGAATTCGGGGGTGAACCTAGCTGGATCCATGACGGTGCCGACGGGGAGGATGGCGGCTTTGAAGCCGTCGGGGCGGACCGAGACGAGATTCATGTGATGGACGTAGCCGGCGTCTGGGTAGTGGCCTGGCATGGAGCCGCCGGTGGTGGCGAGGGTGATGTATTCGATGCCGTCGCGGATGCCGTCGTGGCGGAGCCGGTGGACGTGGCCAGCGAAGACGGCGCGGACATTGCCTGCGGCTTTGAGACGGGAGTGGACCTTATCCCATTGAGCGCCTGGGTAGGTGGCTTTGACCCAGCGCGGGTGGTGGAGGAAGACGAAGACGTGGCGGAGGTCCTTGGTTTCGGTGAGGGTTTTTTCGAGCCAGTTGAGCTGGCGTTCGCTCATGGGCTGGTTGGAGGGTTTGGTGAATTCGCGCTGGGCGTCGGTGCCATCGCCTTCGTCGGAGAAGAGGGCGATGAAGGCGCAGCGTTTGTGTTCGAACCAATAGTAGAGCGGGCCGAAGTGTTTTTCGAAGCTGGCTTCGTGTTCGCGTGCTGGGCGGTCGGGGCCGCGCCAGTAGATGTCGTGATTTCCGGCGACGGGGAACCACGGCATGCGGAGGTTATCCATGATGGCGCGGTATTCGGTCATTTCCTTTTCCCATGCTGGGAACGGACTGTAGCCGTTGACGAGGTCGCCGACGGTGAAGACGAGGTCTGGGTCGAGGAGATTGGCGTCGTGGACGGCCTTGTCGAGAACCTTGAGGCCTTCGGGCGGGCCGCCGGTGCGGTCGCCGAAGATGAGGAAGTGGAAGGAGTCGTCGCTTTTGGGGAGCGGGAGAGGTTTGGCACCTTCGCGTTCGGTGTGGAGGGCGGGTTGCTGAGCCCTTGAGGTGCTGGCGAGGAGGGAGGCGGCGAGGAGCGCGAGAGGGAAGAGACGGGGCAGCATGGCCCGAGCAAAGCGTGGGGCGAGCGATTGGTCAACGCCTTGCGGCGTCCGCGTCAGGGGGAGCGGAAGAGGGAGGCGGCGTCTTTGGTGGCGGTGGCCTTGGAGAATTCTGCGGCGGCTTCTTTGGCGGCGTCGGGGTCGTCGGCCTCTTTCAGTTCGTCCTCGAGAGTGGTGAGGGCGAGGAGGTATTTTTCGCGGAGGGCGTCGGCTTCTGGTTTGAGGGAGGCGCTGAACTTGTCCAGTTGGGCGTTGAGCGTTTTTTGGAGGGCGGCGAGTTTTTCGACCTTGGAGAGAGCGTCTGAGGGGAGACCGCGGCGTTGTTTTTCGAAGCGGTCGCGTTCTGCGCGAACGGCGAGGGCGCTGGTGGCGTCGCTTTTGGCGATGAAGTCGTCGTCGAGTTTCTGGAGGGCGTTTTTGTAGGGAGTGGCGAGGCGGTCGGCTTCTGTGGAGAGTTTAGCGGCTGGACCTTCCTGCCAGAGCCGTTGGAACTGGAGGCGGAGGGCGGCGAGGCCACCGGAGACGGATTCTGGTGGGTCGGCCGGTTTTTCCGTTGGTTTTTCCGTGGGCTTCTCGGTCGGTTTGTCCTTGGGGGCGTCCTTGGGTTTGTCTTTGGGCGGATCGGCTGGTTTGTCTTTGGGAGATTCCTTGGGTTTTTCTGGGGGTTGATCGACGGGTTTTGGGATGGCTGAAGGGTTGGAGCTGCCTGGAGCCGGGCTGTAATTGGAGTCTGGGGAGGAGGGGGATGGTTGCTGACGTTGTCTGGTGAGCATCCATGCGGCGAGGCCGACGAGGACGGCGGCGGTGCCGATGAGGAGATTGCGGCGTGCGGTGTCGGAGAGGCCGGGGGATTTGGGGCGGCGCGCGGCGGGTGGGGCGGCGGGCGTGGCGGT
>QQNF01000069.1 GCA_003402705.1 Verrucomicrobiota bacterium | reverse complement strand
CTTTCCAGCAGCCGGGGCTTCGAGTCGGCGGTGGAAGCCGGGCGCACGGTTTCCGGAGGCATCATGCACGGGAGTCAGGAGGCGCTCGGGATGCTCAGCCCGATGGACGGGGCAGCCGACAAGTTGCTCAAGGGAGACCTCAGTGGAGCCGTGAAGGAGGCCGCGATGGAGGCGGGCGGAGGGAGGGTGTTCAAGGCGGCTGGGAAAGGCTTGGCCGCGGTGAAGCGTCATGCGGGCAAACTCGACGAGGCGGTCGGTGCGCTGAGCCACGCCGACGATGCCGCAACTGCTACGGCCACCGGGGTCCGGGAGTCGATCGAGGAAGGGTCTTCCGTGCTGGCGAAGGAGGGTGGCGGGGCCGCAAATACGGGACCGGGCCAATTTGGCCGTGTCATAGAATCCATGAGTGATCGTGCCGCAATCTACCAAAGCAGGGTCACCGGGACACTTCCGGATGTCGGTTATGTCGCCAACGGTGTTAAGTTCGATGGCTTCAACGCTGGACGAGGCGTTCTCCTTGATGCCAAAGGACCGGGTTACGCAACCTTCGTGAAGGATGGGCAGTTCCGCCCTTGGTATAATGGTGCAGACAGCATGGCGGCACAGGCGCAAAGGCAGCTTGGAGCCGCAGGAGGAACGCCAATTGAATGGCATTTTGCCGAAGAAGCGGCAGCGAATGCAACGCGAAACCTGTTCCAATCAAGAGGCATTGAAGGCATCTCGGTCTTCCATAGTCCATAACTAACTTCCAAAGATGCATTCACTATTCATCGGTGCCTATTGGCCAAGCAGGAGGGAAACAAAAGAGCAGTGCGCTCGGCGCGTCGCCGATTTTTTGGCGCGTATCGAATCGCGTCCAGATACGTCTCAATGGTTCCCAAAGGGAAAGTCGGCGAAAAGCTCCACGCGAGTTCCTGTGCCCGCGACCTTTGATGGAGTCCTGCCATTCATCAAAACGAACAACCGGGATACCGATGGCTCTGCAATCGCAGAACTAGGGTTCAATCTAAGTCTCTGGAATGGAGGTTCAGTGGCGCTTTCCATCACATGCGGAGCTTTTGCTCCAGCCATTCGTAATTCTGTTGTTTTGAACCTGCACCCTGCGGCAGAACTCGCAGCAGAAAACCTCGCCTCCTTGCGCGAGCTGCTAGAGGCAATCGTCGCTGTCTGGGAGCCCGACAATGCCGTGCTCACGTCTCCACAATTGATCGCTCAGAATGGCGGAGGAATGCCTTGGCAAACGCGAGGTTGGTTGAATTACCGCAAGAGTGAAGGTCCCGTAATCAAGTAAACGTCAACCCTCGATTCGGTGCCTTCAACCCCGCGTGGCTGAGCTGGTAGGTATGGCCTTTGAGTCTGGAGTGGTTCGGAGCGTAGCGTCACGGCTTGGCGTTGGGGTTGGGCGTGAGCGTGGGGCCGCGTCCGGCCATACCTATGGCGCTGCAGCCCCTGCGTTGCCTCGCCCGCCGCCTCACGGCGGGTTTGCCCTTCGGGCAGCCTCGCGGCAGGCTATCTCGCTCCGCTCGGTTCTGATCTGCCCGAAGATGTTGGGGAGCATCGGAGAATGGAGCGATGCCCCGACATTGTTCTGGATCGGCGCAATGGCTTCCTTCATGGAGCGCGGGTCGTAGTTCTCGTGATGAGAATCACGCGTCGCCTCAAGCCCGGTGAGTGGCAGCTTTATCGGGCGGTGCGACTGGAGGCGCTCCGGGAGTCGCCGGGGGCGTTCCTTTCGCGGTATGAGGATGCGTTGGGGCGGAGTGATGAGAGCTGGGCGGAGCAGGCGGATTCGGGTGCTGAGGGATCGGATCGTGCGACGTTCGTGACGATTGTGGATCGGCCGGTGGGGGTGGTGTCGCTTTATCTTGATGAGGTGGAGGTCGGTGAGTTGCTGCAGATGTGGGTGGCTCCGGAGGTTCGTGGCGGGGCGGTGGCGGGGGAGTTGCTGATGGCGGTGTTGGGGTGGGCGGAAGGAAATGGCTTTGCGGTGGTGAGGACGGAAGTGATCGGGAAGAACGCGAGGGCACTGAGGTTCTATGAGAAGTTTGGGTTTGCGCTTTGTTCCGGTGACTGTGGGGGAGGCGGTTCACAGCTTTTGAGGCCGGTGGGAGGGGGCGGTGGTAGAGAGGCTCTGCCGGGAGACAATTTCGGGCGTGGAGGTTCCGCGGGAGGTTCGACGGGAGAGCGGCGGTGAGAGACCAACGGTTTGTTGCCGAGCACCGGGGTGGTGTGTTGACGCGTGAGAGCCATATCTGTCTGGCGCGGTGGGCGGTTGATTGTGCGGAGGTGGTGATCGGGCACTTTCAGGTGGAGAGCAGTGACGAGCGGCCGAGGGAGGCTTTGAGGACGGGACGTCGGTGGGCGGACGGAGAGGTGAGGACGGGAGTGGCGATGAAGGCATCGGTGGCGGCGCATGCGGCGGCACGTGGTGTGAGTGATCCGGCAGCCGTGGCGGCGGCGCGAGCGGCGGGGCATGCGGTGGCGACGGCGCATTGTGCCGATCATTGTGTGGGGGCATTGCGTTATGCGATGAAGTCGTTGAAGGCGGCGGGGATGGATTCGGGTGTTGAGTTTGAGCGGCAGATCGCGCGCTTGCCTGAGGCTCTGCGGGATCAGGTGAGGGGGAGAAGTGAGAATGCGGAATGGTGAAGGTGGGCTTGTTGGGAGAGGCTGGTTCGGTGGGGCTGGCAAGCGCACTCCGTGCGCGCGAGAGAGCTGTAATTCTGACAGCAGTCCAGAGCCTGCGGCTTGCTTGTTCGGAGGGGGCGTGTTGGGAGAGGGGCTGGCGCCCTTACCAGGGCGGTGTCTATTATTATGTTACACCGGTGGCTGACGCCACTGGCTGGTATGGCTGGGAGGTGGTGAGATGCGAGAGGAGGCGGGGATGGGTGTTAGCGCGGGGAGAGGGGGAGGGGGAAGGAGGGGGGGCGGGGGGGGGGGGGGGCGGGGGAGAGGAGGGTGGTCCATGAGCGGCCGTCGGAGGGTTCTGAGGATGAGGAGTCGGGGAAGAACGAGGAGGCTGGAGCCCATGAGGTGAGGTTGGAGGAGACTTCGGGGGTGATGGTGACGTCTTCGGCGGCTGGGTTAGAGGGTAAGGACCATGAGAGCTGGTTGCTGGCGAGGGAGAGGAAGGGGAGGGAGGGGCCGGAGGCGGGGAGATTGAGGCCGAGGGCGTGGGCGGCAAGGTTAGGGAAGCCGTCGTGGTTGTCGTCGGCGAGTGGGTTGCCGGAGAAGGGGGTGGCGTCGGAGGAGCTGGGGGAACCGCCGGAGTTGGTGGAGGGGCGCCAGTTGGCTGGGTTGGCGGGGTCGGGTCTGGTGAGCGGGCGGATGAGCGTGAGGGATGGGCCGTTGCCGTCGGGGGATTGGGGCCATGGATGGGTGTCGTCCCATGAGAATTCGGAGATGACGGTGTGGTTGGCGGCGAGGAGACGGAGGGATTCGCCGCCGTTGTCGAGGCGCGAGGTGTTAGCGAATTCGCCGAGGATGCGTGGGGGCGGGGATGGGAAGTCGGCGGCGCGGGCTGCGAGGATGGCGCGTTCGCCTGGGGCGAGGGAAGTGCCGATGGGGAAGGTGAACTGGATGCCGGAGTCGAAGGTGGCTCCGGAGAGGTCGATGGGTTGGGAGGTGATGTTGAGGAGTTCGAGGAATTCGCCGGGGTCGTCGGGGCCGGGAGGGTTGTAGTGGATTTCGGAGATGACGAGATTGGTGCTGGAGGCTGGGGTGCCGAGGTTGAAGACGGCGTCGTTGAGACCGGACCAGCGGTTAGTGGTGGTGAGCGTGCGGGCTTTGACGCGGGTGGAGGAGGCGATGGGGATGGGGGAAAGGTAGCGGGTGCCGATGGCGGTGCTGGTGGGGGATCTGGGGTCGGATCCGTCGGTGGTGTAGTAGATAGTGCCTGCGAGGCCGGAGGTGTTAGAGAGCGAGAGATTGAAGGGGGCAGGCTGGGGGCCTGGGGAGGCGGAGAAGACGGGAGGGAGGACGTATTGGGAATCGATCCAGTTGGCGCGCTGGACGAGGAAAGATTTCATGGAGGTGAGGCCGGAGGACCATGAGGCGGAGGAGACCCCCTGGGCGTTGGCGATTTCGGAGGTGATGGCGGCGGCCTGGGAATCGACGATGGCCTGCATGGAGGTGTTAGAGAGCGGGCCGCGGCGGAGATCGAACCAGCGGTCGATGTATTCGTTGAGGAAGTCCGGGTCTGCGAAGAGGCGCGGGTACCAGAGTTCGGTCTGGCGGAAGTAGAGCGTGGTCGTGGGGCTTCCGGAGAGGTGATAGGCACCGTTATTGAAGTCCCACATGGGGCCCATGCGGATGCGTCGGTCGGAGGACGAGACCCATGGGTACATGCTGAGGAGGAGCCCGTCGCCCTGGCGTGCGAGGTTGAGGAGCTGGAAGTAGTCGATGAAGTCGCGGGTATCGAGGAAGTGGCGGTAGCCGTTGGTGGGGTCGCGCCAGCGTGTGTTGTCGTAGAGGGTGTTTTCGAACTGGAGGTACCATGCTTCGATGGCGGCGCGCTGGGTTGGGGAGATTTCGTAGCCGCCGGGGTCTTCGAAGTTGATGAAGCAGTTGGATTGACGTGGGATGTCGTCGCCGGACTGGGTGGGGTTGTTGGGGGTGGTCTGGAGGATACGGTTAGGGCCGGCGGTGCGGAAGAACTGAGGGGAAGTGGCGCCGTTGGGGGCGGGGAAGCCGTTGATGGGTTCTGCGTCCATGCGGTTGAAGGAATGGAGCCAGCCGCCGGAGGTGCCGTCGGGGGAGAGCGGTTCGAAGTCGAGGCGGGCGGGGTCGCGTTTGACCTCCTCGACGAGCGCGTAGAGCCCACGGCGGTCGGAGACATCGAGGTCGCCGCCGTTTTCGTTGACGAAGACCTCGATGAAGCGGTAGCGCGGGGCGTAGCGTCCGGTGAGGCGGCTGAGGTCCCAGATGAACGTATTGAAGATCATCGTGGTGTCGTAGGACGGGTGCGGGTGGTAGAGGATCCAGTCGGATTCGCTAGGCATGCCGAGGAGCGGGAGGTGCCGGTCGTTATTGAGATCGTCCCATGTTTCGAGGGCGTAGGGTTTGGGGAACCATGTGGAGGAGAAGGCTCCGCGGACGCGCAGGCCGGCGCGGGTGGCGGTGGAGGCTGGGCCGAGGAGGGAGGCTCGGTTGGTGGCGGGGTTGCGGTCGAAGAGGAGGAAGAGAGCGGGTTGGAGGGCGCGCTGGCGGAGCCCTGCGCCGGTTTGGTTAGAAGTGGTCCAACCCTTGTCGGGGATGGTGCCGGCGTTGAAGTTGTCGATGAGGAGGATGGGGAGCGGGGAAGTGCGGGAGGCGAGGGCTGCGGAGAGCCGGAGGTAGCCAGAGGAGGCGGGTGGGCTGAGCGTGCCGGAGAGGGAGGCGACGGCGCGTACCATGGTGGAGGCGGAGAGTTGGAGTGGGGCGGTGTAGAGTTGCGCGGTGGCGGGCGAGGGGAGGGAGCCGTCGGTGGTGAAGAGGATGACGGCTCCGGGGGTTGGTGAGGTGAGCGTTAGGGAGAGCGAGCCGGTGAACGTGCCTGCGGGTTGGGAGAAGGCGACTGGTTCTGGTGGGGCGGGCGTGCAGTTGACGGCGGCGAGGAGGCCGATGGAGAGGGTCTGGAGTGCTGGGTCGTTGGAGTTGAGGAGGAGCTGGGCGGACCAGCAGCCGTCGAGGTTAGCGGGGTTGAAGGAGAGATTGATGGTGCCGGAGGAACCGGGCGCGACGGAGGGCGGGAATGAGGTTAGGGAGAAGCGGGCGGCTCCGGGGCCGGTGATGACGGGGTTTGTCAGGGTGAGCGGTGCGGAAGTGCCGGTGTCGCGGATGGTGACTGAGCGGGTGACGATGCCGGGTTGGGTGGGGAAGTTGCCGAAATCGACGAGGGAAGGCGAGGCTTCGAGTTGGACGGTGATGGGAGGAGGGGTGAAGGCGAAGGAGATTTCGCCGAGGCCGACGCGGTCGCCTCCGGCGGTGCCGGTGCCGGTGAAGTAGTTGTCGGTGCAGGTGAATTCGACGTAGCGGGCGGTGAGCGGGGTGAGCGGGCGGCTATCGCGGGTGATGTCGGATTTGAGGGCGGAGAATGGGCCTTGAGGGGGGATGGTGCGGCTGAAGCCGGTGGGGCCTTCGGCGCTGGTGGCGAAGCGGAGCGAGAAGGTTTTGAGACCGTTGTCGTTGCCAGTGGTGTAGCCCCATGTGCTGATTTCGGTGAGGTAGCGGTCGGTGCCGAGATCGATGAGGAGGATGGGAGCCGGGCGGACGGCGAGGTAGTCGGAGGGGTAGCCGCCGGGGGCGGTGGTGACCCACGCTTGATCGGGGAAGCCGTCGTGGGGAGGGGAAGCGGAGAAGCCGATGCCGGGGCCCTGGTGGAGTCGGTCGATGGGGAAGAAGGCTTCGGAGTTGGGGCTGGTGATGCTGACGGGGGTGTAGAAGTCGGCGGCTGGGGCGATGAGGGCCGGAGCGGTGAGGAGCGTGGTGATGATGAGAGGCAGCGACCTCATGGGGCGATGGTATATCGGAATGGGGGGTGAGTCCATGCCATAGGGGAGCAGGAACGGGGCCGCGGGGAGCGCGGGAGATGGCCGTGGGCGGGCGCTGAGGCTGAGGGCCGTCAGCCGTTGGCGTGGAGGAATTTGAGGAAGGCGGCGAGGGTTTCGTCGCTGACGTGGTGTTCGATGCCTTCGGCGTCGCGTTCTGCGGTTTCGCGGCGGACGCCGAGGGCGCGGAGGAAGGCGGTGACGGTTTCGTGGCGGGATTTGCAGTCGCGTGCGAGGGCTGCGCCGGATTCGGTGAGGAAGATGGAGCGGTAGGGTTCGGAGCGGACGAAGCCCTGGCGCTGGAGTCTGGTGATGGTGCGGCTGACGGTGACGTGGGTGACGCCGAGGGTTCGGGCGAGGTCGACGACGCGGGCTTCGCCGGTGAGTGTGATGAGGTCGGCGATGGCTTCGACGTAGTCTTCGGCGATTTCGCGGGCGTTGTCCTGGCGTGCTTTGGAGAGACTGCTGGCCTGAGCCGAGGTGCTGCGGGTGGGGGCAGACGAGGCGGGTTGGGAGGGGGCAGTGGAGCGGCGGACGGCGGGCATGGCTGGGGGGACAGTGAATTCAGGATTGGCACTTGCAACGCCGGGATGGTTTCGTAGCCTTGGCTACATTTGGGTGTTATGGTGGGGGTGAGAAGTGAGAAGTGGGAAGTGAGAAGTTTGAATGGCGTGTGGGGAGGGCGTGCCGCGCGCACTCCGTGCGCCCTGAGAGCTGTGATTCTCCCAGCAGTCCAGAGCCTGCGGCTGGCTTGTTGGGAGAGGGCGTATTGGGAGAGGGCGGGTGGTTGTTATCGGGTGATGGCGATGCGGGCGAAGCGGCTGGTGGAGGAGAGAGGGGTGGGGTCGCGGAAGGTGATGGAGTCGAGGTTGCTGCCGAGAGTGGAGGGTGGGGAGGAGGGGGGTGGGGCGGTGAGCCATGTGGCGAGGTCGGAGGAGAACTGGGCGGTGGTGGAGAAGTCGAGGGGTTTGTGGCGGATGGGGGTGGTGATGGTGGCGAAGGAGTCGGGGCCGGAGGGGAGGGTGCCTGGGGAGGTGGCGGGAGGGCCTTGAGGGGAGCGCGGATTGGAGCCGAAGGCGTATTCGAGGAAGTTAGTGAGACCGTCGAGATCGGGGTCGGCGTCGGGGCCGGCGAGGGAGGTGTTTTCCGAGCCGTCGGGGAGGAAGATTTCGGCTGGGGAGAAGTGGTCCCAGCGCCAGCCGGAGAAGTGGTTGGCGAAGTCGGCGTCGGGTTCGCCTGGGGAGCCGGATTCGGAGCCGCTGATGGCCCAGTGGGTGGGTTGGCCGTAGCCTTGATAGGATGGGATGGGGTCGCGGACCACGAGTGAGCGGCCTGAGCCGTCGGTGGGCGGGAACCATGAGTCGTTGTAGGAGAAGTCGAGGACGACCTCGCCGGAGGCGTCGAGGAGTTCGATGGCTTCGCCGCTGTTGGCGAGAGTGCCGAGCCATGGGCCGGAGACGGGGATGGCGGGGCCGTAGCGTCGGGCAAAGGCGGGGAGATTGGCGGCGACGACGAGACGGGCATTGGGGGCGAGGGAGGTGTTCTGAGGGAAGGTGAATTCGATGCCCTTGGAGAAGCGAGCGCCGGAGAGATTGAGCGTGGTGGTGCCGGTGTTGAGGAGTTCGATGAATTCGAAGTCGTCGGCGACGGCGCTGGTGATGTCGGCGAGTTCGGAGGGGGAGGGGTCGGCGGGGTGGTAGGCGAGTTCGGTGATGCGGAGGAACTGCTGGGCTGGGGTGGGATTGGCGGGGGTGGTGATGGAGGAGACGAGAGTGTTGGTGGCGTCGCGGAGTTCGAGGGATTCGCCGCGGGAGCTGAGCTGGCCCTGGTAGGGACCGACGACGAAGCGGCCTTCGCCGCCGCGGGGGCTGACGGTGCGGGCGCGGAAGGAGGCCTGGCGCGGGGAGACGAAGAGCGAGCCGTTGGCGGGGATGACGGTGCCGCCTTTGAAGGAGAAGCGGATGGCACCGGAGAGGGACCAGCCCGAGATGTCGGCGGCGAACGCGTTAGGATTAGTGAGCTGGACGTATTCCTCGTTCTGGGTAGTGGAGTTAGGAGGGAAGGCGTCGAAGCCTGCGATGGTGATAGGGAAGGCGGCGGGTTGCGGGGTGGCGGGAATGCCTGCGCTGCTGGCGTTGGAGATGCCGACGCTGGTGGTGGACGTGTGGGTGGTGAAGAAGTGGGTGCGGCGCGGGGTTAGGAAGAGGGTTTTGATTTCCGAGATGGCGGTGGTCAGCGAGTCGTTGCCGAGCCCGTAGGGACCGGCGATGGGAGGCCAGCCCCATTGGGTGCGGTCGAGGGTGGCTTCCGGGGTGATGCGAGCGACGTGGGCGTCGAGCATGGATTCGAGGAGCGGGGCGGCGGTGCCGGGGGGCTGGAGGTACTGGTCCATGATGGAGCGCATGCGGCGGAGGAGCATGGCGCGGGTTTCGGGGACGGAGATGATGGCGTCGTAGAAGCGATTGTAGCGCTGGCCGGCGTAATCGAGCGTCCAGCACTGGATGTTGCCGTAGAGCGGGTGGCTTTTGTTGCGGTCGGTGTTCGCGGAAAGCGTGGTGTTAGCGGCGGGGAAGTCTGCGTAGTAGAGCTGGCCCCATGAGAGATTGGTATCGAAGGGGATGATGCGCCATTCGCCGGTGCCGTCGGAGTCACGGTGGATGACCATGTTGGCCCAGACGTCGTCGCCTTCCTGAGTGATGCGGGCGACGGTGAGGTAGTTGATGGTGGCGGGGATATCGATCTGGTCGAAGACGTTATTGCGGCGCGTGGTGGCGTTGGCGCTGGTTATGGCGGTGACGAAGTTGGCCATGTCGGTGGTGCCTTCGTAGGTACGGGTTTGTTTTTCGCCGCCGGCGCCTGACATCTGACCGACGGAGGCGTACATGGCTCCGTTGGGGTCGAGCCCCATGTTTTCGAGGAGTTCGAAGTCCTGGGTTTCGGTGTGGAAGGCGAGTTGCCAGAAGACCCCGTTGATCTGGGTGCGGACTGGTAAGTGTTCGGGGCCGCCGGTGCCGGAGACCCGGTGGAGCCACATGCTCATCATCTGGCGGGAGTAGGAAGGGTCGACGTATTCGCCGTTGAGGGCGAGTTCGCGGAGGCGGGAGCGGCCGTTGGCCCAGCGGAACTGGTGTTCCGAGTTGAAGTCGACGCGGTGGGCGCGTTTATTCATGGTGCGGGTGGTGTCGCCTTTGATGCGGAAGAAGACATTGTCGTAGAGTTCGCCGTCGTAGAAGAGGGCACCGCGGCCGCCGACATTGTCCTGATCGATGGGGTGGGCGTTGTTGAACGTGTAGGTGCCGGGGACGAAGACGTGGTAGATGGGGAGCTGGGTGACGACGGTGTCGGTGGCGACGGAGCCGAAGTACTGGTCCGAGCCGGTGGGGTTGAGGAAGGCTGGGGCGGTGCCCTGGATGCCTGAGGAATCGGTGGCGATGATGCGCCAGCGGATCATCTGACCGGGGGCGAGGCCGGTGGTGGGGATGGAGGCGGACCATGTGTTAGCGGGTCCGGCGGCCATGGGGATGCTGGATTCCGAGTTGTACATGATGCGCCACGCGAGGAGGACCGGGCTGGTGGCGGCGAGGGGACGGAGACTCGGGGTGACCTTGACGGAGATGGGGATGACTGGGCTGGCGGGGCCGCCGGTTGGGCGGTTAGGGAGATCCTGAGTGCCGTGGTAGAGGACATCGGTGACGAACGGGCCGATGGTGGTGCGGGTGCCGGAGTTGGCTGCGCCGGGGGTGGGGGAGAGGAGGTAGGCTCCGGCGGGGTCGATGGAGAGTGCGTCGAGGGAGGCGGAGGCGAGAGAGTTAGGATCGGTGGGGGAATTGTTGAGAGAGTGGATGGCGAGGATGTTGGTGCCGGAGACGAGGGCGGCGGCGGGGAAGTCGGTGATGGAGGAGCGGGTGGGGAGGGAGGTGGAAGAGGCGGAGCTGTTCCAGAGCGGGTCGGCGGGGGCGTTGAGGGAGGTGATGCGGGTGCCGTTGAGCCATGCGGTGAAGCCGTCGCTGGAGCGGGCGGTGAAGCGGAGCGTGTTGATGGTGGCTGGGTTGGTGATGGAGAAGGGGATGCGGAGGAAGGCACCGGGGTTGCCGGGGAGAGAGGCGGAGAGATTGAGGTTGAGGTCGGCGGGGTCGACGGATTCGTCAGCGCCGTTGAAGATCTGGGAGATCTGGGTGGGAGAGAGGGCGGTGTTGTAGAAGCGGACCTCGTCGAGGAGACCGTTGTATTTCTGCCAGTAGGTGTCGTGGGAGCGGCCGAGTTCGATGAGCTGGGTGGCGGGCCATGACCATGCGTTGGTGTGGGTGATTGCGCCGGATGCGAGCCCGTCGACGTAGAAGCGGTCGGTGCCGCCGGCTGCGCCGTTGTAGACGAACGTGATGTGGTGCCAGCGGTCGTCGTCGACGCGGGCGAGGGAGTAGAACGAGCCGCCGCCGGCTGGCTGGCTGAAGATTCGGCCGGGGTTGGCGTTGGAGGAGGCGGTGAGGACGAGGACATTGCCGGTGGTGGTGCGGCGGTCCCAGAGCATGGCACCCTCGTTGCCGCCCGGGGCGGTGGCGGTCTGGGTGGATTTCATCCAGAACATGATGGTGCCGGAGACGGCATTGAAGTCCGTGTGGGCGGGGATGGTGAGTTGGGAACTGCTGGCGGCGTTGGCGTTGGCGACGAACTGGAGCGAGCCGCGGCGGAGGATGGGGGAAGGTGCAGAGTCGGTGGCAGCGGGCATGAAGAGCGTGGTGTTGCCAGTGTTGGTGCCGTTGCGGGCGTTGCCTGAGGAATCGGTGGCGAGGGTGGCGGCGGAGTCGGCGTTGAGGCGGATTTTGAGGTTAGGAGCGGCGACCATGGTGGGTGGGCCGGAGATGCCGGCGCCGAGGGAACCGGAGGACCATGAGGAGTCGTCGAAGGGTTCGGAAGCGCCGCGCCATGAGGGGCCGAGGGAGTCGCCGCCGTTGGTGGCGGAGGGGACGAAGGCTTTGGCGGGGGCGTTGGCGGGGACGACTGGGGAGGTATTGAGGGAGATGCCGTAGGGGACATCGGGGACCTGGCGCGGGTAGGAGTAGGCGGAGATGATGGAGACCACGCCGCCGGTGCCTTCCTTTGTGAGGGCGAGGAAGCGGCCGGCGTTGTTGGAGATTTTGAAGTTAGTGGCCATGCGCGGCTGGGCGGGCGTGCCGGGGTTGTCCTGACCGGCGACGGCCTGGGGCGGGCGGCGGTCGCGGTCCGAGGCGAAGACGACGATGCGGCGGCCGGCGGCGAGCGTCCATGAGGGGAGCGGCCATTTGCGGAGGCGGGTGGAGTCGTCGGTGAGGTACCAGCCGCTGAGGGAGACGGTGGCGGCGGACTGGTTTTCGATTTCGAGCCAGTCTTCCTTTTCGAAGAGTTCGTCGCGGAGCCCGGAGACATTGCTGGCGAGGAATTCGCTGATAACGAGCTGGGCGCGTGCGGGGAGGGCGCAGGATAGGGCAGCGAAGACGCAGAGGAGACGGCGGTTCATGGAAAAAGGGGGGAATAGGCAGGTCCGCAAAGCACCTGGGATGAATCGGGACGTTGAGGTGGGGAAATCCGCGGGGCAACGGCGGATGGGGGGAGCGATTAGGGGACGGGGATGGGGGATGATGGCATGGTGGTGGGGTGGGAGGCAAGCTTAGGGATGGGAAGGGTTCCGCTGATGCGGGGGCGGCGGGAAGGCGGGTGGGCGGTTATGGGTTGGGAGATGAAACGACGAGTACTGATGCTAGTGGTGGTGGGAATGGTGCGGGTGATGGCTGGGGATTTTCCCGAGCCGGTGGACAGCGAGCGTGTTGGGGGTGTGCCGTTGATGGGGGCAGAGGAAGCGGCGGCGGCGTGGCAGGTGCCTGCGGGTTGTCGGGTGACGGTGGTGGCGTCGGAGCCGGAGGTGAGGAATCCGATTGCGATGAGTTGGGACGGACGGGGGAGATTGTGGGTGGCGGAGAATTTCACGTATGCGGAGCCTGCGGTGCGGTTTGACGAGCGGCAGCGGGATCGGGTGGTGATTTTTGAGTTAGGTAAGGATGAGGGACGGGCGAAAGGGAGGAAAGTGTTTGTGGATGGATTGCGGCGCCTGACGAGTGTGGAGACGGGGCGTGGCGGGGTTTGGCTGATGTGTCCGCCGGAGCTGTTGTTTGTGCCGGATGCGGATGGGGACGATGTTCCTGACGGGCCGCCGGTGACCGTGCTGGACGGGTTTACGGTGGCGCAGGGGAACTATCATAATTTTGCGAATGGGTTGCGTTGGGGGCCGGACGGGTGGTTGTATGGGCGGTGCGGGCATTCGTGTCCCGGGAAGCCGGGCGTGCCGGGGACGCCGGAGGGGAAGCGGCCGGGGTTGGAGGGAGGGATCTGGAGGTATCATCCCGAGCGGAAGACGGTGGAAGTGCTGGCGCACGGGACGACGAATCCGTGGGGGCATGACTGGGACGCGCATGGCGAGATGTTTTTCATTAACACGGTGAACGGGCATCTGTGGCACATGATTCCGGGGGCGCATTTTCTGGAGTCGTTCGGGACTGATCCGAATCCGTATGTTTACGAGCGCCTGGACATGCACGCGGACCACTGGCATTTTGATAGGGGGAAAGGGTGGCAGCAGTCGCGCGACGGGAAGGCGAACGAGTTAGGGGGCGGGCATGCGCATGTGGGGATGATGATTTGTCAGGGGAGCAGCTGGCCGGAGGCGATGGAGGGGAAGCTGGTGACGTTCAACATGCATGGGCGGCGGGTGAACGTGGAGCGATTGGAGCGGGAGGGGAGTGGCTATGTGGGGCGGCACGAGCCGGATGTGCTGTTGTCGGGGGATCCATGGTTTCGGGGGATGGATCTGAGCACGGGGCCGGACGGGGCGGTGTATGTGATTGACTGGAGTGATACGGGTGAGTGTCATGATCATACGGGCGTGCACCGGAACAGCGGGCGGATTTACCGGGTGGGAGGGGAGCGGGAGTGCGGGGAAGTGCTGAATTTGCCGTTAGGGAAAGCGGATGCGGAGATGGTGCTGCGGCATGCGAATCCGTGGTATGAGCGGCGGTGGCGGGAGCAATTGCGGGCTGGGGATGTGTCGGAGGATTGGCTGCGCGGGAAGGTTTCGGGAAGTGGGCCGGTGGTGGAGCGGTTGCGGGCGTTGTGGGCGCTGCAGGCGTTGGGGAAGGCTGGTGAGGATGTGCTGATGCCGCTGCTGGAGGCGGAGGACGAGCATTTGCGGGTGTGGGCGGTTAGGCTGCTGAGTGACGGGTGGCCGATGGATGACATTGTGGGGCGGCGGGAGGCTGGGCCGGGGCCGGGGGTGGCGCTGGAGGAGAAGTTAGTACGGATGGCGGCGGGTGATGCGTCGGGGTTGGTGAGACTGGCGCTGGCGTCGGTGCTGCAGCGATTGCCTGCGGCGTCGCGGGGGAAGCTCGCGGCGGCGCTGGCGGGTCGGGCGGAGGATGCGGGGGATCACAATTTGCCGGCGATGGTGTGGTATGGGTTGACCCCGCTGGTGGCATCGGATCCGGAGACGGTGGCGGATTTGGCGGTGGGGACGCGGTGGGAGCGGCTGACGCGGTGGGCGGCGAGGGCGCTGATGGATCGGGCGGAGAATGCGCCGGGGGCGCTGGCGAGATTGGTGAGCAAGGTGGCGGCCGCGGGTGGGGGTGAGGAGCGGCGGCGGGCGGTGCTGGAGGGATTGGTGGAGGGGAGTCGGGGGCGGAGGCGGGTGGCGAAGCCGGAGGGGTGGGAGTTGCTAGTGAGGGCGGCGGGAGCTGGCGAGGCTGAGATGGTGAGGAGATTGGAGAGCGTGTTTGGGGAGGGCGTGGCGCTGGAGGAATTGCGTGTGCTGGTGAAGGACGGGCGGGCGGCGATGGGGGCGAGGCGGCAGGCGCTGGCGTCGCTGAATGACGCGCGGGTGGGGGATTTGCGGGAGATTTGTGTGAGTGTGCTGGGGGTGCGGGAGCTGGCAGGGGAAGCGATGCGGGGGTTGGCGGCGAGTGGCGATGCGGCGGCGGGTGGGGAAGTGCTGGGGAAGTTCCGTGGGTTTGATGCGGAGGGGAAGGCTGCGGCGCTTGAGATGATAGGGAGCCGAGTGGAGTGGTCGGTGGCGCTGCTGGAGGCGGTGCGTGCGGGGAAAGTGCCGCGGGGGGTGGTGAGTTCGTATCATGCGCGGCAGATGGCGGCGCACGGCGATGAGAGGTTAGGGAAGCTGCTGGCGGAGGTGTGGGGGGAAGTGCGGGGGAGGCCGGAGGAGAAGCGGAAGCGGTTGGAGGCGTTGAGGGGTGAGTTGACGGCGGAGCGGTTGGCGAAGGGGGATGCGGGGCGTGGGAAGGCGGTGTTCCGGGTGCATTGCGGGGCGTGTCACACCTTGTTTGGCGAGGGAGGGAAGGCGGGGCCGGAGTTGACGGGGTCGGGGCGGCGGCAGCTGGATTATGTGCTGCCGAATCTGGTGGATCCGTCCGGGGAGGTGGGAGCGGATTACCGGCTGGTGGTGGTGCGGATGAAGGATGGGAGGGTGCTGAGCGGGATTCCGGCGGCGAGGGGAGAGCAGACCCTGACATTGCGGCAGATCACGGGGGATGTGACGGTGGAGCGGCGGGAGATCGAGAAGGAGGAAGTGGCGGCGGATTCGATGATGCCGGAGGGGTTGGTGGAGGCGATGGGAGTGGAGGGGCTGGTGGATCTGCTGAGGTATGTGATGGGTGACGGGGATTGATGGGGGCGGATGAGGGCGAGGGGAGCGGGAGGAGGAAATTGGAGATTGGAGATCGAACATTCGGAATGGTGGAGGTGAGCGTGTGGGGAGAGGAGGCTCATGCGAAGGCGCGAAGGCAGGCTGGTTCGGAGAGGGGTGGAAAATTCGCTGGCGGGGAGGGAGGGGTGGGGGTAAGGGAGCGGCCAGATGCCAGTTAAAAAGAAAGCCGAATCGTCCGTTTCGAAGAAGAAGAGTGCTGCCCGCGAGGTGGGATTGCCTGTTGAGCCTGTGGTGGAGGAGGTGGAGGAGGTGCGTGCGGTGAAGGTTGCGAAGAAGGCGGCGGCGAAGAAAGTGGTGGCCAAGAAGGTTGCTGCGAAGAAGGTGGCGGCGAAGGTTGAGAAAGTGGAGGAGGAGGTGAGTGACGTTGAGGGAGTAGTGGAGGTGGAACCGGCGGTGAAGGCTGGGAAGACGATGAAGCGGAAGCGTGCGGGTGGGGTGTCGCCGGATTCCGGGGTATTTGAGGGCGAGGCGCTGGCGCGGGAAGCGGCGCGGTTTGCGGACGACAAGAAGGCGGAGAACATCATGGTGCTGGATGTGCGGGGGTTGTCGCCGGTGACTGATTTCCTTGTGATTTGTGAGGGGGCGGCGCTGCCGCACTTGAGAGCGATTCAGAGTGATGTGGCCGGGCGGATGCGTCAGGAGCACGGGCAGAAGGCGTATTCGAGTCATGGGACGCCGGACAGCGGGTGGATGCTGATTGATTTCGGAGATGTGGTCGTGCACATCTTTCACGCGGAGAAGCGAGCGTTTTACGGGATTGAGGACATGTGGAACGATGCGCCGCGGATTCTGTGATGAGGGGTTAGGATTAGGGGTGGCCTCGAGAGGTGAGGGCGAGGCTTTGTCAGGAATGGGAGTCAGGGATTGGAGGCGTCGTCTGCAGGCGGGGAGGGTTGTGTCTGGAGGTGGCGGAGTGAGGTGACGAGGTGGTGGATGTCGTCTGGGGAGTGGGAGGCGGTGAAGGTGAGGCGGAGTCGGGCTTTGCCTTTGGCGACGGTGGGGAAGCGGATGGCGGGGGCGAGGATGCCTGCGGAGCGGAGGGCGGTGGCGGCGTCGAGGGCGGCGGATTCGGGGCCGAGGATGATGGGGACGATGGGGCTGGCGGGGAGCGGGAGGCTAGAGAGGGAGGAGAAGAGCGAGAGATTTTCGTGGAGCCGGGCGCGGGCGGATTCGCCGAGGGGGCCGGGGAGGAGGCAGGTGATGACCTTGGCGGCGGCGGTGGCGATGGCTGGGGGAGGTGCGGTGGAGTAGATGAAGGATCGGGCGCGGTTGACGAGGAGGTCTGCGAAGGCGCGGGGGCCGCAGACGAAGCCGCCGTGGAGGCCGGCGGCTTTGCTGAGAGTGCCCATGTGGAGGTCGACGCGGTGGGCGAGACCGAGGGCGTGGGCGAGACCGCGGCCGCCTGGGCCGAAGATGCCGAAGCCGTGGGCTTCGTCGAGGAGGAGGAGAGCGCCGTGTTCGTCTTTGAGGCGGATGATTTCGGCTAGGGGAGCGGCGTCGCCGTCCATGCTGAAGATGCTTTCGGTGACGACGACGATGCGGGCGTTGGGATTGGCGGAGCGGCGGGCCCAGAGGAGGAGGGATTCGAGTCTGGCGGTGTCGTTGTGGGGGAAGATGCGGAGGGTTGCGCCGCTGAGCCTTGCGCCGTCGATGAGGGAAGCGTGGCAGAGCTTGTCGAGGATGAGGATGTCGTCGCGCGAGGCGATGGCGGTTAGGGTGCCGACGGCGGTAGCGTAGCCGGAGGAGAAGGCGAGAGCGGCTTCCGAGAGTTTGAAGTCGGCGAGGGCGATTTCGAGGTCGGCGTGTGGCTGGGACGTGCCGCAGACGAGCCGGGAGGCGCCGGAGCCAGCGCCGTGGGAGCCGACGGCTTCGAGGAGGAAGTCGCGGAGTTCGGGTGAGGAGGCGAAGCCGAGGTAGTCGTTGGAGGCGAAGTTGAGGAGCGGCGTGCCGAGCGGGGATGTGAGGGAGGACGAGCCTAGCGGTTGGAAGACCGAGAGGGAACGGCGTAGCGAGACCTGTTCGAGGGCGGCGAGTTCCGATTCGAACGAGCGCATGCGGGGCCGGGGATTACGGCTTTTGCTGGGTGGCCGGGGTTGGTGGGGTGGCGGGTACCTCGACGGAGACGGGAGGGGTGACGGCGGTGATGGGCTCGCGTTTCGGGGCGTTAGGGTCGATGACTGGCTGGGGGGCTTTGGCGGTGCTGATGAGTTCGACCTCGTACTGGAGGAGCGAGTTGCCGCGGATGAGTGGGGGGCGGCCGGATTCGCCGAAGCCGAGAGCAGGGGGGATGAAGAACGTGGCTTTGGTGCCTGATTTGAGGAGACGGATGCCTTCCTGGAGGCCGAGGGGGAGGGCGCGGACGGCTTTGCGAGCGGGGGCGCCTTCCGGGGTTTTCTCGAATTCGGTGCCGTCGAGGAGCGTGCCGCGGAGGGCGACGGTGACGACATCGCCTTCCTGGGGTTGGGGGCCGTCGCCGGGTTTCTGGATGATGTACTGGAGACCGGATTTGGTGGCGGTGACGCCTTGGTTGGTGATGTTTTTGGCGAGGAAGGCGGTGGCGGCGTCGGAGGCGGCCTTGAGGTCTTCGGCGCGTTTGGCGAGAGCCTTGGATTTGAGGTCGTCCTGGACGGATTTCATGACCGTCTGGAGATCGGCGGGGGAGAGTTTGGCGAGCCGGTTTTCCATGACATCGGCGAGGCCCTTGGCGACTTCAGCGGAGTCGAGGTCGAGGCCGAGTTTACGGAGTTGGGCGCCCATTTGAGCGCCGGTGGAGTAGTCGAGGGATTGCTGGCCATTGAGGACATCATTGAGCCCGCGGAGGATTTCTTTGACGTCGGGTTTGGGGAGGGGGCTGCCGGCGGATTCCTGTTTGGCGCGTGCGGCGAGGTAGTTGCCGAGAGCGTAGCTGCGGCGTTCCTTATCGGAGGGGAAGTCGCCGGGGGCGGGGTTGGCGGAAGGGGTGGTGGCGGGGGGAGTTGGTGGGGTGGGCGCGTCCTGAGCGGAGACTGGGAGGAGGAGGGCGAGGGCGGGGAGGAAGAAGAGCGGCTTCATGGGGGGTGGGGAGCTGAGGATTTGTGGGATGGTAGCGGTGGGGCGGAGCGGCGTCAACCTGAGGAGGGGATGGCGGGTTGCCTTGGCGGGTGGGAGGAGGTATGGGAGTGGAATGAGCGCGCGAGCATTGACAGGGAAGGCGATCGGGGTTCTGGCGGTTTTGGTGTTAGGATGGGTGGGGGAGGTGAGAGCGGAGGGAGTGCCTGCGGTAATCCTTGATACGGACATGGGAGGGGACTGTGATGATGTGGGGGCGCTGTTCATGCTGCACGGGGCGTTGGAGCGCGGGGAGGTGAGATTGCTGGCGGTGATGGGTTGCACGTCGTCGGCGACGATTGCGCCGGCGATTGACGGGATAAACGGGTGGTTCGGGCGAGGTGGGATTCCGGTGGGGACCTTGAAGGATGGGGGATTCAAAGATGGGGCGAGTTACACGGATGAGCTGGCGCGGCGGTATCCGCATCGGTTTGCGGCGAGTCGGGATTATCCGGATGCAGTGGGGTTGTATCGGGAGATGCTAGCGAGAGAGCCGGATGGGAGCGTGGTGATCACGGCGGTGGGGCCGTTGAGGAACCTGGCAAATCTGCTGCGGTCGGGAGCGGATGCGAAGGTTCCGCTGGATGGGAAGGCATTGGTGGCGAGGAAAGTGAAGCGGTTGGAGGTGATGGGAGGGAAGTATCCGCCGACGGAGAGTAAGAATGAGAAGGATGTGGAGTACAATTTCGAGGTGGATGCGGCGTCGGCGGCGCTGGTGTGTGCGGAGTGGCCTGGGCGGGTGTTGTTTAATGGGGAGGGCGGGAGTGTGAATTCGGGGAGACGGGTGACCTTTGAGATGCCCGAGCACAATCCGCTGACGATGGCGTATGCGTTTTATCCGGGGGTTGGGTATGCGGGGGACCGGCTGAGCTGGGATCCGATTTCTGTGTTAGTGAGCGTGCGGGGGGCGGGCCCTTGGTTTCGGGAAGTGAGGGGCGGGAGAAACGTGACGGATCCGGTGACGGGGCGGAATCGCTGGGTGGCGGGTGAGGAGGGCGGGCATTCGTATCTGGTGATGGAGGGCGGGCGGGCGAAGCGGGAGTTGGAGGCTGCGCTGGAGGAGATGATGGTGGCGGGCGTGGGGCGGCCGGAGCGACTGGATTTTGATACGGCGGCGTATGGGATTCGGGGAGCGACGTGCCGGTTCAGTGCGTCGGCTGGTGAGGGAGTTAGGAATGCGTTTGACGGGGATGATCGGAGCGAGTGGCGACTGGGCGAGAATGCGGGGTGGTTGCGGTGCGAGTACGGGGAGGGACGGAGGTATGCGGTGAGTGAGGTGGTGGTGGTGGCGGCGGATGAGAAGCGGCGGCCGCGGGGGATGGCGTTGTCGGGTTCGAATGATGGCGGGGAGACGTGGACCGTGCTGGCGGAGGATGGCAAATTGGAGTTCGAGTCGGGGCGTTGTGTGCTGGCGGTGGCGCAGCCGGGGATGCATGGTGTTTACCGGTTGGCGGTGAGGGGTGGGGTTGAAGGCTTGGCGATTGGGGCGGTGGAGCTGGTGGAGACGGTGCGTTGTGACAGGGCAGTGGCGGTGACGGCGGTGGAAGTGGACCGGGAGCGGGTGAGTGTGCCGGTGCTGGGTCGGGTGACCCTGAATGCGGCGGTGAAGCCGCGGAGCAGCTGGGATCGGCTAGTGACGTGGAGCGGCAGTGATCCGGAGGTGGTGGAAGTGAGGGCGATCGGGGAGCATGCGGCGGTGGTGCGTGGGAAGCGGGAGGGAACGGCGGTGGTGACGGCGATGGTGGGCGGGAAGCGGGTGGAGACGCTAGTGACGGTGGCGGGAGGGGGGTTGATGGAGGGTTGGCGGTTTGAGGAACTGGGGAGTCCGGCGATTCCGGGGTCGGTGAGGATGGAGCGAGGGCGCTGTGAGTTGACCGGGTGCGGGCATGCGATGACTGGGTTCTGGGAGCGCGTGCGGGATCAGGGGTCGTATGTGCACGGGGCGGTGGAGGGGGACGGCGGGATCGAGGCGCGGTTGGTCAGGATGGGGCCGGACACGGGAGGGCCGGCGTATCAATGGGATTACCGGCCGGCGATGGCGGCGGGATTGATGCTGAGGGAATCGGTGAGCGAGCCGCAGAGCCGGTATGTGCTGGTGCAGGTGGAAGCGACTGGGAAGCTGGTGGTGCGGTGGCGGGATGAGGTCGGGCCGGACGACAATCAGAGGAAAGAGCTAGGGAAGGTGGAGCTGCCGGTGTGGTTGAGGATTGAGCGTGGTGGGGATGAGGTGCGGGTGTATGCGTCGGGGGAGCGTGGGCGGTGGGGCGAGCCGAGATTCCGGCATCGGACGATGATGGGCGGGAGTGTGAGGGCGGGGATGCTGGTGTGTTCCGGGAATGCTTTTGCGACGAGCGGAGCGGAATTTGAGGAAGTGAGAAGTGAGAAGTGAGAAAGGAGAAGTAAGGAAGAATGGAAAAGGAAGGAGGCAGAAGTGAGAAGTGAGAAGGCAGAAGGCAGAACGGGAAAGTGAGAAGCTGGATCAGGCGAGGATGTCGGAGATGATGTTGCCGTAGTCGCGGTCGAGGCGGCGGTGGGAGGGGACCTCGAGGCGGCGGGCGTTGAGGCCGAGGAGGTGGAAGAGAGTGGCGTGGACGTCGGTGACGTAGTGTGGGGAGACGGAGGCGTGGAAGCCGAGTTCGTCGGTGGCACCGTGGATGGTGCCGCCGCGGATGCCGCCGCCGGCCATCCAGATGGAGAAGCCGTAGGGGTGGTGGTCGCGGCCGTCGGAGCCCTGGGAGCCGGGGGTGCGGCCGAATTCGGTGGCGAAGACGACGACGGTGTCGTCGAGGAGCCCGCGTGCTTTGAGGTCTTTGAGGAGACCGGAGGTGGGTTTGTCGACCTGGGCGGCGAGTCGTTCGTGATTGGCTTTGAGACCGCCGTGGGCGTCCCATTCGCCGGCAGCGCCGTCGCCGTGCTGGATCTGGATGAAGCGGACCCCTCGTTCGGCCATGCGGCGTGCGGCGAGGAGTTGTCGGCCGAAGGTTTCGGAGTGTTTTTCGTTGAGACCGTAGAGATTGCGGGTGGCTTCGGATTCCTCGTCGAGGTTGAGGACTTCCGGGACCGCGTGCTGCATGCGGAAGGCGAGTTCGTAGCTCTGGAGCCTAGCGGTGAGGAGCCGGTCTTCCGGGTAGTCGCGTGCGGCGAGCTGGTCGAGTTGGTGGACGAGATTGAAGTGGGTTTCCTGGACCTTGGTGGAGGCAGGGGTTTCGGGGGAGGCGAAGGCGAGCGGGTTGGCTGGGTCGATGCGGAGATTGACGGCGTCGTAGGCAGGGCCGAGGTAGTGGCCGTCGCGGACGTCGAAGAAGCGCGGGCCGATGTTGACGAAGCGCGGGAGATTGTCGCTAGTGCTGGCGAGCCCGTAATTGATCCATGCGCCGATGGTGGGTTCGCGAGGGTCGAGCATGTGGCGGCCCGAGTGGAACTGGACCTGAGCGCCGTGGTTGTCGTCGGTGGTCCACATGGAGCGGACGAAGGCGATGTCGTCGGCGCAGGAAGCGATGTGAGGGAACCAGTCGCTGATTTCGATGCCGCACTGGCCGTGGCGGCGGAAGCCGACCTGGAGCGGGTAGATGGTGGAGCGCTGCTGACCGTTGGCGTCGTTGACGACGACGACGCGGACATTTTTGAGTTTATCGGGGGATTGGACGTCCTTGTGAGGCGTTTCGGCGATGGTTTTGCCGGCGTACTTGGTGAGGGCGGGTTTGGGGTCGAAGCTTTCCATGTGGCTGAGACCGCCGCGCATGAAGAGCCAGATGACCCGTTTGGCTTTGGGGGCGTGGTGGTGGAGGCCGTCGGGCGGTGACCATGGGGTGTCCGAGGCGAGGAGGGACTGGAGGGCGAGCCCGCCGCAGCCTGCGGAGAGCGAGGTTAGGAAACGTCGGCGACTGGCGATGAGCCGGGCGTGGATGAGGGCGTCGCGGTTCATCGGAGAGTGACGAAGTCGTTGTGGTTGAAGAGAGCGAGGATGAGGAGACTGCGAGCGGCGGGGGGATTGGCGGCGGCGAAGTCGGCGAGGCCTTTGAGACAGACTTGGGATTCGGCAGGGGAAGGCTG
>QQNF01000068.1 GCA_003402705.1 Verrucomicrobiota bacterium | reverse complement strand
TGGGGGTGGTGGCGGCGGTGGGGCGAGCGGAGCTGGCGACGGGGATGTTTGGAGTGCTGGCGATGGGGAAGCCGCGGGTGCGGCTGGGCGGGCGGCGGGGTGGGGTGGGGCGAGTGAAGGGGGCAGGCGGGGCGGGTCGGGGGAGAACGCGGGGGTCGCGGGCGGGGTGATGGTGGTGGCGGGGATGATTCTGTTCTTGCCGGGGGGGAGAGACGTCGGTGAAGCTGGGGTATGTCGGGATCAGGAACACACGATGAGGGAGAGCTGAGGATTGTGCATCAGGTGCTGCCGGGGCGGCCGCTGATGGACGAGGCGGCGTCGATGCAGATGGGGCCTGTGACGCGGAAGATCCGGCGTGCGGAGAGTGCGCTGCAGCAGCGGGTGGAGTTCGAGGCGCTGGTGTCGCGGATTTCGAGTCAGTTTGTGCGGCTGCGGAGCGAGGATCTGGATGATGGGATTGCGGATGCGCTGCGGCAGATGGGTGAGTTCATCGGGGTGGACAACTGTCATGTGTGCCGGGTGCACAGCGGGGGGCGGCTGATGGATCACACGCATCGGTGGTCATCGGACGGGCGGGATCCGGGGTGGCTGGGGATGAGGAATGTGGTGATTGATCATCATGTTCCGTGGGCGGCGATGCGGTTGCGGCGGCTGGACGGGATTGCGGTGTATTCGGTGGATACGCTAGGGCCAGAGGCGGCGGTGGATCAGGCGACGTTCCGGCGGCAGGGGATCAAGTCGGTGATTTTTGTGCCGATGGCGGTGGGTGGAGAGCTGGTGGGGTTCATTGGGCTGGATTCGGTGCGGATGGAGATGCAGTGGACGGAGGATGCGATATCGCTGCTGAAGATTGTGGCGGCGATCATTGCGGATGGGCTGGAGCGGCGGCGGACGGAGGATGCGTTGAGGCGGGAGAATGCGTTCAATCATGCGCTGCTGAATGGAGCGGGCGCGGTGATCATTGTGCTGGATGCGGATGGGAGGATTGTGCGGTTCAATCCTGCGGCGGAGGCGGTGACTGGGCTGACGGCGGGGGAGGCGGCGGGGCATTGTCCGTGGGATTTGTTTGTGCCGCGGGACGAGCAGATGCTGGAGCGGCGGATTTTCCGGCGGTTGGCGGCGGGGGCGCCGCCGAGTGCGCATGAGGGGGCGATTGTGACGCGAGGTGGGGAGCGGCGGGTGATTTCGTGGTCGACGACGTCGATGGCTGGCGCGGCTGGGGAGGTGGCGTATGTGATTCTGAGCGGGATTGATGTGACGGAGACGAAGCGGCTGGAGGCGGATGTGCTGAATGTGGCGGAGGGTGAGCAGAGTCGGTTCGGGCATGACCTGCATGACGGGCTGGGGCAGCATCTGACGGGGATTGAGTTCATGAGTCATGTGCTGGTGCAGCGGCTGGCGGAGCGCGAGGCTCCGGAGGCTGAGGACATGGAGGAGATCACGCGATTGATCCGTGAGGCGATCGGGCACACGCGGGATCTGGCGCGGGGGTTGTCGCCGGTGCTGCTGCAGAGCAAAGGGCTGGCGGTGGCGCTGGAGGATCTGGCGGAGAGTACGACTCGGCACATGAGGGGGGTGCGTTGCCGGTGTGAGACGGGGGTGCTGGAGCCGGTGCCGCCGGATGGAGCGGCGATTCACCTGTACCGGATTGCGCAGGAGGCGGTGGCGAATGCGGTGAAGCACGGGCGTGCGACGGAGATAGTGATTGTGCTGCGGCTGATGGGGGAGCGGCTGGTGCTGGCGATTGAGGACAATGGCCGTGGGTTTCAGGAGGGAGCGGGAGGGGGGACGGGGATGGGGTTACGGGTGATGCGCTATCGTGCGGGGATTATCGGGGGCAGCCTTGAGATTGTGCGTGGGCCGGGGAGCGGGGTGACGGTGTCATGCACGGTGGGGGCGGTGGGGCGGGCGGCGGGACCCCTGACGGAGTGAGGTGGGATTGGAGGATGGGGGGATGGTGCATCTCCCTATTTTTCCGGCGGGGAAACTCCAGGACTGTTGCAAGCGGGGCGTGAATCCGGTAAGGTTCGGGAAAATAACCGTTGCCCGGTAACGTTGCAGACCCTTAGCCATGACGAAAAAACGAGTCTATCTGGTCGATGATCATCCGATCATGCGGCAGGGTCTCGGGCAATTGATCAATCATGAGGCGGACATGGAGGTGGTTGGGGAGGCGAGTGATGCGGCGAGCGGGTTGACTGGGGTGATTGAGTCGCGGCCGGACCTGGTGATTATTGATATATCGCTGCCAGGGAAGAACGGGCTGGAGCTGATCAAGGACATCCGGTCGCATTTGAAGAGTGCGGCGCTGCTGGTGCACTCGATGCATGACGAGGGGTTGTATGTGGAGCGGGTGCTGCGGGCTGGGGCGCAGGGGTATATCATGAAGCAGGAGGGGGCGCGGCGGGTGCTGGATGCGGTGAGGAAGGTGCTGAACGGGGATATTTATGTGAGTCCGGCGATGTCCGGGAAGATTCTGGAGATTTTTTCGGGACGGCGGCCGACGACGCAGGATCCTGTGGAGGCGCTGAGTGACCGGCAGTTTGAGATTTTCCAGATGATCGGGCAGGGGAAGGGGACGCGGGTGATTGCGGGGGATCTGAAGGTGAGTGTGAAGACGGTGGATGCGCACCGTGCGAACATTAAGGACAAGCTGCATCTGAAGTCGGGGACGGAGCTGGTGAGGTATGCGGTGCGGTGGGTGGAGAATCAGAATCAGAAGCCGCAGTGAGTGGGGAGGGAATTTTAGTTGGCGGGTGGAGCGGCGCGGCATTTGCATGGCGGGGCTGATGGGTTTAAGCGCGGGGCTTTCCCAATCCAAACCGACCAGTCCCCCTGATGAACGAGACCGCTGTTTTCACGAAAGTTGCCGCCGAACTGCAGATCAAGCCTGGCCAGGTGGCGGCGACGGCGGAGTTGTTAGCGGGAGGCGGGACGGTGCCGTTCATTGCGCGGTACCGGAAGGAAGTGACGGGGATGCTGGACGAGGTGCAGATCACGAATGTGCGGGACCGGCTGCTGCAGCTGGCGGAGCTGGACCAGCGGCGGGGGGCGATTGTGAAGAGTCTGGAGGAGAGGAATCTGATGACGGATGTGCTGCGGGTGCAGATTGGGAAGGCGGAGACGATGGCGCGGCTGGAGGATATTTTTGCACCGTTCCGGCCGAAGCGGCGGACGCGGGCGACGATAGCTAAGGAGAAGGGGTTGGAGCCGCTGGCGGAGTGGCTGCTGGCGGCGCAGGTGCAGAGCGTGGTGGATGTTGGAGGGGAGGCGGCGAAGTATGTGAAGGTGGATGTGGAGGATGATTTGAAGGTGAAGACGATGGAGGAGGCGCTGGCTGGGGCGAGGGATATTCTAGCGGAGCGGATCAGTGAGGATGCGGGGGTGCGTGCGGCGGTGCGGAAGATTTATGAGGAAGAGGCGACGGTGTCTAGCAAAGTGCTGATGGGGAAGGAGGCGGATACGGAGGCGGCGAAGTACCGGGATTATTTCGAGTGGAGCGAGCCGGTGACGAAGGTGCCGAGCCACCGGCTGCTGGCGATGCGGCGAGGGGAGAAGGAGGGGTATCTGATGCTGCGGGTGACGGTGCCTGAGGACCGGGCGCTGGATTCGGTGAAGCGGCTGGCGGTGCAGGGTCGGGGGCCTGCGGCGGATCAGGTTGGTCAGGCGGCGTCGGAAGGGTGCAAGCGGCTGTTGTTTCCGGCGATGGAGACGGAGTCGCGGCTGGCGTCGAAGAAGCGGGCGGATGCGGAAGCGATCAAGGTGTTTGCGGAGAACATCCGGGAGCTGCTGCTAGCGGCTCCGCTGGGGCAGAAGCGATTGCTGGCGATTGATCCTGGGTTCCGGACGGGTTGCAAGACGGTGGTGCTGGATGCGCAGGGGAAGCTGCTGCATCACGATGTGATTTATCCGACGGCGGGGAGTCAGGCGCAGGTGGTGGAGGCGGCGCGGACGGTGCTGACGCTGGTGGAGCGGCACGGGATTGAGGCGATTGCGATCGGGAACGGGACGGCGGGGCGTGAGACGGAGGCGTTCATCCGGAAGCTGAAGTTGGCGGCGGCGATCACGGTGGTGATGGTGAACGAGAGCGGGGCGTCGATTTATTCTGCCAGTGATGTGGCGCGGGAGGAGTTTCCGAATGAGGACGTGACGGTGAGGGGGGCGGTATCGATTGGGCGGCGGCTGATGGATCCGCTGGCTGAGCTGGTGAAGATTGATCCGAAGAGCATTGGGGTGGGGCAGTATCAGCACGATGTGGAGCAGCATGCGCTGAAGCATTCGCTGGACGATTGTGTGATGAGCTGCGTGAACGGGGTGGGGGTGGAGGTGAACACGGCTAGCAAGCAGCTGCTGAGTTATGTGGCTGGGTTGAACAGCGGGATTGCGGAGAACGTGGTGGCGTACCGGAATGAGCATGGGCCGTTCCGGACGCGGAGCGAGCTGAAGAAGGTGCCGAGGCTAGGGGAGAAGGCGTTCGAGCAGGCGGCTGGGTTTTTGAGGATTCGGGATGCGGCGCATCCGCTGGATGCGTCGGCGGTGCACCCGGAGCGTTATGCGCTGGTGGAGAAGATCGCGGCGGAGGCTGGGTGCACGGTGGCGGAGCTGATCCGAGATGAAGCGCGGCGGAAAGCGATTGATCTGAAGCGTTATGTGAGTGCGGAGGTGGGATTGCCGACATTGCAGGACATCATGACGGAGTTGTCGCGGCCGGGGCGGGATCCTCGGAAGCAGTTCGAGGCGTTTTCGTTTGTGGAGGGAGTGGAGAAGCCGTCGGATCTGACGGTGGGGATGAAGCTGCCGGGGATTGTGACGAATGTGACGGCGTTCGGGGCGTTTGTGGACATCGGGGTGCACCAGGACGGGCTGGTGCATGTGAGCCAGCTGGCGGATCATTTCATCAAGGATCCTAACGAAGTGGTGAAGGTGGCGCAGCAGGTGCAGGTGACGGTGACGGAGGTGGATCTGGTGCGGAACCGGATTGCGCTGTCGATGAAGACGAAGCCGGATTTTGAGAAGAAGGACCGGAAGCCCGGGGTGGGGGCGGTGGCGGGGCCGGGAGGAGGCGGGCAGCGGGGCGGTGGTGAGCGCGGGGTAGGCCGGCCGGTGCAGGGTGGGGGGATGGGGAATCCGTTTGGGGGCGACTGGTTCAACGATGCGGCGCAGAAGGGGAAGCGCTGAGTGGGGAGGTGCGGGGGCTCTGGAAAAAAACTACAGCGGCCACTTGCATCGGCGGTGCTCCCGGATAAAGGGACTCTCTTCCGGTTCGCCGGGTCGTTGCCCCGTGGTGTAATGGTAACACATCTGATTTTGGTTCAGTTATTCAAGGTTCGAATCCTTGCGGGGTAGCCACTTAGAATGTCGGGGATCGGTGAGTGGAGTGTTTGCAGTTGGTTGAGATGGGACAGGGGAAGCTGCTGATTATTCCGGTGGTGGTGGCGTGGGTGAAGCGGAAGGTGTCCCGCGGGGCGTGACGGGCTGGGGATTCAGCCGATGGCGTCGCGGCGGAGCCAGAGGTGGACGCGCTGTACGGTTTTCCATGTGAGGAAGAGGACGAGGAGCGCGCCGAGATCGATGGCGATTCTGCGGGCGCGGGCGAGCCATGGGTAGCGGGCGGTGAGGGAGGTGGTGTCGAAGGATGAGCGTGCGGTTTTGGAGGCGGCGTCGAGGTGACCGCGGAGCCAGTCGCGTTCCTGAACGGTGAGTTGGTCCTGTTGGATCAGAGCGAGGATGGCGAAGGCCTCGCGCATGCGATCATTGACGGCGAGAGTGGCGGCGATGACGGCCTGCTGGGAGGCGGTGAGGAATACGGGGTTGATGGTGGGGGCGCGGTCTTCCGTTTCGATGAGGGCTTTAGCGTACTGGCCGACGTTGAGGAGGGCGAGGATGTAGGCGATGCGAGGAGCTGGATCGCGGGCGATTTCGGAGTTGCGGGCGAGTTCATTGATGTCGACCTCGAGGTTGAGGAGGAGGCGGAAGTGGTCTCGAGTGCCGGAGACGCGTTCGTCGCCTCTGAGGGCGGGAGCGGAGGCAGCGATTTCGTAGAATCGGCGGATGATGACGGCATCGCCTGAGAGGTGGACGGCCTTGGAGAGGGCATTGACGGCTTCGGCGGTGGTGTCCGGGTCGCTGATGGCCTTGGTGAGTTCTTCTTCGAAGAGGGGGTGGGAGCGGATGACGCCGAGGATGGCGAGCGCTTCGAGGAGTTCTGAGCGGGTGAGACCGGTTTCATTGCAGGCATCGCGCATCATTTGCAGGCCTTCTGCGGATTTGCCGGATTGGGCGAGGGCATTGCCGTGGAAGATTTTCCGGGAGTAAGCGGGGACGGGGAGGTTTGGAGCGGCGGTGGCTGCGAGGACGGCGTCGAAGTTTCCGGCAAGGGAATGGGTGACGAGCCAGCTTTCCATGGTGGCGCGGTCCTGTAAGGCTTCGTTGAGGGAGACGAGAGGAGAGGCGAGGCTGTATTCGCCGATGCTGGAGAGCCAGCGCATGCCTGCGTCGCGGTCTTCGAGCGGTGCGGAGCGGAGGCGCCGGGCGGCATTTTCGGCGATGGTGGACTGGGTGCGAGGGTGGAGCAGGGCGTCGAGACGATCGACGGTGAGGAGTATGGTGGTGGTGGCGGCTGGGTGGGAGCGCAGCACGGTGAGCCAGCTTTCGATTTCGGCTCGGGGGACGATGCAGCGGACGGCACCTGCGAAGAGGGCCTCTGCGCCGATGGAGGTCTGGTCGCGGCCGAGTTCGCGGAGGAGGCTGACGAGTTCTTCGGTGGCGTTGGGGTCGAGGGGTTGACTGAGGAGGAAGTTGGCGAGTTGGGATTTGCTATTGACTGTGGCGTCGAGGGTGACGGCGGCGCGGAGTTCTTTTTCGGCGGCTTTAGAGTTGTTTGCGGCGAGGAATTTCCGGGCTTGGTCGAGGTGTGCGTCGACTTTGGCGGGGTCTGGAGGAGTTGGGGCGGGTTGTGCGGGTTGGGCCTCGATGATGATGGGGTTGGGATTGGGCTGGGGAGGGGCCTCGACGATGATCTGGGGTGAGGTGTCTGGGGGATTGGCGGGAGCGGCGTTGTTTTCGCCTGGGGTTTTTTCCGGGGTGATTTCGAGGAGGAGGCGGCGGGCCTCGGTATTGCCGGGGTAGAGGGAGAGCGCGGAGATGAGGCACTCGGTGGCATTCTGGCGCTCATTCTTTGCGAGGTAGGCGGCGGCGAGGGTGGTGAGGCGCTTGCTTTCGCGGTCGGCGTTGAGTTTGTGGATGGTCCACAAACCGATAGTTCCGGCGATCAGGGAGCCGATGAGGAAACGGCGGGCAGTTTTGGCTTTCATGGGGCAACGGGCAGGTGAACAGGTGGGTGGCCGCCATTGAATTTACAAGGCGCGACTGGAGAAATCAAGGGATGGGAAGCCTCAGGGTTTGGGCGGGTGGGATTCGCTGACGAGGGAGTCGTTTTTCCAGATTTTGTGGGACTGGAGGGAGCCGTCTGGGTTCCAGTAGAAGTTGTCGCCTTCGTGGCGGCCGTCTATGTAGGTGGTGCGGGTTTTGGGGTAGCCGTTTTCGTGCCATTCTTCGACGAGCCCGTGGTAGCGGCCGTTGCGGATGCCGTAGCGGCATTTGAGGGCACCAGATTTGTAGTGATCGGTGGTGGTGCCGGTGAAGGGTTTGCCTTCCCATGTGAAGTGGTCGGAGTCCCAGCCGAGCTGGCGGAAGGGGATCGGTGGTGCGGCGGGGGCTGGAGCGGCGACTGGCGAGGGGGTGGTGTTAGGGGAGCAGGCGGCGAGGAGGAGGGCCGGCAGGAGGGCGAGGCGCATGGGAGTGGGGAGGTCAGTCTTCGTGGTCGTCCGGGGCTGGGTCGAGGGCGCCGAATTCTGCACGGGAGTAGGCGCGGCCGTCGTCGAGGCAGCGGCGGGCCCATTGGAAGAGCTCGCGGAATTCCGGGTTTTCGAGACGGAGGTTTTCGGCGGTGTGCCAGTCGGCGGATCGGAGGCGTGGGACGCAGAGCCGTTGCGGGCGCATTCTGGCCTGAAGGGCTTCGAATTCGCGGGCGGACATTTTGGGGATTTCGTAGCCTGGGGGGAGTTCGTCGAGCTGGTCGAGGGAGAGCCCGTAGGAGCTGACGCCGACGCCGAATTCTGAGCCGAGCTGGCGGAGTTCGTCGGCGATTTCGCCGTCGCCGATGGGGGTGGCGATGACGAGTTCGGCGCGATGGGCCCAGCGGGCATTGCTGAGGGCCTGAAAGAAGTCGGCGCGGCAGCTTTCGAGGGAGACCTCGATGCGGAGGCGAGCGCTGATGATGGAGAAGGGAGGGAGGCCGAGAGCGGCGCGGAGGCGGAGGGAGGGCGGGCGGACGCGCGCCTGGGGCGAGGCGAGGCGGCTGCTTTCCCAGTCGATGACGGCGGCGTCGGGGCATTTCCAGACATTGCCGAAGGGGGCGCCTGGGGCGAAGGAGGATTCGAAGAGGAAGGGGAAGCGGCCGGCGGTTTCGTGGTCGCGGGCGAAGATGGCGCGGAATTTCTGTTCGCGGGAGACGGCGAGGTCGAGGGCGTCGGAGTCTGTTTCGAAGAGCATGCCGAGGCGAGCCTGGGTCATGGAGACCTTGGCGGTGGCGCCGATGATGTTTCTGCGGAGGTAGTAGCCCTGGCCTTGTTCGACTTTGGAGATGGGGCTGCTGGGGTCGCAGCTCATGATGGAGAAGTGGTAGCGGAGGGTGGCGTCGCTGTAATCGTCGCCGAGGCGGAAGCGGACGAGGCGGATGAGTTCGGTGCCTTTGATGGCCTCTGCCGGGTTGGGAGGCAGGATTTCCGGCAGGATGTCCTTCAGGTGGTCCCGGAGATTCATGGGAGCGAGGTGGGTTTAAAAAGAAAGGGAGGGAGCTGGTGGGTGGCCGGTGAGGTGAGAGAGGGGAGGCTGGTGGATGGGGCGGCGGACGTCAAGCCGCGGGGGTGGAATTTATAAAAAGGCGTGGAGGGAGAAGGGAATTCCCGTTTGCGCGGGGAGGCGGCGGTGGGCTTGAGTGCGGGGTGATGACGCCAGCCCGACTTTTTGATTTGTCAGGAAAGACTGCCGTGGTGATTGGCGGGACGGGGGAGTTGTGCGGGGCGATGGCGGAGGCCTTGGCTGGGGCTGGGGCGTATGTGATTCTGGCGGGGCGGAGCGAGGAGAAGGCGGCGGTGCGGCTGGGGGTGATCCGGGAGGCGGGAGGGGCGGGTGAGTTTCTGGCGGTGGAGGCGGCGGAGCGCGGGAGCCTTGAGGGGTTGCTGGCCGGGGCGCTGGCGTCGCGGGGGCGTGTGGATATTCTGGTGAACGGGGCGGGGGCGAATTCGCCGACGCCGTTTTTCGAAATTACGGAGGAGGAGTACGAGCGGTTGTTCCGGATCAACACGACGGCGGTGTTTACGGCGTGTCAGGTGTTCGGGAAGTATTTTGTGGAGAGCGGGATAGCGGCGTCTGTGATCAATGTGGGGAGCATGAGCGGGCTGATTCCGCTGAGCCGGGTGTTCACGTATTCGATGACGAAGGCTGCGGTGCACAATCTGAGCCGTAATCTGGCGCGGGAGTGGGCGCCGAATGGGATTCGGGTGAACACGCTGGTGCCGGGATTTTTTCCGGCGGAGCAGAATCGGAAGGTTTTGAATCCGGAGCGGGTGGCGGGGATTTTGAGGCATACGCCGATGGGGCGGTTTGGGGGAGCGGAGGAGCTGGCGGGGGCGACCCTGCTGCTGGCGTCGGGGACGGCGGGGGCGTTCATTACCGGGGCGGAGCTGGTGGTGGACGGGGGATACAGTGCGATGACGATCTGAGGAGTTATGAGAGCTGCGATACTGACAGGGTTAGTGGTGCTGGTGCTGAGTGGGTGTCAGGGCGTGGTGGTGCCGGTGCCTGGGGTTGGGGCGGGAACTGGGGGTGTGGCGATGCGTGGGCAGTTTCCGGATGGGCGGCTGGATCTGACGGATGGGACGAGGTGGGTGGTGCAGCCTGCGGGGCAGAGTGCGACCCTGCGGTGGCGTGGTGGGGATGCGGTGCGGGTGGTTAGGTCCGGGCATCCGGTGTGGCCGGCGCTTTTGATTCATCCGCGATCCGGGACGAAGGCGCTGGCGCGGCCGGGTGGTCGTGTGGGATGATGGTGAGGAAAGGAAACAGGAAAGGAATTGAATCATGCAACGAGTGCGACTGGCCCCTGAGGCCCCTGAGTTTTCTGCGATGGCCTTCGGGACGTGGCGGTTATTGAATGATGCGGAGGTGGGGACGCCGGAGGGATTGCTGAGGCGATTGAAGACGAGTCTGGATCTTGGGATCACGACGATCGACACGGCGGAGATTTATGGGGGGTACCGGGTGGAGGAACTGGTGGGGGCGGCGCTGGCGCTGGATGCTGGGGTGAGGGGGCGGATGGAGATTGTGACGAAGGCGGGGATTTATGTGCCGTGCGGGTTTCATCCGGACAGGAAGACGGCGTTTTACAACACGACGGCGGACCGGTTGGTACGGAGTGCGGAGAAGTCGCTGAGGTTTCTGGGGGTGGAGACGATTGATTTGTTTCTGGTGCACCGGCCGGACTGGTTCACGCATCCTGACGAGACGGCGGCTGGGTTGAACCGGTTGGTGGCGTCGGGGAAGGTGAAGGCGGCGGGGGTGTCGAATTACACGGTGACGCAGTTTGATGCGTTGAGTGCGCGGGTGGAGCGGCCGCTGGTGACGAACCAGGTGCAGTTCAGTCCGTTCTGCTGTGATCCGCTGTTTGACGGGACCTTTGACCAGTGTTTTGCGCGCGGGATCCGGCCGATGGCGTGGTCGCCGACGGGAGGCGGGCGGTTGTTCCGAGGGGATGACGAGGCGGGTGCGAGGTTCCGGGCCGCGGCGGAGGAGTTAGGGCCGCACTATGGAGGGGCGGGAGTGGATCAGCTGTGCTGTGCGTGGAGTTTGAGTCATCCGGTGGGGCCGCTGGTGATTACGGGGACGAACCGGGATGAGCGGCTGCGGTCGTTTGCGGGCGGGGCGGCGATCCGGCTGGAGCGGGAGCACTGGTATGCGCTGACGGAGGCGGCGCGGGGGCGGAAGATTCCGTGACGGTGGGGGGCGAGGGGGGTGGTGGAGAATGGGCCTTGTCATTCGATGAGCGGACGCCTATGGGACGGCCCGCGGGGCGTTGCACGCTCCCCCAGCAGCCATGATTGAAGTTCAGCACCTCACGAAGCGATTTGTCGGCCGGACGGCCGTGGACGATGTCAGTTTTGAGGTGGGCAAAGGGGAAGTCGTGGGATTTCTGGGGCCGAATGGGGCTGGGAAGTCGACGACGATGCGGATGCTGACGGGTTATCTGCCGGCGACGATGGGGACGGCGCGGGTGGCTGGGCACGATGTGTTCAGTGATTCGATCCGGGCGCGGCGTGAGATTGGGTACATGCCTGAGAGTGTGCCGCTGTATGATGAGATGCGGGTGGTGGAGTATTTGAATTTCCGTGCGGCGCTGAAGGGATTGAGGGGTCGGGCGGTGAAGGAGAATGTGGGGCGGGTGATGGATCTGACGGGGTTGAAGGATGTGCAGCGGAAGATTGTGGCGAGTCTTTCGAAGGGATACCGGCAGCGGTTGGGGCTGGCGGATGCGTTGGTGCACCGGCCGCGGCTGCTGATTCTGGATGAGCCGACGAATGGATTGGATCCGAATCAGATCCGGCAGGTGAGGAGCCTGATTGCGCAGTTGAGCACGGAGCACACGATCCTGATTTCGACGCATATTCTGACGGAGGTGGAGATGGTGTGCCGGAGGGTGATCATCATTCACCGTGGGAAGATCCGGGCGGATGACACGCCGGAGAATCTGGCGCGGAGCAGCCGGTCGGCGGGGATGCTGACGGTGGAGATGAAGGCACCGGCGGAGGAAGGGTCGGAGGCGTTGCAGGGGTTGGCGGGGATCCGGCGAGCGACGGCGGTGCCGTCGGCGGCGAACGGGGGCTGGCAGCAGTTTGAGGTGAAGCTGGATACGGGGGCGGATCCGCGGGAGGAGATTGCGGAGCTGACGCGCGGGCGTGGGTGGCCGTTGCGGGAGTTGCGGGCGAATCAGGCGACGCTGGAGGATGTTTTTGTGGAGATTACGCAGCGGGACTGAGGGGTTGGGGTGGGGGAAACGAAGGCTTGCCAGCCCGCGGCGCGAGGACTAAGGGAACGCCCTACGGCTCCCCTGAACCGGCATGCGCACATTTTTCATTCTGCTTACCAAGGAACTCCGATCGTTTTTCCTTTCGCCGGTGGCGTGGGTGGTGCTGGCGATGTTCATGGCGATCTGCGGGTTGTCGTTCAGCTGGTCGATCAACATCCTGAGGGAGAAGCCGCAGGATCAGAGCATTGTGCAGTGGACGTTTGTGCCGGTGTGGTTCTGGCTGTACTATCCGTTTCTGTTTCCGCTGATCACGATGCGGTTGTTTGCGGAGGAGCAGAAGCTGGGGACGCTGGAGTCTTTGCTGACGGCGCCGGTGCGGACGTGGCAGGTGATGCTGGCGAAGTATTTTTCGGCGGTGATTTTCTATGTGGTGCTGTGGCTGCCGGTGCTGGCGTATTTCGGGATACTGACGTGGATTCTGAGGGGGAAGGTGGAGATTCCGCAGGGGGCGCTGATGGGGAGTTATCTGATTCTGCTGATTACGGGGCTGTTTCATCTGGCGCTAGGGTCGCTGGCGTCGGCGCTGACGAAGAATCAGATTATTGCGGCGATCCTGGGGTTTGCGTTCATTCTGCTGCATTTTCTGATCGGGGTATTTGTGATGCAGCAGGCGCAGGACCACCAGGAGTTCCGGCCGATCATGGATTATGTGGCGATCAAGGGGCACATTGAGTCCTTTGCGTCGGGGCTGCTGGATACGCGGCCGATGGTTTACTACACGAGCGGGACCTTGTTCATACTGATGCTGACGCACCAGGTGCTGGAGTACCGGCGCTGGAAGTCCTGACATGAAGCAACGCACTGCGGACGATGACAACTGAACCGGAACATTCCCCTGAGACGGCCGAGCGAGCTGCGGCGGAGGTGCCTGCTGTGATGATGCCTGCGGGGATCCGGCGCGGGCGGATTGGATTCAATGTGGCGGTGCAGATTGTGCTTGGGCTGGTGTTGTTCGGGCTGGTGAATGTGGTGAGCTGGCGGCGGTTCCGGCAGTGGGACTACACGTACAGCCGGAGTTTCACGCTGGCTCCGAGCACGGAGAAGTTTCTGGAGGAGGTGAAGATACCGGTGCGGGTGAGTGTGCTGGCGCAGCGGGGCGGGGCGGTGGAGAAGGATCTGGTGCCGTTGCTGGATCAGTACCGGAAGCATCTGAAGAGCCGGCTGAAGGTGGATTACATTGACACGCTGAGGGATGTGCAGGCGTGGGAGAGTTTCAAGGTGGCGACGGCGAAGATGAACATCCGGGTGGAGACGAACGGGATTCTGGTGCAGTCGGATACGGGGAAGGAGAATGCGGCGTCGTCGACGCAGTGGATACCGGAAGAGACTTTGTATGATATTGATCCGGAGAAGAAGACGCCGATTGCGTTCAAGGGGGAGTCGCTGCTGAATTCGGCGTTGCGCGGGGTGACGAGTCCGGAGCGGCCGAGGGTGGCGTGGGTGACGGACATTGTGAAGAAGCGGATGGTGCCTGAGGGATCTGCGTTCAACGTGCTGGCGGACATTGCGGCGCGGCAGAACATTGATCTGGAGCCGTGGCCGGTGCTGCAGTATCCTGATGCGGAGAGCGAGTTCCGGGCGGTGATTGTGGCGCGGCCTAACTTGTTCGGGAGCCAGCAGGAGGCGGTGTTCACGAAGTTGTTCGAGAAGCCTGGGAACGGGATGATTGTGCTGCTGGATCCTGAGGAACCGTGTCCTGAGTTTGACCGGTTTCTGGCGCGTTACGGGGTGGTGCCGCAGGATGACCGGGTGCTGCATGCGTATGCGACGGCGAAGGGACCGATCAAGGATTTTGCGGTGGATGTGAGGTTTCTGGAGACTGACGGGGTGACGAAGGGGCTGGCGATGGTACCGACGCTGCTGCTAGGGCAGACGAAGTCGCTGCGGATGCTGGCGCAGACGGAGACGCAGCGGGATCAGAACATTGAGATTGTGCCGCTGATGACGCCGTCGGACCGGTTCTGGAGCGAGCGGCGGTACAGTGAGCCGCTGCCGACGATTGATCAGCCTGAGGAGAAGCAGAAGCCGGTGTGTGTGGCGCTGAGTCTGGAGCGGGGTGCGGCGAAGGATCCAGCGGTGAGGATGCAGAGTTCGCGGATGGTGGTGAGCGGGAATGCGGAGCTGGCGATGCCGCCGGTGTCGCCGCAGAACTATGATTTCCTGACGCATTCGCTGAACTGGGTGCTGCACCGGGATGTGACGGCTCCGAATGACAGCACGACGGACAAGGTGAAGCACCGGTTCCGGATTGATATCACGCCTGCGCAGTGGAAGCGGTTGTTTCTGATCACGACGATCGTGCTGCCGCTGGCGGCGCTGGCGGCGGGGTTGATGATCTGGAGTGCGCGGCGTTCCTGAGTTCAACGGAAAACGGCTGTGAGAACATCGACGACGCTGATATTACTGGTCCTGACGGCGGCATTTGCGTCGTGGGTGGTGCTGCACGAACGCCGTGGGCCGCCGCCGAGTCTTGGGGGGCATCTGCTGTTTGACTATGGTGAGCGGATGGAGGAGACGTCGGGGGCGGCGGTGGAGTTTGATCCTGAGGGTGCGGTGGCGATTGATCTGCGGAGTGCGGCGGGGTCGCTGTCGCTGCGGCGGCGTGCGGATGGGGTGTGGGATGTGAGCAAGCCGTTGCGGGACCGTGCGGATCCTGCGTTTGTGGGGCAGTTGCTGGAGTTCTGCCGGAAGGCGAGGATCGCGGAGACGATCGACCGGTCGGAGGTTAGGAAAGGGAAGGTGACGGCGGCGTCGCTGGGGTTGGATGACAAGAACGCGTGGCGGGTGTCGTGGCGGGATGCGGCGGGGAAGGAGCTGGCGGACATCCGGGTGGGGAAGACGGCGCCGCTGGGGGGAGCGGCGTATGTTTCTGTGGTGGACGAGCGGCGGCGGCCTGATATTTACGTGGTGACGCCTGATTTGAGGGGCCTGCTGGCGCGGCCGCAGGAGGCGTTCCGGGATCCGCGGGTGGCGCGGTTTTCAGCGGAGGAGGTAGTTAGGATGGCGGTGAGGAAGGGAGAGGGGGAGGTGGAGTTCACGCGGCAGCGGGCGCCTCAGAAGGTGACGGTGAGGGGGCAGGACGGGAAGCCGACGGAGGAGCTGGATGAAGGGACCCCGTGGTTTATTTCGAGGCCGCTTTTGAATGCGCCTGCGAGTCAGGCGGCGGTGAAGGATTTTGTGTCGATGATGTGCGGGGCGCAGGTGGCGGGGTGGCTGCCGGCGGCGGACAGTACGGGAGGGGCGACGGCGGAGAAGCCGCTGCTGGAGGTGACGCTGACGGGGCCTGCGGGCAGTCGGCCTGATGCGCTGGCATTTTTTCCTGATCCGGGAGGGAAGGGGACGGTGATCTGCCGGAGCCGGTTGAGGCGGTGTGCGTTCCGGGTGGCGCAGGAGATTGCGGACGATCTGGCGATTGCGGAGAACCCTGACAATTTCCGGGATACGAAGCTGGCGTCGATGGAGACCGGGTTGGTGCACACGCTGGTGTGCGAGTTTGTGGAGGGGGAATCTGTGGAGTTGCGGCGGGTGGGAGACAAGTGGTCGTGGCGGCCGCTGGCGGGGGGCAAGTGGAGTGATGCGGCCGGGGAGCGGGTGGAGGCGCTGGTGAAGGCGGTGAATGAGACGCCGATTCTGGCATTTGCGGAGAATTCTCTAGCGGATCCGGGTGTGTACGGATTGGACAAGCCGGCGTTTGTGCTGCGGTTCGGGATTGCGGCGAATGCTAGTCTGGAGACGCCTGCGGAGCTGACGCCGCGGAACAGTGTGACGCTGAGGATTGGGATTGACGGGTCGCGGAGGGTGCATGCGAATTTTCTGGGGCAGCCGTTTGTGTACACGATTGGGCCGGAGCTGGGGTATGCGATACCGGTGAAGGCTGCGAAGTGGCGGAGCCGGACCCTGCCTGGTTGGTCATTGCGGCAGGTGAGGTCGCTGCGGGTTGGGGTGGGGACGGCGCCTGCGGTGCAGTTGCGGATGGATCCTCTGACGTTCAAGTGGACGGCGGAGCGTGACGGGCGGGATGTGTCGGAGATGCTGGTGCCTGCGGCTGCGGAGGCGCTGGCGAACCGGTCCGGGAGCCTGCATGCGGGGAACTGGCTGACGGACGGGCCTGCGGCGGCTGCGGCGCTGGATAAGCCTGCGCTGACGCTGGAGGTGGTGAGGGAGGTGTACGATGATGCGCCTGGGGCGTCGCATGAGGAGACGGTGAGGCTGGATCTGGCGTTGATGCCAGCGGGGCCGACGGCACCGTATTGCTATGGGAGGATGACGGGGATTGAGGAACCGTTTCTGGTGGATGCGCGGGTATTGAGGGAGCTGTCGATACCGCTGCTGAGGGCACCGAAGGCTGGGGCGGAGCGTTGAGTGACGATGGTGGTGAAAAGTGGTTGCGCGCGGGAGCGTTGGTTTGCACAGTAGTGAATCCGTAGTGGACCTGAAGCATTGAAACGCGCCTGCCAGACCTTATTAGTGCTGATGAGCTGCCTGCATTTGTGCGGTGGGTCGCTGGGATTTCTGCAACTGATGGCGTGGGCGGGGATGGCGGTGACGTATTCTGCGGAGTCGGGGGTGGCCGAGGGATTGAAGGAGACCCTTGATGGAGAGCATCCGTGTCCGCTGTGTGCGGCGATTGCGGCGGTTGAGGGGAAGGAGAGCGAACCGGGGGAACCGGGCGCGCCGCTGCCGCAGTCGATTGAGCGGCTTGCGAAGCAGATGATTTGGCTCGCGGAGGCGGGGATGCCGCTAGTGCGGGAGGTTGTGGAAGGTGTGGTGGTGCTGCCTGAGGTGGTGGAGCGGAGCGGGCGAGATGGGGAGATGCCGTCGGTGCCGCCGCCGCGAGGGCTGGCCTGAGGGTGGCTCTGTGTTCGTTTGAGACGACGAGACGGGAGCTGGCTTGGGTACCGGCATGATGTGGCCGCGGGCGGAATGCGCCTGAGAGGGGATGTGCCGATGACCAGTGCGGAAGCGGGTGCGGGGATCTGACGGGATGTCAGGGCTGTGTGTGGAGGTCTTCCGGGGATGGATGCACTGGGAATGATTTGGAGTGTCCCGCTGCCGTGCGGCCGCCGTCTGGATACCGGCGATCTGCGGGCGTTTTGCCGTTGCGGGTTTTTCGTCTGAGCTGTGCGCGCAGCGGGGCCTCCTTTGATTCCGTGGTGATTTCGGGTGACTAGCTGATTTTGATGTTTCGAATGAATATGAATGTGTGCAGGTCAATGTTTTCTGGTGAATGCCGTGCGGCTGGCGCGGCGGGGATGCTGGTGGGCACTGCGCTGAACACTGAACGATGATGAAGATGAGAAACCATGTGATTTGGGGATTGCTGACGACTGTGGTGGCGGCGCTGCGGGTGGCGGGGCAGGAGACGGCGCATTTCGAGGCGCGTCAGGTGAGGCCGGTGGCGCTGACGCCTGACGGGACGCGGTTGCTGGTGCTGCACGGAGCGGATGCGAAGCTGTCAGTGTTTGATGTTGCGGGGGAGGCGGCGGGGAGGCCGGTGCTGACGGCGGAGTTGCAGACGGGATTGGAGCCTGTGAGTGTGATGGCGCGGACGGATGATGAGGTGTGGGTGGTGAACGAGGCGAGCGACAGTGTTTCGGTGATTTCGTTGAAGCGGATGACGACGGTGGCGACGCTGGTGTGCGGGGATGAGCCGGGGGATGTGGTGTTGGCGGGTGGGCGGGCGTGGGTGAGTTGCGGTCGGTCGAATGAGGTGTGGGTGTATGATGCGGAGAGCCGGGTGGTGGTGGGGCGGGTGGCGCTGCCGGGATTGTATCCGCGGGCGCTGGCGGTGAAGGCGGATGGGTCAGGGGTGTATGTGGCGTCGTTGTTGTCAGGGAATGGAACGACGGTGCTGCCTGCGGCGCAGGCCGGGTTGCCGCCGTTGCCGACGAATGGGAGCCTGCCGGCGGCACCGGCGACGGCGCGGATTGTGAGGGCGGACGATGCGCGGGTGACGTGGACGGTGGCGGATGATGATGTGATGGAGATTGGGGTGGCGGGGACGCCTGCGGTGGTGCGGAGGCATGCTGGGGTGGGGACGCATCTGTTTGCGATGGCGGTGCAGCCGGGAAGCGGGCGGTTGTGGGTGGCGAATACGGAGGCGCTAAATGAGAAGCGGTTTGAACCCGAGCTGCGGGGGCATTTTGCGGATCACCGGCTGACGGTGCTGGAACCCGGGGCGGGGGTGGTGGCGGTGCATGATCTGAATGCGGGGATTGGTTATAGCGGGGTGCTGCCGGATGAGGCGGCGCGGGCGGTAGCGCTGGCGGAGCCGCACGCGCTGGTATTCGAGGGTGATGGGGCGCATGTTTGGGTGGCGGCGTTCGGGTCCGACCGTGTGGCGCGGGTGCGTGCGGCGGATGGGGTGGTGGTGGGGCGGGTGGATCTGCGTGCGGCGGGTGAGGGGTCGCGGGCGATGCGCGGGCCGCGGGGGATGGTGGGGCATCCGGAGCGACCGCTGCTTTATGTGGTGAACAAGGTGTCGGACAGCGTGTCGGTGGTGGACATGGGGAGTGGGGCGGTGGTGCACGAGCAGCGTTCGGGGACGCATCATCCGTGGAGTGCGGTGGTGCGGGAGGGACGTGGGTTTCTGTTTGATGCGCGGTTGTCTGGGAACGGGACCGTGAGTTGCGGGACGTGTCACCTTGATGCGGACACTGACGGGCTGGCGTGGGATCTGGGGGATCCGGGCGGGGTGATGCTGACGGTGCCGGGGGCGAATTTGTCAGTGCATGACGCGACGCCGCGGGCGCGGGTGATGCATCCGATGAAGGGGCCGATGGTGACGCAGACGCTGCGGGGGATGCAGAATGGGGCTCCGTTTCACTGGCGCGGGGACCGGCCGACGCTGCAGAGTTTCAATCCGACGTTCCGGGAACTGCTGGGAGGGAGCGAGCTGGCGGGAGCGGACATGGATGCGCTGGCGGCGTATCTGCTGACCTTGCGGCATCATCCGAATCCTAACCGTAAGCCGGACCGGACGCTGCCGGCGAGTTTCAATGGAGGGAATCCGGTGAGGGGGCGTGATTTGTACAATCTGCACACGAATCACTGTGCGGTCTGTCATACGCTGCCTGCGGGGACGGACAACAACATTGATCTGCCGCAGGAGGTGGGATCGGTGCAGCCGCTGAAGAATCCGCCGCTGCGGACGACGTACCAGCGGGTGCATTTCAATCCGCGGGCGGGGGCGGTGTCGCGGAGCGGGTATGGGCTAGGGCATGACGGGACTGGTTTTGTGCTGCCGACGGTGCATCCGTATGTGCTGGATGAGCTGACGACGCCGGCGGATTTTGCGGATGTGGCGGCGTTTGTGATGTGTTTCGACAGTGGGACGGCACCGGCGGCGTGCCGGCAGGTGACGGTGACGGCGGCGAGTGCGGCGGGAGCGGCGGGGGAACTGAGTCTGCTGGAGGGTCAGGCGCGGGTGGCGAATACGAGTGATCTGGCGGTGCATGGGTCGATTGGCGGGGTGCTGCTGCGGTATTTTTATGATCGGGCGGTGCAGCGGTACCGGCCTGATGCGGCTGGGATGGCGACGCTGAGCCGGGCTGAGCTGCTAGGGTTGCTGAGTGGCGGGGATGACGTGCTGACGTTCATGGGGACATTACCGGGGCAGGGGTTGAGGGCTGGGGGGGATCGTGATGCGGACGGGGTCCCTGACCGGAGCGAGATGGTGCCGGAGGTGCTGGTGAGGGAGGCGTCGGGTGGAGGGGTGGAGGTGAGTTGGTCCCGCGAGGCGGCGGGCTGGGTGCCGCAATGGGCGGCGGGGCCGGGAGTGGAGTGGGCACCGCTGCGACTGCCGGTGACGGTGGAGGCGCAGATGAACCGGGTGGTGGTGGATCCGCCGGCGGGCCGGGGGTTCGTGCGGCTGCGGCGGACGTGGTGAGAGAGTGACAACAAATTTCCAGAACCCGCATCAAAACAACAAAAACTAACAACTAATATGAAATACCTGATTATACTAGCGGCGTGTGCCGCGCTGCCTGCGACTGCTGCCACGGTGACGCCCGGGGATCCTGTGGCGGGAGGGATCGGCTACCGCTGGACGGTGGCGCTTGGTGCGAGTGATGCGGCGACGTTTGACCGCCATGTGGGGGCGTGGAGCTGGGAGGACAACAGCCTGTTCAACGCGGGGCTTGGCGAGCCACCGGTGGGGTGGACGCATACGTCGGACTGGGTGGCGCTTACGCTGGATGCGGCGACGGTGTTCACGCTGAGGCTGGAGCGTCAGGCTGGGGTGTCTGCGCCGACGGCGCAGGATCCGAATGCGGTGGCTGGCTCGGCGTCGATGTTTCCGAGTTTCACGATCTGGGCGGGCTTGGACAACGATGGCGGGGACAGCCACACGTACAACAACCGCGGGAACGTGGTGTGGGCCGAGGATCTGGTGTATCTCGACCATGTGGACAACTCGACGGTGACGGCGGTGGAGCGGACGTGGGCGCTGGCTGCAGGGCAGTATTCGATTGTGCTGGGCAGCAATGCGCCGGCGACGGACACGCAGCGGCAGGGGTATCGGGCGACGCTGACGACGGTGCCGGAGCCGGGGGTTGGGGTGCTGGTGGCGGTGGCTGGGGTGGTGGCGCTGCGTCGGCGCCGTGCGTGATGAGAGAGTGGCCGGAGCCGTCCGGGAGCGGGCGGCTCCGGCATTTCCCCGCTGCTTTACTAACTGATAATATGAGACGACTGCTTTTGATTGCCGGGGTGCTGAGTGCGGTGACTGTGGTGGCCCGGGGTCACCATGGGCGCGATTTTCTGCTGATGCAGGACTACAGTATTCCGGTGCCGTTTCACGGAGTGATCACGGGCGGGTTTTCGGCGTCGTTTCAGCAGCCTGAGGATGAGATGGAGATGGAGACGGGGGTATTTGCGGGGGTGGCTCCGCGGACGGGATTGGGGATGAATGTGAAGGGTGGGGATCACGGGGAGGGGTGGGATTTTTCGGCGGTGGCTCCGTATGTGCAGGTGCAGCTGACGCCGCCGGAGATGAAGTTTCCGGTGAGGGTGGCGCTGATTGCGGGGTGGCAGTATGCGGTGAACAGGGAGGCGGGCGGTCACGATCACGGCGGTGGGCACAGTCATGAGGTGAAGCCGGTGGCGGTGAAGCAGAAGGTGAAGCGGAAGGCTGCGGCTGCGGCAGCTCCGGCGGCTGCGGCTGCGGCTGCTGATCCCGCGGTGCCGTGCGGGCCGGATTACGGGCCGGATGCGCCACCTTGTGATGATCCTGCGGTGACGACGCCGCATGATCACAGCACGCATGATCACGGGGATGGGGCGGTTTCAGCGGGGCATGACGACGGGCATGAGCATGGGGTGGCTGGGGAGAGTGGCAGCGGCGTGGTGACGGATGATATCTTCCATGCGCAGGGAGGGATTCATCAGCACGGGGTGAACCAGTGGTTCGGGCGGTTGATTGTGGAGACGGACCTGACGGCGGCGGACAAGGTGCTGTTCAATCTGCTAGCGGTGATGCCTGAGGGAGGGAAGGCGGCGTGGGGGTATGCGGGGGGTTATCGGCATGCGTTTTCGCATGTGGTAGCGTTAGGGGTGGAGGCGATCGGGGATTTCGGGGAGGCGAATCAGCACGAATTGATGGCGGGGGCGTATCTTGCGCCGACGCATGCGGTGCTGGTGAGGTTAGGGGCGGGGTTCGGGCTGACGCGTGAGAGTGCGGATTTCACGCTGCGGGCGGGATTGGTGTGGCGGTTCTGATGAGGGCAGGGGAATGCGGGTAGGGAGAGGTGGGTGGGGGCGTGATCCGGTGAGGTCGCGTGGCTTGACCACCGGGTACAGGGCAGCACTCCTCGGGTGCGGTTTGGCGGGGAGTCAGGGGAGGAGGTGCTGACGGCCGCGGAAGAGGGACCAGAGGATCATGAGTTTTCCGGCGATGCCGATGCCCTGGATCGTCATGAGGACGTCCGGGCTGGGTTGGCCTTCGATGAGGATGCGCATGGTTTCTGCGGCGAGGACCATGGCGGCGCCGACGGCGATGAGGAGGCCGAAGGTTGCCTGACCGCGCATGAAGAATTCTCTGCCGAGATAGAACCAGCCGCAGAGGAGGGCGAAGCTGAAGACCGTTTCGGTGATGTTCAGGTAATCGACTGTATTCAAGGTGGATGTGGGGTTGGGAATGGGAGCGGCGGTGAAGCCGGGCTGGCGCCAGGGGGGGGTGAAGTGTGAATGCTAATTCAGAATGCGGGGAAAGCGAGTCCGCAAGCGCGCCTGAAAGAAGTTGGGAGGGTTGGGGGAGTCAGGATGCTGTCAGATTGTCCCGCGGGGGCAAAGGGGGGGCTGCGAGAGGGTGCGGCAGGCAAAAGGGGGTGGGAT
>QQNF01000067.1 GCA_003402705.1 Verrucomicrobiota bacterium | reverse complement strand
CGGCGGTATCGTCAGTGTCAATGGTCGGCGGATAGAGATCAAGGGTCAGCGACAGCCCACTATCCACAAGTAACTTCAGTGTCTCAGGCCGAAGTGTGTCGCCTCCCTGGCCGTTGCCGCTACCGAAGCCGCAGAACAACTCAACATCCACACCCTCAGTGGCCGATAAACGTTGAAGTTCCGAAACCCTGTGCCCAAGGCGCTCAAACAAGCTCTGAATCCGCTGATCAAAGCCAATCTCCGAACTCAACCCCTCACGGTAACTCCAAAGATTCGTCTCGTATGGCGCATACTGTCTGCCCTGCTTGCCCATTCTGGGCTGTCCCATGATCCCAAGAATGTCGGGCTTAAGGCCAAGTAAGCTCTCCAACTGGGTAGGGTCCAACGCGTCTCCTGTAATCCGCAGACTCACCGCAAACCATTTGGCGTCTTCGTCGAGCATCTTGTCGGGTGGCGTGTTGAGTCAGGCGAGCTTTGCTCTGGTATTCGGTGTCCCGTTGGGACACGGGTTGGAGGTGCGAAGGGCTTGGTCGGAGGGGGAAAATTGGAAATAGTGAATAGTAAATAGTTAAAGGGGCTTGTTGGGAGGGCGTGTTCGGAGTGGGCATGGACGGAGGGGGGCTTGTGGGGAGAGGGCGGGTAGGCGCACTCCGTGCGCAGGGAGAGCTGTGATTCTCCCAGCAGTCCAGAGCCTGCGGCGCGCTTGATCGGAGGGGGGCTTGTGGGGAGAGGGCGGGTAGGCGCACTCCGTGCGCAGAGAGAGCTGTGATCCTCCCAGCAGTCCAGGTCCTGCGGCTGCTGGTTCGGAGGGGGGGAGGGGGGGTGCGGTTCTCCTTGACCCTTTGGGGGGTGAGGGGTAAGCGCCTTGGATGAACGTTTTAGTCACCGGCGGCGCCGGCTTCATTGGATCGCATACGGTTGAGCGGCTGCTTGGGCAGGGGGCGCGGGTGACGGTGCTGGATGAGTTCAATGATTTTTATGATCCGGCGGTGAAGCGTGCGAATGTGGAGGCGTTTGGTGGTGGGGCGGAAGTGGTGGAGGGGGATATTCGGGATCGAGGGCTGGTGGACCGTGTGTTTGCGGCTGGGAAGTTTGACTTGGTGATTCACCTTGCGGCGCGGGCGGGGGTGAGGCCGTCGATCATGGAGCCGGAGTTGTATCTGGCGACGAACATCAATGGGACGTTCAATCTGCTGGAGGCGTCGCGGCGGCACGGCTGCGGGCGGTTTGTGTTTGCGAGCAGTTCGTCGGTGTACGGGATCAACAAGAAGGTGCCGTTTGCGGAGACGGATCTGATTGTGAACACGATTTCGCCGTATGCGATGACGAAGATGGCTGGGGAGCAGTTGTGTTCGAACTACACGAATCTGTATGGGATCCGGACGGTGTGCCTGCGGTTTTTCACGGTGTATGGTCCGAGGCAGCGGCCTGACCTTGCGATTTCGAAGTTCACGAAGCTGATTGATGAAGGGAAGCCGGTGCCGCGGTACGGGGATGGGTCGACGGCGCGGGATTACACGTACATTGAGGACATTGTGGATGGGATTCTGGCGTCGTCGCGGTATGAGGGGGAGATGTTTGAGATTTTCAATCTCGGGGGGAGTCAGACGACGAAGCTGAGTGAGTTGATTGTGGCGGTGGAGCGGGCGCTGGGGAAGACGGCGGAGATTGAGAATCTGCCGCTGCAGCCTGGGGATGTGCCGCTGACGTATGCGGATGTGACGAAGGCGAAGGAATTGCTAGGTTATGCGCCGCACACGCCGGTGAGTGAGGGGGTGCCGAAGTTTGTGGCCTGGTACCGTGAGATGAGGGAACGACTGAAACGCTGAACGATATGAATTCCAGGGTTGTCCGCATTCTTCAGGATCTCATTGCGATACCGAGCGTCAATCCGGACGGGGAGGCGGGGACGGCGCAGACTGGGGAGCTGGCGTGTGCGGAGTACGCGGGGGAATTCTGCCGGAGGCTGGGAGCGGAGGTGTGGTATGATGAAGTGCTGCCGGGGCGGCCGAATGTGGTGGCGCGGTTTCCGTCGCGTGGTGCGGCGGGGAAGCAGAGGATTCTGCTGGGGCCGCACACGGATACGGTTAGTGTGAGCGGGATGACGATTGATCCGTTTGGAGCGGAGGTTAGGGACGGGCGGGTGTGGGGACGCGGGGCGTGTGACACGAAGGGGACGATGGCGGCGATGCTGGCGGCGCTGGAGGAGATCGGGCCGGGGATTGCGGATCTCGGGGCGGAGGTGACGTTTGCGGGGTTCATGGGTGAGGAGACGGCGCAGCATGGGTCGCGGCATTTTGCGGAGCGTTATGCCGGGCAGTATGATTTTGCGGTGGTGGGGGAACCGACGGGGTGTGCGGCGGTGCATACGCACAAGGGATCGTGGTGGCTGCGGCTGCACACGGAGGGGAAGGCGGTGCACGGGTCGACGCCGGAGCGGGGGGTGAATGCGGTGACGCTGATGCTGCCGGTGGTGGCGGCGCTGGATGCGGGATTCCGGGAGCGGCTGGCGGCTCCGGAGTTCCGGCATGGGGTGTTAGGAGACAGCACGATCAACATCGGGATGATCCGCGGGGGGACGCGGACGAACATTGTGCCGGATCACTGCACGGTTTGGCTGGACATCCGGTTTACGCCGGGGGTGCATCGCTATGGGGTGAGGCGGCTGCTGGAGGAATTTCTGGAGTTGAGCGGTTACGCGGGAGTTGTCAGGATCGAGAGTGATCCGGTGTGTGCGCCACTGGAGACGGACGCGGGGCATCCGTTAGTCGTGAAGCTGGCGGCGGCGGGGTGCGGGACAGCCGGGGCGACGTGGTTCTGCGATGCGTTGTGGCTGGCGGAGATCGGGGGGATTCCGTCGGTGGCGGCTGGGCCTGGGGACATTGCGCAGGCGCACACGGCTGACGAATGGATCAGCGTGGCGGCACTGGAGGAAGGCGTGGGTTTTTACCGGCGGTTTCTGGAATCGGTGTGATCAGCGCGGTTCGAAGCGGAGCGTTAGGGAATCGTAGCCGAGGGTGCGGGAGAAGGCGGCTTCGTGTTCGGTGCGTGGTTCGGCGTGGATGATGGAGAGATGGCTGACGCGGGAGGAGACGAGGCGGAGGAGCGTGCGGAGGATGAGTCGGGCGTGGGGTGCGCCCATGCAGAGGTGGGTGCCGAAGCCGAAGGAGAGGTGGGGATTGGGTTTGCGGTCGAGGCGGACCTCGTAGGGGTTAGGGAAGGCGGCATCGTCGAAATTGGCGGAGGCCCAGCAGAGAGAGATGCGGCTGCCTGCGGGGACGGATTGGCCGTGGAGTTCGGTGGGTTGGGGGCAGACCCGGCCGATGTGGGTGAGGGGCATGAAGACGCGGAAGAATTCCTCGCTGGCGTGGGTGATGCGTGCGTGGTCTTCGCGGAGGAAGGCGAGGGCTTCGGGGTGTTCGGCGAGCCAGCCGAGGGCGCAGGCGATGGTGTGGATGACGGTGTCGCGGCCGCCGGCGAAGGCGAGGTTGGCGAAGCCCATCATTTCGTCGCGGGTGAGACGACGGCCCTGGTATTCGGCGGTGGAGAGGGCGCTGAAGAAGTCGTCGCCTGGGGATTGCTCAGCGCGGTCGAACTGGGCGTGGAGGTAGTCTTCGAGGGCGACGCCTTTTTTGAGGGTGCCGGAGACTTTGAAGACGTGGATGCCCCAGCCGATCCATGTGGCGGCTTCGGATTCGGGGACGTTGAGGAGATAGGTGAGGGCGTGGGACTGGATGGGGAGGGCGAATGAGTGGACGACTTCGAGGGAGGGGAGTTGCAGGGCGGCGTCGAGGTGGGAGTTGATGAGGTGTTCGACGCGGGCGATGAAGTCGGGGTTTTTGGGTCGCTGGAAGAAGGGGTCGGCGATTTTGCGGTAGGCGGAGTGTTCGGGGGGATCGGTTTCGATGGGGAGCTGGCGCATGCTGCGGACGTCTTCTTCGGAGGGGATGGGGACGCGGAAGGGGGAGTCGGAGCTGAAGGTTTTCCAGTCTTTGGCGGCGGAGCGGACGTCTTCGTGGCGGAGGAGCATGAGGATGTCTTCGCCTTTGAAGGGGCAGCGGAGGACGCCGGCGTCGCGGCGGGCGGACTCGAAGGGGTCGGTGAGCGGGTTCATGGGAGCGGGAGCTGGGGGAGATGGTATAGGGTGGGGGAAGCGGGGCGGGAAAGGCGAAATGGGGGCGTGAGGGGAGCGGGCGAAGAAAATCTTATTTGGAATAATTCTTGATAAGCGCGGAGACGTAAGTATGCGCAAGAGCCCCATGTCTTCCCGTCCACCCATCGTTGCGTCCACTGTCCCTTCCGAGATACCGGGATTGGGGCCGGCGTACCGGCTGACGCGGCAGCGGCGTGAGGTTTATGAGGTGTTGCGGACGCAGCGGGATCATCCGACGGCGACGGAGTTGTTCATTCGGGTGAAGGACCGGGTGCCGCACATTTCGCTGGCGACGGTTTACAATTGTCTGGAAGCGCTGACGCAGAGCGGGCTGGTGAAGCAGGTGAATCTGGACCGTGCGCCGTCGCGGTATTGTCCGAATCTGAATGACCACGGGCATTTTCACTGTGAGCAGTGCGGGGCGGTGGCGGATGTGGCGATTGACGGGCCTGCGGGTGCGGCGCTGGAGTTGCCGCGGGGGACGATAGTGAGCCGGATGGAGGTATCGATCCGGGGGTTGTGTCCGAAGTGTGCGAAAGGGGTGCGGGGGGAGAAGGCGGCGAGGGCTGGGAAGTAAACATTGAATTTTCTGATGATCATGAAACTCGAAATCAAGAATCTGCATGCCACGATTGGCGACCGTGAAATTCTCAAAGGGCTGAGCCTTGAGGTGCCGAAGGGCGAAGTGCATGCGATCATGGGGCCTAACGGGTCCGGGAAGAGCACGCTGAGCAAGGTGCTGGCCGGGCATGAGGATTACCAGGTGACGGGGGGCGAGGCGCTGATGGACGGTCGGAATCTGCTGGAGATGGGGATTGATGAGCGGAGCCGCGAGGGATTGTTTCTGGCGTTTCAGTATCCGGTGGAAATCCCGGGGGTGAGCAATGCGAATTTTCTGCGTGCGGCGCTGCAGGCGCGGCTGCCGAAGGGGGAGCAGATTGATGCGGTGAAGTTCTATCAGCATCTCTATCAGAAGATGGACATGCTGAAGATGGACCGGTCGTTCACGGCGCGGAGTGTGAACGAAGGGTTTTCGGGCGGGGAGAAGAAGCGGAATGAGATTCTGCAGATGGCGATGCTGGAGCCGAAGTATGCGATTCTGGACGAGACGGATTCCGGGCTGGACATTGATGCGCTGAAGATTGTGGCGGACGGGGTGAATGCGATGCGCGGGCCTGAGCTTGGGGTGCTGGTGATCACGCACTATCAGCGGCTCTTGGATTACATCCGCCCGGATGTGGTGCATGTACTGGCGGACGGGCGGATTATCCGGACGGGGGGGCCGGAGCTGGCGCTGGAGCTGGAAGAGAAAGGTTATGACTGGCTGCTGAAGGCGGCCTGAACGCGGAAACAACCATTGACCAAATTAAAGAAATGTCCTCGCCATCCACTGAGCTTGATCAGGAAACCATGTCAGCGGTCGATATTGACCGCAGCGTGGGAGATTTTTCCTACCCTGAGAATCACAAGTACGATGCGGGGTTCGGGCTGAGTGAGCAGACGATTGATTACATCTGCAATGTGAAGGACGATCCGGAGTGGGTGCGCGAGTTCCGGAAGCGTGCGTTGAAGGTATTCAACGAGAAGCCGATGCCGACGAACTGGGCGACGAAGGATCTGGAGGCGATCGAGTTCCAGAAGATCCGTTATTATCTGAGCAGTGGTTCGCAGCCGAAGCGGTCGTGGGATGAAGTGCCTGACGATGTGAAGCGGACGTTCGAGCGATTGGGGATTCCGGAGCAGGAGCGGAAGTTTCTGGCCGGGGTGGAGGCGCAGTTCGACAGTGAGGCGGCGTATTCGAACATTCAGAAGGCGGTGAGTGATCAGGGGGTGATTTTTGTGAACAGCACGGAGGGGTTGAAGGAGCATGCGGAGATCTTCCGGCCGTGGTTCGGGAAGGTGATTCCGACGGGGGATAACAAGTTCAGTGCGCTGAACAGTGCGGTGTTTTCGGGCGGATCGTTCATTTATGTGCCGAAGGGTGTGAAGGTAAAGCATCCGCTGCAGGCGTACTTCCGGATCAACAGCGAGCAGTTCGGGCAGTTCGAGCGGACGCTGATCATTGTGGATGAGGGTGCGGAGGTGATGTACATGGAGGGCTGCACGGCTCCGAAGTTCGAGACGAGCACGCTGCACAGCGCGGTGGTGGAACTGGTGGCGATGAAGGGTGCGAAGATTCAGTATGTGACGGTGCAGAACTGGTCGGCGAATGTGTTCAATCTGGTGACGAAGCGCGGGATTGCGCATGAGGATGCGGAGATCCGGTGGATTGACTGCAACATCGGGAGCCGGCTGACGATGAAGTATCCCGGGGTGATCATGAAGGGGCGGCGGGCGCGGGGCGAGGTGATCAGCATTGCGCTGGCGGGGAACGGGCAGCACCAGGACACCGGGGCGAAGATGATTCACGCGGCGGACGAGACGACTTCTAACATTGTCAGCAAGTCGATCAGTCTGGGGACGGGTCGTTCGACGTACCGCGGACAAGTGCACATTCCGAAGCATCTGAAGGGGTGCAAGAACAACACGGAGTGCGATGCCTTGCTCATCAACAGCACCAGCCGGACGGACACGTATCCTGCGATCACGGTGCGCGGGAACGAGCATGCGTGCCAGCACGAGGCGAGTGTTAGTCAGGTGAGTGCGGAGCAGATTTTCTACATGCAGCAGCGCGGGCTGAGCGAGGGCGAGGCGATGAGTCTGTCGGTGAATGGATTCATCAACGATCTGGTCCGGGAGTTTCCGATGGAGTACAGTGTGGAGCTGAAGCGGCTGATTGATCTTGAGATGGAGGGGAGTGTGGGCTGATGAAGCGGTGGGAGTACATGGTGATCTGCCCGACGGCAGACGAATGGTGCAGGTGGTGGGGAGGCGGGAAACATGTTTATTCTGGACCGGAGGATAAGGATCTAGAAGAGATGACTGCGGAGCTGAACCGGCTGGGGTCGCTTGGCTGGGAGCTGATCTCGACCTCTGAGCGGCTGAGCAAAGGTGACACCGATGCAACCCTGCTGCTGTTCAAGCGGGAGGTGCTCTCGTGAATTGAAATCCGGAACCTGACTTGCGCTGACCTTCTTTTTTGAAGTCCACTGTACTCAATCAACCCCCTACTTTCGTGCCTTCTGTGTTTCTTGATGCTCCGATGTGGAACCATGCTGGATTGCCGGAATGGTTTGCTGAATCCCAGCGGGAGGCATGGGAGAGGTTTACGAATCTGGCGATGCCGAGCCGGAAGGATGAACACTGGCGGTTTGCGAATCTGGGGTTGCTGGAGTTTGACGGGTTCCGGCGGCTGCCGGGGGGTGAGGATCCGGGTTTCGAGGGATTGAAGGAGACGGCGGCGCGGGTGGTGACGGTGAATGACGCGGTGGTGGTGAAGGAAGGCGCGGAGGTGAAGGGGCTGGAGGTGCTGACTCTGCGCGAGGCGCTGGAGCGGCACGGGGAGCGGCTGCGTGCGTTGCTAGGGGTGCCGACGACGGGATTGGGCGGCGAAAAGTTTGCGGCGCTGCATCAGGCGCAACTGGCGGATGCGGTGGTGATTGTGACGGCGGCTGGCGTGGAGGTCGGCGCACCGGTGGAGATTGTTCACTGGCTGACGGAGGCGCAGGCCACGGGATTCCCGCGGACGATCATCCTGGCAGGTGAGAATTCACGGGTGACGGTGGTGGAGCATCATGTGGCGGCAGGGACGGGGCCGGTGTGGTCGTGCGGGGCGGCGCAGATTCATGCGGCGCGGGGTGCGGCGGTGAATTATGTGCAGTTCAACGGGCATCCGGAGGGCGGGAAGGCGATGCATTTTTCGACGCTACGGAGCGAGCGGGATGCGCAGGTGAAGCACGCGGCGTTTCAGCTGGGCTCTGGTTCTGTGAGGACGGAGGTCCTGAGTGAGGTGGCGGGTGAGGGCGGTCGGAGCGACATGCTGAGTGTGTCTCTCGCGGCGGGCGCGCAGGAGATTGATCAGCGGACGCTGCAGGATCATCTGAGTGCGCACACGGGGAGTGATCTGCTTTACAAGAACATCCTGTTCGGGAAGGCGCGGACGGTGTTCGCGGGGCTGATCCGAGTGGACGAGGGGGCGCACTACACGGATGCCTATCAAAAGTGCCGGAATCTGCTGCTGAGCGGCGAGTGCGAAGCGAATTCGATGCCGGGTCTGGAGATCAATGCGGATCAGGTGAAGTGTTCGCACGGGTCGACAAGTGGCCGATTGAGTGAGGAGGAAGTGTTCTATCTGCTGAGCCGAGGGATTCCGCGGGAGACGGCGGAACACATGATGTCGCTGGGCTTTGCGCTGGAGGTGGTGGAACGTCTGGGCCAACCGACGGTGGAAGCGCTGGCGGTGCGGTTGCTGGCGGCGCGGCTGGCGGAGATTGGGGTGTGAAGGGGGGGCTGTGTGGCGGGAGGTCTGAGGGGAGTGGGGTGTAGTTCTTTGGCTTTTCTGCGGCGAGATGAAATACGCGATCGCACTGGGGATGATGAGTTTTGCGCTCTTTGTTGGCAGCGGTTTCTATCCGACGGTGGGATGGCTGCTGATTTGGGCGGGCGTCAGTTTTGGATGGATAGCGCTGGGCTATGCTGGCATGGGGCCGCGTGTTTTCAGGAAGACCTCAAGTGGCCGGATTCCGCTGGCATGGAAGGTCCTGAATCTTCCGTATCTCTCCATGACGTGGTTGGTTTGGCATGCGGTCAGGCTGCTGAGCCGTGAGGAGGCATTCAATACAATTGACGCCAACCTTGTGATCGGGCGCAGACTACTGGCGAGCGAGGCACCGGATGGGTTTGATCATTATGTGGATCTCACGGCGGAGTTTGAGGAACCCGCACCGATCCGCATCCGTCCCGGCTATCGATGCCTGCCAATCCTTGATGCGGCGGTTCCGGCTATTGAGGAGTTGCGGGAAGCGGTGGAGAGTTCTGTGAATGGGCGTGTGTTTGTGCATTGTGCTCAAGGACACGGTCGGACTGGGTTATTTGCCCTCGCGCTGCTTCTGCGACGCGGGCGTGTTCAGACGGTTGAGGAGGGAGTCGGACTGCTCAGGAGCTTGAGGCCTGCCGTCCGGCTGAATCGTGTGCAATTGGCCTTTGCTCACCGATACTTAGAGACCAATGCGGAGCGGATCGCCCCCAATGATCTCTGAGTCGGCGTGATGGGCGGGGCTCGTGAGAGTGAAGACACGAGGCTGAGTTTGAAAGGGCGGGGGGGTCTGCGGGTTGGCGGGTCGGGTAAGTTAGTGCGGGGTTTGGGGTTTTGGGGTAACGGACTGGAAAGTCCGTTCTACGTTGGTGAGGCCCTTGGAAATGTTATCGCGGCCTTTCAGGGCTTGGGGTTTTTGTTGGGGTTTACCTGGGGCGATGCCCCAAGCTGTTATAGGGTGTCCCTTTGGGACAAGTGGATGGTTGGCTAAAGGGCAACGTTGGGTGAGGGTTTTGGACCACGGATTTTCGGATGGACACGGATGGTTTCTCAGGCGGGAGGGGCTGAGGTGGGGGCGGGTGGGGGGAGGGGGAGAGCTTGAAAGGTGGCGGGCCAGCGGGCTGGCTCTTGGAAAGCGGCGGCAGGCTTCCGCAGTCCGAGGGCTGGTACGGAGGGCTGGCAGGCGCACTTCGTGCGCAGGGAGAGCTGTAATTCTGACAGCAGTCCAGAGCCTTCGGCTAGATTGTTCGGAGAGGGGGCGTGTTGGGAGGAGGGAGGGCTGGATGGGGCGATGATGGAGCAGGCAGTTTCTGTTGTGGTTCGGTGTGGGCGTCGTCTTGAGGGTGTGGGAGTTCTGTGTGAGGGGGCGGTTGCGTGGGTGGGGATTTAGAGCTATTGGGGGGAGATGACGAGCTCTGGATACAAGATCGCGCAGCGGGTGCTGCTGTACGGTTTCTTTGGTATGGTGATCTGGTCGCTGGCGCATGCGTATGTCATGATCCGTAATGAGAGGGTCAATACTCGCCTTTCGTTGCGGATGCCGGATGGCGAGCACGAAGTGGTGGTGGCGCTGCCGGCTGGGCGCTACCTGATCCACTTCACCGCGAGCCCAAATGTCAGCGTGCAGATCCAGCGGGGAGAGGAACGCGGGCTTTCCGCGGCGATCACGACGAAGCTGGTGCGGGCGGATGGTGGGTTGATCGTGAAGCCGACGACTGTGGAGGCGGTGAGTTTTTTGATCGAAGGCGATGATGTATTCAAGCCAGTGCGGATCCTTGTCAGCATTCCGAAGGCGCAGGAGTCCACGGTGTACATGAATCTGGGTCAGGTATTCTGATGAGGACGCGCAACGAGTCCACGATTTTATGAACAGAGGATATCATGCGAGGGATGGCGGGCCGGTTTTGATGGACACTGCTGGCGTGGGGCTGCGTGGGGTGTTAGGTTCGGTGGCGGGCTTTTTTGAATCAAAGCCATGAACTGTCCAGCTTGTAGTCGGTTGCTTTACAGTCGGTCGCGGAGGACTTGCGGGTTCTGCGGGGCGGAATTGCCGGCGGAGATGCTGTTTTCGGGTGAGGGGATTGCGGCGATCAGGGCGGAGCAGGTGGCGATTGAGGTGCGACGCGCGAGGGAGAAGGCGAAGGAGGAAGAGGAGATGAAGGAGCGGGCGGGGGAGGGGGGAAGGGGATTTGAGATATGAAATTTGAGATTTGAGATAGGGCGTGGTGGGAGGGGCTGGATTGGAGAGGGGCGTGAATGGAGAGGGGTTATTTCTCGGCGTAGTAGCAGGCGAAGACGCTGTTGCGGTGTAGGACGTCGGTTTGGCGGAAGCCGGAGGAGTGGGCGAGGGAGAGTTGGTAGGCGAGGGAGCGGGGGGAGTCTTCTTTGTCGATGTAGTCGAAGACTTTCTGGCGGTATTCGGGGCCGCCGAGGGATTCGAGGTAGGTGCCGTAGCGCTGCCACATGAGGTTCTGGATGGCGGGGGAGTCGAAGCAGGTGAGGTCGGCGACGTAGAGGCGGCCGCCGGGTTTGAGCCATGCGTGGAGGTTGCTGAAGACGGATTGCCAGTCGTGGTCGTCCCGGAGGTGATGGAGGACGGCACCGGCGAGGATGATGTCGAAGGAGTTGTCAGGGAAGGAGAGGTTGCGGAGGTCGGAATGGAACGTCTGGAGGGAGGAGATGCCGGCGTGGTGGAGGCGTTCGGAGGCTCGGGTGAGCATGGGGAGGCTGAGGTCGACGAGGGAGCAGTGGAGTGGGGAGACTTCCTTGAGGACGCGGAGGGTGAAGTTGCCCGCGCCGCAGCCGAGGTCGAGGAGGTGGCTGTCTTGAGTTAGGTGGGTGGCGGCGGCGGCGGCGACGAGGTCGAGGACGAGGGGAGCGTCGATGGTGGCCTGCTGACCGGATTCTAGCTGGCTGAAGCGTTCGACGTCGTGGTCGAAGCGGGTGCGGATTTCGTCGGTGGTGGATTTGGCGGAGAGTGGGGTCATGGGAGGGATGAAGGTGTTAGTCGAGACGGTTCCATGCTTTCTGGAGGAGGTCGGAGCCGTAGAGACGCTCGAGGCGGCGGACGGTGAAGTGGGCGGTGGCGACGCGCTGGTAGTGGCCCATGAACATGAGATTGACGGCGGCGCCGGCGACTGCGCCTGCGACGGGGACGGCTTTGGCGGCGATTTGTTCGCTGACGGTGACGCCGAAGCGTGCGGCGATGGATTCGACGAGACGGACCATGGCTGGGGCGGAGGCTGCGCCGGCGGAGCCTGTGGCGGCCCATGAGGCGGCGTCGCTGACGGCCTTGCCGAGGGCGGCGCGGGCGGCCCAGTAGCCGCTGTCGGCGGCGTCATCGGATTTGGAGTCGGAGCCGAGGGCGAAGACGGCGAGGCAGTCGAGGCGGCCTTCGGGGGAACTGATGTCGTGGCCCTGGGATCGGGCGATGTCGGCGATGGAGCGGAGGATGAGGCAGGTGGAGAGGGGGAGTTCGAGCGGGAGGGCGGCTAGGCCGAAGGCACCGCCGGCAGCGCCGGAGGCGGCGGTCATGAGTTTGTGGAGCCATGGGGAGGCTGGTTCGGCGCGACGCGGGTTGGCTTCCATGGAGCCGAGGGCGAAGTGGGCGGCTTTTTCGAGCGCGCCCTGGACGGCGTTTTTGACGGTGCGGCGCCAGCCGTCGGGGAGGATGGCGAGACCCTTTTCGATGGGCGTGCCGAGGAGACTGGCGGCCTGCATGGCGAAGGAGGGATTTTCGAGGGTATCGCGAGCGGCGCGGAGTTCGGCGATGTGTTCCGGGGAGAGGCCGGTGAGGATTTCCGGGGAGGCGTCGTTCATGGCGGGGGGAGTGTGAGAGTTAGGGGGATCAGGAGGCGTTGAGGATGGCCTCGGTCATGCGGAGTGCCTGGACGTTGGGGCGGACATCGTGGACGCGGAGGATGCGAGCGCCGCGTTCCCTTGCGAGACTTGTGAGGGCGACGGTGGGCCAGTCGCGGGAGGCTGGGGAGGAGGAGTCGGTGAGCTGGCCGATGAAGGATTTGCGGCTGACGCCGAGGAGGACGGGGCGGCCGTCGAGGGAGAAGGCGTCAGGCTGGCGGAGGATGGCGAGATTGTCTTCGAGGCGTTTGCCGAAGCCGATGCCGGGGTCGAGGGCGATGGCGTCGGGGTGGACGCCTGCGGCGGTGGCGAGGTTGATGGCGAGGCGGAGGGCGGCGGAGATTTCGGCGATGGTGTCTGCGTAGCCTGGGCGGAGCTGCATGGTGCGCGGGGTGCCTTGCATGTGCATGAGGACGAGACCGGCGTTGGAGGCGGCGGCGGTGGCGGCCATGAGCGGGTCGAAGGAGAGCCCGGAGACATCGTTGATGATGTCAGCGCCTGCGGCGATGGCGGCGGCGGCGACATCGGCTTTCATGGTGTCGATGGAGAGGGCGGCGGAGGTGAGAGGGCGGAGGGCCTTGAGGACGGGGATGACGCGGGCGATTTCGTCGGCGGAGGAGACGGGGGCAGCGCCCGGGCGGGTGGATTCGCCGCCGATGTCGATGATGTCAGCGCCTTCGTCGGCGAGGCGGAGGGCGTGGGTGACGGCGGCGTCGGTGGTGGCGTGGAGGCCGCCGTCGGAGAAGGAATCTGGCGTGACGTTGACGATGCCCATGATGAGGGCATGGGAGGAGAGGTCGAAGGAGCGGGAGCGGGTGCGCCAGATCATGTCAGGGATTTTTTCTGCGGGAGCTGGAGGATGGCGTTGGCTAGCGTGATGAGCGTGCCGCCGATGAGGGTGGCGGTGCCGAGGGATTCGTTGGCGTAGGGGACGCCGGTCCATGCGGCGAGGAGGGCTGGGAGGAAGAGGACGTAGAGGGCGGTGGTGACGGGTTCGAGGCAGTAGATGAGCCCGGCTTCGGTGGCGCGGACGAAGGGCTGCCAGTGGTTCATGGCGGTGTAGGCGTAGACCGTGCAGATGAGGATGATGGCGGCCATGATGGCGATTTCCGGGGCGGACTGGTAGATGCTAGTGACGGCGTGCCACGAGGGTTTTTTGAGGAGGACGACGGGGAGGGCGCAGAGGAAGAAGCCGAGGAACATGACGACGGAGACCGGGAGCATGCGGTGGTTCCGCCATGAGGGACGTTCGAGGAGCTGGATCTGGACGGTGAAGACGACGGCGGAGAGGAGCGTTTCGGTTTCACCGCGGCCGAGGCGGAACTGGTTCCAGTCGAAGCCGGAGAGGATGGTGATGCCTGCGAGGACGAGGGCGGTGCAGAGGAGGAGACGCTGGCTGGGGATTTCGCGGCGGCGGAAGCACTGCCATGCGGGGAGGAGGACGCAGTAGAATTGTGTGAGGAAAGCGCTGGTGGAGGCGCTGGTGTAGTGGAGCCCGTCGGCCTGGAGGATGAGGCCGGTGCCGCCGAAGAGCCCGAGGAGCGCGCCCTGGAGCCATTCGGAGCGGGAGAGACCGCGGAGGAGGAATGGTTTGAAGAGCGAGATGACGAGGGCGGCTCCGAGGGCGCGGAGGCCGATGGCGTGGGCGGCGAGGAAGAAGGAATCGGCGGATGGTTCGTGGCCCTGCTGGACCGCGAAGAGCATTTTGAAGAGTGGGAAGCTGATGCCCCATGCGGCGGTGGCGAGGATGAGCCTCGTCACGGCTTTGCGGTGTCGGGCGGAGTCCGTGGCGGTGTCCTGCATGAGGCTGGGGACATCCGGTGGAAACCGGGATGGTGCAAGGATGATCGGGGCGCGTGGCGGGGCGGGGAGCGTGCCGGTTATTCTGCGGCGTGTTCCTGTTCGGCCATGCGGGTGATGGTGGTATTGAGGAGGGCGATGTAGGCGTGGACGTCGAGGGCGTCGGCGGGCGGGTTGCCGTGGATGGAGTAGAGCCAGCCGTCGAGGTAGGGGTCGCTGCGGACGAGACAGGCGTCGGCGGCGAGGGCTGGGTTGGCGCCTGCGAAGTTGCCGTCCATGATGCAGAAGACATCGCTGGCGGCTTTGAAGCCCTCGACGTGGCCGATGTCCATGCCCTGGGAGACGGGGTCGCCGATGGCTGGATTGAAGACGAAGTCGACGAGTTCGCCGAGCATGCGGGTGGCGAATTTGGTGAAGCCGACCTGCCAGAGCGAGTCATCGACTTGCCGCATCCAGTAATGGGAGGGCGAGTAGAGGAAGTCGGCTGGGAAGCGGGCGGTGAAGCGGGCGTGTTTGTAGCGGACCCATTCGCGGTCCGAGGGCGCGATGCTCATGCGCCGGGTCAGAACTGGACTTTGACTAGTTCGCGATCGGCTTCGGAGGTGACTTCGAAGAGTTGGGCTGGGGTGAAGCCGAAGGCTTCTGCGAGGATGCTGCCTGGGAACATTTCGCGCTGCGTGTTGTAGTCGGTGACGGCGGAGTTGTAGCCCTGGCGGGCGTAGGCGATGCGGTCTTCGGTGGCGGCGAGTTCCGAGCTGAGCTGGGACATGAGGGTATTGGCCTTGAGGTCCGGGTAGGCCTCGGTGAGGGCCATGAATTTGGTCATGACGCCGGTGAGGGCGGCTTCCGTCTGATTGAGGTTCTGGACGGCGGCGGCATCGCCGGGGTTGGCGGTGACGGACTGGCGGGCGGCGGAGGCCTGGTTGCGGGCGTTGATGACGGCTTCGAGCGTGCCTTTTTCGTGGGCCATGTAGCCTTTGGCGGTTTCGATGAGATTGGGGATGAGGTCGTGGCGGCGTTTGAGCTGGACGTCGATCTGGGCGAAGGCGTTGCGGTATCTGTTTCTGAGGGAGACGAGTCCGTTGAAGAGGCCGAGGCCCCAGATGGCGACGAGGAGGGCGAGGCCTGCGATGAGGCCGATGACGATGAGCAGGGTGGTGATCATGGAGAAGGCGTTTCGTTACGGGGGAGTTTAGGTGGATCGGCGGGCGCGCCAAGCGAATCTCGCGGGATTTGCTGGGGGGTGCGAGGTCAGCGGCGGAGGAGGAATTCCTTGGTATTGAGGAGGGACCATGCGAGGTCTTCCATGGCGGGGCGGAGGGAGGAGGGGTCGGCGAGGAGCGGGAGGAGGCGGTCGCGTTCGGGAGGGGAGGGCGTGCGGCTGAGGAAGCGCCAGAAGAGGTCGTCGAGGATGGCGTCGGGGGAGGCGTGGTCGTTGAGGAGCCTGGAGAGGTGGTTGTCCTTGTGGCGGAGGAGGCGGTCGACGAGCGGGCCGCTGGTTAGGGAGAAGACCTGGGCGAGGGAGCTTTCGGTGGTGCGTTCGCAGTCGCAGGAAGTGGCGCGCGGGGGTTTGCCGAATTCCTTGAGGAAGGCCTCGGGGGCGTCGGCGCGTTTGGATTTGGTGATGAAGCGGGCACCGGGGAGGGAGACGGCGCTGTGGGAGTCGGGGAAGTTGCGGAAGTCGAGGGGGACGCCGAGGGCGGCGTGGGCGGCGTCGAGGAGGGCTTCGGCGGGGAGACGGCGGATGGAGGCGCGGGAGAAGGCGTGGATGCCGTTAGGAGCTGCGGGGCCGGGATCGGAGGAGAGCTGATAGGTGCGGGAATTGGTGAGGATGCGGAGGAGCGGGCGGAGCTGGAAGCCGTCGCTGATGAATTGGCTAGCGAGGGCGTCGAGGAGAGCGGGGTGGGAGGCGGGGTTGGTCATGCGGAAGTCGTCGACTGGGTCGACGAGCCCGCGGGTGAAGAGGGCGGCCCATGCACGGTTGACCTGGACTTTGGCGAAGAGCGGGTGGTCTGGGGCGGTGAGCCAGTCGGCGAGGAGATGGAGACGGTTCGGGGAAACGGGGAGTGGCTGGCCGCCGAGGGCGGCGGGGAGGGGCGAGGCGTCGCGGCGCGGGTCGCGGAGGTCGCGTTTGGCGTTGAAAGAGATGACCTGTTCGCCGGCGAATTCCATGCGGTCGTTGTCGTCGCGGCGGCGGTTGCTGAGGATGTCGTAGCCGATGCCGTCGAAGATGGCGGCGAAGCGGTAGTAGTCGTCCTGGGTCCAGCGGTCGAAGGGGTGGTTGTGGCAGCGGGCGCAGCCGATGCGGGTGCCGAGGAAGAGCTGGGCGGTGGCTTCGGCGCGGAGGGAGGGGTCGCGGAGGACGCGCCAGTAGTTGGCGGCGGGGTTTTGATAGGAACTGCCGTCGGTGGTGAGGAGGGCGCGGACGAGGAGATTGGCGGGGAGGTCGGAGGCGACGGCGTTGCGGAGCCACTGGTGCATGGCGCGGGTGCCGGTGGGGTCCATGACGCGTTCCTCGAGGCGGAGGAGGTCGGCCCATTTGAGAGACCACCAGTCGGCGAAGGCCTGGGCGAGGAGGAGCTGGTCGACGAGCCGGGCGCGTTTGTCAGGAGCGGGGTCGGCGGCGAAGCGTTCGGCGGTGGCGCGGTCCGGGAGTTGTCCGGTGAGGTCGAGGGAGGCGCGGCGGAGGAACGTGGTGTCGTCGCAGAGCGGAGCGGGCGCGGTTTTGAGCTGACGGAGACGGCGGAAGATGTGCTGGTCGACGAAGTTGAATTCGGGCGTGTCGGGGAAGGAGAAGTCAGGATTGGACGGGAGGAAGGCGAGGGAGACCGGGCGCTGGAGGAATTCAAAGCGGACGACGACGGTGGTTTCGCCGGGTTGGCGTGCGGAGACGACGCCGTCGGGGGAGACGGAGGCGATGAGGTTAGAGAGTTCGTAGACGGCGGCGCGGGTGACGTCGCGGGAGGAGCCGTCTGAGAACGAGGCGGTGACGGAGAGCGGGATGGGTGAGTCCGGGGGTTCGACGATGCGTTCGGGCGGGGAGACGGAGAGATTGGTGAGGGTGGGGGCGTCGGGCGGGTCGTCGGGAGCGCCTTCGCGGATCCATGATTCGAGGAGGCGGAAGCCGTCGGAGTCTGGCGGGAGGCGTTTGCCGCCTTCGTGGGAGGCTAGGTTGGCTGGTTTACGGAGGAGGAGACTTTTGAGGGGATCTGCGGTGTTGAGGCGAGAGCTTTGGCGGTTGGAGGCGAGGGTGAGGAAGTCGGCTTCGGGGTTTTCGCCGCGGAGGGAGAGTTTGAGATTGCCTTTGCCGTTGGCGCTGCCGTGGCAGGCACCGGTGTTGCAGCCGGAGCGGCTGAGGAGGGGCATGATTTCGTGGCGGAACGACGGGGCGGCGGCGATGGTGGAGGAGGTGGCCGCGGCGAGGAGGGCCATGCGGAGGAGGAGAGGCATGAGTCGGGAGGGGTAGCATGGGACGGGGAGCCCGGGAGAGGCGCAATCGCGGGGGAAATCCGGGTGACGGGAGGCGGGCGAGGTGTTATGCGCGGGGATGAAGATGAAGACATTGCTGACGCTGGGCGGGGTGTTGTGGGTGATTGGGTTGGGGGTGTGGGCGCAGGAAGCGGCGGAGAAGGGTGCGGCAGAAAAGGGAGCGGTGGCGTTGGTGGAAGCGGCGCGTCGGCAGGTGGGGAAGACGGTGCGGTATGATCCGGCGTATGTGGCGCTGAAGTATCCTGGCGGGGATGTGCCGGAGGATCGGGGGGTGTGTACGGATGTGGTGGTGCGGGCGTTCCGGGCGGCGTGGAAGGTGGATTTGCAGAAGGCGGTGCACGAGGACATGGCGGCGCATTTTTCGGCGTATCCGAAGCTGTGGGGGGCGAAGCGGACGGACCGGAACATTGATCACCGGCGGGTGCCGAATCTGCGGCGGTATTTTGAGCGTCGGGGGTGGGAGCTGAAGGTGACGGCGGAGCCGGGGGATTATCTGCCGGGGGATGTGGTGACGTGCACGGTGTCGCCGTCATTGCCGCACATCATGGTGGTGAGTGACCGGAAGTCGGCGGAGGGGCGGCCGCTGGTGATTCATAACATCGGGCGGGGGGCGCAGGAGGAGGATTGTCTGTTCCGGTATCCGCTGACGGGGCATTATCGGAGGGTGGGGAGGGGGGGAAGTGAGAAGTGAGAAGTTAGAAGTGAGAAGTGGAGGATGCTTGGTGGGTGGGGGGCTGGTTGGGTGGTTGCCGAGTACAAGGAGACAGGGCGCTTGGGTATGCTCGAGGAGCAATCAAGGCGCTCGCTCCGAACACAAAGCGCATGGATCATGCCCGGTGTTATTGCTTGGCTTTTTCAATCACAGGGGCATTGGCTGGGTCGCTCGTTGCAGGCATGCACCCTTGAAAGTTGGCAATTTTGTGGGCGTGGTCGGTGTTGATGGATTCAGCGAAATCAGTGCCAATTGCCTGGATTCCGAAGTCCCGTACCGAAGGAGCTTGAGCAGCCTCGAACGGTCATAAAGAGAGCGATGACCAAAATGAACCAAATCGCCCGCAGCACTCCAAGAGGAATACGAAATCGCCCGAGCACACCAATCAGCAGGAGAGTCCAAAACCCAAAGTGGACTGCCATAATTAGGGGCTCTTGTTCTGGTGGGACATCGAGGCTGACCTTCTGGAAGTGGCTAATGATGCCCAAAGGAGCAAGCCAGATCACTGCGGGAACGAACAAGGCACCGGGGCCGAGTCCGGGGACGGCAAAAAGATACGCGACGAAAGGAAGTAGCACCCAAGACTTTGCTAACCGGAGGAAGCTTTCGGGCAGTTGCGTGTCTGCACTCACCTTGTTTGGTTTGGAATCGGTTGGTTGGGCGAACGCTTCGGATCAGGGGAAGGCGAAGGCGAGGGGTGGACGTTGGTGGCACAACAGATAGCCCTTGAGCCGGTGGCGGCATCCGTTTTTAGGGTTTTATGCTACCTTAGTGTCTCGTCATAGTTTCAGTAGCTGATCTGCTGGAATCGTCTGAAGAAGGTCGGGGTGCCCACGAGTCAAGTGGCCGTGCGTCGGGCGTGGTGACGAGACAGTAGCTCCCTTCGTGGAGTTCGTCTTAGCCCAAACAGGGCGAAGGTTCCGATAGTTGAAGGCTCCGAGTATCGAACTGGTGTCTGATGGGTCGACAGCAGCAAGCGGGAAGATATGGTCTATCTGCCACTCACCGTAGTTCAGCCAAGTCATACCCTCCTCAAATTGATCGCTGAAGTGCTGATAGAACGTGTCGGAGGTGCAGCCTGTCATCTCCCAGACAGTGCAGTCAAATGTGAGCTGATAGCGATTAAGCCACTTGCGATGCCGGAAAATCAATCGATCTTGCACTCGCCCCAAAGCCATCGAAGAATCGGGATCGATTTTAGGCCACTTGTTATAGACTCCGATTCTTCCGTTCATGGCGAGTGCGAAGTTGATTGGGCGAACAGTGTAATTATGACAGGGAATTGCGGCTGATATCTTAGGATCCGTCAGTAGGATGACGGGTATTTTCTGGACGGTATCATCAAGGGGGTGGCCGTCAAACTTTAGGTGAGGCGGGTGAGGCGGGAGGTTTACCGATGAGGCGTGGGATCGGGTTCGTGGATGAGATGAGTTGGGATGTGAGGGGCTGGGGGAGGGAAGTGGGAAGTGAGAAGTTTGAAGTGAGAAGGGTTTGTTGGGAGAGCTTGAATGGTGCCGGGCCAGCGGGCTGGCTCCGGGAAAGGGGCAGCAGGCTTCCGCGGTCCAAGGCCTTCGGCGGCTGGTTCGGAGGGTGCTGAGTACAAGGAGACAGACCTCTTGGGTAGCGGGTATGCGGCGTTCCTACAGAACGCCGAGGTGGGGTGGTGGTGAACCCAGAGCGTTGCTCTGGGCTGGTATTCGGTGTCCCGTTGGGACACGGACGGAGGCGAATGTTGTTGAGGTAAGGGATTGAATCGTAGTGCCTATCATGTGAGGCGCGGGAGGGTTTCAGGGATTGGCTGGCTTCTGTTAAGGTGATTTCGGTGAGGGCAGTGGAGGGTGCCTTTGGAGGGGGCTGATTGGGAGAGGGGGAATCCCGTACGGGGTTCTGTGTTATGGTGTTGGGTACCGGGGGTGCCGCGAGTGGCTCGCGGGACCCCGGGCTAGTCACCGGTCGTCCCTGCGGGACGGGGTGTGATTGGAGAGGGGAGAGTTAGGATGAGGCGCGAGTACAGAGCCTTGCGTGCCCGGGCGTGTTCGGAGAGGGCGGGTAGGCGCACTCCGTGCGCAGGGAGAGCTGTGATTCTCCCAGCAGTCCAGAGCCTTCGGCTGGCTGGTTTGGAGAGGTGCTTGTTCGGAGGGGCTGGCAGGCGCACTCCGTGCGCATGGAGAGCTGTGATGCTCACAGCGGTCCAGAGCCTTCGGCTGGCTGGTTCGGAGAGGGCGCTTGTTCCGGGGGAGCTGGCAGACGCACTCCGTGGGCAGAGAGAGCTGTAATTCTTACAGCAGTCCAGAGCCTGCGGCTAGCTTGTTCGGAGGGGGGCTTAAACGGAGAGGCTTGAGTAAGGTGCCTCGCGGTCCCGGGGCGTGTTGGGAGCGCGCGGGGTGGGTTAGGGCTGGTGTTTTTCCTGTGGGGTGGGGCGGCGGCGGGAATCGGGGCGGGGGGCGAGTTGGGGTGCGGGGGCGGTGTGGTGGCCCTCGCGGACTTCGAGGAGTATGCGGGTGAAGTCTTCCATGGAGGCGACGCGGAGGGCGCCGATGCGGTTGAGGACGTGGCTGTAGGCTTCGGCGGACTGGCCGCCGACGATGATGGGGACTTCGTCCGGGAGGAGACTGCGGAGGCGGACCATTTGGTCCGGGAGGTCGGGGTCGTCGGCCGGGTAGATGATGCTGAGGGCGACGGCGCGGATGTTGTTCATGATGACGGCTCCGACGATTTCTTCTGCTGGGAGGGAGGGGCCGAGGTAGGTGACGTTCCAGCCGGATTTGCGAGCGAGGCCGGCGGCGATGGTGGCTCCCATTTCGTGGAGTTGTCCGGCTGGGGTGCTGACGAGGAGTCGGGGGGCGGATTCCGGGGTGTTGACCGGGCGGAGGGTTCTGGCGAGATAGTCTTTGATGGCGCTGGTGGCGCAGTGTTCCTGGGCGGCGGTGATTTCGCCGCGTATCCAGTCGGCACCGAGACGATGGAGGAGAGGGACGAGGACGCGTTCGAGCATGCCGGAGTGGCCCATGGCGAGCATGGAGTCGTCGAGCGTGCGTTCGAGGTTAGGGACATCGTAGGAGCGGACGGCTTCGATGGCGCGTTCTGCGAAGCTGGCGGCGTCGACTGGGGTGGAGAGCCGGCCATGTGGGAGGGGAGCGCCGGGGAGGTCGCCGAGGCGGTCGACCATGGAGCGGAGTTCCGGGGTGGGGAGGCGTGCGATCTGGCCGATGTTGAGGCCGGAGCGGGTGAGTCGGGCGAGCATGGAGAGCCGGTCGACTTCTTCGTCGTTGTAGAGGCGGCGCTGGGTGAGGCTGCGACCGGGTTGGACGGCGGCGTAGCGTTTCTCCCACATGCGGACAAGGTGAGGGCTGAGCCCCGTGCGGAGGGCGACGGCCTTCATGTTGTGGAGAGGTTCCATGGGAGTGGCAGGGGAGAACGCGGGAGGGTTGAGGGCGTTGAGAAGAGGAGTGTGCGGGATGGGATGGCGGGATGTAAATACGGGCCGGCCAGAGATGATTGCTGGGAACAACGACTGGAGGAGGGGAGGGGATGCCCCGAGACCGCGGGTGTTGGGTTCCGGGTTTGTGCTGATGGACGGAAAGGGGTGGAGGGATGGCGGGGAGGGGCGATAGAATGGGGGGATGCGGGATTTCATTCTTGGGACGGCTGGGCACATTGACCATGGGAAGAGCACCCTTGTGGAGCGGCTGACGGGGACGGATCCGGATCGGTTGCCTGAGGAGAAGGCGCGGGGGATGACGATTGAGCTGGGGTTTGCGCGATTGGAGCTGGAGGATCCTGCGGGCGGGGGGGTGTTTGAGGTTGGGGTGGTGGATGTGCCTGGGCATGCGGATTTTGTGAAGAACATGGTGGCTGGGGTGGGTCGGTTGGATGCGGTGCTGCTGGTGGTGGCGGCGGATGACGGGTGGATGCCGCAGACGGAGGAGCATGTTCAGATTCTGGAGTATCTGGGGGTGAGGCGCGGGGTGGTGGCGTTGACGAAGGCGGATCTGGTGGAGGATGTCGGGCGGGTGGTGGAGGAGGTGCGGGGGAGACTGGAGGGGACGGTATTTGCGGGGGTGCGGGTGGTGCCGGTGGCTGCGCCGCGGGGGGAGGGATTGGGGGAATTGCGGCGGGTGCTGGCGGAAGTGCTGGCGGCGGTGCCGGAGCGTGGGGAGTCGGGGAAGCCGCGATTGCCGGTGGACCGGGTGTTTTCGCCGGTGGGGATTGGGACGGTGGTGACGGGGACGCTGGGTGGCGGG
>QQNF01000066.1 GCA_003402705.1 Verrucomicrobiota bacterium | reverse complement strand
CCATCACCGGCAATCCGTCCGTCGAGATAGGTGATGATGTCGCGCTGGGCCTGCTTGCCGAGCTTGCGGAGTTCCTTCAGCGCCCGTTCGTCGAACCTATAGACCCAGCTCATGCTTCACTTCCTCTGCGGAATAGGTCTTGGCCGGACGCTCCAGACGCTGCGTGGCCAGATAGATGTCCTCCAAGTCTTCGAGGTGTTCGAGGATCGCCTCGCGGGCGTAGAAGGTCTTGGTGCGTCCGGTCTTTTTGGCCAGAAGTTCCAGACGCCTTTCGATTTCGGGATCGAGTCGGATGGCGAGCATGGGGGAATCCTGCTGTCGCTATACACGTATATCAAGCGGCAGAACCTCATTCTTTTCGCTGCTTTCGCTGCTTCCTTGGCGGCTTGATGACCGGTGCGGCTAAAGGAAAAGGGCGGACTGATCGTCATGAATCCAAGGCACTTGGTGACTTGACGGAATCACCGCTCATGATACTTATTTTGTATCATGAAAACGGCGACTGTGGCGGACTTGAGGAACAATTTCCGAAGGATTTCCACGTGGATTGAGCACGGGGAGACCGTGCAGATTGTGAAGCGGGGGAAGGTGTTCGCGCAATTGATTGCGACACCGCCTTCGGCAATGCGCGCGGTACCGAAGGTGGATTTCATGGCTCAGTTGAAGGAGATCTGGGGGGACCGGATGTTTTCCGATGCGGAAGTTGAGGCGATGCGGGAGGCGGAACGGGAGGGTGATCCGGGGTGATCGCCTATCCTGACACCTCGTTTCTGTGTGCCTTGTATCGCTTTCAGGTGAACTCTGCGGTGGCGGCACGGCATGCGGCGCAGATGCCGGAGGCGCTGCATGTGGCGTCGCCTTTGCTTTTTGAGTTCCGCCAATCGCTGCGCAGGCAATCTTTCCTGCATGCGAAGGACCCGGCCAAGGGGTTCGACCGTGTGTCCGCCCAGACAGCGCTTGCCCGGCTTCAGGCTAACATTGCGGCTGGTGTGATTGTGGTAGTGCCCGTTGATTGGGCGGATGTTGCCAGCATAGCCGAACGGCTTTCGGCCCAGTACACGTGGACTGAGGGATATCGAGGTTTTGACCTGCTTCATGTGGCCACGGCGCTGCATCTTGGAGCGGCCGAGTTTCTGACGTTTGACGCAAAGCAGAAGAAGCTCGCGGAGGCGGAAGGTCTCGTGGTGCCGGTATGACCGGAGGAGCTGCAGGGATCGATCCGATTCGTCGGCTGCCTGTGTCGGCCATGATTGGCCGCGCGGCGGGATTTTGGGAATGAGGTGGTTTCGGGCGCTGCTGGCGTGGCTAGGCTTTTGCGGGTGCGAGTCAGGTGATCCCGTTTTGAGGGGTGCTGGATTTGCACGGGACGGTCGAGTTCGGGTCATCAGCTGATATGTGGTCATTCAGTCCGGGACAGGCGAGGACGCAAACCTGTTAGGGTTGGGGAATTGTCTGGGGTGGGTCCCAAGGTAGGCCTTCGTGCCTCAGGCCAACCTTGGGCTGGGGGACGCAATCCCGTTGGGATTGGGGGGATGCTGGTACGGAGGACAAGGCCGGGACGGCGTTGAATGCGGCAGCAGGCACAGCAGTCCAGAGCCTGCGGCTGGCTTGTTGGGAGAGGGGCGGGTTGGGAGCGCGCGAGTACAGAGCCTCGCGTGCCCGGTGCTTGTACGGAGGACGCCGAGCTGGGGCTCAGCGCTCCGAGGGGCTTGTGCGGAGAGGGGTGGGGAGTGCTAGGGGGCGAGGTGGCGTTTGCGGAGTTCTGTGAGGGTCCAGAAGTATTCGCGTTCGAGCTGGTCTTCGACGGAGGCGGCGCGGAGGTCGCGTGGGAGGACTTCCCATGTATAGGTTTCCATTTCGAGGTGCTGGCAGAGGGATGGGTTGGCTGCGAGGACGTCGAGGGTGGCGATGAGGTGATCGGCGGTGGTGTCGAGGAGGTCCTGAGGCGGGGCGTGGAGGGGGACGTGGAAGTGGACGCGCCATTCTTCGATGCCGCGGCGGAGGGGATTGCTGGCGAGGGCGACGGGGAGGTCGCGGTGGCGTTCGAGGAGCCCGTCTTCGCGTCTGGCGATGACCTGGTGGAAGTAGACCTCGTCGGTGAACGACTCCATGAGTTTGAGGGAGGCGGAGGACGGGGTGAGTTTGAGTGCGGAGCTGAGGTGGAGTTTGCTGATGCGGATGCGGTGTTCCGAGAAGGCGGCTAGGGCGGTGGCGGGGGATTCGTATTCGACGGCGAAGTGGCAGGTATCGTAGTTGATGCCGAGGCAGCGCTGGATGTCTTCGCCGTGGCCGAGGGAGTTGAAGAGGGCGATGGATTCGGCGGTGTTTTCGATCCAGCCGAGGGGTTCGGGTTCGAGGCCGAGGTGGAGGTCTTTACCGGAGCGGTCGGCGAAGCGTGCGAGCCACGCGGTGTGAGCGGCGAGGTTTTTGCGGATGAGGTTGGCGTGGTCGTCGTCCGGGACGAGTTCTTTGTGACTGCCAGGGACGGTGGAGACACTACCGGAGAGGCCGGGTGGGAGGAGGTCGGCGAGGATGGTGAAGAGGGCTTCGGTGTATTCGACGCGTGTGGAGGTACTCCAATCGGGTTGGAAGACCTGTTCCTTGACGCGGGTGCCGTGGAATTGGCCGTAGGGGAAGCCGTTGATGGTGAAGACGTAGCAATTGTGCTGGGCGAGCCAGCGCTGGAAGACGAGCCGGGTCTGGCGGTCGAGGAGCGAGCGTGCGGCTTCTGCGCCGAGGCGGAGGCCGATGGCGTAGGGTTGGTGTGGGGCGACGCGGTTTCTGACTTCGAGCGTGTGGGATTCGAGGGCGGCCATGGTTTCCGCCCATGATTCGCCGCGGTGGATATTGGTGCAGTAGGCGAGGTGGATGCCGTGGAGCAGTTGCATGGAGGTTGAGGAATGACGGGCGGTGGGATTGGGGCAACGGGGAATCCTAGTGGAGTCGTTTGCGGTGTGGCATTGACGGCGGGGCTGGCATCCGCTTCGGTCGCGGGCGAACCTTATATTTTTGACGACATGCTTTTCATTGGAATCGACAGCGGCACGCAGAGCACGAAGGCGATTGTGTTGGATGCGGAGAGTGGGGAGATTTTGGCGCACTCGGCGCATGGTTATGATGTGATCGGGGGATTGCCTGCGGGGCACATGGAGCAGCATCCGGAGACGTGGGTGGAGGCGACGTTCAAGGCGGTGGAGGCGTGTCTGGCGGCGATTGGGGGGCGGCGGTCGGAGGTGCGTGGGATTGGGGTGAGCGGGCAGCAGCACGGGATGGTGGCGCTGGACAAGGATGGGGTGCCGGTGCGTGCGGCGAAGTTGTGGTGCGACACGTCGACGGAGGAGGAATGCGGGTTGCTGGCGGAGGGATTCGGGGGAGCTGCTGGGTTGATTGCGAAGGCAGGGAATGCGATTCCGCCGGGGTTCACGGCTCCGAAGATTCTGTGGATGAAGCGGCATGAGCCGGAGAATTTTGTGCGGACGGCGACGATTCTGCTGCCGCATGATTATCTGAACTACCGGCTGACGGGGGTGAAGCGGATGGAGTACGGGGATGCCTCGGGGACGGGGTTGCTGAATGTGCGGACGCGGGCGTGGGACCGGGAGCTGATGCGGTTCATTGATCCGCGGGTTGAGGAGATGCTGCCGGAGGTGGGGTCATCGCTGGTGCGGCATGGGGAGCTGTGTGCGGAATTGCGGGAGCGCTGGCAGTTGCCGGAGGGTGTGGTGGTGAGTGCGGGTGGTGGAGACAACATGATGGGGGCGATCGGGACGGGGAATGTGCGGCCGGGGGTGGTGACGGTGAGTCTGGGGACGAGCGGGACGGTGTTTGCGTGTGCGGGGCAGCCGGTGATTGATCCGCAGGGGGAAGTGGCGGCGTTCTGCGACAGTGCGGACCAGTGGATGCCGCTGGTTTGCACGATGAATGTGACGGTGCTGACTGAGCAGATGCGGGATTTGTTCTCGTGGGACATTCCGTCGCTGGAGCGGCATATCTGCGCGGCTCCGGCTGGAGCGGACGGGCTGTTGTTTCTGCCGTATCTGAATGGCGAGAGGACGCCTAACTTGCCGCGGGGGAGCGGCGTGCTGTTCGGGATGCGGACGGGGAACACGACGCCGGCGCATCTGGCGCGGGCGGCGGTGGAAGGCGTGACGGTTGGGCTGGCGTATGGGTTGCAGCGGTTCCGGGACCTTGGGGTGGATCCGTCCGAGATCCGGCTGACGGGTGGCGGGAGCAAGAGTGCGGCGTGGCGGCAGATTGTGGCGGATGTTTTCGGGGTGCCGACGGTGACCCTGCGGACGGCGGAGGGAGCGGGATTGGGGGCGGCGCTGCAGGCGGCGCATGTGGTGGCGGCGGAAGGCGGGAGTTCGGCGGGGCTGAGTGAGCTGAGCGATCGGCTGGTGGCACTGGATGAAACGACCCGCTGCACCCCGTCGGAGACGGCTCATGGGCTTTATGCGGCGCAACTGGAACGGCAGCTTGGGCTGACGCGCGCGCTGCATGGTGCGGGCTGGCTCTGAAACTGATTGATTGAGATTGATTTTGCCGGGGCGATCCGATACGGTCGCCCTCCCTGCGCCTGAAGCGGTGCGTCCAGCGATTCAGTTGACTAACAGATTTACATCATGAGCGAGTCCGACTCCATTGATCTCTCCCAGCTCCAGAACCTTCAGTTCCGTCCCGACTGGGTGGAGGATCTGGCGCAGAAAGACACTGCGGAAGTGGTGTGGGGCAAAGTATCGCCGGACGTGATGAGGCGGGAGCGCGAGGGCGGTGACCGGTTTGGCGGCGGCGGCCGTGGCCAGCGGGATGACCGGCGTGGTGGTGGAGGTGGCGGGATGGGGCGTGGGCCGAGGCCGGGAGGTCCGGGTGGGCAGAGGCCGGGTGGGCCGGGTGGACCGAGGCCTGGTGGGCCTGGTGGGCAGAGGAATTTTGACAATCGCGGGCCGAGGCCGGGCGGGCCTGGAGGACCGAGGCCGGATGGGCCGAGACAGGATGGGCCGAGACAGGATGGGCCGCGTCAGGATGGGCCGCGTCAGGATGGGCCGCCGCGGGGGGATCGGCCGCAGGGGGAGGGACGGGATTTTCGTGGGGGGCCGAGGCCGCCGCATCAGGGTCAGGACCGGCGTGGGCCGAGGCCGCCGTATCGTGGTGATGGCCGGGAAGGGCCTGCGCCGCTGCGTGGTTGGGAGTCGCGATTGATTGCGGATCCGCGGTCGGTTGAGGCGGTGGCGCGGCAGATCAAGGCGTCTGGTCGAGCGTATTCGGTGTTTGATGTGGCGCGGTTGTTCATGCAGGACCGGGCGCGGTTTTTTGTGCGGATGCGGGCGATCAAGGTGCGGCCGCCGCAGGGCAAGCCTGATCCGGCGGTGGAAGCGCCACCGGCACCGCCTGCGCCTCCGGAGGTGTATGAGTGTCTGGTGGACGGGTCATTCTGGTTGAGCCATGAGGAAGCGATCCGGCACGTGCTGCGGTCGCCTGCGATTGAGAAGTTCTATCGTGCGGAGAATGTGACGCTGGATGCGCCGAAGGGGAAGTTCACGGCGATTGCGGTCTGCGGGTTTTCCGGGATTCCGCTGGGGCCGCCCAATCACCATGATTTTCAGCGGAACGTGGCGCGATTGCACCGTGAGCGGTTCAGCAACATGGCGCTGGACTGGTACAAGTCGCGGGTGGTGATTGAGAAGGATGAAGCGACGCTGGCGCGTTGGCAGGAATCGCAGACGATGTCGGTGCAGTATGTGCCGTTGATGCCTCGTGCGGACGGTGAGGGTGAGATTGCGGCGGAAGCGGTGGCGGAGGTTGCGGCGGGAGGTGCGGCGGAGGTTGTGGCGGAGGGAGCCGAGGCTGCCGTGGCTGAGCTAGAAGGTGCTGAGGGAGATGTTGCTGCTGCGGCTGATGCGCCGGTGGCGGCGGAGGTTGCTGCTGCGGCTGAGCCGGCGGTGGTGGCGTTGAAGAATTGGGCGGAGATGGAGGCGCATTTCCGGAAGCATCATGCGGGGGACGTGATTCGGGTGGTGCATGACATTACGGTGCCTGGCAATATTCCGGGGCGGATGCTGGCGCCGCCGCTGCTTTCGCTGCTGCGGAACGAGGTGGAACGTCAGCAGCGGTTCCCGATGGAGCTGGTGCAGGATCTGTGCCGTGATCTTGAGCGTGCTGGGTTGAGGTTCTTCAAGAAGGATCGGAAGACGACCTTTGTGTCGCGCAACCGGCCGCATTTCCTTGGGGATGATGTGGTGCTGGGTGACCGGGTGCGATCGATTGTGGAGATGGTGCGTGCGAATCCTGGGATCACGTACACGAGACTGGTTTCGACGCTGGCGCCGCACATGGATGTGACTGGGGAAGCGCCAGCCGGGGAAGCGCCGGTTGCCGAGGCGGTGGCTGAGGGGACGAGTGTGATTGCGCCGGAAGCGGTGGCTGAGGAAGTTACGGGTGTGGTGGCTGAGGCTGCGCCGGAAGTGGTTGCTGATGAAGTCACCGCAGTGGTTTCTGAAGAGGCTCCTGTGGTGGTGGCTGAAGCGGGAGTTGAGGTGGCTGCTGAGGCTGCATCGGTTTCCGGGGAAGCGGCGGAGCAGCCTGTGGGTGAAGTGGTGAGTGAGGCTGGAGCGGAGGCCCCGGCGGCAGCGCCGGTGGTGCTGAGTGCGGAGGAGATTGCGATCTTGCAGGATCTGCGGTGGCTGGTGGGAGAAGGGTATGTGACGGAGTTCCAGGCTGGTGAGTTGTTTGTGCTGGGGCGTCCGCCGCTGCCACCTGCGCCGCCAGCGCCGCCGAAGCCGAGGAAGAAGATTCCGGGGCAGTTGGAGATGGCGCCTGACGGCAGTGCGATTGCGGGAGTGCCGGGTGATCCGGCGGCCGTGGTGGGTGATGGGGTTCCGGGGGGTGAGGCGGTGGCGACTGAGGAGGCTGGGGTGGAAGCGGAAGTGCCTGCTGCAGACGGTGGCGTGGAAACGCTTTCGGCTGCGGACGTTGCGGGTGCCGAGTCCGAGCCTGAGGTTGTGGTGGCAGAGGCCGCGGTGGCTGAGGTGGCTGATGCGGTGGCGGAGATTGCTGAGGTTCCGGTGGCTGAGGTGACGGAGGTTGTGGTTGAGGCGGTTGAGAGGACGGATGCGGCGACGGGTGAAGCGAGCGCCTGAGGGCAGCGATTGAGATTTGCGGGCATTGAGGACGGCGTGGCCGGTCCTTGATGCCCGCGTTTTTGTGTGGGGGTGTGGGCGAGTGGGATCCTTGCGGGGCGCGGCGCTGGCGGGTGGGGTCGCTGGGTGAGAAGGGGGTTGCGGAGGAGAGGGAGCGGAGATGAGACCGAGGCGGGGAGCGGCTTGCGGGCAAAAAAGGACGGCCGTTTTCCGGGGAGGAAAACGGCCGTTGGGAGAGATGAGCGCCAGGAGCGGCGCGGAGGGTTTATTTGAGGGGCATCAGGTTGCTGTTGCCCATGTCGGAGTCGCGGTCGCCGACTTTGAGGTAGCGGTAGTAGACCTCGAGCATGAGCGTGCAGAGGCAGGTGCGGTAGATGTCGGCGCTCCCGCCGGCGGCGGTGGTGGTGGAAGCGGCGACTTCGCCACCGCCTTCGACCTTGTAGCTGCCGTCTTCGAGCTGGTTGGTGATGACTTCCTTCTGGAACTGTTCGTTCCATTTCTTCCATGGCTCGCCGCCCTTCTGGAAGAGGGCCTGGGTGTTATAGTACCATGTGTAGAGGTAGCAGTCGGAGTTCCAGTTGAGGGGTTCCTTTTCGATGGTATCGACGAGGAAGCGGATGCCCTTGCTGATTTTGCCGGCGTTGCCGTTGCCGAGCGTCTGGAGACCGAGGAGTGCGGCGCCGCTGAGGTTCCACTGATTGTAGTGGCTGGCGCGGTTTGGGTTGCCGAAGCCGCCGTCGGCGGTCTGCATGCTTTCGAGGTATTTCTCGACTTTTTTGTTGGCACCGGCGAGGCCGGGGATTTTGAGGTTGGTGTGTTTGGCGGCTTTGAGGGCCTGGAACTGCCAGCCGGTGACGGAGAGGTCATTGCCGCCGTAGGGGTCGTAGCCGATGCCGTCTTTGTAGCCCCATGAACCGGCGGGGTTTTGTTTTTCGATGATGATCTGGACGCCGCGCTCGAAGGATTGGCGGAGGCCGGGGAGTTCGCGTTTACCGAGTTTGGCGAAGGAGTAGACCTCGCCGAGGGCGTAGGTGGCGATGCCGTGCTCGTAGGTACTGCGGATGGAGGACGGGACCTGGGAGAAGATGCCGTTGAACTGGTTGTTGTTTTTCTGGCCGAGTTCGATGAGGAAGGTGATGCCCTTGAGGACGGTTTCTCCGTAGGTGGGGGATTCCGGGGTTTCGCAGTGGCCGAGGTAGGCGAGGAGGGCGAGGCCGGTCATGCCTGCGCGGTCATTGCCGCCCCATGAGCCGTCCGGGTTTTGTTTTTCCTTGAGCCATTTGAGGCCTTTTTTGACGGCGTTTTCGCAGTCTTCGTTGCCGCCGTTTTCGCGCATTTTCTGGGCGCGTTCTGCTGGCGAGCAGCGGCTCTGCATGATTTTGGGGAGGGAGATGAAGCCTGCGCCTGAGCCTGGGCCCCAGCCGGAGCCGACGCCTGAGCCGACGCCTGAGCCTGAGCCTGAGCCGGAGCCGATGCCCTGACCGGAACCGATGCCGCCGCCGCCGACGGTCATCTGGGTGAGGCCTGAGAAGTCTGTCATGGAAGACTGGACGTCCGGGAGGGTGACGCCGGAGGATTTGGCGGAGGCCAGCTTCATTTTTGGCTGGGCCTGGCTGATCGAGCGCATTTTTTTCTGCGCGGCGTGTTTTTCGCCGCCGCCGCCGCCGCCGCCGCCGCCAGGGAGGAAGTCAGGTGGTTCCTCGACGTTGTTGGAGGTTCGCCAGAAGATGAAGAGAGCGAGGATGAGGAACGCGGCGTGGACGATGATGCTGACGGAGAGCGAGCCGCCGCCGATTCTGTGCCAGTAGCCGGTGCGTTTCGGTTCTTCGTCGTGGTAGAGCGGGGCGTCGACGTACTGATCCGGTTCCTGCTGGGCGTAATGGGGATCGTGTTGCGGTGGCGGAGGAGGAGGAGGAGGAGTGCTCATGGCCGGGCGATGGTGAATGGTTGCTGATTAGCGAACGCAGCAGGGCGCGTGGAGATTAGGGAAATATGCAGAGGGCTTTGGGAGGCAGGGACCGTGGGAGTTTAGCACAGCGTGGCTGGGGGACAAGTTCTGACTGAGCGGGGTGGGGGGCGACAAAAATCCGCCGCCGACCGGGTGGGTCCGCGGCGGATGGGGAGGTTCTGGCGGTGGTGGGGCAGGTTACCAGCCGGCGGTGGCGCGGACGGAGACCATGGCGGAGAGGATGGTGTTCCATGTGGCCGGGGCTTCGAGCACGGCGTTAGGGAACATGCAGCCGTCCCAGCAGATGTGGTGGATGCCGCGGCTGGCGGCGTCTTTGAGCCAGTAGGAGGCGCACCTGGCGATGTCGAGTTTTCCGTTAGGATCGTCGGCGGGGCAGTGGCGACCGGTTTTGTCGTGATTGCCGGTGCCGTGGACGCTGCCGTCGTTCTGGGCGACGTGGAAGTCGATGGTCCACGGGCGGAGGGCGTCGGTCATTTTTTCGTAGGCGGCCCAGAAATCGGCGTCGGAGTAGCCTGGCTGGAGGAGGGCGTGTTCCGGGGCGTTGTAGCCGAGGAGGTAGAGGTAGGTGTGGGCGAGGTCGGCCTGGAAGCCGACGGTTTCGGGCATGCCGGTGGCTTCGAGGGTATCGAGCATGGCTTTCCATGAATGCATACCGCCCCAGCAGATTTCGCCTTCGGCGGCGAGGCGTTCGCCGTGAGCGGCGGCGACTTTACCGGCTTCGCGGAAGGTTTCGGCGATTTTGGTGGTATTGCCTGCGGGGTCGGCGGCCCAGTCGGAGGGACCGCCTGCGGAGTCGATGCGGATGACGCCGTAGGAGCGGGCACCGTGTTGTTTGAGGATGTCGGCGATGCGGCAGGCTTTTTCGACGGCGAGGACGAAGTTTTTGCGGTCGTCGTCGGAGCCGAAGGCGCAGCCGCCGACGGTGCCTGGCCAGACTGGGGCGACGAGGGAGCCGATTTTGAGGCCTTTGGCGGCGATTTTATCGGCCATGGTGCGGATATCGGCTTCGGAGGCGTCGGGGTCGGTGTGGGGGTGGAAGAGGAAGAGGTCAACGCCTTCGTATTTCGCGCCGTTGACTTCGGCGGCGGCGGTGAGATCGAGCATGCGGTCGAGGCTGATCGGTGGGTGATCGGTGCCGGGTTCTTTACCGACGAGGCCTGGCCACATGGCGTTGTGGAGTCTGGGGAGCGGGTGGGACATTTTGGGTGGATTGGGTGAGTTGGAGGGAAGGAGGTGTCGCTGCGTTGGGCTGGCGACGGGCGGGAAGTTGAAACGCGGCCGGAGGAGTGTCCAGCAAAATGAAGCGGACAATGCGGGACGCGGGCGGGAAAAGGCGGCTTGTCCTTGTCATGGAGGTGATGGGGGTCCAGAGGTGGGGGAGATGACCCTTACGGAACGCCCGCTGACGCATTATGCCTTGCTGTCGCTGGGTGTGGCGGTGGTGACGTTTTTTCTGAAGCTTTGGGCTTGGCGGCTGACTGGGTCGATCGGGTTGCTGTCGGACGCGCTGGAATCGCTGGCGAATGTGGGAGCGGCGCTGATTGCGTATGGGTCTTTGGCGCTGGCGGTGAGGCCTGCGGATGACGATCACGCGTACGGACACACGAAGGTGGAGTATTTTGCGGGGATCAGCGAGGGGGTATTTATTCTGGCGGCGGCGGTGGGGATTGGGTGGAATGCGGTGAGTCGGCTGATTGAGCCGCATCCGCTGCACGGGGTGGGGACTGGGTTGCTGGTGTCGGTGGGGGCGTCGGTGTTGAATTTTCTGGCGGCGCGGTTGTTGTTCAAGGTGGGGCGGGAGCGGCATTCGGTGGCGCTGGAGGCGGACGCGCATCATCTGATGACTGATGTATGGACGACTGGGGCGGTGATTGTGGCGGTGCTGCTGGTGGTGGCGACGGGGTGGCACTGGCTGGATCCGGTGATCGGGCTGCTGCTGACGGCGCACATTGTGGTGACTGGGGTGAAGTTAATGCACGGGGCGATGCTGGGGTTGATTGATACGGGACTGCCTGAGGCTGAACTGGCTGAGGCGAGGCGGGTGCTTGGGGAGTACGAGCGGACGGGAGTTCAGTGGCATGCATTGCGCACCCGGCAGGCGGGGATGAGACGTTTCCTATCTGTGCATTTACTGATGCCAGGCGAGTGGACGATTGCCCGAGGGCATTCGGTTGCTGAGGAGATTGAAGCGGCGCTGAGGACGGCGGTGCCGCGGCTGACGGCGTTCACGCATCTTGAGCCGATTGAGGATCCTGTTTCGTGGGAGGATATGGGGCTCGACCGCCAATCGGACCGTGGAAATGGATCCGGAATTTGAAATTCATGCCTGCTTCACGAGTCGGGATGCCTTATGAGCCATGGAGCGAGCCCAAATTCTCATTGCAATCCCGGGGACGAACCTATAAACGCGCCTTCCCGCGAGCCCGCTCATCCGATATCTCCTGATTCCGCCGTGAAAAGTCTTTCAAATCATCCCCTGCGTTTCCTGGTACCGGTCAGCCTGCTGGTGCTGCTTGCGGCAGCGCCTGGTCAAGATGCTGCGGCGGACAAGGCGGCTGAGAAGCCTGCGGACAAGCCGGCGGAGGGAGCGGCGGCGGGCGGGGACAAGGCGAATGCGCTGCCGCCGGTGGACATTGCGGATCCTGATGCGCTGATCAAGAACGGGGATGAGGCGTATGCGAAGGGCGACTGGGTGACGGCGGCGGCGAACTACACCGGGCTGATGACGGTGGCCTTGAAGACTGGGGCGCCGCCGGAGAGGCTGGAGCCGCTGTATTTCACGCTGGGGGCGTGTCTGTTCAACATTCCGAACTACGAGTTGTCGTTCAAGACGTTCACGGAGTACACGCAGAAGTACCCGACGGGACGGAACATCCGGTATGCGCAACTGGGGCTGGCGCGGATTCTGAGGGCGCAGAAGAACTTTCCGGCGGCGGTGAAGCAGTATGAGTCGCTGAAGAACGAGGCGTCGCTGCGGGACGAGGTGATGATGGAGCTGGCGGATTCGTACAAGGAGAACCAGCAGAAGGACAAGGCGGTTGTGCTGCTGGAGACGACGCTGGCGGCGGGGGTGCGGACCTCTTCGGACGTGCGGCTGGCCTTGTATCTGGTGGATCTGTATTCCGAGGACAAGCCGGAGAAGGGGGTGGCGCTGCTGGACAAGGTGAAGCGGGCACCGGGGATGCGGCCGATGATTTCGGAGATTAATTTTGCGGCATTGAAGCTGGCGGATGCGCTGATGGGGGACAACAAGCCTGAGGAGGCGCTGCCGGCGTATCAGAACCTGCGGAAGCACAAGGAGGTGCTGGATACGCTGAAGGATCTGCGTGAGGATTACGGACGGCTGATCAAGAGCCTGTCGGTGCGGGTGGGTCCGAAGGATCCGAATGCGATCGCGAACCAGCAGCAGCTGGCGAAGGTGAAGCTGTACGAGGCGCAGGCGAAGGCGATGATTGAGGGGCTTGAGAAGGAGCAGAACTACGATGCGGTGGTATTCTACCGGATCGGGCGTTGTTTTGCGGCCTTGAGCCGGTTCTGGGAGGCGCGGCTGGCGTTCCAGTATGTGCTGGAGAAGTTTCCGAAGTTCGAGGATGCGCCGAATGTGCTGTATGCGCTGACGTATTGTTATTACAACCTGACGCCGACGGATCTGAGTCAGGACAACATGAAGGTGGCGGACGAGACGCAGCGGCTGTGCCGGGAGTTTCTGAAGAAGTATGCTGACAAGGAGCAGGCGCAGCAGGTGGCGGAGATGCTGATCACGATTGCGACGCGGTCCGGGGATCCGGCGAAGATCAATACGGTTTATGAGGAGGTGATGGACCTGATCAAGGACTCGCCGAACAAGAGTGTGTTTCTGGCGGTGCAGGTGCAGAACTACCTTGAGCAGTTCCAGTTCGACAAGGCGCGGGATGCGGCTGACAAGTTTCTGAATCAGGCGGCGCAGGATGATCCGCAGCGGGAAGCGGTGGAGTACATGCGGGGGCTGACGTGGTTCTTCAAGAACGACTACAACGGGGCGATGGCGGCGCTGCGGGATTACATCAGCAAGTATCCGGCGGGAGCGTACATTGCGGATGCGAAGTACCGGCTGTCATTTCTGATTCTCGGGGGGGAGCGGCAGAAGAAGGGGAAGAAGGGGAAGCCGCGGTTCCGCAACGTGATCGAGGCGTCGCAGGACATCATCAAGAATCACTTTGGGACGCCATCGGTGGCGGATGCCTATGCGCTGATGGGCGATGCGTACAAGGACATGACGGGTGAGGAGATGCAGGACGCTGGGCTGACGCCGGAGACGCACGATGTGGCGACGACGGATGCGTATGTGAATGCCGTGAAGAATGCGGCTGGCGAGCAGGTGGCAGAGTACAGCCTGACGCAGGCAGCGCCGATGCTGAAGGCGCAGAGTCGCTGGGAGGATCTGATCTCGCTGTATGAAGGATTCCGCAAGGCGTGGCCGGAGAACCGGCAGTCGCTGGCGGCGGTGGGAGAGATCTGCAAGGCGATCGTGCGGAAGAGCGACAGTTCGTATGCGAAGGAACTGGACGAGGCGGAGGCGAAGAAGGACGAGGCGGCGGTGAAGAAGTTTCTGGAGCAGCGGACGGAGGCGAAGGACAAGGCGCAGGCGGAGAGCCGGCAGTTTCTGGCGGAGACGATTGCGGAGACGATCAACAATCCGCGGAAGGATGGTGTGGAGGATCTGATGCAGCAGCTGGCGGTTTCGTGTGTGCCGAAGCGCAAGGTGGTGGCGGCACCGCCTGCACCGAAGCCGCCGACGCCGGCACCGGGAGCGCCTGCGGGGACGGAAGTGAAGACTGAGCCGGTGAAGCGTCCGCCGCCGCCGACGGTGGAGGAGCAGGGCAAGCCCGCGGAGGCTGAGATGGACCGGTTGCTGGCGGGTGGCGACAAGCTGAATTCGATCGGCAAGGCGAGGCTGGTGTATGTGAAGGCGCAGCTTTACCGGTATCTGGAGAGCAAGCAGCCGAAGAAGAAGGATGAGAAGGGGCAGGTGATTGTGGACACGTCACCGAAGCGTTCGGACGAGCTGATGCAGCAGCTGACGACGGAGTATAAGCCTGAGGATTACAGTGCGGCGCTGCTGGCGGTGGTGGGTGATCACCTTTACAAGGCCGGGGAGAAGGAGAAGGCGGCGCAGTCGTTCAACCGGTTGCTGCAGTTTTATCCGCAGTCGGCGTTTGTGGACTGGGGAGCGGTGGGATTGGGGCAGATGGCGCTGGAGGACAAGGATTTCGAGACGGCGCTGGCGAAGTTCACGATCGCGACGGATGAATTCCCGGGGGCGAAGTATGGCGAGGCGCTGCTGGGCAAGTCGCGGGCGCTGGTGGAATTGAAGCGGTTTGGAGATGCGGAAAAGGATCCTGGCAACAGTCCGGAGAAGATGCTGAAGGAGATTCTGGGGGACAAGACGTATCCGCCGGAGGTGAAGGCTGAGGCGACGTGGCTGCTTGGGGAGGTGAAGTTTGCGCAGCAGGCGTATGCGGACGCTTACAATTATTTCCAGCGGCTGTATGTGTCGTTTCTGAAGTTTCCGAAGTGGGTGGCGCGGGGGTATCTGCGGGCTGGGGAGACGAAGGAAGCGCTGCAGAAGTACACGGACGCGAAGGATGTGTACAAGGAAGCGGTGGAGACGCCGAAGATCATGGAGCGGATCAAGGGGGAAGCCGACTTCCAGAAGATACAGGAGAACTACCGTAAACTCTAACCGGACCGACTGACAGCCATGAAGAATAACATTTCGAGTCAGTTGGGTGCCGCGGCGGTGGGATTTGTGCTGCTGACGGGGCAGCAGGTGCAGGCGCAGCGGCTATATTTTGCCAATGGTGCGGATGTGGAGTGGTCGGAGGTGACGCTGTCCGGCTCCAACATTCAGAAGAAGATCCGTCAGGCGGACGGGAAGGACGGGTATGCGAGCATTCCGGCGTCGAATGTGGCGCGGGTGGACTGGCCGTATCCGGCGGAGCTGGCGGATGGGGCGGAGGCGCTGGCGAAGGGGAGTTATGACGAAGCGCTGAAGAATGCGGAAGCGGTCCGGGCGATTCACCGGAACTGGAAGGAAAAGCCTGGGTCGTGGTATGTGCCGGCGACGCTGCTGGCGCTGGAGTGCCACATCCGGAAGAACAACCATGCGGAGGCGGACAAGCTGTTTCCGGAGCTGCGCAACATGCCGCTTTCGAGCGACTATCAGAAGGGCTGGGGGATGATGGAGGCGTTGCAGCAGTTTCAGAAGGGGATGACCGGTCCGGCTCTGCAGAAGGCGAACAGCCTTGTGGCGGGGACGGAGAGTTCCGGGACGCTGGCGCGGTTGTACAATCTGATCGGGGACATTCAGTTCAAGCGTGAGGCGTATAAGGAAGCGCTGGATGCGTATCTGCAGGTGCCGGTGTTTTTCGGGACGCAGGCGTCGTTGCTGCCGGCTGCGGAGTTCGGGGCGGCGCGTTGCCTGATGCGGCTGCGGCGGCTGGAAGATGCGACGGCGGCGCTGACGCGGATCCTTGAGCGTTACAAGGGGACGTGGGTGGAAGCTCCTGCGAAGAAGGAGAAAGAGGACCTTGAGAAGGTGATCGGGGCACCGGCGGCGGCTGACCCGAAAGCAGACCCGAAAGAAAAGGCAGACGAAGCCGCCGAGAAGTAGTATCTCTCAGGCGAATTATCCTGCCGAACCGTTTCTGAAATTCCTACCAAAAAATTCAACCAGTACTTCTAGAATCAATCTGTCATGAAAGCCAACCGCCTCCTGCGTCCCGCTCCTCTCGCCACTCTGTTCTCTCTGCTCGCCGCCTCGCTTGCGATGGCGGAAGGTGAAGCGGCTGCCGGCGGGTTTTCTGAAAAGTCTCTCTGGGACATGATCCGCCTTGGCGGTCCGATCATGGTTCCGCTGTTTCTGTTTTCGGTCGCGATGGTGTGGCTGGTGATTGACGGGGTGCAGCGGTCTGGTCAGAAGCGGCTGATGCCTGAGGGGGAAGTGGAGAAGCTGCGGAATTTCTTCCGAGCGGGTGATTATGTGGGAGCGCACCAGAGCTGTGCGGACACGCCGTGTGCGTTCAACAACGTGGTGCGAGCGGGGTTGGTGAATGTGGGTGACGGGAAGGAAGCGACTGAGGAAGCGATTCTGGCGGAGATCAGCCGTGAGCAGCAGCGGCAGTCGACGCGTTTGTCGTATTTGTCGGTGATCGGGGTGTGTACGCCGATGGTGGGGCTGATTGGGACGGTGTTTGGGATGATCGGGGCGTTCGGCGAGCTGGGCAAGGGTGGGGCGACGCAGAACACGTCCGGGTTGTCTGAAAAGATCGGTGAGGTGCTGGTGGCGACGGCGTCGGGTCTGGTGATTGCGGTGCCTGCGTTCATGGGATTCTACTTCCTGCGGAACCGTCTGCAGGGGGCGCTGCACGAGCTGGAGAATGAGGTGGCGAACCTGTTCCGGAAATTCCCGTATCACCTGGCGGAAGGTGTGCACGTGGGCGACCAGGAACTGTATGCGAATGCACCGGCGTGGGTCGAGGGATCTGGTGCGGAAGCTCCGGCGCAGGCCTGAGCGTGACGGAATCACAACACTTCATCAACTCAACCTACTAACATCATGGGCGGCGGCGGCGGTTCAATGGAAAGCGGGGAGCCTGAATTTCAGGTGGCTCCCATGATCGACGTGCTTCTGGTGCTTCTGATTTTCTTCATGAGCATCACGACGGCGCAGATTGAGGCGCTGGACACCTCGATCAAGCTGCCGGTGGCACCTGATGCGAAGGAGCGGAAGCCTGACAAGAATCAGAAGACGGTGAATGTGAGGTGGAGCAAGAACGAGCAGAAGGCGCTGATGACGTATGGTGGCAGGGAGTGGGAGGACCGGGAGGCGCTATCGGAGGAATTGAAGCGGGCCGCGGACATCCTGCCTGACGGCAAGGGAGGGACGAGGCTTGAAGTGCTGGTGCGCGCGGACCGTGCGACACCGGCGAAGGAAGTGCAGGCGGCGATTGCGGTGGTGGCTCAGTCCACGGCTGCGGTGGCGTACGCAACGAACAACCGTGATTGAACTATGAAACGCCACCGTGAGACACAACAGGACGCTGAAGTCGGCTTCCAGATTGCGCCGATGATTGACGTGGTCTTCGTGATCATGCTCTTTTTCATGGTCCAGGCTGGCGACCGTCAGGTTGAGACTGAGTTGAAGATGAAGCTGCCGTCGACTGAGCCGTCTGACGACACGGCGGACTCGCCGATGGAGGAGCAGGTGTCGGTGGCGCTGGACGGGGGGATCTCGCACAATGACGAACCGGTATCGCCGGGGGAGCTGAAGGCGAACTTCAAGCGATTGGCGCTGCAGGCGAAGTCTGAGGGTGGGACGCCGATCATTGTGACGATCAATGCGGAGCCGGAGACACCGTGGGAGCGGGTGGTGGATGTGATGAATGCGATGCAGTTTGCGGGCATTGCGAACGTGACGTTTTCGGTATCGGAGGAGCTTTGATTTTGTCGGCGGTGGTTCCCAGGAAACCGGGTGCGAGCGGCGTCGTGAGAGTTAGCTTCCGGTGAACAACACAACCCCTTTCCGGTTCGAGCCATGAATCCCAATTCTCCTGCTTCCGGTTCCGGACCGTCCGGTGATCCCGTGCCGCTGACGCCGCGGCCGTTCACGCCGCCGCCGCCGATGCTGGCGATGCCTGTGGCACCGCCACCGCCGCCGCCGGTTCCGGCGATGCAGACGGCGAAGGTGCCTGTGAAACGTGGTGAGGATGGGGAAGAGGGAGTGGAGGAAGCGCCGCGGCAGCCTGATGGGCCGTTCATGGCGTACTGGAGGAAGGTGGGTGGTGGGTCGCTGACGATCAGTCTGATTGTGCATGCGTTGTTTTTGCTCGCGGCGGTCCTGATTTTCTGGTCGACGTCGAATGGCGGGCCGCCTGAGCAGATTGATTTTCTGAGTGGTGGTGGTGGCGGGACGGAGGGGAACACGAAGATCAACCAGAAGAAGCGGCAGATGATGGTGAACCGTGCGCCGGCGATGAAGATTGCGTCGGGGAAGGCGGGGGCGATTGCGTTGCCGGACACGACCTCGACGCTGGCGGACATGAGCACCTTGTCGGTGACGTCCGGGATGATGAGTGGGACGCCGGGCAGTGGCGGCGGGTTTGGTGGCGGGAAGGGGACGGGACGGGGTCCGGGAACGGGGTCCGGGATTGGGCCGGGGAATCAGCCAGGGTTTACGGCGAGTTTTCTGGGGCTGACGTCGACGGGGAACAACATTATTTTCTGCATTGACACGTCCGGGAGCATGCGGACGAATCTATCTGCTAGTGGGATCACGGCGCTGCGGCGCGAGTTGAAGAAGGTGATTGACGGGTTGCCGCCGTCGGCTCAGTTCAACATCATCTGTTTTGGTCAGAACGGGGATTTGTTCAAATCGAAGAGTGTGATCGCGACGCAGGCGATGAAGAATGAGGCGACGCTCTTCATGGAGGGGTATTATGGCGGGAGCAGTGCGGACTTCGGGCGGACGCGGACGGAGAAGTACGGGAGGGCGGGGAAGGACAATCAGGGGATTGAGTACACGGCGATTCTGACGGAGGACATCAGTGAGCTGGCGGGAACGGAGGGCGGCAGCCGGATTGATCTGGCGATGGTGGCGGCGTTCGAGCGCAAGCCGAGTACGTTATTCGTACTGAGTGACGGGGCTCCGGGGACGCGGTTTGCGGGGAAGGATGCGATGGACAAGGATGACATCATCAAGCTGATCTACGACAAGTTCGAGAAGATGATGGGCAAGACGTCGAAGCTGCAGGTGAACACGATTTCGATTTATTCGAATTCCGAGGAAGGGCGGGAAGGGGAGAAGTTTCTGAGGAAGCTATCCGGGAAGTTCGGGGGCAAGCACAAGGAGATCAAGCCTGACAAGTTGTGAGGAGTGTGTTGTGGTTGGTGCTGGTGGTTTGCTGCGGAACGGGTGAGGCTGGGGAATTGAAGCTGGTGCCGGCAGGTGACGGGAAGCCGGTGTTTTTAAAGAGCGGGGAGATTGCGGGGCTGAGTGGGGTGACGTGGTGTGGCGGGGACGCGTTTGCTGCGGTGTCCGACCGGGAACCGGTGGTGGTGCCGCTGACGCTGAAGATCGGGCCGACTGGGGTACTGGAGAAGGCAGCGGAGGGTGTGCCGGTACGGCTGGCGACGCGGTTGAGTGATTGTGAGGGGATCGCGTGGGTGGCTGCGGAGGGGCGGTTTTATGTGAGTGCGGAGGGCGGGCCGGGGATTCAGGGTTTCGGGCGGGCGGATGGGAAGGCGGGGCCGGTGGTGCGATTGCCTGAGGTGTTCGGGCGGGCGCGGGGGAACCTGTCGCTGGAGTCGCTGACGTTTGAGAGTACGGCTGGGCGGTTCTGGACGGCGAATGAGGAAGCGCTGACGGTGGACGGGCCGGTGGCTGGGCCGAAGGAGGGGACACTGGTGCGGTTGCAGGAGATTTCGAGGGATGGGCGGATGCTGCGGCAGGTGGCGTGGCGGACTGAGCGTGCGGGGATGCGGTTTCAGGGGGCGGGCAACGGGGTGGTGGATCTGTGTCTGCTGCCGGGTGGACAGCTGCTGGTACTGGAGCGGGGATTCGGGTCCGGCGGGCTGCATGCCCGGGTGTTTCTAGCGGATTTGGCGGGGGCGACGGAGACAGGGTCGCTGGAGACGCTGGCGGGTGCGGCGATCAAGGTGGCGGGGAAGACCCTGCTGATGGATCTGCCGAGTGGGTTTACGAATTACGAGGGGATGTGTGCGGGGCCGGTGCTGGCGGACGGGGCGCGGAGTGTGATTCTGGTGGCGGACAGCGGTGGGCCGGGGCGGCATGCGTTTCTGGCGTTGCGGCTGAGTGGGCTTTCCGGGGGTCGCTGAGGGGGGCGGGTGGCCTATGTGTCGGTGCAGAAACCGGGTGGACAAAACCGAACCGCAAACGTAGCATTACCACTGCATCGGTTTCGGTGCGCCTCTTCAACTGGTTTTGCTTCCGATGATTCCACTTCTGCTGCTGATTGCGTCCATAATTCTGCTCCGCATTGCGCCGTGGGTGGCTGGAGGGGAGGTGCTGAAGGCGGCGGCGGGATATGCGCCGGTGATGGCGCTGGCGGTGTGCAGTGGCAGTTTTCTTTCCCGCCGTCTGGCGTGGGTGGTGGCGGTGGTGGCGGCGGTGGTGCCGCACTTCGTGATCAATCTGAGCCATGGGTATGGGATCGGGGCGGCGCATCTTTGGGTTCTTGTGGTGGCCAGTGCTGCGGCGGTAGCGCTTGGGGCGGCCGTCAAGGCGAAGGCCACGGTAGTCCCGGTTGTCGGGGCGACACTTTTTTCCACCGTGTTGTTCTACCTGCTGAGCAACACGGTTTCTTTCTTTTCGGGGGTTGGCTATGCGCCGACTTTGGGTGGCTGGTGGCAGTGTGTGACGACCGGGTTGCCGGAATTTGCGCCGCAGACGTGGGTGTTTGGAGTCCGGCAACTGGCGGGTGACGTTGGTTTTGCTGTGATGTTCTGGGCGCTGTGCCGCCGTTCGGTCCCGCAGACAGTTGCGGCTTCCGGCATGAGTCCTGCCCGCTCCGTCTGAACTTTTCCCTCATAAACCCCGCGCCACCTGTACGACCAATGAAGCCCAGCGTAGCCGATCCCGAGCATCACATTGACCCGACTGATTTCGCCCAGGCGGCGATCAACAAGTCGCTGACCCCGGAAACGAAGATCCGATTGTTGCGTGACATGATCCGCATCCGGCGCTTTGAGGAGACGGCGGGCAAGCATTACAATGCGGGCAAGATGGGCGGGTTTCTGCACCGTTATGACGGGCAGGAGTCGATTGCGGTGGGGTGTGCATCGCTGATGGGAGCGCACGATCACATGATCACGGCGTACCGGAACCACGGGCATGCGCTGTCGGTGGGGATGAGCATGGAGGAGTGCATGGCGGAGCTGTTCGGGCGGGCCACAGGTTGTTCGAAGGGGAAGGGCGGGTCGATGCACTTTTTTGCGCCTGACAAGAATTACTGGGGTGGCCACGGGATTGTGGGTGGTCAGTCGCCGCTCGGGGCGGGGCTGGCGTATTACGTCAAGTACAAAGGGCTGAAGGGATCCTGCATGTGCTTCATGGGGGATGGCGCGGTGAACCAAGGGGCGTACCATGAATCGCTGAATCTGGCGGGGTTGTTTGATCTGCCGGTGATTTACGTGATTGAGAACAACGGGTATTCGATGGGGACGAGTCAGGCGCGGAGCAGTGTGTACAAGAACTGTCTGGCGTACCGTGCGGATGGGTATGACATTGTGTGGGATCTGATCAACGGGTGGGATCTCTATGAGGTGCGGGCGAAGATGCAGATTGCGGTGCAGCGGGCGCATGAGGAGAGCCGGCCGACGGTGGTGGAGATCAACACGTACCGGCATTATGGTCACTCGGTGGCGGATTCGAAGGCGAAGGTGTACCGTCCGGAGGATGAGATCGAGCGATTCAAGCAGCAAAACGATCCGATCCAATTGTGGCGCAACCGGCTGATGGAGGAGGGAGTGATTACGGAGGCCATTTACCATGAACTGGACAAGGCTGCGAAGGCTGAGGCGGTGGCGTCGGTTGATTTTGCGGAAGCGAGTGCGTATCCGGAGTTTGAGGACATCACGAAGGATGTGTACTTCGAGGTGGACGAGTTTACGGAAGCCGGGCGGACCGGCCGACATTTCTTCAACGACTGAGCGTTGAGGTGGCGGCGGGCGAGATGGCCGGGAACTGGAGGGAGGCGAGGAGCCTTTGTTTCCAGGGAGGGGCCGGGGCGCTGTGGCCGCTGAGATTCTGCACTGATTTTCCTAACTTCTGATTTTTCCCATGCCAGTCATTACCTACCGCGAAGCGATCCGACATGCCCTTGATGAAGAACTAGCCCGCGACGAGAACGTCGTGATCCTGGGTGAGGAAGTGGCGCAGTATGATGGGGCGTACAAGGTGACGCAGGGGTTGTGGAAGAAGTGGGGAGACAAGCGGGTGGTGGACACGCCGATCAGCGAGGCGGGGTTTATCGGGATGGGGATTGGGGCGTCGATGCTGGGGGTGAGGCCGGTGATGGAGCTGATGTTCTGGAGTTTTGCGTATGTGGCGTGGGATCAGATGATCAACAATGCGGCGACGATCCGGTACATGAGCGGTGGGAAGATCAATTGCCCGATTGTGATCCGGGGGCCTGCGAATGGGGGGACGAATGTGGGGGCGACGCACAGTCACACGCCGGAGAATTTCATTGCGAACACGCCGGGGTTGAAGGTGGTGTGTCCGGCGACGCCGTATGATGCGAAGGGGCTGATGAAGGCGGCGATCCGTGACAATGATCCTGTTTATGTGATGGAGAACACGGTGCTTTACGGGGAGACGGGCGAGGTTCCGGACGAGGAGTATGTGATTCCGATCGGCGTGGCGGATGTGAAGCGCGAGGGATCGGACATTTCGCTGATTGCGCATGGGCGGGCGGTGATCACGTGTCTGAAGGCGGCGGAGATTCTGGCTGAGGAGCACGGGATTGACTGTGAGGTGGTGGATCTGCGGTCGATCCGGCCGCTGGATGAGGAGACGATCATTGAGTCGGTGCGGAAGACGAACCGGGCGTTGTGTGTGGAGGAGAACAAGCCGTTCTGCGGGGTTGGGGCGCAGATTGCGTCGCTGATTCAGGACCGGTGTTTTGACGATCTGGACGGGCCGGTGGGTCGGATCAGTGCGGTAGATGCGCCGGCGATTTACAGTCCGCCGCTGGAGAAGCTGCAATTGCCGTATCCTGAGCAGGTGGTGCAGAAGGTGCTGGCGATGGTGTGAGGCTGGGGAGCCCGGCTTAGAGTCGGGTTCGTGAGGCGGGGATGCTTCGGGAGATGAATTCTGATGAAGTGCGAGGAATCGCGCTTCTCCGTGGTCATGTGATCGGGTAGCGGGGTGCTGGCCGCATGGTGTTTTCGTCTCCCGCTTTCATTTTATTGTTTCTGCCGCTGGTGCTGCTGACTGCGGTGTGGGGTGCGGAGCGGTGGCGCAATCTGGTGCTGATTGTGTGGAGCCTGTGGTTTTACTACTACGGGGGTGGGGGGATGGTGGTGCTGCTGGTGGTGTCGTGTCTGGTGAACTGGGCGCTGGGATTGGCTGTTGAGCTGAGGCGGAGTCGCTG
>QQNF01000065.1 GCA_003402705.1 Verrucomicrobiota bacterium | reverse complement strand
TTCCGGTCGCCGCGGCACCCGCAGCAGAATGTGGAAATGATTGCACATCACGCAATACGTCAGGATCTCGACCCCGTGAAACGCCGCCAACGACCTCATCATGCGGACAAATTCCTCCTTTTCAGGCTCCCCGAAGATGTACCTGCCGTCCACCACGCGCGAACAGACGTGGTAAACCCCGGCTTCAGTCTCCGGCTCAGTGTAGACGCGTGGCTTGGCCATGATAAATAATGAATGCGGCTATACCAAACATGCGGCAATTAATTGTGTCAACAAGAATATCCAGCGTTCCACCACAAGAGCCCTGTCCTCTTGCGCACTCTAGAGATGCGTTTCCACCGGGCGATCCCCTTAAATTCCAACCCACCTCGCGAAGAGGTCTGTCCGCTTACACGATCTTACCTGATCTCAGGTGCGAGTAAGCAGCTGCTAAAGGAGCAGACGGAATAAGTGGTCAGGCTTCTTCAAAGTGGTCAGGCTTCTTCGAGGCTTCTTCGGATCACTCCTCTTCGGGCCTCCTCGAATCCTTAACGCCATTCAGGCCAGACCCCTTCGCTGCAGGGATCTCGTCTTCCCGTATCCAATCATCCAACTCACCACCATCCACCTCAACGCTCTCACAAGTGCCCCGTCCTCTTCAACGCGCACCACAAGAGCCCTGTCCTCTGCGCACCCAAAAGCCCTGTCCTCTGCGCACCACAAGAGCCCTGTCCTCTGGATCGCCGCTCTCTGCGCACCCACAAGCCCTGTCCTCTGCGCACCACAAGAGCCCTGTCCTCTGGATCGCCGCTCTCTGGATCGCCGCAACCCTCGCCGTGCCCGGCTACATGTCGCACTACTGCTTCACCCTCGACCCCCGCGAAGTCTTCAATCCGCTCCGCGCCGTGCGTCGCGTCGCAGAAGGGGGCACCGCCTACTGGCGCGCGTGGACCATCGCGCTCGCAGCCCTGCTCTGTTCCTTACTCGGCCTGCTCGCCTTCGGCGTCGGATTCCTCCTCACCAGCGTCTGGTTCTGGCAAGTCGCGGGTTTCGCGTTCGCCACCGTCTTCACTGAAACCTTCCGGCTCCGCGCCGCTCGCAATCCTTGACTCCCACTCCCACTCCCACTCCCGCCTCCAGCCACCATCACCCCGATTACGCCCTGAAATCCGCGTGACAACCCGGGCCGCTTCCGGACAATCCCCGGCATGCGATTCCGCCTCCCGACAGCTCTCGCCGCCCTTGGATTTTTCATGGCCCTTCCCTCATGGGCGGAAAACACCCGTCACGACCTCGCGACCGCGGTCCTCCAACGCTACCAAGCATTCTCCATCGCAGAAAAACAGGCCGCGCTCAGCGGTCTCGTGACCCACCGGGAAACCGCAGCCATGGTCCTCGACGCCCTCGAAGCCGGCGCCATCTCCCGCAGCGACCTCTCCGGCTTCGCCGCCCGCCAGATCGCTGCCCTCCGCGACCCGGCCCTCACCGCCAAACTCGAAAAATCATGGGGCCGCATCAGCAATGCCGCCCCCGGAACCGAAGAAGCCGCCCGCGAACACTCCCGTCTCAAGTCCCTCCTCACTCCCGCCGTCCTAGCCAAAGCCAACGTCTCCACCGGCCGCGTCCTCTTCAAAAGCGTCTGCGCCACCTGCCACACCCTCTTCGATGAAGGCGGACACATCGGTCCCAATCTCACCGGCTCCAACCGCGCCGATCTCGACTACCTCCTCGAAAACATCACCAATCCCAGCGCCGTCCTCGGCAAAGACTACGAACTCCACACCTTCGCCCTCAAAGACGGTCGCGCCGCCGCCGGCATGATCCGCAAGGAAACCGCCAGCGCCCTAACCATCCAGACGATCACCGGCGAAGAAGTCATCGCCCGCGATTCCATCCAGTCACAGGAAAACCCCGGCATCTCCATGATGCCCGCAGGCCTGCTCACCGGCCTAACCACCGACCAGGCCCGCGACCTCGTCGCCTATCTCGCCAGCCCGCGCCAGGTCCCCCTGCCCGGCGAAGGCCCGCCCCCTCCAGCCTCCGTCCCCGGAGCCATCGAAGGCGAATCCCTCCGCGTCCTCACCAAAACCGGCGACGCCACACCCCAGGACATGCGCAACTGGACCGACTCCTCATGGAGCGGCGGCGCCCAACTCTGGTGGACCGGTGGCAAACCCGGCGACCAGCTCACCCTAGCCCTCCCCGTCCCCGCCGACGGCACCTACGAAATCTTCGCCGTCCTCACCCGCGCCATCGATTACGGCACCGTCCGCTTCCTCATCGACGGAAAACCCCTCAACCCACGCGAATTCGACTGCTTCGGCTCGAAAGTCACCGCCACCCCGGAACTCAGTCTCGGCAAAGCCTCCCTGACTTCCGGCGACCACCGCCTCACCATCACCATCACCGGCGCCCACAAAGACGCCGTCAAAGCCTACATGGCAGGCCTCGACTACCTCCGCCTCCAGCCAATTCCCTGACATCTCCTATCTCTATCCCTTTCCCAACTCATGAAATCACCCATCCTCGCCCTCCTCCTCGCCGCCTCGTCCACGATCGCTGCCGACTGGCCTAACTTCCGCGGCCCCCAGTTCAACGGCATCTCCGCCGAAACCGGCTGGCAATCCTCCTTCCCCGACGACGGCCCCAAGGTCCTCTGGAAAGCCAAGGCCGGCATCGGCTTCTCCTCCTTCTCCGTCGCCGACGGCAAAGCCTACACCACCGGCAACAGCAACGACCAAGACTCCGTCTTCTGCTTCGACGCCACCACCGGCAAGGAACTCTGGAAACATTCCTACGCCGAGGAACTCGACCCCAAATTCTACGAAGGCGGCACCTCCGCCACCCCCACCGTCGCCGATGGCAAAGTCTATCAACTCAGCCGCTCCGGCAAAGCCTTCTGCCTCGACGCCGCCACCGGCAAGGTCATCTGGAACGTCAACCTCCAGGAACTCACCGGAGCCGCCATCCCCGACTGGGGCTTCGCCGGCTCCGCCCTCGTCCTCGGCGATCACATCATCTTCAGCCTCGGCGAATTCGGCACCGCAGTGAAAAAGGCCGACGGCAAAATCGTCTGGTCCACCGGCAAAAAAGCCGCCGGCTACTCCACCCCGCTCCCTCACAAATCCGGCGACCGCCAGCTCCTCCTCGTCTCCTCCGCCAAAGCCTACGCCGCCATCGACGCCGCCGACGGCAAAACCGTCTGGGAATTCCCATGGACCACTCAGTACGGGGTCAACGCCGCCGACCCTATCCCCTCCGGCGACAAGGTCTTCATCTCTTCAGGCTACGAAAAAGGCGCCGCCCTCATCCGCACCGACAGCGGAGCCCCCACCGCCGTCTGGCAGAACAAGGTCATGCGCAACCAGTTCAACTCCTGCGTCCTCGTCGACGGCCACCTCTACGGCCCCGATGGCAACAACGGCCGCGGCGCTTCCCTCAAATGCCTCGAACTCAGTTCCGGCAAGGTGAAATGGGAACACAAGGGCTTCGGCCCAGGCGGCCTGACCGTCGCCGACGGCAAACTCATCACCCTCTCCGAAAAAGGCGAACTAGCCATCGCCCCAGTCTCCCCGGATGCCTTCAAACCCGTCGCCACCGCTCAAGTCCTCGGCGGCCGCTGCTGGTCCGCCCCAGTCCTCGCTAACAGCCGTCTCTTCTGCCGCAATGCCGCCGGCGATGTCGTCTGCCTCGACCTCTCCTCCAAGTGACCAGCCCCCGCCTCCCCATGCGCTCACGCCGCCACTTCCTCGCCACCGCCTCCGCCGCGTTCTCCGCCGTGCCGCTCCTCAGCGCCCAGGACCCTAACCGCAAAATGAAAACCGTCCTCATCGGCTCCGGCTGGTGGGGCCTCAACATCCTCCGCGAAGCCCTCGCCGCCGGCCGCTCGGAATGCTCCGCCCTCTGCGACGTCGACCCCGCCCAGCTCAACAAAGCCTCCGAGGACATCACCTCCATCACGAACGCCTCACCCAAACTCTACCGCGACTACCGCGAACTCCTCGACAAGGAAAAACCCGAAATCGTCATCATCGCCACCCCAGACCACTGGCACGCCCTCCAGACCATCGCCGCCCTCAAAGCCGGCGCTCACGTCTTCGTCGAAAAACCCACCGCCCACACCGTCAACGAAAGCCGCGCCATGGTCCGCGTCGCCCGCGAATCCGGCAAAACCGTCCAGGTCGGCCTCCACCGCCGCATCGGCCCCCACCACGTCAACGCCCACCAGTTCCTCCGCAGCGGCAAGGTCGGTAAGGTCGGTATGGTCCGCTGCTTCGTCCACAGCGGCGGCGGCACCGAACAACCACGCCCTAACGGCGAACCACCCGATGGCATGGACTGGGACCTCTACTGCGGCCCAGCCCCCCTCCGGCCCTTCAACTCCCGCATCCACCCAGGCGGCTGGCGCATGTTCATGGACTACGCCAACGGCATCATCGGCGACTGGGGCGTCCACTGGCTCGACCAGATCCTCATGTGGTCCGAAGAAAAAGGCCCGCGCTCCGTCTTCAGCGCCGGCAGCCGCCCACTCTCCGGCCCCCCAGTCCTCACCCCGGAAAAACAAACCACCGACGCCCCCGAAGTCCAGACCGCCATCTTCCAGTTCGAAAACTTCACCGCCACATGGGAAAACCGCCGCTTCGGCGAAAACGAATCCGAAAAACACCCGCTCGGCGTCTGCTTCTACGGCACCTCCGGCACACTCCACATCGGCTGGCGCGACGGCTGGACGTTCTATCCAGCCAAAAAAGGCGACCCCGTCATCCACGAAAATCACCAACTCCAGGAACCAGACGGCCACAACCTCCGTCTCCTCTGGGACGACTTCCTCAAGGCCATCGACTCCAAAACCTCCCCCGTCGCCAACCTCGAAGCCGCCCACCGCTCCAGTCTCCTCCCCATGCTCGCCAACGCCTCCATGAAACTCGGCCGCAGCATCACATGGAACCCGGATACCGAATCCATCGCCGACGACCCCGCCGCCTCCGCTCTCCTCTCCAGAAAATACCGCGGCCCATGGGAATACCCAGCCTGATTCCCCCTCCCCGGGCCGTGCTCAAGAACTCCCTGCCATCAGCAGACACCCACCGCATCAAGGCCGTCCAACCCCAACAGGCGTTGCGTCCCCGACCCCAGAGCTGCCAAACTGCCCTCTTTACGTCGCCGCCGCCAGCTTGGTCGCCCAACTCAAACGCCAGAACGAACTCGCCCGGTCACTCTTCGGAAGATTCAGCCGGATCGCAGACGGCCGCTACCTCAACGCCATCTGTCCCCAAGTGAGCCAGAGATCCACGACCTGCACTTCGGCCCAACTCACGGCACCTTCTTCACGCGCACCAATCCCTTGAACCTCGAAGCCCGCTTCGGCCCCACCCTCCAGAAAAAGAAAAAGCCGCACGGATAGGAGCCTTTGGGGCTCCAATTCCCAACACCCGCCTCCCCGCTCCGCGGAAAAGACCTTGCCCGCCCCTCCACCGGGCCCGATCCTCCGCCCATGAAACGTTCGCGCTTTTCCCGCCGCTCCTTCCTCCGCGGCGCAGGTGTCTCCATCGCCCTCCCGTGGATGGAATCCCTAACCACCCACTCCCGCGCCGCCGCCGCAGGCGCTGACGCCCCCGTCCGGGTCGCCGTCCTCTTCGCAGGCAATGGCTTCCACGGCTCCGAATGGAATGCCTCCGGCGAAGGCGACTCCATGACCCTCGGCAAGGTCCTCGAACCCCTCAACGATTTCCGCCGCCAACTCCTCTTCATCCGCGGGCTTTACAACGCCGAAGCCCTCAAAGGCAACATCCACAGCTCCCAGACCGGCAATCTCCTCAGCGGCGCTCCCCTCGCCTCCGGCGGCGAAATCCGCTCCGGCACCAGCTTCGACCAGGTCATCGCAGCCCACTACGGCCGCGCCACCAAGGTCCCTAGCCTCGTCCTCGGCTGCGAAAAAGCCAACCCCTCCGTCCACAAGAACTACTCCATGCTCTACAGCTCCCACATCTCGTGGAGCTCACCCACTTCCCCAACCCCCCTCGAGGTCTACCCCGCTCTCGCCTTCGACCGTCTCTTCAAGGAAGGCGCAGGCAAAGGCGACCGCAGCATCCTCGACGCCGTCCTCAACGACGCCTCCTCCCTCCGCCGCGACCTCGGCCGCAACGATCAGCACAAACTCGACGAATACCTCGACTCCGTCCGCGATGTCGAACAACGCCTCGAAAACGCCGGCCAGCGCGGCGAACTCCAGGGCTGGCGCCCAACTCTCGCAAAACCTGACAAACCCCGCCCCGCCGACGGCATCCCCCAGGACATCGCCGAACACATGCGCCTCATGTCCGACATCCTCGTCCTCGGCTTCCAGACCGACTCCACCCGCGTCACCACGCTCAAACTCAACAACGACCACAGCTCGCTCCGCTTCCCTAACCTCGGCGTGGATTACATGATCCACCACCTCCTCTCCCACACCGACTCCGCAGACTGGCTCAAGGTCAACCAGTTCTTCATCAGCCAGCTCGCCTACATCGCCTCCCGCCTCGACGCCATCAAGGAAGGCGAACGCTCCCTCCTCGACAATTCCATGCTCCTCCTCTGCTCCTCCATGATGAGCGGCAGCCACGACGCCTCACAACTCCCCGTCGTCCTCCTCGGCGGCGGCGGCGGCCGCATCAAAGGCGGCAGAATCCTCGACTACCGCGACAAGCCAGACCGCCAGATGTGCCGTCTCTACCTCTCCATGATGGACAAATGCGGCGTCCATCCCGGCACCTTCGGCGACGCCACCAAACCGCTCGACGAGGTCTGACTCAGAACACAAACAGAAACTCGCTCGAGTTATACAGCGCCCGGCAGAACGATCCAAGGCCCTCCGCCTCGATCATCGCCACACTCTGCTCCCGCTCCCACGCGTCCGGCGCACGATTGTAGAACAGCGCAAACGCCCGCTCCGCCTGCGCCCCGACATCCGCCCCCGCTTCCTTCCGCAGCCGCTCCTCCAGAATCCCCGCCTGCCCTAGCACAAACGTGCTGTTGAACAGATTCAGCGCCTGCAGCGGCGTGTTGCTCCGGCTCCGCTTCGGCATCACCTGCCCGCCATCCGGACAATCAAAAGAACTGAACACGCTGTCCGTCGTCTGCCGGATCCGGAATTGATAGACCATCCGCCGGAACTCCGCTGGCCCGAACTTCTCCTTCGCAAAGTAGTGCATCACGTTCTCCTCCACCACATCCATCAGATAAAACCCAGGCCCGCCCCCGCTCATCTCCAGCACCCCGGACACCGTTAGCATCGCATCCCGGATCGCCTCAGCCTCCAACCGCCGCGGCGTGAACCGCCACAGATACTCCCCGCCCGCATCCACCTGCCGGTTCTTCTCACTGCCCGCGTCCCCCGCCACCGGTTCACCCGCCCCGGAACTCCGCCGGAACGCCGCACTCCGCAGGATCAACCGCTGCACATGCTTCACCGACCACCCGCTCCTCACAAATTCATCCGCCAGCCAGTCCAGCAGCTCCGGATGCGTCGGCCGCGCCCCGTTCAACCCGAAATCACTCGGCGTCGACACAATCCCCTGACCGAAAATATAATGCCAGATCCGGTTCACCATCACCCGCGCCGTCAAGGGATGCTCCGCTCCCGTCAGCCACCGCGCAAACTTCACCCGCCGTTCCTGCTCCGGTTCGTCCACCCCCATCCCCAGCGTCCCCATCACCGTGACCACATCCGGCGCCACTTCCTCCCGCGGCTGCTGCGGCTCCCCCCGATACAACCGATGCGTCCTTCCCGGCTGGCTGAACGTCCCCACCCAACCGCTCGCCGCTCCACTCAAGGCCGCCACCTTCGCCTCCACCGCCGCCAGCGACCCTAACGCCTCACGCGCCGCCACCGCATCTCCCGCCCCTAACTTCGCCACAAACGCATCCGGCGCTTCCTGCCCGCCAAACGGCATCCGATCCTCCGACGTCGCCAGCACCGTCCACTCGCCACCCGCCCCCAACCCCTCAAACCGGTACGACGTCGCCACCCGATCCCCGAACTGCCCGTTCCGGTCCCGCCCCCACACAATCCGCTTCACCTTAACCTTCGCCGGCAGCACCACCTCCACCCACGCCTTCCCAGCCGTATCCGCAATCCAGCTCCGCGCATTCCCGCTCTGCCCGTCATTCACATGCTCCAGCTTGTGAATCGGATAACCAGCCAGCGACCCCGACGCCTTCGCCACCGCCCCGCCCGACGCCAGCGCCACATTCTTCCCGCCTTCATCGTAAATCTCCAACTCATCCACGCACGGCTCCGCACCGCTGCACGCCTCAATCGTGAACCGCACCGCCCCCACCTCCGTCGCCGCAAACACTTCCTCGTTCTCCCGCGCATTCACCGCCGCTCGCTTCGCCACCCCGCCACTAGCCGCCGCCGCCTTCTGCCGGAACCCCGCCACCACTTCCCGCAGCCCCGCCGCCTCTGTCCTCAACATCTCCATCCGCTTCGCTTCCTCCTCACCCAGCTCCCGCCGGATCGCTCGCTCCCCATGGTTCACCCCCGCAAACACCGCCTGCATCGCATAATAATCCTTCTGCAGCACCGGATCAAACTTGTGATTGTGACACCGCGCACACCCCATCGTCAGCCCCATGAACGCCGTCGATGTCGTGCTCACCATGTCCGCCAGTTCCTCCTGACGCTGCATCAGCGACAGATTCGGATCCGGCGACTTCACAATGTCATACGCCCCGGCCACCAGAAACCCCGTCGCCGCATCCACCCCCAGCGCATCCCCCGCAATCTGCTCCCTCACAAACTGATCGTACGGCTTGTCCTCGTTGATCGACTCAATCACCCAGTCCCGATAATGATAGGCCGTCTTCCGCTCCCGGTTCGTCTCGAATCCGTTCGTGTCCGCATAACGCACCACATCCAGCCAGTGCCGCGCCCACCGCTCCCCGCGCCGCGGACTCGCCAGCACCTTCTCCACCAGCTCACCCCACGCCTCCGGCCGTTCATCCCTCACAAATGCCTCGCTCTCCGCCGGCGACGGCGGCAACCCGTGCATCACCTGATAGACCCGCCGCACCAGGGTCCTCCTGTCCGCCTCCCCTAACGCCTCCATTCCCTTCTCCTTCAGCTTTGCCCCCACAAACGCATCAATCTCACTCCCGCCAGCCACCACCCCGGGCACCTCCGGCCGCCGCACCGGCTGAAACGACCAGTGATCCGTCTTCAACGGCATCCCCGCCGCCGCTTCCTTCTCCCCGGGCATCGCCGCCCCGCCGTCAATCCACGCCTTCAACACCACCACTTCCTCAGCCTTCAATCGTTCCCCCTTCGGCGGCATCATGTGCTTCGGATCCGTCGACGTCACCATCCGGATCAGCAGGCTCTCCCCACTGCTCCCGCGCACAAACAACGGCTCCCCCGAATCACTCCCCTTCAGAATCCCCGCCACACTGTCCAGCCGCAACCCGTTCTTCTGCTTGTCCTCGCCATGACAATCATAACAGTTCGCCTCCAGCACCGGCTGCACCTCCTTCACAAAATCAACCGCCCCGCACGGCACGGCCACAGCAGCTATCAGCGGCAGAATCAATCGGTTGGCCTCAATCATGGTGCCCCACCATACGCGCCGCATCACCCCGCTCTTGCCGACAACCGTCACACCCCTCCCACACGCCCCCGACGCCGCACCAGCCACTTCCTCACCTCCTCCACCCACAACACCGGACTCGCCACCAGCCCGATCAGCACAAAATGCCGGAAATCGATCGGCACCGTGTGAAACAATCGGTTCATCGGCGCACCGTAGATCACCGCCGCTTGCAGCAGGTTCCCAATCACCAGCCCCGCCAGCAGCCACCGGTTCCGCACCATCGTCCCGTCAAACGCCGAATCCGTCGCACTCCGGCAATTCAGCACGTTGAACCACTGCGACACCGCCAGCACCGTAAACGTCTCGCTCCGCACCAGCTCCAGCGGCACCCCGCTCCCCAGCCGCCACACATAATAACCAAACACCGACACCACCGACGCCCCCACCATCCCGATCATCCGCTTCAGCATCTCCCTCGTCACCAAAGGCTCATCACGACCCACCGGCGGCCGATCCATCTCCCGCCCGTGACTCTCCTCCATCACCAGATTCACCGTCAGCACGCCCTCCGTCACCAGATTGATCCACAGAATCTGCACCGCCAGCAACGGCAGCGGCAACCCGCACATCAGCGCCAGCAGCAGCAGCACGACCTCGTCCATCGACGTCGTGAACAAATACAGAATCACTTTCTTCAGATTCCGGTAAACCAATCGCCCGCCCGCCACCGCACCCACCATCGTCGGAAAATTGTCGTCCGTGATCACAATCCCAGCCGCACTCTTCGCCACCTCCGTCCCCGTAATCCCCATCGCCACGCCCGCATCCGCTCGCGCCAGCGCCGGGGCATCATTCACCCCGTCCCCCGTCACTGCCACCACCCCGCCCTTCGCCTGCCACGCCTCCACAATCCTCAGCTTCTGCGCCGGATGCACCCGCGCAAAAACCGAAATCCTCTCAAGTTCCCCTCTCAGCTTCCCCTCGCTCATCCTCTCCAATTCCGCGCCGTCCACCGCCAGATCCCCGTCCCGCGCAATCCCTAACAACCGCGCCACCGCCAGCCCCGTCGCCTTGTGATCCCCCGTCACCATCACCGTCCGAATCCCCGCACCCCGGCACTCCGCCACCGCCTCCTTCACCCCTTCCCGCGGCGGATCCATCTCCCCCACCAGCCCCAGCCAGACGCCGTGCCCCGCCAGCGCCGCATACCCGCCCCCCGCATCAAGCTCCCTCCCCGGGATCTCCGCCGCCGCCAGCACCCGCAACGCCTCACCGCTCATCGCCTCCGCCGCCGCCTGCATCGCCGCCCGCTCCTCCTCTCCTAACTCCCCATCCGCCCCGTCCCCGCCAGCCACCAGCCCGCAAAGCGCCAGCACCGTCTCCGGTGCCCCCTTGATCAGAATCCGCCCGCTTCCCCCGCTCCCGCACTGCACCGCCATCAATCGCGACGCCGCATCAAACGGCAGCTCCGCCACCCTCACATTCGCCGCCCTCACTTCCTCCGGATCCATCCCCGCCTTTTTTGCTAACGTCAGCATCGCCGCCTCCGTCGGATCCCCCGCGATCCGCCACGCCGTCTCCTCTCCCCCCGGCCCGTCCAGCCGCGCATCATTGCACAACACCAATGCCTCAATCATCCGCCGCACCGCCGCATCCCCGCCCGCCACCCGCACCCCGCCTTCCGTCAGTTCTCCCTCCGGCGCATAACCTCCCCCACTCACCGCCACCTCCCGCCCCCCCGGCAACCGCAGCGCCGTCACCGTCATCTCATTCCGCGTCAAGGTCCCCGTCTTGTCCGTGCAGATCACACTAACCGACCCTAGCGTCTCAACCGCCGACAGCCGCCGCACCACCGCCCCACGTCGCGCCATCCGCTGCATCCCCACCGCCAGCGCCACCGTCATCGCCACCGGCAGTCCCTCAGGCACCACACTCACCATCTGACTGATCGCCACCATCAGAATCTCCGGAAACGGCACCCCCCTGGCCAACCCCCCGGCAATCACCAGCCCGAACAACCCCAGCGACGCCCCCGCCAGCATCCTCCCAAATCCCTCCAACCGCGCCTCCAGCGGGGTCTTCGGCTCCCGCGCCGTCATCGTCAGATCCGCGATCCGCCCAGCCTCCGTCCGCTCCCCCGTCGCCGTCACCACCGCCCGACCCCGCCCCGCCGCCACATGCGTCGCCGCATACACCATCCCCCTCCGATCCGCCATCAGGGTCCCCACCGGCACCGCCCCCGCATCCTTCACCACCGGCACCGATTCCCCAGTCAACGCCGCCTCCGCCGCCTCCATCGCCACCACCTCTATCAACCGCCCGTCCGCCCCGACCGCATCCCCCGCCGCCAGCACCACCACATCCCCAGGCACCAACCCCGACGCCTCAATCGCCACCTCCTCACCTCCCCGCACCACCCGCACCATCAGCACTGACAACTTCCGCAGCGCCGCCATCGACCGCGCCGCCCGTCGTTCCTGATACGCCCCCAGCAGCGCATTCACCACCACCACCACCAGAATCACCCCCGCATCCCCGCGATGCCCCATCGCCCCCGCAATCAGCGCCGCCACCAGCAGCAGATAAATCAGCGGACTCGCAAACTGCCGCCCTAACACCACCCACGCACCCACCGGCCGCGTCTCCGGCAGCTCATTCGCCCCAATCTCCGCCAGCCGCCTCGCCGCCTCCGCCACCGACAACCCGTTCACCCCGTCACTCCCCAGCGCCTTCAACACCTCCTCAGCCGCCAGCGCATGCGGGTCATCGATCGTCACCATGACCCCACCATCCCACCCTATCCTCAAAACGCCACCGCGCTCCTCGGGAATCGCCGCGCTTCCCCTGGACAGCTCCCCCGCCCTCCCGATCATCCACCCATGCTCCTCCCGCTCGCCGAAATCACCGTCCAGCGCGTCGCCGACTCCGGGCTCGGTCTCGGCGCGATCATCGCCGTAGTCTCCTCATGGGAACGCAACCGCTCGGTCCTCTTCGCCATCATCGCCGGCCTCCTCAACTGGTTCTACGTCATCTACTTCCTCATCACCCGCCGCCCCGGCGAATCCGGCCCCCGGAAATCCTGAGCGCTGCCCTCACGCCCTCTCCTTCAGCCGCGCACTCGCCCGCTGCAGATCCGCCCGCTCCGCGTCGCTCAGGCTCCCCATGCCGCTCGCCGCAATCTTGTCCAGCAACGCATTCACCCGCTCCACATCCGGAGCCTCCGGCTTCAACTCCGCACTCGGCACCAGCTTCGGACCCGCCACCCTTCTCCCAGCACCCTTCCCCACACCCTTCCCCACAACCTTACCCCGCCGCTCCGGCAGCGCCTCCCGCACCGTCTCCGCGATCCCCCCCAACCGCGACTCCATCCCCGCTCGCCGCATCAGCACATACGTCAGCACCCCCGCCACCACCGCCAGCAGCGCCCCCACCAGATCCCTCGCCGCAAGATACTGCAGCAGAAAAATCGCCGACAGCGCCGCCGCCCAGTACTTGAACGGCCACCCGAACAACCACTGCGCATCAGGCATCAGCATCGCCACCGCCAGAAACAGCGGAAAATGCACCAGCCCAGGATCCGCCAGCTGATAACTCCCACTCCCCGGCAGCACACTCAGCACCACCAGCACCGCAGGCAACGCCAGCGTCAGCAGCCCGTAAAGCCTCAGCAGAAACCCACGCCCGAAATTCTCCTCCAGTATCTTCCCCCACTGCCACAACCACACCATCTGCAGAATAAACCACACACTCACCGGCTGAATCAGCACGTGCGTCACCAGCGCCCACGGCCTCAGCAGAAAACCCCAACTCCCCGGCGCCACCCGGAACGCCATCCACTCCATCCACCGCCCCATCCCGAAAACCGCCCCCGCCACCATCCCCGCAATCTGCACCAGCACCAGCAGCGCATGCAGCCGCACCGGATGCCCCCGAAAGTAAAACAGCGGCTCGGATCCCGTTGGCGCAAAGTACATCACCCCCACGATACGCACGCCGCCAACGCCGCAACCGCTCCGCTCAGTTCATCTTTCTGCTTTCCTCAACCGTATCCCGGGATAAATCCATTACCCTATGCCGCCCCTCGTCTCCTCGCTCGTCCGCTTCTACCAGTCCTCCATCGGCAAAAAGATCATCGTCGCCGTCTCAGGCCTCCTCCTCATCGGATTCCTCGTGGTCCACATGCTGGGCAACCTCCTCGTCTACGCAGGCCCCGACGCCCTCAACGCCTACGCCAAAAAACTCCACGACCTCGGCCCCCTCCTTTGGGTCGCCCGCATCGGCCTCCTCGCCCTCGCCGGCATCCACATCGTCGCCACCATCCAACTCACCCGCGCCAACCACGCCGCCCGCAGCCGCAAGTACGCCGTCGATACCGCCCGCAAGGCCACCCGCTCCAGCCGCATCATGATCCTCAGCGGCCTCACCATCCTCGCCTTCGTCGTCTACCACATCCTCCACTACACCGCCTGCGTCGGCAACAGCTACGGCAACACCGCCAGCAAACGCTACTGGCTCGCCGATGGCTCCAAAAACGTCTACAACATGGTCGTCGACGGCTTCAGCTGGTTCCCAGCCTCCGCCTTCTACATCATCGCCATGGCCCTCCTCTTCAGCCACCTCAGCCACGGCTTCGCCAGCGTCTTCCAAACCCTCGGCCTCACCACCCCGAAATCCCGCGCCCTCATCGAAACCGCCGGCAAAGGCCTCGCCCTCATCCTCTTCCTCGGCAATATCTCCATGCCCCTCGCCATCCTCGCCGGTCTCGTGAAGTAATCCGGCCCTCCCCATCATCTCCCCGCGCCGCGTCGGCCCTCCGCCCCCAAGCCCCCATGAAGTTGCTCCTCCCCCTCGCCGCCGCGCTCGCCCTCCTCCCCGCCTGCTCCCGCAATGTCAAACCGCAAGGCCCCTCCGCCGCGGCAGGCATCGCCCGCCCAGCCCTCAATCAGGCCCCCAACAACACCTCCGGCAGTCTCCCCCCAGGCACCCGCATCAGCTACAACAGCGTCGCCGTAAACGGCCCGTTCATCGCCATGACCTTCGATGACGGCCCCCACGCCTCCAATACCCCGCGCCTCCTCGACATGCTCAAGGCGCGCAATATCCGCGCCACCTTCTTCACCGTCGGCTCCCGCACCGTCACCTACCCAGGCATCATGCGCCGCATCATCGCCGACGGCCACGAACTCGCCAACCACACATGGACCCATCCCAAACTCAGCAGCCTCAGCGACAACGCCGTCCGCTCTGAACTCAAACGCGCCCACTCCGCCCTCGTCAATCTCGGCGTCGCCCCGCGCATGTACCGCCCACCCTACGGTGCCATCACCGCTCGCCAGAAGCAGTGGATCATGGACGAATTCGGCTACCCCACCATCCAGTGGAGCGTCGACCCCGAAGACTGGCGCACCAAAAGCGCCGCCCTCACCCGCAGCCGCATCCTCAACCAAACGCGCCCCGGTGCCATCATCCTCGTCCACGACATCCACGTCTCCAGCATCGACGCCATGCCCGGCACCCTCGACGGTCTCCTCGCCAAGGGCTTCCGCTTCGTCAAAGTCAGCGAACTCATGGAAATGGGCAATCGCCCACGCGGCGCACCGAACCTCCCCGTCGCACAATCCGCCCCGCCCGCCGTCACATTCTCCCCCGGCAGCTTCTGACCCCTCTCAGCACCATGCCATCACCTCTCGTCGACCTCCAGTTCATCGACGCCCGCGCCCGCGTCCTCGACGTCGCCGCCTTCCTCGACCGCGTCCAGCGCCACGGCCAGGACTCAGACTTCCGCGTCCTCGCCCTCAAAGCCGCCCTCGCCGAACTCTCCTCGCCTGACCCCGGCCGCGCCCGCCGCGTCCTCGAACATCTCAGCGATCCCTCCACCGACCCCATCCCCGCCGCCACCACCCAGGGTGCCACCGGCGCACCACCGCCGCTCTGACAAATCTCACTCCGAAAACTGCCGCCGCACCGCCCGCAGCAGTTCGTGATACACCTGCGTCGCCGGAATAAACTCCCGCTCGCTCAAATGCGGCAGATCCCCCGCCAGCACCGGCCAATCCAGCCGATCCTCCGGAATCCGCCCGTGACTCCCCTTCACTAACCCCGCATCCAGCGGAATCACATCCATCAGATACCGCATCCCTAGCTTCTTCTTCAGCAACCGGCTCCCCACCGCCAGCTTCGGATGCTTCAACCCCGGATCCAGAAACAACTCCACAGGATCATACCCAGGCTTCCGGTGAATATCCACACACCGCGCAAAATCCGGAGCCACCGCGTCATCCTCCCAGTAATAATACGTAAACCAGCTCCGCTCGTCCGCCACACACACCAGATCCCCCGCCCGCTGGTGGTCCAATCCCGCACTCGACCGCCAGATCCCGTCAATGATCGACTCCACCCCCGGCACCTTACCTAACACCTCCCTCACTTCTCCCAGAATCGACGGGTCATTCACATACACATGCGCCACCTGATGGTCCGCCACCGCAAACGCCTTGCTCGCCCCGCAATCCAGCACCTCCAGCCCTAACTCCTCACGCACCGTGATCCACCCGTGCTCCCGCAGCACCCGGTTGATGTGCACCGGCCGGTCCACCGCCGTAATCCCATACTCGCTCAGCAGCACCACCCGGATCGCCCGCTCTTTGTAAAACTGGATCAGATCCCCCGTCACCGCATCAATCGCCCGCAGATCCTCCGCAATCGCCGGATCATCCGGCCCCAGCCGCTGCAGGTTGTAATCCAGATGCGGCAGATAAACCAGACTCAGATTCGGCCAGTACTTGTCCTCCACCCATTTCGCAGACTCCGCAATCCACGCCGACGACGGCAACCCGGCCATCGGCCCCCAGAACGACGGAAACGGAAACTCCCCAAGGTCATTCTTGATCTCCTCACGAATCGTCGCCGGCCGCGTGTAGATGTCGAAAAACTTCCGCCCGTCCGCAGGATACATCGGCCGCGGCGTGATCGCATAATCCGCCGTCGAATACATGTTATACCACCAGAACAGCTTCGCCACCGTGAACTCAGGATGCTCGCGCTTCAGCACATCCCACAGCTTCTCCCCCTTCACAAGGTGGTTGCTCTGCTTCCACATCTGCACCTCCGCCTGCTCCCGGTTGTACCACCCGTTCCCCACAATCCCATGCTCGCTCGCCCGCCGCCCCGTCAGGTACGTCGTCTGCATCGTCGTCGTCACCGCAGGCAGCACCGGCTGCACCGGCGCGATCTGCTTGTGCTTCAGCCACGCCATGATCTGCGGCGTGTTCTCCTCACTCAGATGACGGGCCGTCAGTCCGACGACGTTGATGATGGCTGCACGCGACATGTCAGTAAGGGAATGTTCTTAACAGCAATGGAAGTCGCCCTCTGTCAATGCAGCGCTCTCACCCCCATCGGAAATCTCACGGCTTCGCCTCCCACTCCGCCGCATACAGCGGCGACCACGCCCCGTTCCGCTGCAGCGACACACTGTCCGCCCCCAGTCTCAACCGGATCCCCCGCGCCGCATCATACAACTCCACCGCCTCCTCACTCCGCGCCGTCTCCTTGAACCGCGCATGCTCCTTCCCGCCCTGCACCTCCACCCATTCCCCTCCTGCCCCCGCCACAAACGCCCCGCCCCCATTCTGCCGATAACTCAATTTCGTCAGACCCGCCGGCAGCTTCTTCCCCGCCACCGACGCCGCCGTGTACTCCCGCCACAAATCATCCAGCGGCTTCCCCGCCGCCTTCACAAACAACTCCGGCCCGTACTGCTTCGCCCGCAGCGCCGCATGCAGCCGCCTCACCACCCCCGGCGCTTCCCCTGCCTCCAGCCACGCCAGAAACCCCGCCGCCACCTGATACGCATCCCTATACCCCTGCACCTTCGCTGGCTTCGGAAAATACCCCGCTGGCTTCCCCTCATACACCGAAAACCTCAGGTAATCCGCAATCCCCTCCGTCAGCCAGTGCTCGCTCCCCCCAGGATACCCCTGCAGCACATGCACCAGCTCATGGATCAATGCCCCCACGCTGTCCTCCGGATGATCCCGCACCCACGCCGACGCCATCGTAATCCCGCTCCCCGACGCAAACGCCACACCTTTATACTCCGGCGTGATCTTCACCGTCACATCCGGCAACCCGCCTGACCCCGGCACCGCCAGCAGATTCGCCAACCGCGGCAGCCACTCAGTCGCCACCGGCAACGCCTTCGCCGCCCACGCCGCGTGCTCCGGCGCAGCCGTGGTATCCATCGTAATCCCCGCCCCCGCAGGCAGCGCAAGGACGGCAAACAAAGCAAGGCAGTTCGGTTTCACAGGCAGTTGGCGGCAAGATGGTTCGCGCATTCACGTAAAGTGCAGGCGGCGGCTTTTGCCAGAAGTTTCCCTCACCGCATTCACTCCGTGTCACTCCCCGATCAAGCCTCCACTCTCTGGCTCCGCCTCAAGCCGCGCCTCATGTTCGCCCTCTCATGGCCCGCCGCCATGTGGGCCGTCTTCGTCTTCGACGCCCTCCTCCCCAACTCCATCGCCCGTCTCGACAACCTCGGCATCTGGCCACGCAGCATCGTCGGCCTCCCCGGCATCGCCGCCGCCCCCTTCCTCCACGCCGACATCTGGCACCTCCTCGCCAACACCATCTCGTTCTGCGTCCTCGGTGCCGTCCTCGTCACCAGCGGCCGTCGTCTCTTCACCGAAGTCCTCGTCACCACCGCCATCATCAGCGGCACCGGCGCATGGCTCTTCGGGCAAGGCGGCCGCCCCCACGAAGGAGCCAGCGGCGTCATCTACGGCATGCTCGGCTTCCTCCTCGCCAGAGGCTGGTTCTCCCGCAAACCCGTCTGGGCCATCATCTCCCTCGTCGTCGGCTTCTTCCAGCTCGGCTCAGTCTTCGGGCTCCTCCGCATCGACCCCAATATCTCATGGTCCAGCCACTTCTGGGGCTTCGTCGGCGGCATCGCCCTCGCATGGTGGCGCTACGGCCGCGACCCCGCTCGCGCCCTCCCGCCATCCTCCAGATCCTGAACCTCCGGATCTCCCCCCTTCACGCAAACGCCCGCAGCGCCGCCAGCACCCCGGCCGCTCGCCCGCTGTCGATCGCCTCCTCCGCCCGCGCTCGCCCGCCCTCCCACGTCGTCTCCAACCCCGCCACCTGAAACGCCGCCGCCGCATTCATCACCACAATCTCCCGACGCGGCCCACGGTCCTTCCCCGTCAGAATCCCCTCCAGCAGCGCCGCATTGTGCGCCGCATCCCCGCCCACCAGTTCCTCCACCCGCGCCGGATGCTCCGGCCCACCCAGCGTCGTCGCCGTCAGCCGCCCGCCCTCCACCGCCACCACCTCCGTCACCCCCAGCGTCGACACTTCATCCATCCCCCGCCCATCCGCCGTCCGCCCGTGCACCACCCACGCCCGCTTCCGCCCCAGTCTCCCCAGAATATCAGCATAAACCGGCGGCAGCGATCCATCATACACCCCCACCAGTTGATAGGGCGGCTGCAGCGGATTCAGCAGCGGCCCGATGATGTTGAAAACCGTCCGCACCCCCGACGCCGCCAATCGCCGTCTCACCCCAGCCACCGCCTTGAACGCCGGATGATACTGCGGAGCCAGCATGAACCCCGCACCATGCCGCCGCACACTCTCCGCAAACCGCTCCGGTGCCAGATCAATCCGCACGCCTAACGCCTCCAGCACGTCCGCTCCCCCCGACTTGCTCGTAATCCCTCGGTTCCCGTGCTTCACCACCGCCGCCCCGCCCCCCGCCAGCACAAACATCGACGCCGTCGACACATTGAACAAATCCAGCTTGTCCCCGCCCGTCCCGCACACATCCAATGCCGGTCGGTCCAATCCCTCCAACTCCAGCGGCACCCGCACCGCATGCCCCAGAAACACTCTCACAAACCCAGCAATCTCCCCAGCCGTCTCCCCCTTCTCCGACAACGCCGTCAGCAACGCCGCCTTCTCATCATCCCCCACCCCGCCATCCAGCAGCATCTCCGCCGCCGCCACCACCGCCTCATCCCCAAGGCCGCCCAAAGCCCGCATCTCACTCAGCATTTCGTCAACTCGCTTCATTTCTCCAGACGTTTCAGGAAAATCCCGCCCCGGAAAAGCCCGAACTGTGCTTAAATTCCCCTCCTCCCCATGAACCCTCCCGACCAGCCATGGACCTCTCTCCACGGGTCCGTCCTCCTCGCCGATCCTTCCCTCCACGACGGCCACTTCGACCGCTCCGTCCTCGTCATCACCAGCCACCGCAAGGACGAAGGCGCTCACGGCTACATCATGAACCGCCCGCTCGGCAGCAAGGTCGGCGATCTCCTCTCCGCCAAGGAATTCGCCCCCCTCGCCGCTCTCCCCGTCTACCTCGGCGGCCCCGTCAGCCAGGAACACCTCACCTTCGTCGCCTTCGCATGGGACCGCATGACCAAGGAACTCTCCGCCACCACCCACCTCACCGTCAAAGACGCCCTCCACCGTCAGACCCAAGGCGAAAAAGTCCGCGCCTTCGTCGGCTACTCCGGTTGGTCCGCAGGCCAGCTCGAATCCGAAATCGAACGCAGCGCATGGGTCGTCGCCCCACCCGCCGAATCCGCCCTCCGCACGCTCCGCCCCAACCAACTCTGGCGCGATATCCTCCGCTCCATGGGCCCCTACTTCCGTCTCCTCTCCGGCACCCCCGACGACCCGTCCCTCAACTGATCCTAACACCCAATTCCGCTTCCGGCTCTTCATCCGTCTCCGCCACCGCCTGCGCATGCCGCGGATGGCTCAGATACTCCGCCGCCAGATCCTCCAGCTCCATCAGGCTCTGCACCGCCCCGAACCGCTGCCGCAACTGCCGCCCCGCAGGCAATCCCTTGCTGTACGCCATCAATCGGCTCCGCATCGCCTGCACCGTGAACTTCTCCTCGCCATACCGCCCGTGCTCCATCGCCAGCCGGCAATGACGCAGGATAAACGCCCAACGCGCCTCCGCAGGCACCGGCTCAGGCAACGTCCCGTCCGCCAGCCACCGCCGCGCATCCCGGAACACCCACGGGCTCGCCATCGCCGCCCGCCCGATCATCAATCCCCTCACCTTCGTCTCCCTCAAGCGCCGCTCAATGTCCCGGCCACTAGCCAGATCCCCGTTCCCGATCACCGGGATCTTCACCAGCTCCGCACATTCCCCGATCACGTCCCAGTTCGCCTCCCCGCCATACCCCTGCGCCCGCGTCCGACCGTGAATCGTCACCGCTCCCATCCCCACATCCTCCAGTATCCTAACCACCTCCCGCGCATTCACCGTCTGATCGTCCCACCCGATCCGGATCTTCGCCGTCACCGGAATCGGCACCGCCCGCGCCACCGCAGACGCCACCGCCGCCAGCAGCGGACAATCCCGCAGCATCGACGACCCCCCATTCTTCGACACCACCTTATTCACCGGACACCCGAAGTTGATATCGATGAAATCCGGCTGCTTCCAGTCGATCACCTTCCGCGCCGCCTCCGCCATCGCCTCGGGATTCGCCCCGAACAACTGCACCCCCACCGGCCTCTGCCCGTCATCAAACTCCGTGTACTTCCGCGTCCGGTCATCCCGCCGCAGAATCCCCTCGCTGCTCACAAACTCCGTCACCATCACGTCCGCCCCCATCTCCTTGCACAACCCGCGAAACACAAAATCCGTCACCCCTGCCATCGGGGCAAGATAAAGCGGCACTCGGGGACCATGGAGCCAGGGAAGCATCCTCTCCCTTGCAACGCCTTCGCGCACTCCGCAATGCCGCCGCTTCACTGCACCACCAGCGCACTCACTTCCCCCAGCACGTTCTTCACCCCCTCGCTGCTCCGGTACCACGCACCCGCCTCATACGCCCGATTCGGCACCGAAACCACCCCCCCCCGCCACTCCGGCCCCAGCACTTCCTGATAAATCCTCCGGCTCCGCCGCGCATGCGTCCCCAGCGTGAACACATTGATCGTCCGCTCCCCCTCCCCAGCCTTCTCCAGCACCAGCGCCGCCCGCAACGCCTCCGCCATCGCCCGCGTCCGCTCCGTCGCCACCGCCTCCGACGGCACCGGCGCAATCCGTCCCGCCTCATACCCCATCGCCACCAATGACCGCGCCGCCAAGGTCGCATAATCCTTGAATTCCACCAGATGCCCGCCCCGCTCCAGCGGCAATCCCGTCGTGTACAACACTTTCACTCCGCCTTCCTCCGCACTCTCCCCCGCCGCCGCCAGCACGTAATCCGGTGCCCAGCCCTCCACCGCCGCATACCGCGCCCCCGGCACCGCCTCACTCACACAAAGCCACGGATGCACCGTCGTGGCCAGCCACCAACCCGCCACCCCTAACACCACCAACCCGGCCACCACACTCCGCCACGTCGGCAGCACCACCCCGCGCCGCCGCAACCAGCGACCCGCCACCCGCTTCTCATCAGTTCCCGCCGCCATCACAACTCCACCGTTACCGCCCCAGCCCCGCGCCGCGCCTTCTCCCGCGCCGCCTCAATGCTCTCCGCCCGACACGCCACCACCCCCATCCGGCGACGCCCACTCACCGCCGGCTTCCCGAACAATCGCAAATGCGTGTCCGGTTCCCGCAACGCTCCCTCCAGATTCCCGAACACCACCCGCTCCGACTCTCCCTCCACCAGAATCACCGCCGACGCCGACGGTCCATACTGCCGGATCACCGGAATCGGCAGCCCCAGAATCGCCCGCGCATGCAGCGCAAACTCCGACAATTCCTGCGACGCAATCGTCACCAGCCCAGTATCGTGCGGCCGCGGCGACACTTCGCTGAACCAGACCGTGTCCCCCTTCACAAACAACTCCACCCCGAACAACCCCATCCCGCCCAGCGCCCCCGTCACCGCCTCCGCAATGTCCTTCGCCTCCGCCAGCGCCATCTCACTCATCGCCTGCGGCTGCCAGCTCTCCCGGTAATCCCCGTCAATCTGCAAATGCCCGATCGGCTCGCAGAACGAGGTCCCGCCTTCATGCCTCACCGTTAGCAGCGTGATCTCATACTCAAAATCCACAAACCCCTCCACAATCACCCGACCAGCCCCGGCCCGCCCGCCCTCCTGCGCATACACCCAGCTCTTCTCCACATCCCCTTCCCCGCGCACCACACTCTGTCCCTTCCCGGACGAACTCATGATCGGCTTCACCACACACGGCATCCCGATCCGCCCGATCGCCGCCCGAAATTCCTCAATCGTCCCCGCAAACTCATACGGCGAACACCTCAACCCCAACTCCTCCGCCGCCAGTCTCCGAATCCCCTCACGGTTCATCGTCAATTGCGCCGCCCGCGCCGTCGGAATCACCCGCCAACCCTCCGCCTCCATCGCCACCAGCGTGTCCGTCGCAATCGCCTCCACCTCCGGCACAATCAAATCAGGCTTCTCACTCTCCAGCACCGCCCGCAATGCCTCCCCATCCAGCATGTTCACCACATGCGACCGATGCGCCACCTGCATCGCCGGCGCATGCGCATACCGGTCAATCGCAATCACCTCGCACCCCAGCCGCTGCAACTCAATCACCACCTCCTTGCCCAGTTCGCCAGACCCGAGAAATGCCACGCGCGTGGCCGTTGCTGAAAGCGGTGTGCCAATAGTTGCCATGTTGTTGCTGCTGTACGCCCCCCCAGCAGTCGGGCACTCCCCCCGCCGCGCAACGGAAAACCCACCCACCCCCCACCCCTCCCGCCG
>QQNF01000064.1 GCA_003402705.1 Verrucomicrobiota bacterium | reverse complement strand
GGCACTCCGGCCGGCAGGAAAGTGCTCATTGTCTGGGACCGGGCCGGCATCGATCTGGCCTGGTGGCACCAGTGCAAGCATCGGCACGGCATCTACTTTCTCTCCCGTCCGAAGGACGGAGAGCGCTGTCCAGTCGGTTTCGTCATGCTGCCACCAGCGGGCAGAGCAGCGGGAATACGAGGAAAGGGGAAAGGCGGTTCAAGGCTGGTGCGGTGCCGCCGGCAGGAATCACTTCCAGCAGAGTTCGTCAGAGAGGAGGTTCAGGTTTTCGCAGCCGCGCTCGGTTACGACCACGATATCCTCAATGCGGACACCGCCCATGTCGCGCCGGTAGAGGCCCGGCTCCACGGTCAGAGCTTCGCCGGCCATGAGAGCGGGCCCCTTGATGTCGAGGAGTGGTGGTTCATGCACATCAAGGCCCACACCATGCCCGGTGCCATGAGTCAGCGCGCAATACGAAAGGGGGGTGTGCTCGCCGGGCAAACCAAAGTCATAGCCTGCGTCCCGGATCGCCTTGATGGTTGCGAGATGCACCGCTTCGCCGGTCGCCCCGACCATGATGGTTGTTTCCGCAGCCGCTTTTGCGGCGCGAACCGCGGCGTGCATTCGCTTCACTTCATCGGGAATGTCGCCATGCACGACGGTGCGGGTGCAGTCCCCGTTGTAGCGGGTCCTGCGATCGCGCGGGAAGATATCGACGATGACCGGCTCTCCGGTCCGGAGTTCGCCGGCGCCCATGTAATGGCAATCGGCCGCCGCCGGACCGCCGGCAATGATTGCCATCGGGTTGATGAAATCTCGATCCAGCAGCCAGTGATCCACTGCTGCGCGTACCCGCTCGGAGGTCAGCGGGGCACCTTCATGCAGGAGAAGGCCGTCGCGCCGCGCGGTGGCGGATGCGATCATGCAGCAGGCCATCTGCACCGCCTGGCCGGTGATCTGTTGAGCCTCGCGCAGGTGCTGGATTTCCTCGGCGGTTTTCTGGCGGCGTTCCTGCACCCACTGGTTGGGATCGCATTCCACCTTGATGCCCGCCTGCCGGGCAAAGTCGGCGAAGATCAGCGGCAGGGTACGGTCTCCGGTCACTCTTGTCACTCCGGCGCGGCGCAGGCACTCGACTGCGGCCTGGGCGTTGGCCGTTTCCCGGTCTCCGGAGAGACCGCCCGCGGGAGTGTAATCTGCGGGGCAGGCGACGCGATCCACCCTGGCGAACTGGCGTGCGCGTTCCATTTCGATGTCGCGCAGAATCAACACCGACTCCGTGCCGGTCGGCGCGGGCAATTCGAGCAGCACGACCTGATCGCAGACCGAAAAGCGGATGCGCCAGTAGAGACTGCTGTGAACTTCAGGGATACCGGCGGCGATCCGCGCGGGGCTTGGGGAAGGAGCGGTTTGGTCAGGCATGATGATCGGCAATGGTTGAGGGTGCATCAGGGTGTCACGGGCAGGTTTTCCGCCAGATAGCGCGTGAGTGTCTGGTAAAGGTGGCGCTTTACGTTGGTGCCTTCCTTGATGGCATGACTCTGGTTCGGATAGGGCATCTGGCTGAAGTGTTTGCTATGCCTGATGAGTTCGTTGACGAGGACTTCACAGTTCTGGTAGTGGCAGTTGTCATCGCCAGTGCCGTAGAGCAGGAGCAGATTGCCTTCGAGCTGGTGGGCAAAGGTGATGGGCGAACCGTTCGTGAAGCCGGCCTCGTTGTCTGCCGGCAGACCCATGTAGCGTTCCTGATAGATGGTGTCGTAGAACCTCTGGTTGGCCACGAACGCGATGGCCATGGCGGTCTGGTAGAGGTCCGGGTAGCGGAAGATGGCATTGAGGCTCATGGAACCCCCGCCGCTCCAGCCCCAGATGCCGACGCGCGCGGGATCGAGATAAGGCCTTTCCCGAAGAATTTCCCGGGTGGCGGCCGCCTGGTCGGCCGAGGCGAGGATGCCGATCTGACGGTAGATGCACTTGCGCCACTCGCGTCCTCGCGGCGCGGCGGTGCCGCGGTTGTCTATGCTCATCACAACGTAGCCCTGCTGCGCGAGCAGCGAATGCCAGAGGTGGTTTTCACCGCCCCATCTGTCCACGACCGTCGATGCAGCGGGTTCGCCGTAGACGTGAAAGAGCAGTGGATAGCGCCGCGCCGGATCGAAATCGGGCGGTTTGATGCACCATGCATCGAGCGCCGGGCCATCACTGAGGTTGACCCGGAAGAACTCGGTGGCGCACGGTTTCAGTGCGGTCAGTTTCCCGCGCAGCGCGGTGTTGCCAGCGAGGGTGCGAATGACTTTGTGGTCCGGGAGCTGCACGAGTTCGACCACGGGAGCCTGACCAAACCGGGAGTAGGTATGAAAGGCCCACTGTCCGTCCCCGGAGAAATTGTAGGAATGTGTGCCCGGCTGATCGGGCGGCGAAACGCGAACCGCTGCGCCGGTGGCGTCCAGCGGGGCGCGGTAGAGATAGCGCTGGGTGGGATTGTCCGGCGAAGCGATGAAATACACGCAGCGTTGTGGTTCGTCGACGCCCGCGATGCTGATGACGTCGAAAGCGCCCGGCGTGAGCAGTTGGATAGGCTTGTCTGTAGCGGACACTGCGTAAAGGTGTTGCCAGCTATCGCGTTCGCTCAGCCACAGGAAACGCTTGCCGTCTTCGATCCAGTGCATTTCCTTCATGACTTCCACCCAGGTATCATCGCGATCGGTGAAGAGCACCTGAGTCGCGCCGGTCCGGGGATCGCCTGCGATGACCTGGTTGGTGTTCTGCAGCCGGTTGAGGTGCTGAAACACAACGTGCCGGGAATCTTCCGCCCATTCCATGCGGGGAATGTAGTGGTTTCTCGGATTGGTGCCGGTTTGGAACCAGCGGGTGCTTCCGCCGCCGACGTCCACGACGCCCACACGGCAGGCGGAGTTCGTTTCACCGACCTTCGGGTAGGCGTAGCTGGTGATTTCGGGATAGAGACCGTCGGTGTTGTTGACGAGCTTGAATTCGCGCACGCCACTGGTGTCGAATTGCCAGTAGGCGATGAACTGCCCGTCTGGACTCCAGCGCAGTCCATGACGCAGACCGAACTCCTCTTCGTTCACCCAGTCAGCGGTGCCATTGATGATGGTGGCCGAGCCGTCGGTGGTCAGTTGTGTGATCCGCAGGTTCTCAATGGACTGCACAAACAGGTTGTTCCGGCAGACATAGGCGGCGTTCCTGCCGTCCGGTGAGAAGGTGGCGAACATGAGGGTGGACGGCTCGGCCTCGCCGCCGAGTTTCTTCAATTCGCGGGACTGGCGGTCGAACACCCAGTAATCGCCGCGGGTCTCCTCGCGCCAGACGCGCTTCGTGTTGGTGAAGAGGAGCACCTTGCTGGCGTCGTCCGACCACGCGTAGTCCTTGATTGGCAGCGGCCCGGGCTGGCCGGGCGGAATGAGATCCTGCGCTGCCACGATGACTTCCCGCTGCCCCGACTCCGGTGCATACCGGACAATTTCCTTGATAGGTTCAGAGTCAGTGGCTGGTTTGGCGTCCTTGTCGGGTTTGAATTTCTCCGCGATTTCCAGCGTGGTGTAGGCCGAGCTGTCTTTGAACCATCGGGCCGGCCCCCAATCCTCGGTCTTGAATTCCTGGGCCTCGCCGAAGATGCGTTCCACGGTCAGCCGGGATGGGTCGGGTGAACTTGTGCCATCGGCTGCCACGCCCGACGGAGGCAACGAGGAACAAATGGCGAGGACGGCAGCAGTGAGTCGAGCGCTGCAGGGGGTGGTGGCAGTGGTTGGTTCGTCTGGCATGTTGTGGATTCCGATGCGGGTTGCGGGAAAATCAGAAACATCAGCGCGGCCCCGCTGGCAGGTGTTCGGTGAGGTAGCGGACGATCAGCATGCGCACGTGGAGTTCCGATCCCTTGCCTTCGCGAAGCCCGTGGTCGCGATGGGGATAGACGAAGCAGTCGAAGCGTTTGCCGAGGGCGATGAGGCGGTCCACGAGGCCCTCGGTGATCGCGGTTTGATCATCCACGCGTCCATCACCACGGCGCCACCGATGTCGAGCAGGAGGAACTCGGTCGGTCGGGTGATGAAAGGCTTGATCCGAGGGGCCAGAGCGGCGTTGTCCTCGAGGACGCGCACGCTCCGGTGTTCCGGCAGTTGCACCTGATCGGTGATGAATGGCCTTCATTTGCGGCTCGACCATGTCCAGCGCGCTGGCGTTCGTTTCCGGAGCGGGACCGGCGGTCTGCGCTGCGAGGCCGAACGGGGCTCCCGCCAGCGGGACCAGCAGAGCGGTGAAAAGGGTGAGGGGAAGTTTCATGGGTGGTCGTGTTGCGTCTTCGCTTCGCTGTCGCTCCAACTGGCAGTTGCGCGCCGCATTTTCGAGGCGGGCCGAGGGGTCTGTCTGCCGCGGGTTGGGCGGGTACGGGGGATTTTGAGGTGAGATTGTTCTGGAGGATTGGGGCAGGTTCAAGGCGGAAGCATTCTCACCGGGGTCGTTGTGCAGGGCAAGGATTCGAGGGTTCAAGCTGCAAGAGGGCCGGTGTCGCCCCCGGACTTGCGGACAGGGTGAGGGCAATTGGTTCCGATCCGCTTTGAGTCCGGTTCCATCAAATCTATGTCAATGAGCGTACTCAGGTGTGTCGTCCGGCTTTCCGGGCATGAGTGAGGCTGAGCGTTTGGAGAGGCTGGGGGAATGAGATTGAACGGACCTCTTTGGAGTGGGGGTGGCAGGGCCGGGGCTTGGGATGGGCAGGGGAGGGTGGCAGGGGAATGACTCCGAGGTCTCAGTGGCGACTGGAGATGCCGCAACCCGGCACGAATTAAGTAGGGTGGCACCCCATCGCGACAAACGGAAGTGCGCGTTAGAGTGCGATTCATGATACGAGCCACCAAAAATCAGTTCGATTTGAGCAGCCTATGAATCCAATGAAACCAGAAACCATTCTTGTTATCGCAGCTGCCATCCTGTCGGGATGCGAGGCACGCGTCACGCCTGTACCGACAGCAGTTCCTGTCGAGAAAAACACCACGACGATCGTGAACCCGCCAGCGAAGGAGGAGACGAAGGTTGAGAAGAAGACGACAATCGTCAATCCCCCGGGGCCATCGGCCACCGAAGAAAAGAAGACCACCACAACTATCAAGTAAAATCAACGAATCAACCATATGAAAACCGCTCTTACATTCATTCTCAGCCTCGGTGGCCTGCTGCTGCTTTCCAACTGCACCACGGTTGAACAGCCGCGGCCGACGACGCAGACGACGGTCACGGAGGAAGCATCCGTGAGCCGGCCGTATTCAAGTTCCGTGGAGACTCAAACGACGCGCAGGTACTAGCCGATGTGGTCGGTTGCCGTGCCATGGGTGAGGGTTTGTGAGGCTGGCCGGTCATCTGCCGGGGTTTCCTGACGGTTGGGCGGGCGGGGCTTCCGGTTCGAGTTGCGCCCCATGCTGCGCGGGGTGGGTGCAGGACGTGAGATCGAAGCGAGGGGGTGCTGACGGCCCTCTCGCTTTTCTGTGTCCGATGATGAGACGGACCTCACTGCGCCCGTACCCAGAGCGGTGCTCTGGGCTGGTATACGGTGTCCCGTTGGGACACGGGGTGGGGGTGAATGGCGCGAAGATGAGAGTGTCCGATGATGAGACAGACCTCACTGTGCCTATGGCTTACGGTTGGTGGATCGGATTCCAAACCCTCTTGAACCCATACCCGTCGAAGTCCTTGACGTTGGCTGTGGCGAACTCGGTCACGCCGAAGGCGCGGAGGCAGAGGGCGGTGCGGGTGTCGTAGATGCGACGGCGGGCGATGCCGGGAGTGGCGGCTTGCAGCCAAAGATCGGTGTGGACCTCCCGGCCGGTCGGTGGAAAGCCGAGAGTTTTCCAGACAGGGTGCTGGCGGTAGCTTTGGATGACCTGCACGGCTTCGAGGGCCGACAATGGCTTTTTCAGCACGGCGGGATTGCGAAGCAGGAGGTAGAATTCGGTGAGCACGAATTCGCTAAGGGCCACGATCGCGTTTCCCGATTGGGCGGTGAGGAATGCCAGAGCGCGGTGGTGCTCAGGCGCGGCCTCGCTGTAGGCGTAGAGCAGGATGTTGGCGTCGATGGAGAGCATGACGGCCGGTTGGATGGATCAGGCGAGCAGGGGGTCGGAATCGGCAAAGGCGGCGTCGCGGAGCTGGGTGGCGCTCAGTCCTTTCCAGCCGACTTTGCCGGAGGTGGGCGGTGTCCATTCGGCCTTGGCTGCTGGCGGGGGCTCAGGATAGACTTGGAGCAGAAGCTCGGCACCACGGCGGAAGGTTTCAGCGAGGGACCATTCGCGCTGCTTGGCGAAATGGCGGAGTTCGCGGAAGAGCTCCTCGGGGACTTGGATCTGGGTCTTGATCATGCAGGAGAATGTCCGGCTCCATCAAATCGATGTCAACGCGCATATTCTTGAGTGACGTCTGGGCTTGCTGGGCGTGAGTGTGGCTCAGCGGCTGGAGCGGCTGGGGGAATGAGATTGAACGGACCTTTTTGGAGAGGGGGTGACAGGGCCGGGGCTGGGGCTGGGGCTGGGGCTGGGGCTGGGGATGGGGATGGACAGGGGAATGGCTGAATGGCGCTAAGATAAGGCGGTCCTTCGGGTGAAATCCCGGTTCGGGCCCGGCTCAAATCCAGCGATCACCCCGCTGAACTTAGCGCCATTCGGGAGTGGCTCAGCTTTGGGTGGGCGAATATGAGACAGACCTCTCTGCGGGCGGTTGCGAGGGTGCTGAGTCGGGGCCGGGGCGGGGAGCGGTGTCCGATGATGAGACAGACCTCTCTGCAGTCCTCAAGGCCACGGCCTCGGAAAGACATCGATGAAACGGCCTGCACCGAGAGGCGGTTTCATAAAAGACAGCCGGCAAAGGGTTGCCCAAAGAGCCACGGAATCACTACAGGGTATAGATTGTGACGCAAGTGTTGCATTCCTTCTTGATTATTCTCTTGGCAAATCTCGGGGGAGAGGGCATGGCGCAGGCGGGAATCAAGAAAACACAAAGTCGTCAATTAACCTAGATGAAAACAACCACTCTGACCCTTGCCTTATTCGCAGCAATCGCTTCATTCGCTGAATCCGCTAAAGCCGCAGTGGTTCCAGGCGCAATACCGGTAGTCAATGCTATCGCTGGAGTTCCTGGTGATAATGCAACTGGCAACGGATCTATTTCCAGAGTTTTCGATGGCTCCGGGCTCACTATTGGTAATCCAAATGACGATAGCACATGGTTGCATGATAATAATTGGGAAACTGGTTGGCAGGGACAGCTTAACGGAAAAACAAAAACTTGGGTTGTCGCTGATTTAGGTGCGAATCTCTCTACCCTGCGAAGCTTATACTTGTGGAATGTTAACGAGGGTAGTGCCACTGCTCGGGGGGTTCGTCAAATGGACATCTACTATTCTTCAAGTCCAAGTGTCACCCCAGTAACGGAACAACTGTATGATTTTTCCAGTGGTGGTTGGACTCAATTGAACAGCACATTCACTGTACCAGAGGGAACTAATTTGCCCGCAGGCAATGTCTCATCCAGCAAAATCGACTTAACGGCGATATCTTCGGCTCGCTACATAGGATTCGACTTACTGTCTAATTACGCCAATGACACTTACAGAACAGGTTTAGCCGAGGTTCAGTTTTCCACGATTCCCCTATCCTCCGTTCCCGAACCCTCCACCAGCCTGGGCCTACTCGCGCTGAGTGCCGGTGGTCTCCTGACCCGCCGCAACAGGAACCGCAAAGCGTAAGCGGTCGCTGAGTATCATCGTTTCCAGGAAGAGGCGGTCAACCCATGGCCGCCTCTTCTTTTGTGTCCGCGACGACCTGATTGTCGTCTCGTTCTCTTCTGTCGCTCGAAGCCCGAAGAGGGGACAACAGACGCACTCTCTCCCCGTCCCACCGATGAAGCCCACCCGCGAAAAGCAAATTCCTTGCAGATAAACCGGTTCCTGCGGGGCAGGATGGTGGCACTTAGACGGACCTCTCTGCGGGCGTGCGGGTATGCGGCGTTCCTACAGAACGCGGGAGTGGGGCGTTGGCGGACCCAGAGCGGTGCTCTGGGCTGGTATGCGGTGTCCCGTTGGGACACGGGGAGGTGAATGGCGCGAGGATGGGAGTGTCTGATGAGGAGACGGACCACTTGCGCGCCGTGGAGGGGTGACGGACAGGAATGTCCGTCCTACGTTGTTACGGTGGCGAGTTGTGGAGGCTGAGCGGGGGCTCAGTGATTGAACATGTACTCCTTGGAATTGAGGAGGGCCCAGAAGACGTCTTCGAGGATCTGCTGGGTGTCGGCTGGGGTGGCGGTGAGGGCGTCGGCGACGGGTTTGGCTTCTTCCGGGGAGGGTTTGCGAGCGAAGCAGCGGGTGTAGAGGGTATCGAGGATGGCGAGGGGCGGGGTGGCGGCGTCGAGGAGTTTCTTGACGACGTTGCCTTCGCTGATGCGGCTTTGGGTGACGTCTCCGTTGAGGAGGTGGAGGGCCTGGCCGAGGTTAGGGTCCATTTTGACCTCGCAGGAGCAGACGGTGGCGCGTTCTGCGCGGCCGAAGGTGCGGAGGAAGTAGGTGGAGACGTTGCCGTCGGCGATCTGGACGGCGCGTGCGCCGAGGGGGAGGCCCTGGAATTTGTTTCTGGTTTCGGTGACCTGGCTGATGGTGTCGAGCATGACCTCGGCGCGCTGGCGGCGGATGAGGGCGTGGCTGAAGTTCTTTTCGTCGTCGGCGTTGCTGTCGTTGACGCGGCTGCTGAGCTGATAGGTGCGGCTGGTGCAGATGTCGCGGACGAGCTTGCGGAAGTCGTAATTGTACTCGGTGAGTCTGGTGCCGAGGGTGGAGAGGAGTTCCGGGTTGCTGGCTGGGTTGGAGACGCGGACGTCGTCGACTGGGTCGATGATGCCGACGCCGAAGAAGTGGGCCCAGATGATGTTGGAGAGGTTGGTGGCGAAGTAGGGATTGCGAGGGGAGGCCATCCAGTCGACGAGGATGGCGCGGCGGTCTTTGCCGGTGGTGTCAGGTTCTTCAGCGCCGAGGAATTTGGGTTTCTGGGGTGCTTTGGTGACGATGTGGTTCACCTCGCCGCCGCCGGCGTTGAAGACGACGGTTTCGCGGGGGTCTTCGGCCTGTTTGCGGCCGACCTGGCTGAAGAACGAGGCGAAGCCGTAGTAGTCGTTCATGGTCCAGCGGTCGAATGGGTGGTTGTGGCACTGGGCGCACTGGAGGCGCATGCCCATGAAGACCTGGGCGACGTTTTCGGAGACCTTGAGGGTATCGCGCTCGATTTGGAAGTAGTTCGTGGCGGGGTTGGTGAACGTGCCGCCGGAGGAGCCGAGGAGTTCCTGAACGATCTTGTTGAAGGGGACGTTGTTGGAGATGCGTTCCTTGAGCCAGTTGTAGTAGAGCAGGGTGGATTTGTAGCTGACCTGGTTGGTGGCGTTGGTGCGGATCTGGAGGAGTTCCGCCCATTTCATGACCCAGAGTTCGGTGAACTCCTTGCGGGAGAGGAGATCGTCGACGAGGCGGTTGCGTTTGTCAGGGCTAGGGTCGGCGAAGAATTTGGCGCTTTCGGCTTCGGTGGGGAGGAGACCGATGACGTCGAGGAAGACGCGGCGGATGAAGGTGGCGTCGTCGCAGATTTCGGAGGGGAGGATGCGGAGCCTGTGGAGTTTGGTGTGGACGAGGGCGTCGATGTAGTTGTCTTCCGGGAGCTTTGGTTTTTCGTATTTGAGGGCATCCGGGATGACGATGACCTGGCTGCCGACGGTGTAGGTGCCGTAGCGAGCCATGACGAAGGCTTCGCCGCGTTTGGCGGCGGTGACGAGACCGTCCTTGCTGATTTTGGCGGTGGGGTCGTTGTTAGAGATGAAGACGGCGAGCGGGGAGACATCGCGGTCGTGGCCGTCGGAGTAGCGGGCGCGGACGGTGAACTGGAGTTGAGCGCCTTCGCCTTCGAGGACGGCGGTTTTGGGGAAGATGTCGACGCCGACGATGGTGGGGAGGGTTTTTTCATCGTCGTAGGGAGCGCTGTTGGCGATCCATTCAGTTAGCGCCTTTGCGTTGGCGCTGCCTGGTTCCATGCGTTTGCCGCCGGTGTGGGGGACGGAGTTGATGGATTTGGTGACGAGGAGACTTTCGTCAGGGAGGGCGAGATTGATGCGGCGGCCGCTGAGTTCCTGGGTGAGGCGGAAGTGGTCGCCTTTGGGGTCGAAGCCGAAGAGGGAGAGACGGAAGCCGTCCTGACCGCGCGCGGCACCGTGGCAGGATCCGGTGTTGCAGTTATCGCGCATGAAGACCGGCATGATGTCGAGGTTGAAGCTGACGGGCCGGTCGGTGGCGGCGGCTTTGACTTCGACGGGGATGACGACGGACTGGTCGTGCCATTTGACGGAGAGGGTGGTGGCTCCGTCTTTGAGAGGGAAGAGCTTCTGGCCGTCGAGTTTTGCCAGGGATGGATCGGCGAGGGTGATGGTGGCTTTGGCGGTGACGTCGGCGGTGACGTCGTCGTCGAAGGTGGCGATGGCGACGAAGGATTGGAAGTCGCGAGCGGATTCGAGGACGAGCTTATCCGGATAGACGGCCATGCTGCGGACCTTGGTGGTGGTTTCCTTGGGAGGGCGGGCGGCGGTTTTCGAGTCCTTGGCGGAAAGCGTGAGGGAATCGGGGAAGGGTGCGCCGGCGGTGATCCATTCGCGGAAGGCGGCGGATTGTTCTGCGGTGAGCGGGTCACCTTCCGGCGGCATGATGTCGTCGTGGCCGGGTGGGAGAGTGATGCGTTTGAGGAGCGAGGAGTCGTCGGGTTTGCCGGGAACGACGGCTGGGCCGGAATCGCCGCCTTTGGCTAGAGCGGCGGCGGAGTGGAGCTGGAGTTTGCCTTTGGTTTTCTCGGGCTGGTGGCAGGAGACGCACTTTGTTTCGAGGAGCGGTTGGATTTTCTCGGCGAAGAGGGCGGCTGGGTCAGCGGCGGGGAGGGCGGCTGGGAAGGAGAGTGCGAGGAGGGCCTTGCGGAAGTTCATGGCAGGGAAGCGCTGGGGATTGGAGGATTACTTGCCGGAGGATTGCTGGCGGAGTTGTTCGAGCCTGCTGAGGGGTTTGGCGGCGGGGGCAGCAGGGGCCGCGGCGGGAGCGGCGGCAGGGGCGGCGGCGACGGCGGCGGGTGGTGGGGCGGGAGGTGGCGGGTCGATGCGGACGATGCCGCCCTGGCCGATGGTGTGAGGGATGGGGATGCCGTTTTCCATGATGATGGCCTGGCAGAAGAGATTCTGGTGTTTGCCGACCGGGCTGTCTGGGGCGGTGGTGACGGGGAAGCGGACTTCCTTGTCGGCGGCGGTGATGGTCTTTTCGACGGTGGCGGTTTTGGCGGGCATGCCGAAGACGGTGAGGGTGGCGTTGCCCTGCCATGGTTTGGCGACCTCGATTTTGCAGAAGAGTTCGCCGGGTTTGCCCTGTTCGATGGACGCCATTTCCATTTTCATGGTGAGGTATGGCGGGGCGACGGTGAGGGCGGTTAGGGAGGAAGAAGTGTAGATCGGGCCGGTGCCGGCGTCGGTTTCGCCGCGGACGGCGATTTTCCATGTATTGGCGGGGGCGTCGCCGCTGCAGGTGATTTGGTAGTCGATTTCGTTCTGGCCTTCTGGGATGGCGACGGTGCCTGGGGCGGTGATGCCTGGAGGGTTCCAGAGCATGCGGACGGTGATGGGGGCCTTGAAGCCTTCCTTGCGGGTGGCCTTGACCTTGAGGTTCATGGTGCCGCTCTGGACGATGGGGACGGCGGGCGGGACGATTTCGATGGAGTAGGGGAGTTCCTCGACGACGGCGACCGGGAGGAGACGCTGGGAGGAGACGACGTAGGGTGTGTTGTTAGGTTCGCCCTGGACGAATTCGATGTTATTGAGCCAGCGGCCGGGGACTGGTGGTGCTTTGGGGTCGGCTAGGGCTGGTTTCATGTCGAGCAGACCGGCGGCGAGGGGTGCGTCGGGTGCGGCGGAGAGGATCATGATGTGCTCGGCGAGGCCATTGGGGATGCCGATGGATTCGAGGGTGACGCCTGCGGGGAGGTTAGGGCAGTTCCAGACGATGTCGCCGCCGACGTTAATGCGGTCGGCGTGGACCTGGATGGCGTGGCGGCTGCCGCGGGGGATGGCGAAGGTGGTCCACTGCTGACTGTCGGTGCGGTCGTAGCGGGAGATGAAGGCCTGGATGCCGGTTTCCGGGGGGGCGGCTTCGACGCGGTAGACGAAGTCGGGGCCGCCGCGGGCGAGGTGGTCGCGGACGCGGAGGAAGTATTCGCCGTCGGCTGGGACGGTCCATGTGGGGAGTTTGCTATCCGGGTTGGCACCGTTGTCGTCGTTGCCGGTGATGGCGGCTCCGTCCTTGTTGAAGAGTTCGAGGACTGGGTCGAGTGGCGAGCGGATGCCGCGGGCGTGGACGATGAGGTCGAAGCGCTGGTCTTTGGTGGCGGTGAATTTGAACCAGTCTTCGTCGCCGGCTTTGTCGATGATGCCGTTGAAGGCGATGGGGAGGGCGGGCGGGGTGGCGTTGGCTTTGGCTTCCGCGTGGGAATTGTTGGGTTCTGCTTCGAGGACATTGTCGAAGGCGACGATGCGGAACGGGTTAGGGCTGGGAGCGGAGAGGCCGTTGGCGGTTGCGAAGAGGGAGAGTTTTTCGCCTGGGGTGGGAGGGACCTTGATGGAGGCGGAGATGGGGCCTGAGGGAGCGCCGAGGTAGGTGACGGCGACCTCGGAGTCGGCTTTGCCGCCGGCTGGGTAGGCGACGGTGGGGCGGGGGAAGGCTCCGACGTGCATGCGGTAGAGCGCGCCGTCGTTGCCTGCGTAGGAAGAATCGCGGACCTCGATGTAGTAGGTGCCGTCTTCGGGGACGACGATGCTGGCGTGGGGGTCCTGGACGCCGAGGGGTGAGTCGTCGCAGGTGGCGAGTTCGAATTTCTTGCTATTGAGGATGGCGACGTAGGGGTCCCAGAAGGCCCCGCCGAGACGGATGCCTTCGACTTCGACGCTGAGGGCGTCGCCTTTTTTGGCTTCGATGCGGTAGAAGTCGGTGTCTTCGTTTTTGGCGACGCCTGAGATGGTGACGCCTGAGGTGATGGGCTGGGCTTCTTCGAGGAGCGTGTTGGGTTCTTTTTCGTCGACGGTGGGGAACTGGCCGACGAAGAAGGAACGGGCGTAGCTGATGCCGGATTTGGAGCGGATGCGGAAGACGTGTTCGCCGAGTGGGCAGGAGGGCTCGATGTGGAGTTTGACCTTAACGGAGGTGGGGGATTCGGCTTTGAATTCGAGGGCCTTGATCTGGTCCGGGTGGTAGGAGACGATTTCCTCGGTGTCGGCGAGGCGTGCGCCGGAGAAGACGACCTCGACGTCGGTGCCGCGTTGAGCGCCGCGCGGGGAGATCCCGTTGAGTTCGGGGAGGGCGGCGGCGGCTGGGAGGGCGGCGGCGAGGATGGGAAGGAGACTAAGGGTGCGCTTCATGGGGATGAGACGGAAAGGCTGGGGTACAATACGGCCGTTGAAAGGGAAAGCGAGGTGCGATCAACGTGAAAATCCCGGGGGATTTTGCATTGGACGGGAAGAATGCGGCGTCGGGTGGGGATCAGCGTCTGGGGAAGACGGCGGTGAAGTAGAACAGACAGCGGTTGAGGTTTTGAGGGAAGGAGGCTTCGTCGACGACCTTGCCGTCGTAGACGAGACGGGCGACGTAGCCGTAGTAGGCGCGTTTGCCGTAGAGTTTTTGTTCGGGCGGGGCGAAGGGCGGGCGGAAGTAGGTGACGGCGAGGATTTCCTCGCGGGTGGCTTTCCAGTCGGGGAGGATGGAGAGCCATTCGTCTTTGGGAGGGTTGGCGGTGGAGAGGTCGAGTTCCTCGTTATTGACGCGTTCGAAGAGGTAGATCTGGACCTCGACTTTTTCGCGTTCGACGAAGACGCCGGGGGCGGCTTTGAGGGGGACGTGGAGGAAGACGCGTTCGCCGCCGGAGCCGCCGTCGATTTCGGAGTCTTCGGCGCGGATGTTGCCGAACTGGAGAGGGCGGAGGCGTTCTTCTTCGCGGCGTTTTTCGAGATTGAAGGAGAGGTAGGCGGCGTAGCGGCGGATGCCAGCGAGGAGGTTTTCGGCGATGGCTTCTCGGTATTCGGGGGAGGCGAGTTTGAGGGCTTCTTCTTTATTGGAGAGGTGGCCGAGGCGGCAGACGGCGGCGGGGAGGTTGATGTCGCGGAGTTCGGCGAAGCGGGCGCGGCGGATGCCGAGGTCGGGGATTTTGAGACTACTGACGACGCTGCTCTGGAGGACGGCGGCGAGGGCGAGGCTTTCGCGGTCGTTGATGTTGCCGGCGTGGAATTTCTTGTCGATGTTTTCGCTGTCGGATTCGCTGGTGGCGGGTGTGCCTGCTGGAGGGAGCGTGCTGGTTTCGAAGCCGTGGGTGGCGGGCGAACCGGAGGCGGCGCGGAGGGAGAGGAAGATGGCTTCGCCGGAGACGGCGGTGGCGGTTTTCTGGCGGTCGGCGGGGGAGACGGTGGAGTCGTCTTTGCGGGTGAGGACGACCTTGAAGCCTGCGGCGGAGAGTTTGGCGGCGAGGCGGTTGGAGACGTCGAGGGTGAGGTCTTTTTCGGTGATATGGGGGGTTTTGATGCCAATTTCGCGGCCGCCGCCTGAGGGGTCGAGGACGATGGTTTCGAGGACGGCGGGGTCGCGGCGTTCACCTGGGTGGAGGATGGCGTCGATGACGTTGCGGACGTCGTAGACGGAGACCATGGGGCGGTCTTTGATTTCGACGACGGGGAAGGAGAGATAGAAAGTCCAGCCCATGATGCGGGCGGCTTTTTCGGAGCGGGTGAATTCGATGCGGAGCTTGCTGGAGGCGTCGCGGAGGATGATCTGGCGGCCGGATTCCTTGGGTTCGAGGAGACCGTAGTAGGAGGCGACCTGGGCCATGGGGACGTAGGCGCGGCGGAGATGATACTCCGGTTTCCACGCGACGCGCGGGGCGGTCGGGGTGGGCGCGGATGGTTTGGGAGGGGATTTTTTTGCCGAGTCGGCCGACTTGCCCGCGCCTTGGGAGGCCCATGGCAGGAGGAAAGTGGCGAACAGGATGGGGAGCAGCGGCCTCAAGGGAAGGGGTGCGGGTGAATGGGCGGGAAGGATTAGCTGCAAAACGGCGGTTGTCGCTGGCAAGTTCGAAGCGGGGGCAGGGGAATGGGGGTGGAGAGGGATGTGGGATAATGAGACAGACCTCTTCGGGGAGGTGGGGCGCGTGCGGATGGGGATGTGGCAAGGGAATGGGTAGCAAGGGAATGGGGGTGGAGGTGGATGACTGGGCAGGGCTCTTGGGGAGGAGGGACGCGGGATAATGAGACAGACCTCTTCGGGAGGGGTGGCGCAATCCTATCGGCGCTGCGGACGCCAGCCGATTCCCTGCGAGATTCCGCCGTGAGCATCGTCGCATCGCCCCCGACTCCATCCGCGACGTCTTCCTCTTCCCCCAGCTGAAGGCGAAGGATTGACTTGTGAGGACTGCGACCGCCGATTCCTCTCCAGGGCGGGCGGGGCGTCGGGCGTTGCAGCCCGTGCCATGAATGTCTGCACAAGTCCCGCGTCGCTGTCCCTGCGCAATCTCCTGATCAGCGTGCTGCTGCACGCGTGGCTGGCGGCCCTGGCGATCCGGCTGGTCTGGCAATACTGGGAATCGCCGGTCGTCATCGAGCCGCACCGTTCGCTCGTGCCCCCGGGCGGCCACGGCGATGCCACCAGTCGGCAGGCCAAGCAATCCGTGCGCGAGTCCGTGCCGCGCGTGGCCTCGCTGGCCGGCGTCGACAGCCTGACAAGTCATGCCGCCGCGTCGTCAGGGTCGGCCCTGGCCGACATTCAGCCGGGTTACCTCGCTGACATGCCCGGCCGGATCGCCATCGCGCCGGAGATGATCTCGACCGGGCTTTCCCTCTTCCACGGCAGCGGCCGCCTTGGTTCGGGCACCGGGTCCTGCTGCCCGGTGCGGACGACGGCACTCCATGTCGAGGCGACCGTGCCCCTCGGCGCCGCCGACATTCCAGGGAAACTGGCTGAGCTGCGCCGGCAGCTGCAGCGGCTCGATCCGCTGGCGCGCTTCACCTTGACGTGCCACGGCCGCACCCTCCGCCGCTTTACGACCGATGCCCTGGCCGCCACTTCCGACAATCAGGCCGCGGCGTTGCGCTTCGCCGAGACTTTCCTCACCGATGAGCTGACGAGCCCGGCCAACAACGTCAGAGTTGAATAAAGAGACAGACCTCTTCGGGGAGGGGGGGCGCGGGTGGAGGGGGATGTGGCAGGGGAATGGGGGTGAGGGGTTGGAGGGGGAGTGGGAATAATGAGACAGACCTCTTCGGGAGGGGGGAATGCGGATGCATGAGTGGCTTGCAAGCGGCTGGGGGTATGTGATGGTGGGGGATATTTGCGAGCCCTTCTGACCATGAAACTTGACCCTTCGATGGATTCCCCCCGTCCTATTGTTGCCATGATTGTGGCCAGCGGCCTTGCCGTGTTTGGCCTGAGTGCGTGTGGGATGTATCAGGGAGGGGGCGGGAATGCGTTTACGCCGCCGCCGCCGCCTCGGTATGGGTATGGTGGGGTGCAGAGTCCGAATTATCAGCCGCCGCCGCCTCGGAATGTGGCACCGGCTCCGGTGCGGAGTGGTGAGGTGCGGCCAAGTGGGCAGCCGAAGCCGAAGCCTGTGAAGGTGATTAAGAGGGATCCGAACAATACGGACATTGATTTGACGCCGCCGCCGGCGCCTGCGGGGTCGAGTGTGGAGAAGCCTGCGGTGACGGAGCCTGCTGTGGAGCCGACTCCGGCTGTGGAGCCGAAGCCTGAGGCGGTGGAGCCAGCACCGGCACCGACGCCTGCTCCGGCACCTGCGCCGAAGCCGGTGGTGCGGGAGGATTTGCCGTATGGGATTCCTGCGGTGACGAAGCCTGGGTGTGTGTACAGTCCTTACATGACGACGCAGTTGGTGGAGGTGGCTGGGTTGGCGCGCGGGACGAAGGTGAAGTGTCCGTATACCGGGAAGCATTTCCGGGTTCCCTGAGGTGAGGGGGATGGCTGCTGAGACGGAACGGAGACCCTGACTACTGGCGGCGCGGGCCGGAGATGGCCTGCGCTGCTTTTTTTCCGATGGAGGCGCTGAGACCTGAAGAGATGACCCTTGCGGTGTTTGGTCCCGGGCTGCTGGGGGGATCGTTGCTGCTGGAGGCGCGGCGATTGGGGTTCGGGCGGTTGCGGGCGTGGGCGCGTCGGGAGGAGAGTGTGAGGGAACTGCTGAGTGGCGGGTATGCGGATGAGGCGTCGGTTTCGGTGGCGGAGGTGGCGAGGGGAGCGGATCTGGTGGTGCTTTGCACGCCGGTGGAGGTGATGGCAGGGTTGGCTGGAGAGATGGTGGGGGTGCTGTCGGGGAGTCGGGTGGTGGTGACGGATGTGGGGAGTGTGAAGGGGAAGGTGATGGAGGAAGTGGGGCCGGTGCTGGGTGCGGGTGGGGTGGCGTTTGTGGGGAGTCATCCGATGGCGGGGTCGGAGAAGGGCGGGCTGGGAGCGGCGCGGTTAGGGTTGTATGACGGGGCGGCGTGCATTGTGACGCCTGGTGGGGCTAGTGAGGAGGCGGTGGCTTTGGTGAGGGTGTTCTGGGAGTTGATGGGGTGTGAGGTGACGGAGATGGAGGCGGGGGAGCATGACCGGACGGTGGCGCGGATTTCGCATTTGCCGCATGTGGCGGCGGTGGTGGCGACGCTGGCGGCGCTGCGTGGGGATCCTGGGGCGGGGCGGTATGCGGCGGGGGGGTTGCGGGACACGACGCGGGTGGCGGGTGGTGATCCGGCGATGTGGCGGGGGATTCTGCTGGGGAATGCGGTGGCGGTGGTGCCGGCGTTGCGGGATCTGGTGGCGGAGACGACGCGATTGATGGAAATGGTGGAGGCGGGGGACGGGTCCGGGCTTGAATCCATGCTGAGAGAGGCGAAGGCGCTGCGACGCATGAGATATCCTGACTGACTGACATGGCTTCGCTACGAGTGCAGATGGCCCGACCGATCGCGACGGAACTGAGTGTTCCGGGCGATCGGAGCATTGCGCACCGGGCGCTGCTGCTGGCGGCGCTTTCGAATGGGCCGTGTCGGTTGAGCGGGTTTCTGCCGTCGGCGGAGTGTCTGACGACATTGGAGGCGTGCCGGGCGTTCGGGGCGGAGATAACGGAATGTCCGGTGGAGCCTGGTGAGGGGGATGAGGTGGAGGAGAACGAGCCTGCGGGGCTGACGCGGTTGCTGGTGAATGGGGTGAGGATGCGGTTGAGCGAGCCGCCCGGGCCGGTGGATTGCGGGAGTCATGCGACACCGCTAGCGCTGCTGATGGGGGTGTTTGCGGGGCAGCCGTTCCGGACGCAATTGATTGCGGACAGCAAGGGGGCGGAGGCGGCGCAGCCGATCATTGATCTGCTGCAGGCGATGGGGGTGAGGGTATCGGCATCGGGGCCGGTGAATGAGCGGACGTACACGGTGCATGGGACGCGGGCGCTGCATGCGGTGAGCGGGCGGATTCCTGCGCCGAGTGCGCGGATCAAGGGAGCGGGGTTGTTTGCGGGGATGTTTGCGAGTGGGAGGACGCAGTTGAGCGAGCCGGTGAGTACGAGGGATCACACGGAGCGGATGATGCAGTATTTCATGGTGAAGACCCTGCGGAGCCGGGGGACGGTGTCGATTCATGGCGGGCAGGTGCCGGAGAGCCGGGATTTTCACATTCCCGGGGACATCAGCAGTGCGGCGGTGTGGATCACGACGGCGGCGATGCAGCCGGGGGCGGATCTTGTGGTTAGGGATGTGGGGTTGAACGAGTCGAGGACGGCGTTTCTGCGGGTGCTGGTGCGGATGGAGGCGCAGATCGGGGAATCGGTGCAGGAGTGGCGTTTCGGGGAGCCGTGGGGGCATGTGACGGTGCGGGGGATGCCTCTGAAGGCGACGGAGATCATGCCGGATGAGTCGACGGTGATGCTGGATGAGTTGCCGTTGCTGGCGGCGGCGGCGGCGGTGGCGGAGGGGCAGACGGTGATCCGGGCGTTTCCGGGGTCGCCTGCGGCGGCGTTGCTGCCGGGGATTGCGGCGAATTTGAATCGGATCGGGGTGGTGGTGGAGACTGGGCCGGCGATTTGCCGGATTACTGGGAACGGGTTTCGGGCTCCTCTGCAGAGCGGGGTGATCAGTGCGGGCGGTGATCCGCGGCTGGCGATGGCGGCGGCGGTGACGGGATTATTCGGGGATGGGGAGACGGAGATTGAGCATGCGGAGAGTGTGGAGGACGTGTATCCCGGGTTTGGGGCGATGCTGGCGCGGTTTCAGATGAAGGAGATTTCGAGGGGGATTGAGATTCCGGTGATTTCATCGGTGCCGTCCTTGCGTCCTGGGGAGAGAGGAGCCATCGTGGGGCTGAGATGACAGTGATTGCGATTGATGGCCCGGCGGCATCCGGGAAGAGCAGTGTGGCCCGTCAACTGGCGGAGCGGCTAGGGTGTGTGCATGTGAACAGCGGGGCGCTGTATCGGGCGGTGACGTGGGCGGTGCTGAACGCGGGGATCAATCCGGGGGATGAGACGGCGGTGGCTGGGTTTGTGTACCGGTTGCCGGTGACGATGACGGCGTCTGGCGGCGGGGCGTGGATCCGGGTGGACGGGCATGATCCGGAGCCGTATCTGAGGGATCAGCAGGTGAACGCGCATGTGTCGACGGTGTCGTCGTATCCGGAGGTTAGGGTGCTGCTGACGGCGATTCTGAGGGGGATGGGTGAGGGTGGGGATCTGGTGATGGAGGGACGGGATATTGGGAGTGTGGTGTTTCCGGAGACCCCGTATAAGCTTTATATTGATGCGCAGGAGGAAGTGCGGATGGCGCGGCGGGCGGCGCAGGGGGAAGCGGACAGTGTGCGGCAGCGGGACAAGGCGGACAGTTCGCGAGGGAGTGCGCCATTGCAGGTGCCTGAGGGGGCGGTGGTGATTGACAATTCGGAGCTGAGTGCGGAGGAGACGTATGCGGCGGTGTGTGCGGCGCTGGCGGCGCGGGGGCTGGCGGGATTGTGAAGAGTAACGCTTAACGAGAATTTGTTATGAAGATTACGATCGAGTACTGTACGATGTGAAACTACCTCCCGATGGCGACCCGTGCGGTGGCTGAAATCAGGGAAGCGCTTGGGGTTGAGCCCGAGCTGATTGCAGGCGGAAAGGGCATCTTTGATGTGAAGGTGGACGGCGTGCTGGTGTATTCGAAGTACGCGACGGATCGGCATGCGCGGCCGGGGGAGCTAGTGCCGCTGATTCGCGCGGCGGGTGGGGGTTAGGGGGGTGAAGAAGGAGCAGGGGGCGGGACGCTTGCTACGGTGGGGGCAGAGGACGTGCGGGACCGAAGTCGAAAGTGATCAGACCTCTGGAAGGTCTGGTTTCCGGGTTGTGTTCTTGCGCCCCGTTAGGGCGCGGGGACATAAAACCTGGGCATCCCAGGGCCTTCGCGTTGCTGCGTCCCTGGGCTTGGGTCTTTGGGCCCGTTGGGCCGTTGGGATTAGGGGGATGCTGGTACAGAGACAAGGCCGGGACGGCCTTGTTACGGGAGGCCTGCCGGGGCGTAGAGGGCGGCGAGGCGGCGTGAGTGTTCGTCGTAGGCGGCTTCGAAGAGGGAGGTGGCGCGTTCGGGGCCGGTGAGGGCGGAGGCGGTGAGGACGAGTGGGGGTTGGCCTGCGGCGGTGAGGCGTGCGGCGGTTTCTGCTTTGATGGCGTTGACGAGGAGACAGCCGCCGACGGTGGAGCCTGGGGCGACGGGTGTATCGAGGCCGGGGATGGAGACCATGGCGTCGCCGATGGGTGCGCCGGTATCGAGGATGAGGTCGGCGGCGTCGGTGAGTTTGACGCCATGGGGGTGGCGGCTGGTGCTGGCGTCGGCGTGGGCTTTGCTGACGATGGCGACGACCTTGACGCGGTTGGCGCGGAAGTGTTCGGCCATTTCGACGGGGACGACATTGCAGCCGCTGGAGGAGATGATGAGGGCGGTGTCGACTGGGGAGAGGACGAAGTTGCGGAGGATGCGGGCGGCTAGGCCGGAGACATTTTCGAGGAACATGGCCTGACGCTGGCCGTTGGCACCGACGACGAGGTTATGGAAGGAGAGGGAGAGTTCGACGATGGGGTTGAAGCCTGGGAAGGAGCCGTAGCGTGGCCACATTTCCTCGACCATGATTCTGCTGTGGCCGCTGCCGAAGAGGTGGACCATGCGTCCGGCGAGGATGGATTGGGCGAACCAGTCGGCGGCGGTGGCGATGGCGGCGGATTGGGAGTCGACGGCGTCGATGATGCGGCGGCAGTGGTCGAGGTAGGAGCTGGCGTGCGGGGTCATGGGGGCTGGGGATTTGAGAGGGTTTTTGTGAGGAAGTGATAGTAACACAGGGGGTCAGATGCCTTCGCTGACGGACCAGCCGCCGTCGATGGCGAGCGTCTGGCCGGTGCAGAAGCGTGCGGCGTCGCTGAGGAGCCAGACGACGGCGGCGTCGAGGTCCTCGGGGTGGCCGATGCGGCCGCCGTCGAGGGGTTGTTTGGCGCGGATGAAGGAGAGGATATCGTTATCGGAGGCGGCGCGGGAGGCCATGGGGGTGTCGACGAGGGCAGGGGCGACGACGTTGATGCGGATATTGTGAGGGGCGTAGCAGGCGGCGGTGGATTTGCTGAAGCCGATGATGGCGGCTTTGGCGGCGGCGTAGACGTGGGTGGAGAAGAAGCGAGGGGAGGGTGACCAGCCGAGGACGGAGGCCATGTTGAGGATGACGCCGCCGGAGTTCTGGCGGAGGAAGGCGCGGACGGCGGCGCGGTTGGAGAAGATGACGCTGTCGAGGTTGAGGGCGAGCGTGGTGCGGACCCCTTCGTCGGTGACCTCGTGGAGCGGGCCGTCGCCGAATTTTCTGCCGGAGCCGCCGGCGACGTGGTAGAGACCGTCGAGTTTGCCGAAGGAGTCGATGGCTAGGGAGACGGCGCGTTCGGCGGTGTCGCTGAGGGCGGCGTCGCCGATGATGAGACGGGCGTCGGGGCCGAGTTCGGCGAGGGCGGCGTTGGCGCTGTCGGGGTTGCGGCCGGCGATGACGACCCTTGCACCTGCGGCGACGATGGCGCGAGCGGCGGAGAGGCCGAGGCCGGTGGTGCCGCCGATGATGGTGATGACTTTGCCTGCGAGCATGGGAGGGAGAGTGGCGGGTGAATGGTGTCAGGGAAAGGCTGGAGCGGAGAATTGGCTGGCGTGCCATGCGGCTCCGGCGGTGCCGGCCCATTCGCCGAGGGTTGCGGGGACGAGGGGGACGGCGCGGCCGGTGGGACGCCATTCGACTTGGGCGATGGCTTTGGCGAGAGGTTCGAAGAGGACTGGGCCGGCGACGGCGATGCCGCCGCCGATGACGACGCGTTCGGGGTCGACGACATTGATGACCGAGGCGATGCCGCAGGCGAGGGCGTGGAGGGAGCGTTCCCAGACGGCGAGGGCGTCGGGGTTGCCTGCGGAGACGGCGGCGACGAGGTCGCGGGTGGATTGCCAGCGGCCGGAGGATCGGGAGCTGATGTTGTGGTTGCCGGCGAAGAGTTCGAGGCCGCCGGGCATGTTAGCGATGGTGGGAGGGCCGTCGAGATCGAGGCAGAGGTGGCCGAAGTGGCCGGCGCGGCCGAGGTGGCCGCGGAGGAGACGACCGTTTGACCAGATGGCTCCGCCGACGCCGGTGCCCAGGGTGAACATGACGGCGTCGCGGGCACCTTTGGCGGCCCCGCACCAGATTTCGCCGAGGAGGGCGGCGTGGGCGTCGTTGAGGACGGGGACGAGGGAGGGGCGGAGGAGCCATGAGGTCCAGTCGAAGCCTTCGAGGCCGGACATGCGACCGGGCATGGAGTGGATGGAGCGTTCGTCGGGGGCGGCGAGGCCTGGGGCGCTGATGCCGACGGCGGAGAGCGGGCCGGTTTGGGATTCGAGCTGGGCGAGGAGATCGCGGACGCGGAGTTGCCAGAGTGGGCGGCCGTTGAGGGATTCGCCGTCGCTGGTGGGGGCGGTGGCGTCGGCGATGCGGGTGCCGTCTGGGGAGAAGACGGCGGCTTTGATGGCGGTGCCGCCGAGGTCGATGCCCGCGAAGAGAGGATCCATGAGGGGGCTGATGAAGCGGGCGGGCGGGCGGGTGGTCAATCTGATTTTGTGGCGGGGTGGGAGGGGGGGGGGGTGGATCAGTCGATGAAGAGGAAGGCGTTGCTGTTGAGGGGGACGCGGGCGGCGGCGGGTGGGCCGTGGG
>QQNF01000063.1 GCA_003402705.1 Verrucomicrobiota bacterium | reverse complement strand
TCCACCGCCACCCCGATCGCCACGGCCCGCCCGTGACTCAGCGAAAACCCGGACATCGGCTCGATCTTGTGCGCCACCCAGTGCCCGAAATCCAACGGCCGCGCCGACCCCAGCTCAAACGGATCACCCCCACTGCAGATGTGCTCCACATGCAGCTCCGCACTCCGCCGGATCAATCGCCTCAACACATCGTCATCCAGCGCCGCCAGCGCCTCGCCATTCGCTTCCAGTTCCTCGAAAAATCCCGCATCCCGGATCAGCGCCACCTTGATCGCCTCAATAATCCCATCCCGCCGATCCCCCTCCGCTAGGCTCCGCAGAAACCGATGGTCGTTCACCACCGCCCACGGCACCGCAAACGTCCCCGCCCAGTTCTTCTTCGAAAACCGGTTCACCCCGTTCTTCACCCCAACCCCGCCATCCCCCTGACTCAGCGTCGTCGTCGGCATCCGCACATGCCTCACCCCGCGATGCGCCGTCGCCGCCGCAAATCCCACCAGATCCAGAAACGCCCCACCCCCAATCGCCACCACAAAACTGTGCCGGTCAATCGCCGCCCCGTTGATCGCCTCCCAGATCCCTTCCACCCGCTCCCAGTCGTTCTTGCACGGCTCCCCGCCCCCGAACACCAGCGGCTCGCCCGCCAGCTCCCACGCGCCCTCCCGCGCCCCAAACCACCCGCGCACCGCTTCCTCCAACCCAGCCTGCCCAGCCGCCACCGCCGCCTCAATCACCATCAGCACCCGCCGCCGCCGGCCGCCATCCGCAGGCCCTCCCCGCATCGCCTCCGCAAGGCAATCGTTCCCCCCATCAAACACCCCATCCGTGAAAAACACACGGTGCGGCTGCACATACTGGACGTTGCGGGAAATCAGCGATGACATTGGCAAAAAAACTCGGACGGGCCGGAGGTAACGCCCCAGCAATCCCAAGGCTTACGCACAGAATCCGATTTCACACACTCTCAACCAGCTTTTCCAAGTTTCAGGCTCTCACCTCAACTGCCCACTCCCTTTCTTCCCCGCCTCTATTCCAGACCATTCCCTCCTCATAAGGGAAAATGGTCGGGGCGACACGATTCGAACGTGCGACTTCCTGCTCCCAAAGCAGGTGCTCTAGCCAGGCTGAGCTACGCCCCGATGCACTTTGCAGCACACGCCTCCCTTCTCCTCCCGCTCGCAAAGAAAGCAAACGATATTTACAAGAATGGCGGCAAAACGGTCTCCCGCCCTGCCGCCATCCCGAAATCCACGCCTCCAGTCTCAGACTGAGGCGCACCGGTATCTCGCGAAAAAACAGGCCGGTTCATCCACCAGCCCGCCTCTCCTCAAGCCCCGCCCAGCTGAATCATCCCGTAATCCCCATCCGACCGCCGGAACAGCACGCAGTCCCGATCCGTCTTCTGATTGTGGAAAATCACAAAGGGCCGCTCGCTCAACTCCAGCTCCGTAATCGCCTCGTCAGGATACAACGGCCGGATCCGGTAGTTCTCAGGGTGAATCAGGAACGGCTCCACTTCCTCATGGTGCTCATTATCCAGCGTCCCCGTCGCAAACACATGCTCGTCCAGATGCCGGATGCTCGCACTCCGCGGCCGGTGATTCTTCAGCAGCCGCGTCTTGTGCTTCCTCATCCGCCGCGCAATCTTGCTGATCGTCTCGTCCATCGCCGCATACAGATCACTCGACGTGCTGCTGCACTCAATCGTAATGTGATTCGCACAGAACAGAATGATCTCCGCAAAATGCCGGTGATGCGTCTGCACCTCCAGCAGAAACTTCGCCTCGATGATCTTCGGATAATCCAGATGCAGGCTCTCGATCTTCTTCTTCGCGTAATCACGAATGGCATCGGTGATTTCCATATGCCGGCCCGTGACAGTTACCGGCGGATCCACATTGATAGTTTGCATGTTGTCTCTTTCGTTTGGGGTTGGAGATATCTCGTCACATCGTAAACCCTTCTCCCAGATACAGTCTCCGGGCTTCAGGGTCGTTCACCAGAAAATCCTTGCTGCCATGCCGGCACACCCGGCCTTCATAAATCAGATAAGCGCGGTCCACGATCGATAATGTCTCCCGGACATTGTGATCCGTAATCAGAATCGACAACCCAGCCTCGCTCAGATCCCTCACAATATTCTGAATCTCACTCACCGCAATCGGATCCACCCCCGAAAACGGCTCGTCCAGCATCAGCAGGCTCGGCTCCGTCACCAGACTCCTCGCAATCGTCAACCGCCGCTTCTCACCACCCGACAGCGTGATCGCAGGATTCTTGCGGATATGCGCAATCCCAAACCGACTCAGCAATCCCTCCAGCCGCTCCCGCCTCTCCTCACGACTCAAATCCATCGTCTCCATCACCGCCATGATGTTCTCCTCCACCGTCAGCTTCCGGAAAATCGACTCCTCCTGCGGCAGATATCCCATCCCCAGCCGCGCCCGCTTGTACATCGGCAGCCGCGTCGCGTCGTCCCCGTTGAACCGCACCCGCCCGCCATCCGGCGTCACCAGCCCCACAATCATGTAGAACGTCGTCGTCTTCCCAGCCCCGTTCGGCCCTAGCAATCCCACAATCTCCCCGGGCCGCACCCGGATGTCCACCCGGTTCACCACCGTCCGTCCATCATAGATCTTCACCAGCCCGCTCGTCGATAACAGAAAATCACCCTCCGCTCCCTCATGGGCGTCAGCAGCAGCATTCGCAGAAACCGGTGATACAGCTGTCATTATCAGATTCGTTGGCTGGGCTCTTTTAAATTCTCACTTCTCACTTCTTTCTCACCGCCCCGGCAGCACCGCCGGAGCCGCCCCCCGCGCCTTCTTCGTCGGATCAGGATTCCGCGCCCGGTCAGGATTCGTCAGCGGCACCGGCTTGTCAGGCGTCTTCGGAAAATCCGCATCCCCATACTCCCGCTCCACCGGAATCAGCGAGCAATCCTTCAACTGCACTTCCTCCGTCTGACTCAGCAATATCACGCTCTCCTTCGAATCCGCCGCAAAACACTTGTCCCCAGTCTGCGCCTCCGGCCACTCCCTCAAGATGAAATGCCCGGTCTTCTTCTCGTAAATCATATACCCGCCACGCCCCACCTGCACTTCCCCATCCTTGCCAATCGCCATCACCCGCGCCCGACCACGGATGATGATCCGCTCAAACGGCGCATCCTCCTTCGGCTTCCCAGGCGCAGCCGCACCCGGACTAACAGGATCCACCGTCGCCACTCTGCTGTTCTTCCCCTTCTTCCCTTTCATCCCCCCGGACGGATCCCCCGCATGCGCCTCGTCATACAGCACCTCAATCTCATCCCCGTCCGCCGCAAAGGTCTTCCCCCGGATCCGCGCATTCCCCTTCAATATGTACGTCCGGGTCCTCGGATCACTCGGCGGGAGCACTTTGTCAGGATTCGCAGGGTCCCGCGACGGCGGTTTGATCATCTCGTCCGCATCCACCACGTTGCTGATAACCATCTTCACAGGCTTCCGCGGATTCAGCGCCACCGGCCCCGGCACCCCCGCAAACGTCGCCGGACGCGTCGGCACCGCAGTCACCGCAGGGGTCCCGTCCTTCTTCTTCAGCACTTTGTCCTTCACCGCCTTGATCACTTCCTTGCTCTCATCCCCCATCGCCTCCTTCGCCTCCCGCGCAATGTCCTTCAACGCATCCAAAGGATCCGCTCCCCCCTCCTTCTTCAACCCCTCCACCACCTTCTTCAAATCCTTCGCATCCTTCATCCCCCCGCTCTCCTTCTCCTTCACCAGCCGCTCCGCCTCCTTCTTCAACGCCTCGTTCGTCGTCGCCGTCTCCTCCACGATCTTCATCGCCTTCTTCAGTCCCTCCTTGCTCCGCGCATCCTGCTTCACCGTCTTCAACGCACTCAACTCACTCTTGTGCGTCGGCACCACCGGATCCACCGACCCCTTCTTCTGCGCCATCACCACCGACGCCCCAGCCGCCAGCACCGCTATCATCAAATACATCGGTCGGGTCTTCATCGCACTCGCTCCTTGGTTCTGGGCTTCACTTTCGGCTTCGCTGACGTCTTCACCGCCGGCTTCACAACAGGCTTCACAACAGGCTTCGCCACCGGCTTCTGAACAGGCTTAGCCACAGGCTTCGCAACAGGCTTCGCAACAGGCTTAGCCACAGGCTTCACCACCGGCTTCTGAACAGGCTTAGCCTCAGGCTTCGCCACAGGCTTCTCGACTTTCTTCACCGCCGGCTGCTCCACCGGCTTCTCCTTCTCCGCCTCCACAATCTCCGCCTCCTCCCCCTCCTCATACATCACCATCGTCACCCCTCCCGTAAAATGCGTCAGCCCAGTCGCATGATCATGCAGCATCCCCCCGCCTCGAATCCGACGGTCCGGTTCCTCAATCGTCACCGGCCGATCGCTCGTCACCAAATCCATCGCCACATCATACACCCCTCGCTCCAATTCCATCCGCCGCACCGTCTCCCCAGCCTCACGCCCCTCACCGTACTCCACCAGCACCGCCCCCTCGAACTCCACATGGTCCGCATCCGCTCGCCTCACCGTCCGGCTCTCAAATAAGGTCTGCATCTCCGCAGGCACTCCCTCCGTGTCCAGTTCCCCAATCCCTGTCAGCTCCCGCGGCACAAACACCCGGTAAAACGGATACCGCACTTCCCGATGGCTGCTCCCCGCAGGCAGCAGCGCATCCACTCCCGCCAACCGCGCCCGCATCCCGCTCACCACCCGACTCGCCCGCCGCTCCTCAAACCCATCACCCGCTCCCCCCTCAACCACCTCCTGCGTCCCGGCCGGCCCCGCAAGGAAGCCAGTCACCACCGCAGCTAGTATTGGGAATCTCATCTCGGAAAATCTCGGAAATCAGTGGCTCACTAACTCATGCACCGCCGCCAGTTGTCTCAGCACTCCCTCCAACCGATCCAGCGGCACCATGTTCGGCCCGTCCGACAACGACTCCGCAGGATTGAAATGCGTCTCGATAAACACGCCGTCACACCCCGCCGCCACCGCCGCCCGCGCCAGCACCGGAGCCAGCACACCATCCCCACCACTCGTCCCCCCCAGCCCGCCCGGCCGCTGCACCGAATGCGTCGCATCAAACACCACTCGGAACCCCTGCTCCCGGATCCAGTAAAGCGACCTCATGTCCGCCACCAGATTGTTATACCCGAAACTCGTCCCGCGCTCCGTGAAGAAAAACCGCTCGCACCCCGCCGCCCGCACCTTCGCCGCTATGTGCGCCACATCCCACGGTGCCAGAAACTGACCCTTCTTCACATTCACCACCCGCCCAGTCTCCGCCGCCGCCACCACCAGATCCGTCTGCCGACACAAAAACGCCGGAATCTGCAGCACATCCACATGCTCCGCCGCCAGCCTCGCCTCCTCCACCGTATGCACGTCCGTCGTCACCGGCACCCCAAGGCTCTTCCCCACCTCCGCCAGCAATCGGCATCCCTCCACACACCCCATCCCCCGATACGACGACCCCGACGTCCGGTTTGCCTTGTCATACGACGCCTTGAACACAAACCCCACCCCGGCCGCCGCCGCCACTTTCCCGATCGCCGCCCCAATGGACCAGAGAAATTCCTCCGACTCCATCACACACGGCCCCAGAATGAACACAGGCTTCCGCCCGTCCATCACAAGGGAACCAATCGGGATCTCAGGCAGTGCCGCGCCAGGGGGGATCGTCATTACCAGAAACAGACTCCGGAACCTGCGCCGCGCAATGAAAACCGTGACGCAAATTCTACTTGCTTCCCCAGCACCACCCCTTCACTCAACCCTGCTTCGGCGCTGTCACCACTTTAGTCCCCGCAATCTGATCGTGAATGCACCGCCGATCCTCACGGAAAATAAACAGCGGATCAGCCAGCGAGAAAAACAGCCCCAGAAATGGCACCGCTCCAATGATCCCAGGCACAAGGCTCCGCAGCAGAAACGCCTTCACAAACCCCGGATTCTGCCCAGCCATGTCCACAATCTTGATCTTGCATAGCATCTTCCCAAGCGTCTGCCCCCGCGTCGTCAGAAAATACAGGTTCGCAACCATCAGCGCCAGCAGCAGCACCCCCGCGATGATCGGCCCAGTCCAATTCATCGACTCCATCATCGCCTCCATCTGTACCTCCGCAGCTTCTCCGCCACGCTTCGACTCCACATCCATCTTGATCGCCTGCACAATCAGCGTCATCGCCGGAAGACACGCCACCAGCGCCATCGCTGAATCCGCCAGCACCGCCAGCAACCGCACGCCGCGATCCGCTAGCTCCTGCCCGCCTCCCACCGCCCCATACCCATACGGCACCGCCATCCCCGCCGGCCCCACATGATAGGGAAAAATCCGGCTCAGCGGCTCCCACCCACCCATCCCGTCCCGCCACCCCAGATCCTGCGGCGACAACTGCCCGCTCCCCAGCATCTCCTGGATCTGCGCTTCGTCCAATTCGCCAAGTTGGCGGCCGTTCTGTGTAATATGGTATTTCATGAGAATCGAGAAATCTATTGTTAAAGAAAAACCACCCCCTCACGGCGGCGTGTACGTCGACCCAGGCAACACCGGCCCCGACCGCGCCTTCGCCGCCCCTGCCATCACCCCAGTCCCCACCAGCGCCGCGATCGCAATCACATAAATCACAATCCCCGCCAGCATCATGATCCCAATGAACTTCCAGAACACTCGCTGCGCATTCAGCGCACGCTCCAGATCACTCTGCGCACGCGTCCGCGACAACGACTCCACCGCCCCGCAGAACTGAAACAACTTCATGATCGGATACACATAAAGCCCAGCCATCACAAGATAGATCACCGCAATCCCTCCCATCATCCCCGCTGGCATCCCCGGAATCCCCGCACCCGCCCCGGCAGCACCCATCGCCCCGCCCAGCAGCAGCATCGCCAGCGCCCCCAGCACCATCAACCCAGCCCCGATCGCCCCAATCACCGCCAGCAGCATCACCCACGGCCGCGTCCCCCGCAGCAATCCCACCGTCCGCACGCTCACTTCCCCTCCTCCCCCCACCGCTACCTGCCTCGACACCGGACCCGCATAAGGATTCGCCACCCCACTCACCCTCACCAACCCTAACCCCGGAATCAGCTCCCCCAGCGGCTGCCACTCCGCCATCCCCTCCGCCCACCCAGAATCCGCTGCCGTCAACTGCCCCGCACCCACCATCGCCGTGATCTCCTCAACCGAGAACTCCCCAAGGCTCGCGCCATTGCGTGATACATGATACTTCATCGTTTTCTTAAGGCTGAAATGGGTCTTCCCAACGCAGAACGTCCACGCGGCCCCCGCTTCTAGGCATTCTGCCCCCCACCGTCAACCTCCTTCACCACACGCATCCACTTCCATTCCCAAATCTCTCCGTCCCCCGAATCTCAAATCCCAAACCCCCCCCCCCCCCTCCCCACAAGCCTTTCCCACTTCTCACTTCTCACTTCTCACTTCCCTCCCCCCTCCCGCCCGCCATACTACCCACAGCCCTCACCTTCCCAATCCCCATGCGCGCCGCTTTCCAAATCCCCATCGGCCTAGCCGCCGCCGCCGCGGCCGCCTTCGTCCCGCTCTCCTCCGCTCGCGACGACCTCAACCTCACCCGCAGCCGCGCCGCAAAACTCGCCGCCCTCCCGGTCTCCCAACTCCCCGCCATCGACCCAGCCACCGGCAAACCCATCGCTCCCGGCAATTCCGCACCCTCACGCATCCCCCCAGGCGCTTCCCCAGCCGAAGCCTCCGCCACCATCACACTCCTCTCCTCCCTCGACGGCAAGCTCCTCTCCACCCGCGACATCATCGACGCCCTCGAACGCGTCATGAATCTCCCAGCCTCACACATGGACGATGCCCTCGCCGTCCTCAAAGACATCAAGGCCCCAGCCCTCAGCGGCTTCCTCTTCTCCGCTCTCTTCTCGCGCTGGGGCGAACTCGACCCCGACGAAGCCCGCGCCAAACTCGCCGACGTCGGCTCCAATCCCTTCGCCCGCTACGCAGGCACCGCCTCCCTCGCCTCAGGCTGGCTCGAGAAAGACCCCGACACCTTCATCTCCTTCCTAACCGACAAATCCGGCAAGCCCGACCCCAAACTCGACGAAATGCGCAAGCTCATGGCCGGCTCGCTCTTCAGCGGCATGAATGTCCTCGACCCAGCCACCGCCGACCGTCTCATCGCCGCCTCGCCACCTGACAAACGCGCCGAACTCATCCTCCAGGTCGCCCAGAACAACCCCGACATCGATCTCTCCGCCGCCGGCGAACGCGCCCTCGCCGAAGCCCGCAACGCCGACGATCGCGCCGGGGTCCACAGCCGCATCGCCCGCATCATGGCCGAACGCGGCGACCCCGCCAACGCCATCTCCTACGCCTCCTCCCTATCCGAATCCAAGGAACGCAAGGCCAGCTACGATTCCTCCCTGAATCTCTGGATGAAGGAAGACAAGGACGCCGCCACCGCATGGATCAAATCCCAACCCATCGACATCCAGGCCGAAGCCGCCGGCGGGCTCCGCGGCAGCGTCAATGGCATGTCCTCCTCCGAACTCTCCTCCTTCGCCAATAACGTCGACCCCTCCGTCCAACCCCAGCTCTGGTCCATGGCCGTCCGCGGCGCAGCCGATCGCGACCCCGCCGATGCCGTCAACTTCCTCCCTAACGTCAAACCGGAAGACCGCCCCCAGTCCTACCAGACAGTCGCGGAATCATGGACCAAAAAAGACCCGGAAGCCGCCTCCGGCTGGGTCGACCAGCTCCCCCAGGGCAACGAAAAAGACAAGGCCATCGTCGGTCTCACTTCCTCCGTCGGCTCCAAAGAACCGGACAGCGCCGCCATGTGGGCCTCCACCATCAACGACCCCGAAATCCGCGCCGTCACCACCGAAAAATACGCCACCGATTGGCTCAAACGCGACCCCGCCGCCGCCGCCCAGTGGATCCAGCAAGCCCCCGCCCTCGCACCGGAACAAAAGCTCCGTCTCCTCCAGCCAGCCGGCAACTGACCCCTCTCACACCGCCCTCCCATGAAACGCTGGAGCCCTCTCCTCTTCTCTTTCCTCCTCGGCTCCGCCGCCGCCGCCGCATGGTACTCCTACCAGCGCCGCGAAATCCAATCCCTCACTTCCACCAAACCCGCCGTCGCCACCCCTCAATCCTCCCGCGCCCTCCCACCCGGCGGCCGCAATCCCAAATCCTCCGCCAAATCCCCAACCGACGCCGCCCTCGACGCCGCCTCCCCACCCACCCGCAACGGGATCCGCTCGCTCTTCGCCCGCTCCAAGGCCATCATGGACCTCCCGCGCGATAAGGTCGAAGCCCTCCTCGACGACCTCTCCAAATCCGGACGCATCCGCTCCCCACTCGACGCCACCACGCTCATGGCCGCTTACGCAAGGCTAGCCGAATTCGACCCCGCCGCCGCCATGGAACGCGCCGCTTCTAACAAACGAGAGATCCGCGACATCGCCGCCTTCGCCGTCATGTCCGAATGGCTCTCCAAAGACCGCCCCGCCGCCGTCTCATGGTTCCAGAATCTCCCGGACACCGACGACAAGGCCAAGTTCCTCACCATGCTCAACTTCGCCGGTGCCTCGGACCCAACCCTCTCCGCAGAACTCACCGGAGCCATCGCCGACCCAGAAAAACGCGCCGCCGCCGTCCGCGACTCCATCCGCTCCATGGCATGGTCCAACCCGGAAGCCGCCATGGCCCGCCTCAAGGAAATCGAAGACCCAGACGACCGCGCCGAAGCCGAACGCGATGTCCTCCGCGGCCTCGCCATGCGCGAACCCGAACGCGCCGTCTCCCTCGCCTTCGCCAAACCAGACGGCGATCCCTCACGCTCCAGCGCCGTCGACTTCGTCCGCCAATGGTCCGATCAGGACGGCCCCGCCGCCCTCAAATGGATCAGCTCCCAACCACCCGAAATCCAAGCCGAACTCCTCTCCAAGGACAATGGCCTCAAACGCGGCTTCTCCGGCGCTTCCTCCGATGACGTCAAGTCCGCCGCCCTCAAGGTAACCAACCCCGCCCAGCGCGACCAACTCCACGCCGCATGGATCAATGGCCAGGCCTCCAGCAACCCGGAAGCAGGCTTCTCCCACCTCTCTAACATCAAAGACCGCGACCTCCAGGCCCAGTCCGCCGCAGGCATCGCCTCGGAAGCCGCCCGCGCCAACAACCCCGACGCCATGAACCTCTGGCTCGACTCCAACCCCCCCGCTCCCGTCCGCAGCGCCGCCATCGCCCGCTACGCAGAAACCGTCGGCCGCAACGACCCAGTCGCCGCCGCTGAATGGACTCAACGCATCCCCGACCCCAAAATCCGCGCCGCCACCGCCGCCAAAATCACCAAACCTCAGTAATCCCTGCCCTTCTCTCCCCCTAACTCCCTCCAACTCTAACCAGCCATGCCTTTCCCCATCCGCAGCCCTCGCACCCGCACCGGCGGCATCTTCCTCCTCGCCCGCATCATCGACAAAATCAGGCTCGACGCCGCCAACCAGCTTCCCCTCGGCTACCACGTCGGCTTCGTCCCCGGAAACCGCACCTTCGACGACCGTCTCTGCCGCTTCCTCAATCTCGACTGGGACGACCTCAAATCCCGCGTCCTCCTCGGCGGCACAGACGACGAAATCCTCGCATGGGCCTTCACCCACGACCGTCAGCCCGACGCCGAACAAATCGAGGTCTGGAACACGTTCATGGAAAAACGCGGCTGGCGCGACTCCGCCTCCCCTGGCTTCGCCAAAAACAAAACCGACGCAGGCTTCGCCGACCGCGAGGACATCCTGACATACTTCGACCTCATGGACGCCGAAGAAGGCCACACGCCATGAGCTCCGCACGCGCCGACATCCTCTCCCGCATCCGCAAAGCCCTCGCCACCCCAGCCCCGCGACCCGGCCACCCCGCGCCCTCCTCCCCGCAACGCTCCGCCACCTCCGCCGCCCGTCTCCCCCTCCCCCCAGTCGGCCCCTCCCCCGACGACTGGCTCGCCCTCTTCTCCAAAAACTCGGAAGATCTCCGCACCGAAACCCGCGTCCTCGATGACCTCGACGCCGCCTCCCGCTTCTTCGCCAATCTCGTCCGCTCCGAAAACTGGCAGCACCTCGCCTCCCACCGCGGCGCCCTCACCGACACCCTCCTCGCCTCCTGCCCCGTCCCGGTCACCCTCACCGAATCCTCAGCCGGTGCCTCCCTCGAACCCTGCGACGCCGCCCTCTCCGAGTGCGATGCCCTCGTCGCCCAGACCGGCTCGCTCGTCCTCACCTCCCGCAGCGCCGGCGGCCGCGCCCTCTCCGTCCTCCCTCCTCACCACATCGTCATCGCAAAACGCACCCAACTCGTCCCCGACCTCCCCGCCGCCTTCGACCTCCTCCAGTCCCGCTACGGCCAATCATGGCCCAGCATGACCTCCTTCATCACCGGCCCCAGCCGCACCGGCGACATCGAACGCATCCTCGTCCTCGGCGCCCACGGCCCCAAACGCCTCACCATCCTCATCTGCTAGCACGCCTCCCTTCAAGCCCCCTGGGAGCGCTGAGCCCCAGCTCGGCGTCCTCCGCACTCGCCTCCTCTCCCTTCAAGCCCCCCTCCCAACAAGCCAGCCGAAGGCCTTGGACTGCGGAAGCCTGCTGCCGCTTTCCCGGAGCCAGCCCGCTGGCCCGGCACCATTCAAGCCCCCCTCCGACCCCGCCCTCTCCCACCAGCCCTTCTAACTTCTCACTTCTCACTTCTCACTTCTAAATCTTCATCCCCCGATACACCCGCGTCAATTCCTTCGGATCAATCCCGCCCCCCACCAACTCCCGCTTCACCGGATCCCAGCCCACCGTCTTCCCCGTCCGGTTCGCCAAGGCCATCAGATGGCACCCGATCGCCGTACATCCACCCGCAATCTCACTCGCCACCGGAGCCTTCCGCGACCTCACACTGGCAATGAAATCCGCCAGATGATTCGTGCTCTTCGCCAGCCGGATCTTCGCATCGCCTAGCAAATTCTTCTCCGCTCGCATGTACTGGCTCTCCACACTCACCCGATCCTCATCGCCCGACTTCTTCGCCACCGACTTCCCGCCCAGCACCAACTCAAACCTCCCCCGGTCCACCCTCACCACCCCGTCACTCCCCACAAACTCCACGCCATAACCAGACACCTGCCGCACCACCACGCCGTTCGCATAACTCAGCTCGGTCCCCCGGATCCCTCCAGGCTGCCCCTTCGCAAACGCCTCCAGCGCCCCCGGCGCAGGCCGCGCCTCCACCGGACCACTCCCGTCCATCCCCAGCCCCCACTGCGCAATGTCCAGATGGTGCGCCCCGAAATCCGTCATCCCGCCACCACCGTACTCCGCATACTCCCGCCATGCCGGATAATGCCCGTGCACCCCCCGCGGCGACAGCACCGAACTGTACTTCGCCACCGGCGCAGGCCCCAGCCACTGGTCCCAGTCCAACCCGGGCTCCATCGCCTCCTCAGCCAGATCGTTAGGCTTCGCCGGCCCGGCGAAATTCACATCCACCCGCGAAATCTTCCCCAGCACGCCATTCAGCGCCAGCTCGCTCGCCACCCGGAACTCTCCCATCGACCCAGTCTGCACCACCCGCTCCGACGGAGCCACCTCCGCACTCCGCACCCTCCCCGGCAGCAGAAATGCCAAAGCACTCGCACTCAACAGTCGGCGACGGGTCGTATTCATAAAAATCGTTGCTCTCGCCGCCACCCTCACGGCAACAGCACTCCTCCCCTACGCCACCACCCGGCCCCGCCTCACGGATGACCCCGAATTCAAGGCCATCCGCGACCCCGTACACCGCAAAATATGACTAGTCACGGCCGCTCCCGGTCTTCATGATTCCCACATCATGAATGTCTTGCAGCCCCCGACCCCTCTGCGGCTCCTCCTCCTTGCCGCGCTGCTCGCCGCCCTCTCGCTCGTCTCCGCTCACGCCTCCATCTCCCCTTCCCTCACCAGTCTCCAGTACGACGGATTCACCGGCGACCTCATCGCCTCCGACGCCGCCAACGCCAACCCAGGCTTCGACCGCGACGCCCTCCACGCACGCACCGTCTGGAACTTCTCCAAATCCGCAGGCCAGGCCGAATCCGCCGTCTGCGAATGGCGCTTCTCCCTCATCGAAGAAACCACCGGTGCCGCCCATCTCATCCGCACCGCCTCCGGTGGCGTCGGCACCGTCTTCACCATCGCCCGCACCGTCGGCTTCAACCTCTCCTTCAACCCCCTGAACCGCACCGAAACCATCTCCGCCGACCTCGTCCCTCTCACCCGGCTCCTCCCCGGCACCCGCTACCGGCTCCGCTGCCAGTTCTGGCGCGACTCCGGAGCAGGCATGACTCTCCAATCAGCCCACGACGAGGAATGGCGCCGCATCTGGCACTTCCCGGAACTCAACCCGGCCTCCGCCGACGACTTCACCATAGCCGTCGTCTCCTCCGCCACCCTCCAGAAGAATAACATCATCCGCTCCCAACCCGGCCAGAACGCCTTCAAACTCGACGTCTCCCTCACCGTCCGCCGCTACGACAACTGGCTCGCTACCTCCCCCCAGTCCACCAACACCTTCATCCCCGTCGTCGTTTCCCTCACCAACTCCGCGACTAACACCGACCTCACCCTCTCCGGCAGCGCCACCAATCAGTCAGTCTCCCTCCCCCAGTTCGCCCAGTCCGGCGCACTCCGCGTCCCCGCTGAAACCACCCTCAACGTCACGCTCGACGTCCTCCCCTCCGACTGGACCACTCTCGACCCTTTTCCCCTCCACACCTGCCGCATCAGCGTCCGCCATAGCGACGACCAATCCCTCGAACTCGACAACCACCTCGCCTTCACCAGATACCTCGCCGGCCTCACCGGCAACATCCGCTTCGGCCCGCTCCTCACCACGTTCTCCGCCCTCCAGAACGACTTCGCCGGCACCGCCGTCGCCCCCACCGAAGCCGGCTTCCGCGTCCGCGGCCCGGTTCAACTCGCCGCCACCGGAGGCACCATCCCCGGCACCCTGCACACGTTCACCCTGAACATGCAGGAACTCCACATGGCCTTCAACGGCGACCTCCACCTCACTCAGCCCGGCGCTCTCATCGGCGTCACCGCACCCGACTTCCCCGACCGCCAGGCCATCAACAACACCACCCTCCAGCGCGGCCCCATCTCCCTCACCACCAACGGAGCCCAATCCTACGGCTACACGCTCTTCCTCCCGCGCGGCATGGGCTTCACCTACGAGTCCACCCCGCGCCGCCGCCGGCTCACTACCAAAATCACCTCCGCCGGCCTCGTCCCGCTAACATCCGCCCTCATCCCCGTCTCAGACCCCTCCATCGGCAACGCCGGAAACCGCATCCGCATCTGCCTCGAACGCGTCCCCCAGATCTTCACCGCCAATTCCCTCACCTTCCTCCTCGGCTCAGGTCGCTTCACCTTCACCCCCGTCGACATCCTCTACGTCCGCGAAAAACAAGCCAGCATCTTCGACCGTCTCAACGACATCGGCCCGGCCAGCGCCGCCAATCCCGCCGCTCTCCGCCACAACTCCAACGAGGAAGTCCACCGCTTCATCGAACTCCCAGCCATCGCCACCGCCGCCTTCGTCGAATCCGCTCCCGACGGCGGCGCGTCCATCCGCTCGCTCTCCCTCCGCCCCAAACGCGAAGGCAGCTTCCTCACCCACTTCCCTAACGGCATCCCCGTCCAGTGGAACAGTCTCGCCCTCGCCTCACCAGGCCAGTTCTCCATCGCCAGCGATAAGGTCACCGCCGCCAGCGCCATCGAAGGTCTCTCCCCGCTCCTCATCCGCTACGGCCGCGATTGCTTCGAAGCCGCCGCCTGCGACCCTCCCATCCCCGCCGCTGGCCCCGGCGCCATCAACTGCATCCCAGCCGGCAACAAGCTCGCCTTCACCGAAAACGGCGGGCTCCAGGCCTCCGTCACTTTCGGCTCGCACACCCTCCGCTGGGGCAGTGTCAACGGGTTCCTCTTCGCCCAGAACACCGGGCCCTTCACCTCGGGCTCGTTCTACATGCCCGGCAATCACCTCCCATGGCGCTCGCCAACCGGAACCCCGGACGCCGCCACCGCCGCCATCGCCCAGAAAAACCGCGCCGCCACGCTCCACTTCGCCGGCTTCAACGTCGCCACCTCGGAAGTCCCCGGCACCAACGCCTACCGCATCGGCAACGGCGACTACGCCGGTCTCAATCTCCGCATGTCCAATGGCAACGCCTCCGCCATCAGCATCATCGCCGGGGTCTCCACCGGTTCCTACGGGCTCACCAACGCCTCGAAATACTACACCAGATTGGGCGGCGTCAGCGGCAAACACGAATCCGTCCCCCTGACGCTCACCAAGCGCATCTACGGAATGGATGTCTCCCTCCGCAATCTCCGTCTCGCCTACCTCGACAACGCCAACTCGGACTCCGCCATCGACGGCGGCCTCACCGTCGGCACCAACGCCGCCGCCTCCCGCGCCTCACACTTCTCCCTCGACTTCGCCAGTCTCCTCTTCAACTGCCGCGGCGGTCTCAAATCCGCCTCCCTCGGCCCCTCCCCGGACTTCACCCTCACCTACTGGGGCACGCTCGTCCGCCCGCTCGTCCTCGAATTCGCCCAGCCCGCCAACTGCGCCGACGCCACCCAGGGCTTCCTCAAACTCGGCTGCCAAGCCAAGCTCCCTTCCCTCGGCGGCTCCAATCCATGGCTCGCCGGCACGCTCGGCTTCCGCGGCACCGACGGCTCACTCGTCGCCAAAGCCGACGCCGATGCCGCTGGCTCAGGCCTCACTTCCCGCTTCTCCGTCCCTTCCTCCGTCACCCTAGCCGGACCCGGATCCACCACCTACTCCCTGACGCCAGCCACCGAAGCCTATCTCAACCGCTGGCCCGGCCCCGGCAACGCCCCGCTCACCGGCTTCGCTAATCTCGCCGGCACCATCGACGTCCCCTTCTTCGAAAACCTCCGCGCTCACCTCCACACCTCCCCCGACCCTAACCCCGCCGTCGTCTCCACCATCCTCATCGGCCCGGACGACGCCAGCGGTGCCCTCACCTCCGCAGACTTCGACCCGTCCAATACCGGCGCTCCCCCCGGCATCTCCATCGCCCAGTATCGCACCAACTACCCGCTCTCCGCCCGCAAAAACTGGCTCGGCCTCGTTGACTTCACTTTCCCCATCTCATGGTCCGCCTCCGACCGCCGCTTCTCCTCCACTTCCCCGCTCTCCAAAAACCTCTTCATCGTCACCCCGGAAGCCCGCATCGAATCCATCACCCCAGCCACCGCCGACATCAGCTTCGGCGCTGACTTCTCCTCCGGTCTCAGTCAGCTCAACGTCTCCTCCCTCTACGGCGAACTCGCCGGCGCTGGCGGTTCTCTCCTATCCAAACTCTCTTCCAATCTCGGCATCGACTTCTCTTCGGTCCTCTCAAACATCTCAAATCTCGACGACGCCTTCTCCGACAATCTCCGCGACCTCGTTCAGCCTCCCGTCCAGTCCCTCACCGACCCCGTCGCCGCTCAACTCTATCAAGCCTCCCTCACCGAAGCCGCCGCACGCACGCAACTCGGCATCGTCCTCGCCAATCTCGGCGCTTCCGGCCAGCCGCTCCGCTCCGCCCTCTCCTCCATCGTCGGTTCCTCCGGCGGCCCGCCCTCCGGCGCAGTCAGGGTCGTCGCCGATCTCCGCTCCGCCCTCGCCGACGCCAAACACATCTCCGACGCCGTCTCCGCCATCAGCGGCATCGCCGATGTCCCCATCCCGGACAATATTTCCGAAACCCTAACCCAGCTCGATTCCCTCCTCGCCGCCCTCCAGGGCGACATCTCCGGCATCGCCACCAGCGCCCTCAACGGCCCTCTCGCCACCTCCGTCGAATCCATCCTACCCGTCTCCGCGGAATGGGAATCCGCCGTCCAGCAGGCCCTCGCCGTCCTCCACGAAATCCACGGCCCTAACCTCCCCGCCGCCTTCCCCGGCCCCTCCGGCGAAGCCGCCTTCAAAGCCGCTTTCGCCAGCGCCGTCATCGACCAGTTCCTCGGCCGCGACGAAGCAGCAGAACTCCAGCAGATCCTCCGCATCCACCTCACTCCCCTCCACGACGCCCTCCGCGACGCCACCGATTCCCTCCTCTCCGCCATCAACCGCGCCGCCGCCGACGCCACCGGCGCTCTCGGCGCGGAAATCTTCGCCAAAGCCAACGGCGCGCTCGGCGGCGGTGCCGACAGCCCTATCCAAACCGCCAAAATCACCGGCTACGCCCGCATCAATGGCGACTCCCTCAGCGAGCTCCGCCTCGACGCCAAGCTCCTCATGAAGGTCCCGGACGAAACCAAGTTCGACGCCTCTCTCCTCATCCGCGACCTCCACTCCGACACCCCCGGCGCTGCCTGCCGTCTCGCCGGCGGCGCCGCCGCCGATGTCACCATCTCCGCCGCCACCACCACCACCATCAGCGGATCCCCCACCACCCTCGAAGCCGCCCTCAAGGTCTCCCTCGATTCCTCAGGCATCCCAGTCGGCCTCGCCGGACGCTTCGGCATCGACGGCGAACTCGACTTCCAGGGCCTGAAGATCACCAAACTCGAACTCGGCGCAGGCTTCGGCGCTAACGACGCCTACCTCTACGGCAAGGCCGCCGGAAAATCCGACGTCGCCGACCTAGATGCCGCCGTCTTCCTCGGCAAAACCTGCGACCCCGACGTCCTCACCCGCACCGACCCCTCCGTCGGAGCCACCCTCACCCGCGCCGGTCAAGCCTCCCCCGGCTCGGACTTCGGTCTCCCTAGCTCCGCCAAACCGCTCTACGGAATCTACGCCTACGGTGCCGGTGCCATCAGCGTCAACAGTCTCATCGGCATCCCCCCATCCTGCTTCCTCAACATCAAGGCCGGTGCCGGCTCAGGCTACGGGGTCTTCTACCGGGGCAATTCCCTCGCTCCCGTCATGCGCCAGACCTTCTCCATCTCCGGTGAGGTCCTCTGCATCTGTGACATCGGTGCCACCCTCGACATGACCGCCGCCGTCGTCATCGCCAAACTCCCTGGCCAATCCGTCTTCGACGCCCTCAAAAACGCCACCCTCGCAGGCCAGGCCTCCGCCAACTTCACCATCGAGGTCGGTATCGATCCGTTCTCCGTCGAATTCGACAAAACCTTCACGCTCTACTTCCGTCTGAACAAAAATCAGTCGCCGCCACTCAAGCTCGACTACGACCTCTGAGGCCCTGCCGCTCAACCGCGCCGCCGCCATGAAACGTCTCCTCCTCATCTCTTTCTTCGCCCTCCTCGCCGCCGTCGCCCGCGCCGCCCCGGCAAGGCTCGACGCCCTCATCACCGCAGGCACGTCCATCAAACTCAACGCCGCCTCGCCCGACATGGCCTACGTGGTCTGGTCTCCCCCAGCCCCCGTCTTCCCTGCCTCCATGGCCGTCTCAGTCTGGCTCCAGCCTAACAGCTCAGGCCCATTCTCCCGCGTCGCCGTCGTCCAATCCGTCAAAGACGAACCCGCCATCTCTCTCCTCCTCGCGCGCTCCGCCGCCCTCGGGCTCCCGGCCTCAGCCATCACCACGGAAATTAATACGCTCCTCGCCACATGGCAGCCCCGCGCCACCGATATCCGCCCTGACAACTCCCTCGCCCCCGATCTCGCCGCCCTCCCGCTCGCCGCCAAAATCGCCCGCGCCCTCCAGCGAGCCGCCGACTTCCCCTCCGCCGCCACCGCCCTCCGCCAGATGGCCATCACCCAACCCGCCCTCCGCATGGCCCTCGGCCAGGCATGGGCCGGCCCCATCCCCCAAGGCAATCCCTCCACCATCGAACTCCGCCGCCACGACCCCGTCACCAACGCCGACGCCGATGTTCTCGGCCGGGTCACCCTAACCCCCGGCTCAGGCATCCCTCTCACCACCCCAGCCCCAGCCATCCAGGTCCCCGACCTCACCCCCTCCGGCGACCTCACCATCAAACTCCGCTGGTCGGTCCCCGACGCCCTCCGCCGCCAGCTCCACCACACCACCGGCTTCATCCTCCACCGCATCCTCAAATCCTCCGCCGACCGCACCGGCTTCTCCGCCAACCCCACCCTCGCCCAGCTCAAATCCTTCGCCGCCGCCAACCCCACAGCCTACGCCCTCGCCTCCATCTCCCCCATCCCGGCCGCCAAACTCATGGACGCCGCCCAGGCCGCCGACTTCTCCCCAGTCTCCGGCGACCCCTCCACGTTCTTCTTCGCCGACCGCGATCCTTCTTTCTCCGACGGGCTCCAGTTCTACTACTACCTCACCGCCCGCGACCTCCTCGGCCGCGACTCCGAACCTTCCTCCCGCGCCCTCGGCCGTTCCTGCCGCACCATCCCGCCAGACGTCCCCTCGGACCTCACCGCCTCCGACGAAGTCCTCACCTCCGGCGCCTTCAAAGGCGAGCGCCGCATCGTTCTCCGCTGGTCCTCTAACAACAACGCCGACCCCGCCATCCCCGGCCGCACCACTCAGCGCTACGCCATCTACCGCGGCCGCCCCACCGACAACGTCACCAACCCGGAAGCCCTCAACGATCTCGAAAACCCCGCCCGTCTCGCCACCCTCACCCCCGTCTTCGTCTCCCACTCGCCCGACGCCGCCAACCGCATCGTCTGGGTCGACAATGTCCTCACCGCCGATGACCCGGACGCCGGCAAAACCCGCTGGTACGCCGTCCGCGCCGTCCACGACTCGCTCTGCGGCCCAGTCATGTCCGCCCCCAGCCCTCCAGCCTTCGGCGCCTTCCGCGATCGCAAGGGCCCCTCCGCTCCACGCGGCTTCGTCCACCAGAACTGCCCGATCTTCGCCGCCCGATTCCTCTCCGCCACCACCTTCCAGCGCCCTCCGCTCACCGGCCAGTCCGGCGACCTCGCCCGTCTCAACCGCATCCGTCTCCGCTGCATCCGCCGCGACCCTTCCGTCGAAGCAGTCTCGTTCTCTGTCACTCCCGCCGATTCCCAGCAGGCCGTCCCCATCGGCCCTATCAAATTCGGCCCGGGCACCTCCGAGGTCTCCATCGAACTCGATTCCACCGCTGCCCGCGCTACCATCCGCTGCCAGGGCGTCGATCTCCACCTCTGTCTCTCGAACCTCGCCGCCTCGCCACTCCAGACTCTCGCCTCCGGCGCAACTTCCGGCACCGAATTCCTCTTCGACACCGGCAGTCTCTCCGCCTCCTCGCTCAACCCGGACAACGCCACCGACGCCAATCTCCTCTCCGCCATCGCCATCGCCTCCGTCACCCATCTCGGCAATAATGTCGTCCGCGCCGACCTCGGAGCCGCTCTCGCCCCTAACCGCTCCATCCTCATCCAGAACCGCCCCCAGGCCGGCGGCGCATGGTCCTTCGCCGCCCTCGCCCAGGCCTCCGGAGCCTCCGTCACCTTCGGCGTCCGCTCATGGCCCGCCGCCGCCCAGTCATGGCGCGCCTTCCTCCTACCTATCCAACCCGCCACTTGCCCCTGTCTCCACGACCCGAGCCCGGAAGGTGCTTCCCAAACCTCCCCAGTCGTCATCGTCGGGCTCTTCCCCCCCGGCACCAAGGAATGGCGCATCTACCGCAAGGTCGACAACGGCCCCATGGAACTCCACCTCTCCGGCATCGCCGCCATCCCCGCCCCGGATACCCTCGAGGTCTCCAGTCAGGACACGGTCCTCCCACCCCAGGGCGCCACGCTCTGCTATTACCTCCAGGCCTTCGACGAAAGCGGCAACCCCAGCCCGCTCGTCCTCATCAAATGCGTCACGCTCCTCCCCGACCCAGGCACGCCCGTCCTCGAACAACCTGCCTCCACCGACGCAGGTGCCATGTCCGTCCGCTGGTTCTGCCCGCGCCCCGGCGTCAAAAACTTCCGGGTCTGGCTCGCCGCCAAGGAAAACGGCATCACCCCTCCCCTCACCGCTAGCGCCACAGCCATCCCCCCAGCCGCTCCCTACTCGATTTCATTCCGCCGCCAGGGCGCGGAAACCGACGAAAACGCATGGGCCATCGCCGCCTACGAGCTCCCCGACCTCGCCAAGGACGGCACCGACTCCATCTTCTCCCTCGAATTCGCCGTCGCCCCTAACCAGGAATACATCGTCTGGGTCGAAGCCATCGGCATCAAGGACTCCACCAAATCCGAAAGCTCCAAACGCGTCTTCACGTGGCAGCAACCCGCCGACTCCACCGTCGCATGGCCCGCCCGACCCCTCCCTCCAGGCGTCCCCTACTTCGGTAGAGCCGTCTACTTCCCAGATGTCCTCCCCGGCTCCGTCGCCGCCCGCAGCACCATCACCCTCGATGAAATGGAGGAATACCCCGTCGGCATCCGCATCGGCACCGTCCAGTTCTCCGGTTCCTACGCCGCCATCCCAAACTTCTCCTATCAATCCGTCGGCCTCGGCGACTCCCCGGAAGCCGTCCTCACGCCCTTCCCCACCGCCTCAGGCTCCCGCTCCATCCTCCCCTTCGTCCTCTACCGCCAGACCATCCTCCCCGACGGATCCCCCGGCAGTCTCATCCAGACCACCCCGCTCCGCGAAGGCATCGTCTTCACCAACTCCATCTGGGACTGGGACTTCTCTCCCAATACCCCCGACTCCGCAGCCACCACCATCGCCGACCCCTACGTCCGCGTCCTCGTCCGCGAAAACGGCATCTTCGACCTCGGCGAACTCTACCTCGTCGACAGCCAACCCGTCGAGTTCGGCGCATCCTATCACTACTACCTCGTCCGCTACCGTTCCTCCTCTGAAGAAGCCCCAGGCGAAATCGACACCGTCCTCGACTGCGGCATCGTCTCCATCCCCGACTCCGAATGAAATCGCTGCACTGCCTATCCCTCGCCGCGGCCCTCGCCCCCGCCCTCGCCTCGGCCCAGTCCGCCGCCTTCATCCACCGCCACGGCCCCACATGGTCCGCCGCCGCCGACTTCAATAACGATTCCCGTCGCGACGCCGTCCTCTACGACTCCGTCACCGGCAATCTCCGCATCGGTCTCGTCGACGCCACTGGTAACCCGCAATGGACCCAGCGCGATTCCGGCATCCCCGCCGCCACCGGCATGGCCCTCACCCCGGCCATCAACGCCGCCTTCCCCGCCATCTTCCTAACCAGCCCTGCCTTCAACCAGGTCCGCGTCATCGACCCCACCGGAACTCCCGACGTGGTCTTCTCCCCGGACGGCCCGGAACCGCTCGTCCTCGCACCCTTCCGCCACGCAGTCCCCGGAAACCCCGGCGGCGTCCTCGTCGGCCGCACCTCCGGCTCCGGCGGGCACTCGTCCCTCTCCGCCCCGGCATGGGGCGCTCTCTGGTCCCTCCCCGCCTACGCAGGCATCCGCGAGGGCAATCCCTTCTCATTCACCTCTACCGACGGCATCCGCCCAGCCTTCCTCTCCAACGGCGCAGGCGTCGCCGCCACTCTCCGCATCCAGCTCGCCTCCACCGCCGCTCAGGGCTCTCTCATTTCCCTAACAGGCATCCAGGCCCAGAGCCGCTGGACGTCCCGGCTCTACCTCCCTAACGCCACTCTCATCACATGGGTGCCCGACGTCAGCTCGACGCTCGTCTTCTACCCCACCTCGGAAGCCGCAGGGGTCTTCTCCTTCGGCTCTCCCTCCAGCCACAGTCTCGGCACCGTCATCCGCTCCATCGTCCCGCTCGAAACCGCCGGCTCTCACGAATTCGCCGTCTCCTTCGCCGACGACTCCATCCGGATCTACCGCTTCAACGCCGCCTCCCCAACCACCGCACCCGTCCTCCTCCAGAATCTCGGCACCGTCGGCGGCCCCGCCGCCGCCCTCCTCCCCCTGGGCCCCACTTCTTTCCTATCTCTCCGCCGCTCGGCCTCAGGCTCGGAATCCCTCCAGCGTCTCGCATGGAACGGCACCTCCTACACCCCCACCAATCTCCCAGCCCCGCCCCCAACCGCCTCCCTCCCCGTCACCTCCAACGTCCTCTTCTTCGAACACGAACCACTCGTTGACCCCCAACCCTCCGAGGTCCACCGCCAGCGGGTCGGCGACTGGTCGGTCTCCATCCTCCCCGCCGGCATCGCACGTCAGGTGAACTTCCGCACCGACTCCGGCCCCCCTACCGGCCTCAGCGCCGCCATCTCTTCCTCCATCGTCAATCTCCCGTCCCCAGCCGCGTTCACTCTCCCTAACCAGATCGACGCCGCCAGCAGCTTCCGACTCCTCTCCGGAGCCACCCCCGGCACCATCGCCCCTCCCGTCTTCTCCCCGCCTCCCGGCACCCAGGAAGCCCCGCCCCCCGGTTCCTCCTTCTCCGTCAGGGTCAGCCCCGGTTCCTCCGGCACGGTCTGGATCGAAGGCCCCGCAGGCTTCACCGCCTCCGCCGACGGCATCGTCGCCCTCGCCGGCCCAGCCACCATCCGCGCCTTCGTCCGCGACGGCTCACGCCAAAGCCCCATCTCCTCCGCCTCCTACTCCTTCGCCACCCCCGGCCCACTCGCCGCCCCTCCCATCCCCGACGCCAACAACGACGGCGTCAGCGATTCATGGGCCGCCCTCACCGGAGCCTCCAACCCAGCCGACGACTCCGACAACGACGGTTTCCTCAATTTCGCTGAGTACAACGCCGGCACCGACCCCATGGCCGCGTCCAGCAAACCCGCCCCCGCCCCAGTCCCAGTCCCAGTCCTCTCCGTCGCCACCAGCGGAGCCAGCAACGCCCCGATCCTCACATGGTCCACCTCCGACCCCGCCGTCATCCTCCAGTCCTCCCCCGACCTCCTCTCATGGTCCGTCCAGACCACCGGCATCACCACCTCCGGCAACACCCGCTCCTTCACCGCACCCCCCCCCCCCCCCCCCCCCCCCCCCCCCCCCCCGCCCCCCCCCCCCCACCCCCCCCCCCCCCTCCTCCCCCCCCCCCCCCCCTCTCCCCCCCCCCCCCCCCCCCCCCCCCCCCCCCCCCCCCCCCCCCCCCCCCCCCAC
>QQNF01000062.1 GCA_003402705.1 Verrucomicrobiota bacterium | reverse complement strand
CATCGATGTAACGCCGCGAAATTCGTGAACCACCCCGCGGAAAAGCGTGAATAGGGTCAAAGGTGGGGTTGCGCTGTAACCGCGCGGGCGGGGCGCGGGGTGTGCGCGGGCTCAGGTCCCCGCCTTTTTCCGGGGGTTGCACACCGCGCAGACTCGCAGGCCGGCTGCCGTTTTTTTTCGCTCTCCCCCACCGCAATCCGGGCAGGCCCATGCGGGGCGGCCCACTGATCTCCCTGCACTCCTCGCACGTTTCCAGTCTGCCTGTCGGGACACTGTGCGGGCCGGTGTCTGCGCCAGTTGGGCCGCTGCCGCCATGACCTCTCGGCACCAGCTCTCCACCGTTTCGTGATGGGCGGGGGCGGGGCGGTCAATGCCCCTCAGCCAGCGTCCCACCGTGTCCCGATGGACTCCGCACCTCGCGGCGAGAGCCGTCGAAGCCAAATCCCCGACTGACAGCGGGTATCCCCATTGCGATCGGGCCTGTCTTACGGCCTCGATTTTCGCTGCGAGCGATGGCGGGATGGGAAGCGGCTTCCCCGGTCCCGGCCCTGTGCCGGGCTCCCGGTAATACTCAGCTCTGGTTTTCATCCGACCAGACGGACCTCCAATTCATTTTTCGAGAGCCAAGGCCCGGGTTGCATTACCTCGTGCAGCTTCCCCTTAGGGGCCGATGTCAGGGCAAGTTTCAGGGCTGGATCGGTCACGATCCGGACCTTTCGTCCATTGATCGTGCGTTCTTCCGTGCCTTCGGCGAAGGCCTTTTTGATCGCCGCCGTGGTCCAACGAGATGGAATTTTCATGGGGATTTAGGGTTGGGGTGGGAAGTGATTGGGGCTCAGGCTGGGGGAAACGCTCCAATTTTGGCGACGGCATCTTCCCACTCGTAGCCATTTGCCCACCATTCCTGCACCTCCTCAAGCCTGACGTTTTGACCTGTGCTCCATGACTCCGGAACGAGAGCGATGTGGCCGCTGGGGTGCATCGGATTGGCCTCGCATGGCTGCCGCGTCGCCACCCATCCGCCAGCCACGGCGGGGGCCATCCCCGCCCACTCGGCGTCTTTGCGAGACATCCTCACCAGCTTCATCCCCTCAGGGAGACGCCTGGGGGAAACGATGATGTCGATGAGGGGTTGGTACTTTGGATTGACGGGCCTGATGTTCATCTTGGTGTGGGGATTTGGGGTTTTGCGTTGCCTAGTGGCAACACCCCACCCATACCACCACGCCGCATCTCGTCAACCTATTTATGCCGCTTTTCTGAATTTTCTGCTGGCGGGGGCGGCGGGGCGGCGAGTCCTCCGCGTACCTGCTCCAAATTGACGGCCACCACCACGATCCCGGAGGGGTGTGGGTCCAGGTGGATGCCGGGGCCTGCGATGACGCGGATCTGCGTGGCCTCCAGTTGAGCGATCCTTTCCTCAAGTGCTTTCAGGCGACGAAGGATCATCAGCCTGGAGTGAGCCGGAATTGATAGGTGAACCGGTAGGTCACCGCGTAGAGCTTTGCCGGTCCTAGGCCATTTACAGGCCCCATCTCCTCAGATGGCAGGATGTCCATCCACCAGTTGTCCGGGTAATTGGCGTGGGTCTCGATGCCGTCCCCGTCGAAGAGGAACGGGTACGGCGGCGGCGGCGGGAATCCTCCCGTAGCCCCGACAGACCAGTGCGACGATGTCGTCTTGCCCATCAGCCCCATGTCCGGAGCCAGCTCGGAAAACGTCACCACCTCAAACGCCACGGCCGGCAGCTTGATATTGAGATTCTCATAGGTCACCGCCGGGTTCCAACCGGGCGCACTGACCCTGCCGCTTGCCCAGAACCGCTCCTCCAGCTTCGTCAAATCCCGTCGCGTCGTCTTCCTCGCAAACAGCCCCTTGAGGTTCACGCTCGCTATCACCTGTCCCCCGCCCGCATAGGCCGTGTCCAGCGAGTCCCCATCGACGAAAAATCCCAGGCCAATCGCCAGCCGCTTGCCCATAAGCGCCTCCCGGGCCGCTGCCGGCGTCGCCTGTGGCATGTAGATGCGGCCGCTGATCTCATCCCATTGGCCCGGGCCAGTGCGGCGCTCGGCATAGGACTCCCAGACCAGCGAGTCATAGCGTCGATAGAGGCGGCGTTGGCTACTCATGGGGCGGCGAGTCTTGCAATGTTCTTCTCCATGCTAGGAAGCGCCTGAAGGACGGCCATGGCTGCTTTCTGGAAATTCGCGCTTTCCTCCTTCTGCCCAGCAACGGCGGCCTTGGCCCGTTCCTGCCCTTGCTGAATGGCTGCCAGCCGGTCCGCTCGGCTGCCGGGCTGCACCTTGCCTCCCATGGTCGGATCGGCGGCTTTGACGGCCGCACGCTCGCCCACGCTGAGCTTATCGAAATTCATACCCATCGACTTCTTTGCAAACTCGTCGAATGAGCCCCTCGTCTTTCGGTCCGCTGACAAATACCGGCTCTGGATGTTGCCCAAGTCGGAGAACCTCCCACGGCCGTTATCCACCGGCGCTCCCAACAAATCCCTCCCAGCCTTTGTCCGGGCCGTCAGGTTGCCGATGGTCCCCATGGCGAATCTCGTAGCGGCCGCCGCCCCCCCCTTCAGACCCGTCATCGCATCCTGCCGCTTCCTCTGCGCTTCGATGGCCGCGGTGCTCCTCGCCACGTTGGCTGCCAGATCCTTGGCCTTGGCCTCTTCGTTGTCCGCCTCTCTCTTGGCTCTGCCTGCCTGCTCATCAGCCGTGCGTTTCGCCTGCGCCTGCTGAGCGGACTTGCTGATTTCCGCAGTCAGGGCCTTGTATGCGGACCGGGCCTGCTCCGCCTCCGCGTTGATGTTTGGGTCTCCAAGGTTCGATGCTCCTAGACCTTTTGCGTCCAGTTCCTGTAACCGAAGTCCCGCCTCATAGCCTCCCTGCACGTCATTGGTGAGTGACGCCTTGAGAATGATGGCGAGCTGTTTCAGCTTCTGTTGCACCAGATCCAGCGCCTTCATCATCAGCTCGGAAAACGTCAGCGCGGCCGCCCTCAATCCACCGGTCACAAGATCCCCCACTTTCCCGTCCCGGATGATTTGGAATCCGTAATTTAACGCATCCCTGAGCGCATTCCCAATCGCTTCCATCTTCGGTTTCAGTCCATCTGCCATCCCCGCCAAGTCCACCATTAGGGGCCGGAGCGCGTCGTTGATCGGAGTACCCAGCTTAATGAGCACTCCGTCGATGGCGTCCTTGAGCGAGGAGAACCGTCCCTCTGTTGTCTCACTCATCGTCTTCATCATCCCCGAAAACCTCCCCCCAGCCACGGTCAGCTTGTTAATGGACTGCTCCAAAAGGGGGAAAGTGACTTTACCTTCGCTGGCCATGTTCCGAATCTGACCGGCGGCAATGCCTGTGATGCTCGCGAGGATTTCGAGGATGTTGACGCCTCGGCCAATGAACTGGTCAATGTCCTCGCTCATCAGCCTCTGCGAGACTCGCGCTTTGCCGTACAACAGCGCGATTTCCGTCAGGGGTGCCCCCACGCCAGATGCCACATCCGCCAGCTTTCCGGTGACTGCCGCCACATCGCGGGCTTCAATGCCAAAGGCCGCAAGATTTCGGCCCGCGCTCGCTACCTCTTGGAAGCCAAACGGGGACGAATCCGCGATCTTCCTCAGATCCGCCAGCACCCTCTCCGCCTCTTTCGCAGAACCGACCAGCACACCAAACGCTACCGCTGTGCTCTCCGCCTCAGCCGCCAGCCGCATTGGACCGGAAATGCCTGCGAGGATGCCACCCAAGGCCTGCGCCTGCTGAGGGAGTTTCCACAGCACGTCGCCAGCGCCCTTGAGTGCGCCAGCGATGCGCTGGCCCGCCGCAGTGCCGGCGCTGGCCAGCTTGCCCATGGAGTTGATGGCCCCACCGATCCCTCCCGTCACCGTCCGCAGTCCAGCCGTTACGGAGCTGGAGTTGAGGGTGAGCTTGAGTGCAGCGGTCCAACTGGCCATGGCTTAGATCACGGTGTGGGTTTTGCGGGTGGCCTTCTTGAGTGCGTTAGCGGCGGAGAGACCCTCGCGGATGGCGTAGTGTTTTGGCAGTTCCACCCCGGCTCTCTCAAGCGCCGCGGGCATCAGGGCGAGGTAGGAGTTGAGGGGGAATCTCCAGACGGCCCATCGCACGGGATCGGCACCGGCAGGGACGCTGTGTCCGTAATTGGCGAGGATGCCTTCGACGGCTCGCATCCACCATCCGGCTCTACTGCCCTCGCATCCACTTGAGGCTGACTCGGCTCCTCCGGAGGGCTCGCCTCCGGCAAGCCGAAAAAATGGTGCAGCTCGCGAGTGACCCACGCGGAGCACTGCTCCAGCGCCTGCTTGTCCAGCATCAAGGACAGCGTGAAGATCTCGCACTTCCACTCCTCCGATGTCGTCTGTTGAGGCTCCTTGATCTGCTTGAGATAGGCCCAAGCCGAGACCGGGTAACGAAAGATGTAGATGAGCTCCTCCGGCGTGATCTCTTCCTCAATCATCCGCCTCCGCCTCATGAGTTCAGCGATGCCAGCCGACATGCAGCTCAGCTCACCAGCCGCGATCTCTGGCGGCTCGTGCGCGGCCAACAGGATTTCCATTTCCGTCTCCGGACCTCCTCGTTCGGATGCCTTTAGGCGGGCGGCGCGATTGGCCTGCATGGCCTGATTGGCCAGTTCGCGACTCGTGATAGTGGGGGGTGGTTGCTTGTTCATGGAAATCAGATCAGGCTGCCGGGTGACGGCAGATTGGGCGGGGTGATGGTGCGGTTGCAGTTCGGCCAATGACGGCCGGAAACCGTCAGTGTTTTGCTCTCCCCCATGGCGTCCTCAGGCACCACCTCCGTTACGCTGTACCTCTTGCCGCTGTAAAAAAAGTGATCGCCCGTCTCCGGCAGATCGTCAGCCGTCGCCATTTCCACGATGCACCGCACCGTAATCATTCCCTCCGGATCTTCCACCCATCCTCCGACCAGTTGCCCCACCGCTGTCCTGTGGCTGCCTGCCTCCGCCCTCATCGGAGCCTCTACCGAAAGCACCTCTCCCCACCCGATTTCCGCTGTCGCCCATGCGGTGCCCCAGTTCCTCCGCTCCATCGGCAGATAGGCCGCGGGCTCGTCTGTCTCCGTGTCCATCCGGAACATGTCCGGCCTTGCCAGCACTATCACATTGCCGCTCGGCACCCGTCCACCCGGCACCCCACCCACGTACTCAACCGTTCCACCTGCCCGCAGGGAATAACTGGCTGCCACGGTCAGCACCGGATTCCCGGTGGCACGCGGCAGCCAGTAGTTCCACGCGGAGTGAGCGCCCATCAGATGATGTTATCCAGGAGTTGCAGATCGTCCGGGGCCACTGTGTAGCTCCCACCCGTCAGCACGCTTTCGGAGTCGTCTCGCGAAAAGATGAACAGCGGCTCGCTCTCGCCCGTTTTCCACAAAGCCACATGCTTGATGGCTCCCCACGATAGCGTCGCAGATCCGGAGGCGGGAAACCGGATGGTGCCCGTGTTGGTCACCCATTTGTTCCCCAGCGGAGAATCCCCGACGGCGAAGAATCCCGTGCTGCTGATAGTCCGCCGCGCATAACCGGTGCCGGAGGTGGAGACCTCCGCGCCGGATTCGGTGAGGAGCCCCACCTCGTAATTGGATGGAGTCGTGTAGGCGGCCGTTGGTGACAGGCCAGCCTGCACGCGGAGCGCCGCTTCCCGGATGTCTTGGCGGATGGATTCCATGCGTCAGGATGGTCAGATGCCGATGCCGGGATTCGTGTTGCCGACAGGCGGCGTGCTGCTGAGCGCGGGCGGATCGGCGGGCAGTACGCCGGGTTGCGTGTTGCCGGCCGCAAACTTCGTGGCAGCCTCGAAGGAGACGACGCGTCCGAATTCGTCCAACACCGCACGATACATCGACGTTGCCGTCGAAAAGCCAGGCTTGTACTGCGCCGTGATCTTGATGGAGGCGGTCTCATCGTCCCCCTTATCGGCACTCACCTCAGTCACGATGCACGTGGCCAGGAACGGTACGTCCTGACCGATGTCCACCCAAACGCGGAACCTGTCCAGTTTCTGGATGCTGGGAAATCCCCGGTCATGCTGAAGCTCCAGCTCCATCTCCACCCCGTTTTTTTTGCTGAACATCGCCCGCGTGCCGGAGGCTCCATCGGCCGTCTCGCTGATGTCGCCCATCAGTTTGGCGCTTGCCTTGATCACGGTGCCAACGGTGCCGTTGATCCCCAACCACCCGGTGCCCATGCGCGCCTTGGTGCCGTGAGCATTTCCCTCCACCAGCACAAATTCCGATGCGGGGGCGAGGACGATGCTGGGATTGGTGAGGTCTCCTAAAGGATTGCCTGTGTATTGTCTGGCCATGGTGTGATAGGGTTAAAATCAGGGTTGAGTGATCATGCGGAAATCCACCAGTCTTCGATGGCGGTGCCGGAGGGCATCGCCACGGCGGCGGAGACCGGGCATATCCATGAGGATTGAGCCCAGAGAAGCTCTTTGTAGGATGGCTTGGAGTCAGGCTTTTTGACCTCCATGTACTCCCGCGTGATGGCGATGGATTGGAGAACCATCGGGTTCTCGGCAGCCAAAAAGCCGTTGCGCGGAATGAAGTGGAGGAGCCCCGCTTCGTCCCTCATCAGGTCGCCAAACCGCACCCGGTGGATGATGCCGCGCACCTCATCCCAGAGGCGGTAAAGGCTGGTGGCATCCGTCTCATCCGTCGTTGTCAGGGAACGGACGGCGGGGAGTGACGGGCGGCGGCAGACAACCACGTGGATTTCGAGATTGATGCGCCCGCTGCGCGCATCCTCTCGGGAGGATGGCGGCGTGCCAGTGAGCCAGATGATCATCTGCCAGCGTGCGCTCAGAGAGGCCACCGCCTGCATCAGTGCATCCATGCGGTCTGTCGCCAGCATCAGCTCCCCGCCGGAGGCGTCGATGTGAGGCGTCAGTGCAGTCCTCAGACGGTTGATGGTTTCGGCCAGCATGGTCAGGTCACATGAAGATTCGGTTCGGGCCGGGATACGTCAGGGCGGGCTCGCCCTCCACGCTCACCACCTGCCCCACGATTTCGGATGACGCATTGGGCAGCGTCGATGCCACAGACAGCCGCCCGTCTGCCACCCGTCCCAGCAATCCCCGGATCTGCTCCAGACTCTTGTGGTGAGGGTTCCGCGTCGGATCTTCTCCGCGGCGGGTGTACAGCGTCTCAATCGCGATGTGCATCGCCGCCTGTTTGGCCAGCGGTTCGATGGCCGGGTTGAGCGGCACCGTCACCCCGCGGATCGCGTAAAATGTATCCACCTCGTCGCAGGCCTGCGAGATGACCTCATCTAAGAGGGCCATGTCAGGCACCCCGCTGCCAGTATCGTCCACGGCGGCATCCCGATCCGCCATGGGGATCTTGGCGAGAAGCTCAGCGGCAGTGCAGTACAGGATGGGGCGGGCCATTGTGGGGGGGAAAGCGGGGCCGGGGAATCAGCCTCCGGAGAGGATTCGTCCCCGGCCCCTAGTTTTTGGTGGGTATTGGTCAGGCAGCGGTGGAACCATCGCTGCCGTAGATGAGGGCGGGGTCGCCATAGGCGATGCGGTGGCGGCCGTAGAGCTCGTACAGGATTTCCCCGTCGATGATGGCGGAGACGTCTTCCGTGCCCGTCATGCGCGAGCTGATCTTTTTCCCGATCTGCTTGATGAGCGGGCGGCGGGTCCCTGTGACGGTATTGGCCACGAGGAACCATGAGTCAGGCAGGTACGAGTGCAGCCAGTTCCAGACGCGGAGCTTGGCGGTACCGGACCAGACGTTGGTGGCACCATTCGCTCCCTGAGTCGCTTGAATGGCCACCTTTGCGTCCGCCTCAGCATTCGGCCCCACGATCAGCGTGAAGCCCTGATTCCCAAGCCCAAGGTTTTTCCCGTTCGCGTCGGTCCGGGTGCGGAGGCTGGCGACGGCGGCTGCATAGTTTGCCGTGCTGAACTTCTTCGTGACGAAGTTAGTGAACTTTGCGCTCTTCGCCCCAAGGTCGGGGGCGACGTTCTTGTTTGCGGCAAAGAAGTTGGAGCCGGTGTAGTCCTTCGTGCTGAATCCAGCCGCCAGAACCTTCGCCGCCTCGTCCTCAAAGTGATCGCTCGCCTCAGTCCCAAACATCTGCGCTTGGTCCTTGTACAGGCCCTCTTCGTCGCACTCCAGATCCTCCTCGTCGATGGCGATGAGGAGCGAGAACCTCCCGTTCCGGACTCGCACCCGGTTGAGCGGGAGCTTGACCTTTTCCTTCGTGCCCGTCGTCTCACGGATCTTGCCGCTAGCACCCAGCCATGGGTACTCACCCTCCTTGCGTCCGATGACTTCTTTTTCGTGGCAGAGGATCTGGTGAACAGCCCCCTCGCCAGTTGTGGTCATGCCCAGCCCTTTGGAAAACGCCGTGTCCAGAGCGAACTGGAATGAGCGCAGATTGCTTCGATTGATGATCATAAATGATAGGATTGAGTTGAAGTGGGATGCGGCTCAGACGAACCGGATGATGGGCCGCCCATCGGCAGCAAAACCAAACAGTGTCCCGACGACAACGGGGTTGGTGCCGGCGGAGCCTTTGACGGTGGTGGGGCTTTCTGCCCAGACCGATGAACCAACCATCGCCGCGGTGACTGGGGTGACAGTCGAGTTCTCGAAGCTGGCAGTCTCAGTGGTGACGGTGACGCGGACGGCTGATGCCACTCCGCCAGTGTTATCCGCCAGCTCAGCAGCCCAGCCGATGCAGCGTTGGGACGCCATGGGCTCAGCGCCCTCGGCAGTGCCGGCGGTCGTGTCGATCATGACGAGAGAGCCCTCGTCGATGCGGATGTTGGCTTTGACTCCGAAGGTCCCGCGGTCAAACCCGACTTGCGGGGCGGCGGGGTATGCGGCTGTGGTGGTGGCCATAAAATGGAATTGTCAGGGTTGGTTGATTGGGATCAGACGGAGAGCTTCACGCCGTGCATTTCTTCGGCCGCTTTTGCGACCTCCTCGGCAGTCATGCCCATGCGCGAGAACATTGCTTTCTGGTCCGCGCTGAACGCCTCCACCTTCGCATCCGCCGCGCTTTGGGTGCCAGTGCCGCCGTTGGCTCCTTGGAGCGGGACGGCATTTTCGGGGAGGGAGTCGAGGTACTCAGTAACAGCATCCGCGCCCATGGCGTAGAGGGTTGCCGGCTTCAGGCCGATGGCCTTTCCCGCGGCCTTGGCAGCGGAGAGGAGGTTGTCGATTTTGCGGGTGGTGTCCGCAGCGGTGAGGGCCACGACGTCGGCGCGCAGGTTGCGCACCTCGGTGATGAGCGGGGCGAGGATCGGAGTGATCTTGTCAGCATCCGCGGACATCGGCTCCACCTCCACCTCCGTCTCACTTTTGGCTTTCGCCGCGGCGGTGGCTTGCGCCATTACGGCCGCAAGATCTTCAGGGGTGGCATTGTCCTTGACGGGTGGGATGGACAGGGCGGCGAGAACGGCATTGAGCAACGTTAGCAGGTTCATAATTTGGGGTTGGGAGTCAGCAGAAAAGATTTGGAGCGAGTCGTCGGCGATTTCGCCATGTCGGCAGAACGCGAAGGAGTGGAGCCCGATGACCTGACCGGCGGCGTTCACTTCCAAAGCCGGGGAAATGTCAGGGTAATGCCCGCCGCCCACGAATTCTTTCCCGTCCGGCGTCCAGTGATTAATGTCAGCGACGATGCCCACGCCCTCGACAACACGGGGGACGCCATAGCAGGCCACGCGGACCGGGTCCTCCTTCTTCAGCGTGCCGTGCTCGAAGTCGCCCGCCACCATGTCGCGCCGCATCGCCGCCTGACGTTGCGAGAAAACAGCCAGCGTGTGAGCCCCCACCTCGAACCGTCCCTTGCGAGTGCTCCGGATTCCCCATGGGCAGAGCACCAGCTCATTCGGCAGCGTGCCGCCGGGGGTGAGTTTCCCACCGCCCCCGCAGGCGATGATGGCGGCGGCGGGTGCCGCGGCGGGTGTGGTGGCTGGGGATTGTCTCTTCACTCCCGCACCATCGCCCTATGCGCCAGAAGCGCATGACGCGCCGGACGCAACGGTGGCGCATAGTCAGCGCCGTTCTTCTGCGATCTGCGCCAGTGCCACCGCGGCGATCTCCTCCGCCGCCCCCGCCATCAGCCCACCCGCACTCGTGATCGGCAGGTAGGGCCGTGCCGGCATCGTCACTTTCTTAACCGAAAACCAGACCCCGCCGGATTGAAACCTCAGCAGCGTCCCCGTCTTCGGCCTGATCTCGCCTCCCAGTTGGTGAATGAGCGCATACGGCCGGTCACTGCCCACCACCACCTCGTTAGCGGATGCCTCCACCCGGAGACTCCGGCGGAGCGTAGGGTTGGCAGATTGGAGCGTGGATGGGGTCCCGTCGATTTTGTCCGCCCACGGGGCGGGCCGCTTTTCCTCATCCGTGAAACTCTCCATCGCCCAATACCTCAGCGCATCCCCCATCACCGTCAGCACCGCCTTCCTCCCGCCGCCGTCCAGCTTGGCCGCCATCTTCCGGATGTTCGGTGAGATGAGGTCATTGGCGCTCAGGGTGAGTTGCATGCGCCTATCATGCGGCGGGCTGCGGGGGAAATCAAGTCAGGCCCGCTCGAAGGGCGGGGTGAACGGCAGCCCCAGCCGCTCATAAATCGCCTGTTCAGACGCGGAGACGATGTCCACCCGGTCTCCCTCCCCGGGGATGATCAGCCCTCGCGATGGCCGCCAGCTCCACCCCATGGCCGCCGCCGTCTCCTCTATCATCCGGAGGTGACTCTCCGGCCCCGTCTTGGAAATCATCATCGCTCCCCAGTTCCCGGGGATGGTGGGCACCACCAGATCCCCCATCACCCCGTGATCAGCGAACCAGATATTGAGAGGGATCTTGGAGCGCCGGAGGATGATGCGGCACACCTGCGCCCCCATGCCCAACACATCGCCGTCAGCCCCCGCCAGAGACCACGCCAGCCGGTGCCACTCCTTCTCGCTGTTCCTCGCCTTGATGGCCACCAGCTCTATCTCCCCTATCTGCGCCTCTATCCTCCGCACCGCCCCCACGATCTCCACCGAATCGCACAGCGGCTGCACCTCATCCCTGACCCGCATCGCCAGGCTCAGAGCTTTCTCGTGAATGATCGTCGGGATCATGGTCACTCCATCTCGCTTTCGTCCACCTGCACCACATCCTCCCCCGCCGCGTCAGGCTCTCCCTGTACCTCAAAATGGATGACCTCGAATCCCGCCCGGCGAAGCGCCTTTTCAGCCAGCGTGCCGTCGTTGTCGTGAGGGCCTGCTCCGGCCTCGTGCGCGGCATCAAGGAATGCCTGCACTCTCCTCATGCTGTCAGCGTCGGGACCAGTGATCTTTTTGCCGCGGAGCCGGAACGGCCCTTCTGGTGTTCGGAATGTGACTATCATAGTTTTTGGGCTGCTTTGAGGATTGCCTCGAAATACTCCGGATCATCGGCGGCGAACTCCGCCGTCTCCAAGATCAACCGTTCCATTCCCTTTGTGAAAATCTCCGTCGCTCTCCATGAGTCAGGGTACTTCTTTCCGCTGTAGTGCGACCCTCCGCGCTTCACCCATTCATCTTCCCACGCCACCTCCCCCGGCCCGTAGTTCATCATAGGGTACAGTTTCCTAAGCTGTTGGAGGGATTCCCCTGCGGTCCGCTTAGCTCGGAAGGCCACCATGGACTCATACACGTCACTCATCGTTTCCACTGCGTGGCATGCCTCGTGGATCAGCGTGCGGATCGGACGGCTGATGTGGGCTCTGATCTCATTTGCCACCATCACCTTCGTCCGGGTGACGGGGTCGAACCGGGAAATCGTAACGCACTCCGCCCGCAGAGAATCGGTTTCGGCTACTGTGGTATTCGCCGCGAAGAGAGACGGGTGCAGCACTGTGGCGAGCAACCGCGACGCCTCCTTCATCTTCTTCTCCATCTCCCTGTTTGCCTTGCGTCTGCCGCTCAACGTCCTCGCCACCTTAATGTCCCATGTCCCTCGTTCTGCCGTTGATAGCTGAATCGTCGCCAGCGCCTCGGCATTGATCTTTGCCAACTCCTCCGGCTCCATCTTCCGCGTCCTCGCCTCCCTCAGCCGCTGCACGATTGGTTGGACCGCCGTCGTGATCTGATCCGCCGTCCTCCCCGTCGGAGCGGGTGCCGGTGGTGGCGTTGCTGGCGTTTTGGACGGTGCCACCGGCGCCGGTGGAGGCGTCACTGGTGGCTTCACCGGAGGCGGCGGCGGCGTGGTGCCGGCAGGGCGCTGGCCAGCCAGCCAGTCCCACAGACTCAGCCCCGCGATGTCCTGACCGCGTGCCCACCCCTCGAAGTCGCTCCACGTCTGCGCATCATACCGCTGCCGCACGGCCTCCATCGGCATCATCAGCGTGGATGGGTCCCACTGCACCCGTCCCGGTTCCTGATTGAGATTCCATTGCTCGCTCAGGCCCCGATTGAGGATACCGCTTTCGAGTTGCTTCAGCGGCAGCCCTTCCAACACCCGCCTCCGCTCCGGCAGCAGCTTCCCGGCCTTGATCTTCGCATCGTCCTCACGCTTCATCCGCTCCGCTGCCGCACGGCTCACGCCTATCACATAGCACCGGCAATTGTGCGCATCCGGTGGGGTGTGACTGCGCCAGAATGGCGAGCCAGCCGGCAGCGTGATCCCGTCCATGGCCCTGTGTGAATCCCGCGTCCGCTCATCCATCACCGCCAGCCGCTTCCTGAACGGGAATGCCGCCGTGGAGTTTTCCAGACTCTGGTGGATGCCGGCGTTGTATGCGCGGAAGGCCGTCGCCCTCGTCAGGATCTTGGCGCGGGCCAGCGCCGATTTCTCCCGCCCTCCGAAGTACGGGAGCAACCGCGCGGCAACCCGTAGCTGGGTCTCCTCGAAGTCCTGACCCTCCGGGATCACGGCGATCATGTCCCTCACATCTTGGAGCACGTCATGGGCGGCGATCCCCGTGATCAAAAATGCCGATGCCTTGAACTCATCCGGGAGCCTGTCGAAAGTTGCCCGGTCCACGGGGGCGAGGCCCCGGATCTGTTTCGCCGCCTCAGCGTGAGGCGTTGGTTTGTTGAGCCACGTTGCCATAACTTAATGGGTGATAACTGGTGGAAGTTTCCCGACCATGCCCTTCCGCGTCCGCCAGACCTCAATCGCCTCGTGATCCCCCACGATCATCCACGGAATCCGGGATTGTTCCAGCCCCCCGATGAGGCTTTCCGCCATCCATTTCTCGTATGGGAGATTGATGGGAGTTGTGAGGGCAACGTATCGTGCCCGCTCCGCCTCGCGTTGCGAGCGGAGGAAGTGGGGTTGCCCCCCGATGATGAGCATCTTGATCATAAATAGTTATTCAGGCCCGGAGAAATCAAACTCCAGATGGTTCGGGATGGCGTCCGCATCCCGGCGGCGTCCGGCATCCACAATGCCCGTCGCCCTGACAAATTCCTGCGCATCCCGGTAGGACGCCACCCGCTCCGCCGTCCAGAACTCCCGGGCCTCACTGATCCGGGTGGAGTCGATGTGTTCCCAGACGGAGACCGGATCAACCAGCGTCGCCCCCGTCGTCGCCCGATAGCAGTTGATCAGGCCCGCCACCCCCAGCGCCAGAATCTGCCGGCGTTCCAGCCCCCATCCCATGCGTTCCCCCAGATCCTCGGTGACAGGCACCAGCGCCCGATAATCCCTCGGCACCACTCTATAGATACCAGGCCGCCCGGCGATGGGGGCGAGCTTAACGGCCACAAACCTCTCGCGCATGATCTCCGGTACCTCAGTCTCGACGATGGCTCCGGGGACCACCTCCACTTTTACCCTCACGGTGGGAGAGGGCGCTGGCTCGGCTGGCAATACTGAGTTCAGGACTGAGGTTTTCATGGAGGGGATGGGTTAGATGATCTCGTAAACATAGTTAGCCCCGCCCATGCAGCAGCCCGCAATCCCGGTGTCCCATTGCTGACACTTCCACCGGAAGAGGATCACATACGCCATCATGAACGAGTCCCATCGCACCACTCCCCGGGCCCTGGGGACATCCGCGACGGGGCGCGGGCGGTTGGTGTCCACCTCAAGGATGGGCGGGTGCCCGTAGACCACAGCATCCGGATTGAGGATGGTCCGTTCGTACTCCTGACAGTACAGCAACACCTCGTCTCCCTCCCGGATGTCCCTCCCGTGCAAATCCCTCGCTCCCGTCTTTTCCCGGAATATGCGTGGCAGCCATGATGCCGATGGCCAGTGAATGGTGATCATTTGGCGCGTTGGGATTTGTTGCGTTTGGCAGGGTCCCCCACGCCGGTCATGGCGTGGAGGCGATTACGGAGGGTGAAGTACAGTTGCCACCTGCTCTTGCTTGGCCAGCTCCTCCACCCGCAGCCCATGGCCCGCTCCTTGGCCGATGCCATCCCGGAGAGGTAGGCTTTCGCCCGACCCTCCGGATCATCCTGCCCAGACTCGCGGAAGTGCCGGGCCATCTGCGCGAGGACGGTGGCAATGGCTCTATCCACCTGCTCCCCGTTTTCGACGGGCTCGCCCTTCACCGTCCCCGTCCCCAGCATCTCCGCAAACGCCTGTTCCGTCAGGCCCGCGATGTTCAGGAAGTGAGCTTTGACCCGCCGGTAATCGGCACGGCTCACCCCGCGCAATCCCTCCGCCCGTCCCTCTGTCGCCTCCGTCACCTCGTTGTGCCGCCATGCCGCCGCAAAGGCCGTTTTGTTCAGCCCCGTCCGCGCCCTCAACCGGTCCGCGTCGTTCGCGGGATCTGCCCCCCACTTCTTGAATGCCGCCGCCGATGCGATCCCCAGCTCCTTGACCTCGCTGGCGGAGAGCGGCTGGTGGCGGGTGTCAGGATACGCCCGTTCGGGCCGCGGCTCCGGCGCTGGCGCGTCCGGGGCGCTGGCACTGCGCCGGGCATCTGACCGCTGCTTGATGATGTAGTCTCTCATGGTGTCAGGAACGGATGAAGTCCACGAAGCGCGTCCACTCCTCTTGAGCCCTTGCCTTGGCCCCTTCGGCTGTGGCGTGGAATGAACCTGAAACCTCCGCCACCGTCGTCAGCCGCCACTGCTCACCCGGGATGGCGTCTTCCTCCCTCGTCAGATAGGCCACCGCCAGCCGCGGCTTGCCTTTCGGTGCGCCCCATTGGCCGTTGGGGTTGCTGTGCCACACCAACTCAAACAAGTCGGCGTCATGGTTGACCTTGGCGCATGCGGTATCAGCCTCCCTCAACGGTGCGTCCCCCGGCAGGTTCATGCCATGCCCGGCGGGGTGCCTGAACCTCACATCTCCTCCGTCTGTCAATGCCCAGTCGATACCGTACAGACAGGCGGTTCCCGCGAGGTAATCCACCAGGAGGCACCGCGGCACATTCCGGATCTCGCTATCCCGGATCTGATCAATCGCCGGTTCCTTGGCTAGACAGTTGGCGATGGCGTGGATGATCCGGCGGATCATTGGGCACCTCCGTCCTCTTTGGATTCCTTCGGCCCGTTCACCCAGGTCTTCACTTCGTACCGTTTGACGGAAACCGTCTTCGTGACGGCCGGCAGCGTGAAGTTATCATTCACGATGAAGGTCCGCTTGAGCTTGTCGTCGATGGTCTGCGGAACGTGGAACTCGTACACGGTGCCGAACTCCACAGTGCGGCGCTTTTTGTCTCCGCTGCCGGTCAGGTCCTTGAGTGCGGCCTCAAGGTACTCGTCGGACTTCGCGTACATCTTCCCGGCGCTGGCCTTGGCCTTCAGATGCTTGATGAGGAGCTTCTCCACGCGCTTCGGCAGAGTGCCAGCGGTGCGGGGTTGGAGCTTGTACACTCGCTGTTTTCCTTCGGTGGGTTGGGGGGATTCGGTATTCATTGATGATGTTGGGTTGGTGTTATGGGGATTCTGGTTCGGGGTGCAGCTCGAAGATGTCGAAATGCCGCTCGCATGGTTCGCTGGACAGAGGACGGCTCATGTCTGCATCCACCGGCGGGGTGGTCAGGTAGGTGCCGACGGCTTTGCTGATCAGAATGCGGACCTCCTCAGGGCTCAGCCACTCCAGACACCCAAGGCTCACTCCTATCTCTTTTTCGCGCATCTGGTCGAGGATGGAACGGGCGGCGGATGCCGGGGGGATTCCCTCGGCCTCATGGGTCACGTCCACGAGTCGGCTGAGGATCTGCCCCAGCGCCGTGTTGAGGACCTCGGCTGGGGTGCGGCCGGGCTCGATTTGTTCTGTGTCTGGTGGATTCACGTTAGCAGGCGATTTAAGCGCGTTTTGGGGTGGGGGTGCGGTGGTCACACTGTCCGGCGGGTAGGATTCGGCTGGCGGTTTGCGCACACGTGCGCCTAGGCCACTCCGTTTCCGGACCCGGTGGCTTCATCTGCGGGTTCGGTTTTTGGACGCGATGACCGTGGAAATCTCCCCGATCAGCCCTGGCGTCGCCTCATCCACCAGCTCCGCCGCGGCGGAGCGCACGTCGCGGACGAAGGCCCTCAACCCAGCGGTCTCGCTCAACCGGCTCAGGTTGCCGGAAACCTCGTGCCGCTCGCGGTCCGTCCAGCCGCTCAGGTCCAGACTCACCCCCAACAAGTCCAGCACCTCCGCCGCATCCGGCGCTGAGAGCTTGAGTACGTCCAGCGTGCGGTTCACGCGGAGCTGGCGGCTCTCCTCTGAGGCGCTTTCGGTTAGCTTGCGCCAGAGGGTATCCATCGCCCCCAGGATGAAATGCACTGCGTTCCCGCGCTCCGCCATGTCATTGCACCAGTCCTTGATAGAGTTCACGCCGCGGGCGGTCAGGTACTGCGCCTCATCCACCATGATGATAGCATCCCCCAGCGAGGCCAGCGCATCACTCACCTGCCGGTGACGGCGGGCCGTCGTAGGTCCCAGATCCTTTTCCCCCAGCGCATGGAGCCAATCCCCCAGCATCTCGTGGAGGCTATCCCATGATTGCCTCCCGCGAATCCTCACAACCTTGCGGCCCTCCCCCAACCGGCTCTCTGCCAAGTCGAGGAGCGATGTCTTGCCTGATCCCGTGCCACCCTCCACGAGGAGAACGCGGCGCAGGCCCCGTTGCTGGCGGAGCGCCCGCAGCGCATCAGCGAAGACGCGGGTGTGGGGCAGGTCGATGAGAGCGCCTTCGTCGCCCCGGGCATCCTCATCGGCCAGGGCCGTCGGCAACCCGCTCAGGCGGCTCAGCCATTTCTCCGGGGAGCGGCGCTCCCATTCAGCCGACGGCCGGGTGAGGAGGAGATTGTAGGTCTTGCTGCTGCCGAAGTAACTGCGGAATCGTTCGATGAAACGGACCCGGGGCATCTCGCGGCTTTTGCGCCAGTTCTCCGCATCCTGCACGATGCGGCGAACGGATTCTTCTGCGGTCTCGATGTGGGCGGTCACGGTGCCTTCTGGAATGATGTCTGATCTCATGTGTGTGGGGGATTGGGTTGGGGGATTGGTTTGGTTCAGCTATGCAGAGGAGCCATGATCATCCGTTGCATGATCCTCAGGACCCGCTCGCGGAAGGCGGCGATGCGTGGGGTGATGTCCTTCCCCATGGTGTAGTCCTCGGGGACGCCGGGAACGAGAAGCGTGTGATTGTCAGGGGCCAGCCGTGCCGCTTGGCTCACTGCCTCCATCACGAGGTCTCCCTTTCCGCTCACAATCTTGATCGCTCCAAAGGGGATATGCGGATCAAGCAGCCGGGTGAATCCTATGACTCCGCAGGCGTCGCAGTACGCGGACACCGGGTTGGTTTGAACTGTCAGGCGCATCGTGCTCACAGGCTGGAAGGGGTGAGGGTTTCCTCCACATCGGCCACGGCCGTCCCGCAGAACGCCCATGTGTTGTGGCAGTCCTCCGGCAGCGCGAACACCTCGGCACTGTGCCAGCGCCCACGTCGAATGACCATCATGACGGACCCGGATTCCGGTAGCGGGGCGAATCCTGATGTCCCGGATGCCAGCCGGTACCTCATGATCACGCCATTCACGTTGATGCTGATTCGGCCTTGGACCACATCGGCCTTCCGCATCACTGGAAAAAATGCCGGCGGAGCGACGGGCGGTGTGGCAGTCCGCGGGCGGGGGACGATGGGGCGGAGACCTCCTTGGAGGTATTCGTGGAAGCGGAAGTTTTTCCTCCGCGGGAGTTCTTTTGTTTTCATGATAGGGGGATTTGGGGTTTGGGGTGAATGTTCAGGCGATGGTTTCCCAGTCGGCTGGGGTGGCGGCGGCGGCGGCGCGGCGGGCGCGGAGTTCGGCCAGGGATGGGGCGGAGCGGCGCGGTTCCGGCGCTGGGGTGGCGGCGCTGTCTGGGCGGCCGGTGCCGCCGGTGGCGTGTTGGAGGACACGGCCCATGGCATCGGCCCGGCGTGCCACACTCACCACTCCGCCAGTCGTCGCCTTCGCGGCGCGCAGCTCGCTCTGCACCGCTTGCCGTGCCCTTTTGTGCGCGGAGTGATCGCCGGTGCCGGTGAAGTCCTCCATGGGCACGGGGGCGAGGTATTCGCCGGTGCCTAGATACTCGCCCCACCGGATGCCGTCTCGGTTCAGGCTGCTGCGGACCTCGCCATTGAATAACTGAGCGCCCTCCTCTGGACGGCCCGGGTGGAATGCCACGAGGAGCCGGTGCCCGTTGTCGAGGAGGGGGAGGGAACCGTTGACGGCCGCGAAGTCAAACCGCCCGTATCCTGTCAGGGTGATGGAGACCCGCTGCTTGATCACCACCCGGCATGTCTTGATGGGCAGCAACCGCCACAGGTCCCCGGTCGGGATTACACGGCGGATGTACGTGTCCGCCCACAGCTCGTTCGGCACCGCGTACCCTGACAAGAATTCCCTGTGCTTCGGCTTGGCGTTGTCCGCCTCCATCTGTGCCCACACCTCATCGGCTGCATCGGCGATTGACCACAGGGCGCGGAGCGCCTCCTCGTTCCCCCGCTTGGCGGCACTCACGATGCGGGTTGCCTTCTCAAGCTCACCAGTCCGCTCACTGCCGACACCCGTTGACCGGCCCCGGAGGCGGGATTGCAGATAGGCGAATCCTCCTTCGATTGTCTTGTGCTGGGGCTTGAACTTCCGGCGAATCCTCATGATGGCGTCCAGCCCACCCCACCGCTCGCCATCCTCCCGGCCCCAGCCCGCTTCCACGCGGACCCCGTCGATGAAGTCGTTTTCCCACGGGCCGCGCTCCAATGCCCAGTAGTACGGGAGCCCGCATTCGGCGATCACTGAGGACATGTGGTCCGCGATGTCCACTTTCGTGTAGGCGTCGCCTTCCCGGCTCAGCGCCATCACCCCCAGCCAGCGTCCGCTGTACACGTCCCGGGTGGCGAGGCACTGGCGGTTGACGGCGGTTCCGTCAGGACCGGCAGCAGTGAACGGCTGTTCAATGGAAACGTCGTCGCTCACATATCCGTAACCTGCCAATAACTGAATGTCCCGGATGCCGCCCTCCGCGTCCCAATCCCGGATCGTCATAACGCGGCGGACGGACAAGGCCCCGTCGTTCGCTGCCTTGTGACCGCGGATCATGGCGCGTTCACCGGCGGAGAGACGGCAGGCCGCGATGACGGCCCGCGGCAGCCGGGAATCCCAGCGCCCGCCCCGCGCCCGCTCCGCGCTGATCAGTGCGCCCAGCTCGGCGGAAGGGGCGGGGTGTGGCGGAGAGGGCAATGGGCAGTTGCCCGTCTCCGCCCACGTGCCGGCGTACTCCAGCGCCAGCGGGGTGGATTGCGTCCACGCCGCCAGCCAGCGGAGGGCGAGCCTATCAGATTCCGCGAGCGCAAACTTCACGGGACGGCCCCGGGGTTTCTCCGGCCTGTCGTCAGGATTCGGCTCCGCTTTCCAGCGGAGGAAACTCGCATGGGAGACCCCGGCCCGCAGACATGCCGCGCGGACACTGAGGGATGGGTCCGTGGACAGGATCGCATCCACGGCAGCAGCTAGTCGTTGTCTCTCCATGTAGTCTCTCATTACTGAGGGTTGAGGATTTCAGTGACGATGGCCTTGAAGCCTTCTGGCCATTCGGCGGCTTCCTTCGCGAGGAGGGCCTTGGCGTTCTCGCGGTCCGCCTCGGCCCATTGTTCCCAGCCTCTCAGATTGCTCACCATGGACTTCCATTTCGGAGCCCAGCTCACAAAACTCGTGGGGCGGCGGTCTTTTCCGGCGGTGGCAGCGCGGCCTGCGGCGGCGTGAACGTAGCGGTTGGGGTGCATGATGCCTGCCAATATCTTCGGCTCATCCCTCTCCCGATCTGCGGGATGATCCCTGAAGTGCTTCAGCGCCGCCACACAGGCGATGATGGTTTCGTTCCTGACGCCGCAGGCCTCCGCGCACTGTTTCTGAGTGAGCAAAGTTCCCGCGGGTAGTTTGGTCCTGTCGCCACCCCGCTTCCCCGCGCACAGAACGTCCTGGTGCTGGCGGCAATGCATGTACGCCCGCACAAAACTCTGCACGTTCCGGCGACTCATCGTCTCCTCTGCGATCACCTCCACGTCAATCTCCTCGACGGCGATGGCTGCAATCTCAGTCATCCCTCTCCAATCAGGGCTGAAATTGAGGACGCGCACCGCAGCCAGTCGGGACCGGCCATCCACGCACCACCATCCCCCATCAGGGTTGGCAATCACTTTGATGGGTTCGATCAACCCCGTCTCACGGATACTGGTCACCAGTCGGGTCCAGTCGCCATGTGGCGTGTCATCGGGATCATCAGATGCCGCCATGTCAGACGCCTGCTCAAGCGTCGGGAGATACTTCAGCGTTGGGTGGTCGGTGATGCTGTCGATGGGCAGCATCAGAATCTGGGGGGTGGTGGGGATGTGGGGTTTCTTTTTCATTGTGCTAGTTTTCGGCAAAGTTTCTCGGCATTGGCGGCGTCGGCAGCCCAGACCAGGCCTTCGGACTCGAATCGGTGGCTGTCTGCGAACCCTCGCCATTTTTCGGCGGCAGAGAGGAGCGCCCGGATGGCGAGCATGCGTTCTGCTTGAGAGAGGCCGATGGCTTGACTGGTGGCAGGCGGCAGTGTTGGCTGCGTGGGCCGGGCCTCCTCCATGTCCTCCGGCTCCAAAAGGTGGGCCGCCTTCCACTCGGCTATCCTGCGGGAGAGAGTGGCGGATTCCCTCTCTCCAGTTGCCACGCGGTAGAGGTGGGGCAAAGTCACTCCCAGATCTTTGGCTGCTTGACTCATCCACCTGTCTTTCGGTCCGGGCTTTCCCCGGGGAGGCAATCCCAACGGCTCAGCGAATGTGCTTAAGGTGGTACTCATTTGGCGAACATCCGGTAGAGGCTTTCTGCGAGGGCGGCGTCCGCTGCCCAGTTCACGTCCTCGGAAGCGAAGAGCTCGTTTTGGGCGTGCTCCCGCCAGCGGTCCGCGGCGGCGGATAGGGCGCGCATGATGATCAGCCGCTCTTCGCTGCTGATGAAGTCCGAGACCCGCAGCTTGGGAGGGACCGCGGAATGAATGTTGACGGGTGGTAATGCCTCAACAGTCTTGGGTGCTGTCCTTTCCATTGGGCCGCCGCCGGTGGACAGCCAGAAGGTGCTAACGCCGCATCGCTTGGCGATGGCATCAATGATCTCAGCACGGGGAATTGCCCCGTGACTCCATCTCGTGATGGTACTCTTAGCGGTTCCCAAGTGCTCGGCGATGGCTCTGCGGCTCAGCCCAGCGTGGGCCATTGCCTCTTCAAAGCGGGATAAAAAGGTAGTTCGAGACATAGTGTGGGGGTTTTGGGTTTGCGGTTTTGGGGATTTCTTGATGAGGGCAAATGCGCATCGTGTGTTGCGTATCGCCAGAATAAAAACGGGGAGGCTCAGACGTTGTTCTGCCGACGCCACTCAGCCAAGGCCGCGCGGGCCGCCGGGCTGTCTGCTTTTCCCGCGACCACCCGGGACACGTAGCCCCGGCTGTACCCTAATTCGGCGGCAGCTCGCCCTTGCCAGCCCTTGGGGCCGGGGCGGCGACGCAGCTCCTCAAACCGTTTGCGCGTTGCTGTTTCTTGTGGCATTTGTTTTCTGATATGTTTCCGCACCCTTTATCATGAATGCAATGTCAGCGCAAACAAAATTTGCCGATTCCCATAAAATAAGTGGTTTCGCGGAGTGGCTGAGGGATTCCCTCGAAAGCCGCGGCCTGAGGCCAGTCGATTTGGCTCGGAGCCTCCGCATACAGCCAAGCACGATTACGCGATGGCTGGCGGGATCGGTCCCGCACGTCCAGACTCTGGAACGTGTGCAGAAATTTCTTGATGCCCATCCCGCCGGAGTCATGGCGAGTGTCATGGCGGCATCCATGACGGCAACTGATACCGAGGGACCTCGCGTGGAAGTGATCCGCTCAACCGGCCTGATTGACGATGTGCTGTGCGGCTTCGATCACAAGGATTTGATTCGACTTGCCCGGCTCCTTTCCATGCCTAACACGACGAAGGAGGTAGTGCTTGACCGCGTCTTCAGGGCGTTGGAACGTGAGGATGCCAAAGACATAACGTCCCCATGACCCCTCGCGTCTTTCCCCGCCTCTATCTAGCATCTGATGCCGAAGCTACCGGCCCTCATGATGCACACGATGTGCTGGACTCATTCCGTGCCGGATCTCTCACCTGGGATCACCCCGCCGCCATCGAGGGCACTGACGATTGGCAGCCACTTGGTGACATCCTGCGTGCGTTTTTCCCGGGCTGGGTCATGCCCCCGCAGTCTCTTGTTCCGCCTCCCCCGGTGTTTCAGCCAGATCCGCTTTATCCGTCTCCGCCGCGCCCTTCCTCATTCGGCCGCTTTCTGGATTATGCTGGCTCTGCACTTTTGATCCTGATCGGTGCCACTCTGTTCATCATCGGCATGCCGCTGAAGTACGTGCTGGTTGGATTCGTCCTCATGCCCATCGGGGTGATGTGTGTGATCGTGGGCACCGTCATGCTGTTTAAGAGCTGACCTGATTCCCATCCGTCCGCTGCGTCATGCGGATTGGTGAGGCCGGGGTATGGGTGTTGCGATGCAGCGCCTAGCCCCGTTTTTCGTCTCCCTCCCCTCCTACATTGCCACTGTCGGCATCGTGGATGCGTCGGCAGATCCGCGTCCCATGCTGCTGTGGTACGTGTGCGCCGGCCTCTCTGTACTCGTGTCCCTCGTCGTGGGGGTGCTGGCCATCTTTGATTTCTTTGCGCGGCGGCGGCAGGAAGCCCGCGCCGCGGAGACCGGCGGTTACGTGACGCATCCTCAGCTCAACAAGGAACTCGCGCAGGTGTACGCGGAGTTCCGTCGGCTGTTTGAGGAGTTGCGGAAGGAGACCCAGACCCAAGCCAGGGAGACGCAACGGGCACTCCAGACTCTAGCTCAAGAGACCTCTAATCTCGAAGGTCGCCTCGAAGGCCTGCCGCCCCGCCGCACTCGCTGATCAGGACAGCGCCCCAACCAACCCAATCCCCATGGAAATCTCTGAGGTGATCGAACTGCTGGAGTCCGAGATGGATGTAACCGGCGATATGGAAATCGTGATCTACGATTCGTCAGGTGATGCCATCGAACCAAGTACGCTCGGCTACGGACGCCAGTCTACTGACAAGGGGTTTGAGGACACAGTCTTCTTTTCCGAAGCGGAGTAATTCGCTCCCCATTCAATCCCCCTCACAATTCCCATGGATCCCCTCACCATCAAAGACGTCCGCGAAGGCACCCTCCGGTACTTGTACCAACACCCCGGCCTCGCCCTCTCCCTCAAATCGATTGCGCGGGCTGTGCGCCGGGAGGGCGTGGAGGTGGCGGATGCTGATCTTGCACAGCAGCTCGCCGTGCTCACCACCGGTGATCTGATCGCCGAAGTGCCTGACCCCACCATGCCCGCCGTCCGCTCCTATCAGATTACGGCTCAGGGGATCACGCATGTCGAAACCCATCTCCAGTAACGCCAACTCCAACCCCACTCCCATCACACCATGAAACTCGCATGTCTCGCCTGCATCCTTTCCGCAGTAAGCGCCTGCCTGATCTCCTGCGCCGCCATCCCCCCCGGGGCATCCTTCCGGCTCCCTCTCCCCAAACAAGGCGGCACCATCAACTGGGAGAGTTACGACGAAAGCCTGTTCCCGACGGGAGGCAAGTGATGCCCTCAGATGACCTCATCCCAATCCGCTACCCTTTATTTGACCCGCTCCTTCCTGCCATGAAATCCCTTTTCGCCACCGCCGCCCGTTCCCTCGTCACCCAATGGGCTCCCCGTCAGGTGCTGAAGCTAGTCGCTGCGTCTGCCACCGTCATCGGCATCACGGACCCATCAACCGTCAGCCACACCACTGCGTTCATCATCGCCGGTGCCACCTTCCTCGTTGAACTTGTGGTGAGCCGCATCGCTCACAACTCCAAGTCCTGAGGTCCTAGGGCGACGGTGTTTCCGGGGGGATTTGCACCGTCGCCCGCTTTT
>QQNF01000061.1 GCA_003402705.1 Verrucomicrobiota bacterium | reverse complement strand
GTTCGATAGCGAAAAGACGCCATCCGGTGCCCCGACCAGTACCAGTATCGTCACGTTGAAGATCCCGGCATCTCAATTGGTCGGGGATAGCGCACACTATTCCAATTTACATGACGTCGTGCCCGAGTTGCGGTCCATTCCGGAGAAAACAAAGGGCGTGGTGCTTGTGACGGAACGCCTTATGCCAGTTGACTTAGACATCGTTCATCCGGGAACTGGAGAATTGGGAGAGGCAGAACAACGCGATTCAACAAAAGGAGGACTGGTGGCTGTCCGCCGCGGAAATCCAGCTCACCCCATGGAGCCGATTACGAAGCTCGTGATCCGGCCAACCCAATCGCAGCCCAGCCTAAAATGGAAGCTGCGTTTTTCGGGAGGCAGCAAATTCAAGCTCTGGAAAGATAGCAGTTTAACTCAGGCAGTGGTTCCCGAGCAGACTGAATTCAACAGCTCAGCGGAGACTGTCCTATTCTTAGAGGGGCTCGCTAAAAGCAGTGCTCTTGGTGCCGAATCAGTGAAGTTGTTGGCTGTTGTTGGCGGGCAGACGGTAGAAGCTGAGACCGTCTATTTTACGGTAGTGGAAGCTCAGATTCTTGTGCAAGTAAGATTCTGGATTCGCGAGGGCTGGATCGATGTTCCTTGGCACCCTTTGGATAACCCTTTGGCAGACAAAATAGCAGGTGGGGACAAGCGGGACAACACCTTCGACCTTACGCCTCGATTTAGGGTCGCACAAGAGGCTGTTCTACAGCCATTTAAAGAGTTGAACCCGTCGACACCTACATATCCATCTTTGCATGGAATCAGACAATTCTCAAAGGTGAACAAGGCTGGACGTTCGACGCTCTATCACAAACCCAGCTCCGTATCCTACCCGAATCTAACTTATTCCGCATCCAATCAGCTCTTTCCTTGGGCTACTCCGACTGCGATAACTTCGCCGAGCACCACTCGGATGAATGTGACTCCTGTTCCACGGCCAAATGACAGAACAGCGAAGATTCGTTTCCACGGGGCAGCGAATGATCCGTTGATTGTAGGTTCATTCGATATCGATTGGGATGTCAATGTAGCGATTAACGCAAGCGATCCTCTTCAGTTGAAGTATTCGATCGATGGGTGGCACGATGATTACCCTGCGATTGAAATCAATATGCGCCCGGATGTTGAGAGCCCTCCCTTTTTGTCCACTGGTGCTGGGTTTACAACAAATCCGCAGCCATACTTTTGGCTCCATCCACTTCCTAGTGACGTTTTTGCTCTTGGTAACGGCTCCGATATCACTATCAGTCCAACCAAAACAGGAGATGTGAAATGAAAACGCCCGCTTCTCTTTTCAGATTACTTGGGTGCTTACTGCTTCTTCAACGTCTGACGTTTGGTCAGTCTGCTCCATTGTCGGCACCTAGCCCTCTACTGGACATTATGACCGAACTACAGGCTAAGGCACGCAAGGAGGCAGCGGCAAATCCGACATTGTTCAAAAAGACTGCGGCGCAGCTTGCGGATCAGCGTCGAGAGGCGATCATCCGTGCCACAACGAGTTCGGCAGCGAGTGACCGCCGACTTTCCGCAATGTTGTTGGCATATTCTTCGCCCTCCAGTGAAGTGACACGGCGTCTCGTGGTCCTAGCCGACGATCCTACTCCCGATGTTCGTTATGCAGCGATTGTCGGACTCGCCACAGTGACACATGGCACGGACAAATCCGCCAATGACGCCATTATCAAGGCACTTGACGAATCTGGAAACTCAGGCCTGACGCGAGATGCTGCGTTTGCCGCGTCTACGCTGAAGCTTGCGGATGGGTTGCCTCTGCTGAGGCGGTTATTGGAAGGTGATGACAATCTCAATAAACGATATGCTGCCGAAGCAGCGGCGAGGTATGGCCCGATGGCTGCGATTTTGTTGCCCGCTTTGAAGCAAGGAGTAGCTAAGACGAAGGATCAAGAATTGAAGGCTCTCATGGAGCAGGCATTGGCTTCTATTGATCGTCCCGCTGAAACAAAAGTCGTTCCGGCAACTGGCAATCAGCCCACGGCCACAACTCCCGGATCGAGTGTGGCATCCTCTCAAACCAAGCCAGATCTATTGCCCGCAGCCGCCAAGACTCAGAGCAAGAACGAGAACTCTTGGCCTAGTGTCGTTACGCTGGGATTGACCATTGTTATCGGACTTGCCGCTTTAGGCTCATGGCTGCTATTTCGCAAACACAAACAGTAGATCATCGGTGAGCAAGACTGAAGCATTTCGAAAGCTGGCGCTGACCATCTCTATCGCCGCCCTGATTTGGATGGCATTTATTGGTCTGTATGCACCCGCGCTGCTGATGGTGGGAATGGTCTGGCTGATTGCCCTAGTCATTTTATCTTTAATCGAGCGTCGTCTTGATCAAATGAGCCTTGCGATCTCGGTAGGCAGTCTTGGAATCGTCTTTTTCGTCTGCTTTGTGCCCTTATGGGTCGGAGAATACACTGCGAAGACGCCCGACGATTTTGTAGAACTGGCCGAAGGATTCCGAAGACGCGGACAAATCTTTGGCAATCAAGCAAAGACTCAAGCTTACTACCTCAAAGCGGCGGAGAGTGGAAACACTAAGGCCCAAGCTCGATTGGGAGAAGCGTTTTACTTTGGTCACTATGGCCGCACAAATCGCGAAGAAGGTATCCGCTGGCTGAAAGTGGCCGCTTCAACCGGAGATCAGCATGCCTTACACGTGTTACGGTCTATCGAGAGCAATTGACAACGCTGCTCCCGGCTTGCAACGCATCGTCCCGCCTCGCCGGAGCCTGAGCTTGGCATTATGCGTCTGGCGTTGCGGCCTGCGTGAGTCGTTCGCTTCGATGATGGTCACTCGTGATGCGAGAGCTGGTCATGGTCAGGTGTAAGCGTCCCGCCGAGTGCCTTTAGCGGGAGGGATTGATTCAGGCTGCGGACCTGCCGGTCAGGTAGCGGAACTGTTGTGCACGGGGGCGGCAGCGGCTGGGGCGGCGGCGGATGACGTCGGCCCGGTAGGCTCCGGGTCGATTCCGCGGCGCTGTGCGGAGGGGCGGAAATAGTAAATGGTGAATAGTGAATAGTAAGAGGGAGCGTGTGGGGAGGTGGCTTGTGCGGAGGGGGCGTCGTCAGTGGGGTGGGCGGGTAGGCGTGCTCCGCACGCAGAGAGAGCTGTAATTCTGACAGCAGTCCAGAGCCTGCGGCGCGCTGGTTGGGAGGGGGCTTGTGGGGAGGGGGGCCGACCGGGAGGTCGGCGTCCCCGGGCTGGAGGGGAGGGTTGGCGGGGGCAGTGTTGGGGGGCCGGGGCGGCGGCGGGGCCGCCCCGGAGGGAGAAAGAGTGCTGCACCTTCGTAAGCCGGATTCTGTCCCCCGCTGGTGAACCAGTGGATCGACGGTCATTCCTCTGAAGGCTGCCTTGCGGCGGCCGACCCCGGTGGTGAGCCGGGTGCGACGAACCCGGGAGATATCCGCCGTTGCCGGCGGGCCGGGCAGGCGGCCCGTTCTTCCCTGTTTGTCTTGCACCGCGCGGGGTTTGTCGTGCCCCCGGCCTTACGGCGCGGGGCGGTGGGCTCTTACCCCGCCATTTCACCCTTACCTCTGCCTTTTGAGGGGCGGAGGCGGTATATTTTCTGCGACACTTTCCGTCAGCGGAGGCTTACGCCGACCGCTGCCCGCATTCTTCATGCGGCGCGCTGCCATGTGGTGTCCGGACTTTCCTCCGGCGGGCCTTGCGGCCTACCGGCGACCGTCTCGGGTGCAGCGTTGGGAGCGTGGGGCGGGGCAGGGGAGAAAGCGAGCGGTAATTTCGGGCGGGATTACTGGCCGCCGGGGAAAGCGCCGGGGTCGACGCCGAGCATCTGGCGGAAGCGGTCGCGGCGTTTGTTGCCTTCGGCCTGTTTGGCGTCGTATTTGGCTTTCTGGTCCGGGGTGAGAACGGCGGCGATGGCTTCGTCGCGGGATTGGCCTTCCGGGACGGAGTCGGTGGCGCTGACGCCTTCGAGGGCCATGCTTGGGTCGTAGTTGCGATCGGTCTGGACGAGGATATTGAAGACCTTGTCTTTCTGGGATTCGTCGAGGCCGAGGTCTTTGCCGAGGTTTTCGACCTGGGAGTTGGCGGACTTGGTGATCTGCTCGGTTTTTTCGGTGAGCCGTTTGGTTTTGTAGGTATCGGCCTGATCGCCGGAGAGGTTGGTGGCGGCCCAGTCGTCGACGGCTTTCTGGGGGTTATTGCCTCCGCCGTTGCGGCCCATGGCCATGAGTTCCTCGACGTTCATGTTTTTGCCCATGGCGCCCTTCCATTTGTCCTGATTTTCCTTATCGAGGGCTTCGAGGTGGGTTTTGAGGGCGGCGGCCTGGTCCGGGGAGAGGCCTGCGAGTTCGGTGACGCGCTTGACTTGGTCGTCGATGAAGCGGGCGACCATTTCCTTGCGTTGGGGTTCGAAGGCGGTCGAGAGGGATTGGATGAGCGGGGTGGCGTCCTTGAGGATCTTTTTGAGATCCGGGGGTTGGCCGTCGGCTGGTTTTTCCTCGGGGGCCGTGGTGGCGGCGGTGTCCTTTTTGGATTTGAGGTCAGCGAGTTCCTTTTCGAGTCTGGCGATGCGGTCGGCGTCCGGGTTTTTCGGAGTGGCGACGGATTTGGGGGTTGGGGCGGGAGCGGTTGGCTGGTTTTTGAGGATGGAGAACGCGCCGTATCCGATGGCTGAACCTGCGAGGAGACCGATGATGAGACTGGAGGCTTTCATGGGGAAAGAGAGGAGAATGGAGGTTGTCGGGAAGGTAGAGTTGGGGAGGGTGGGGAATGTTACAGGAAAGCGGAGGGATCAGGGGGCGGGTGCTTTGGGGGATTGGGCGCAGCGGAAGCCTGTGTGGTTGGTGGCGGTGTCCGGGGAGGTTTCCTGGCGGCCGGCGACGCGGTAGGCTTCGCAGTAGCAGTCGTTGCAGAGCCATGAGCCGCCGCGGATGGAGCGGCAGGGCATGCCTTGGGGGTTATCGGAGGACGGCTCGGTATTGAGCGGATTGTAGGAAGGGCCGGTGCGGTAGAAGGATTCGGAGTACCAGTCGGCGGTCCATTCCCAGACATTGCCGCTGACGTCGTAGAGGCCGTAGGCGTTTGGGGGGTAGGATTTGACTGGGGCGCGGCCGGGGAAGCCGTCGTCGGAGGAGGCGGAGACGGGGAATTCGCCCTGCCAGATATTGGTCATCCATTTGCCTGCGGGTTTGAGGTCGTGGCCCCATGCGTAGCGGTTCTGGGAGAGACCGCCGCGGGCGGCGAATTCCCATTCGGCTTCTGAGGGGAGACGTTTACCGGCCCAGCGGCAGAAGGCTTCGGCGTCGTCGAAGGAGATGCAGACGACTGGGAAGTTGTCTTTGCCTTCGATGGAGGAATCGGGGCCGTCGGGGTGCCGCCATGAGGCTCCGAATTTGTATTCCCACCATGCGAGGGGGTTGTCGAGGGGGACGGGGGCGGCGGTGGGTTTGAAGTTATTGGCTCCGGGTTTGAGCTTATCGAGGGGGATATCGGGGCGGACTTCGGGTGGGAAGTCCTCGAGTTTCGGGGTTTTTTCTGGGCTGGTGATGTGGCCGGTGGCGGAGACGAAGGCGGCGAACTGGGCGTTGGTGACTTCGGTTTCGTCCATCCAGAAGCCTTCGATGGTGACCTTGTGGACTGGGCCTTCGTGGGGTTTGTCGTCGGAGCCCATCATGAAGGAGCCGCCGGGGATCCAGACCATGCCTTGAGGGGCGGGGGATGGGGGAGGGGCGGAGGATTCGGTGGTGGTGCCGGTTTCTGCGGCGGCGCGAGGGACCGGGGCGGGTGTTTTGCGGCAGGCGGGGACGATGGAGAGGAGGCCTGCGAGGAGGAGTGTGAGGCTGGTGAAGGCGGCCTTGCCTTCTGGGTTGCGCGTCGGTTGCGGATTCTGATTCGCGCCCTTCCCGGGCGGTGGACTCGGAAAAGATCCCTCGTTCATCGGATGCGAACTGGCTGGTGGAGTGCGCCGTGGTTCACGGGTTCCAGCGGTAGTAGCCGCCGCGCGGGTGCGGGCGGTAGTAGCCGCCGTTGTAGTAGTGGCAGGAGGCACCGCGGTAGACGATGGGGCGAGCGCCGTAGGGCATGGCGGAGTAGGCGACGGGGTAGCCGTAGGCTGGATAGGCTGGGGCGGCGACGACGACTGGGCGGGCGGGGCCGTAGAACGGACTGTAGACGGGGGCTGGGGCGACTGGAGGTGGGACGTAGACCTCGCAGGAAGCGGTGAGGAGGGCGGTGGCGGCGGCGAGGGAGCACCTGAGGATGGGGAGTGAGGCGGCTGGGATCATTGGGGGACACTATCGGCTGCGGGGAGCGGGGCACAAGCCCGCAGCCAGTGGAAATGGGGGAGGCTGGGAGGAGGGGATGGGCGCTTGTGTGGTGGGGAGGGGCGGTGGAAGGAGTGGTGACCGGAGGATTCCGGGAGACAAAGCGATGATAGCATTAGCGAGTGACGAATGGCGGGTGTTGCGGCATGCGCTGGGCACGGCCGAGGATTTACCGGAGCTGATTGCGGCGGTGTGTGGCGAGCCGCTGCTGCCGATGAGCAGTGAGATCAAAGGGACGTGGTTTGATCTGTGGATGAGGCTGTGTGATCAGGGGAGGATCGGGACGGCGTCGGTGGCGGCGGTGCCGCACTTGGTGAAGGCTGGGCTAGCGGCGGAGGGCGGGGTGTTGAATCCGAATTTCATTCAGCTGCCGATGGCGATTGAGACGGCGCGGCGGATGGATCCGGGGGAGTTGCTGGCGGGGCCGGGAGGGGCGGCGTATGAGGAGGCGGTGGGGCGATTGGTGGAGCTTTGCCGGGTGGCGGCGGCGGTGGGGAATGCTGAGCTGGTGAAGGTGGCGCGGCTGGCGGAGCGGGTGTTAGGGATGAGTGCGGGGGGCTAGAGCATGCCGATGGCTTTTTCGAGTGCCTGTTTGAGGCGATTGACTTCGGCGAGGGAGGTGAGTTGAGCGCCGGAGGCGTCGGTGACGCGGAAGGAGTCGATGGCGGCGCCTTTTTCTGTGTTGATGCGTGCGTGGGTGATTTCGAGGCCGAGGGAGCCGATGGTGCTGAAGATGGCGTGGAGGAGGCCGATGCGGTCGATGGCCTGGACGTCGACGGTGGTGGCGTCGCGCTGGACGGAGTTGGCGACCCAGACGCGGGAGGGGAATTCGTCGTTCCAGCCAGGGAGTGGTTCCGGTTCTGCGCGGGAGCGTGAGCGGATGAGGTCTGCGAAGTCGATTTCCTCGCCCATGCAGGCGCGGGAGAGCATTTCGGAGACTTTGGCGATGGTTTTTTCGTCGGTGACGGGAGCGAAGGCGGTGGTGCAGACGCGGAAGATGTCGACGACGGTGCCGTCTTTGCGGACGAAGAGGTCAGCGCTGAGGATATTGATGCCAGCGGCGGCGAGAGCGCCTGCGGCTTTTGCGAGGAGGAGGTGGCGGTCCCATGTGACGAGAATGACCTCGCTGCAGCCGCGTTCCGGGCGGGCTTCCCAGCGGAGGACAGGTTTGAGGGCGCTGGCGGGGTCGTCTTTGCGGAGCTGGCGGAAGAACTGGCGGCAGGTGCGGAGGTGGAGGGTGATGTCGGCTGGGGCGCGGAAGTTGAAGTAGCGGTCCGGCATGCCGAGGAAGTGGGCGTCGAGTTCTGCGGGGTCGCAGTCACCGAGGGAGGAGGTGACGGCGGCGCGGAGTTCGTCCATGGGGATATGGAGAGCGGAGGAGAAGGCGTCTTTGCCTTCGAGGAAAGCGGCGGTGGCGGAGTAGAGCTGGCGGACGAGACTTTCCTTCCAGTCGGTCCAGCCGGATTCGTTGGTGGCGCGGCTGTCGGCGAAGGTGTGGAGGAAGAGAGCGTCGAGCCATTCGCGGCGGCGGACGACGGCGGCGAAGGAGGCGATGACTTCGGGGTCGTCGAGGTTTCTGGTGGTGGCGGTGTGCCAGAAGAGGAGGTGGTTATCGACGAGGAAGAGGAGGAGCTGGCGGCGGTCGACGGAGATCTGGAGACGGCGGCAGACCTGATCGGTTAGTTCGGTGCTGGCGTAGGCGTGTTTTTTGACGCCCTCGGCGCGACCGGTGTCGTGGAGGAGGAGAGCGAGGTAGAGGATGAAGGGGTCTTCGAAGTCATGGAAGAGCCGCTGATGGAAGGCTAGCGCGGGGTTGCGGGTGTCGCTGAGTTCGTCGAGTTTTTCGAGACATTTGAGGGTGTGTTCGTCGGCGGTGTAGCGGTGGAAGAACTCGTGCTGGACGAGGTCTGTGAGGGGCATGAATTCCGGCAGATAGCGGCCGAGGAAGGCGACGCGGTGCATCTGGCGGAGGGCAGGGCCGACCTCGCCTTTGCGGCTGAGGATGGCTTCCCATGTTTCGCGGTTGGTTTTGCGATAGCGGAACGTGCGGTTGATGAGGCCGTAGTTTTCTTTGACGAGTGTGCGGATCTGGGGGCTGAGTTTGAGGCGGCGGAGCTGGGTGTGCTGGAAGAGGCGCATGAGGCGGCCGGAGTCTTCCGTGAAGGTGTTTTCGGAGGCTGGGAAGATGAAGCCGTCGCGGCTCTGGAAGCCGTCGAAGGTTTCGCGGCGGCCGCTGTTGCGGACGGCGAGGAAGGAGAAGATGCCGGAGCGAGGTTCTTCGCGTTCGAGGGCGAAGCGTTCCATGAGGGAGAGGTTGTGCTGGTAGAGATTGCGTGCGTGGTGGTAGTAGTCGCGCATGAAGGCCTCGCAGCGCTGGACGATGCGGCGGCCGGTGTAGCCGAGGTTGGTGGCGACGGAGCCCTGGAGGCGGAGAGTGAGGAGGTCTGTGGCGCGTTTTTCCGTGTAGTGCATTTCGTTGCGGACGCGGAGGAGGAAGTCGTGGGCGCGGCGGATGTCGTGGACGGCGCTTTCGGAGAAGATGCGGCGTTTGCGGAGGTCGTCGGGGTTGCGGGTGCCGAGCTTGACGCAGCTGACCCAGATCATGTTATGGTAGTCGCGGAGGCCGCCGCAGCCGGTTTTGACGTTAGGTTCCTGGAGGTGGACGGTATTGGAGCTGCGGGAGTGGCGTTCTTCGACATCGCGGGAGCGGAGGTCGAGGAATTCCTTTTCGCGATTGGTGACGCACTGGCGGCGGAAGTTGTCTTCGAATTCGTCGAAGATGGCGCGATCGCCTGTGATGAAGCGGTTCTCGAGAAGAGCGCACGTGGTCTGGTGGTCTTTGAGGGCCTGCTGGAAGGTTTCCTTGAGGGAGCGGACGGCGTGGCCGACTTTGAAGCCGACGTCCCAGAGCATGTAGAGGACATTTTCGACGACTTCGCGGGAGCGCGGGGACATTTCGCGCCCGGCGCGTTCCATGTGGAGGAAGTGGAGGTCGACGTCGGAGCCTGGGTTGAGGAGGCCGCGGCCGTAGCCGCCGGTGGCGATGAGGGCGACCTTGGCGCCGCTGCGTTTGGATTCGCCGAGGGGTCTGGCGAAGAGGTTGTGGAGGACGACGTCGAGGAGGCCGGCGCGCTGGCTGCAGACCTCGGTGCCGCTGAGGCCTGCGCGGTGCTGGAGGCGGATGCGGTGTTCTTCTTTTTTGAGGAAGCTTTTGTAGAGTTTGAGGACCTCTTCTGGGGAGGCGGCTGGGTCGAGAGCGGGTGCGAGGACGCGGCTGGCGTGGGCTTGGACTTTGTCGAGGTGGCGGGGCATGAGGGGAGAGCCCGGCGTTACTGATCGAGGGAGGTGGCGGCTTCGTTTTCGGGGCGAGCGACCGGGATATCGGTCATGAAGAGGTAGAAGCTGTCGCCTGGGCCGCCGACCATGGCTGGGTTTTTGAAGGGCATGTCGCCCTGGAGGGTGGCCATGATTTCGGTGACCTGGGTGCGGTTTCTACCGATGAGCATGGAGGGGCGGAACATGAGGTAGTCGCGCCATTCGAAGAGAGCGGCGTTGCGGTAGGTGGCGTCTGTGAGGGGAGCGCCGAGGGTGTACTGGCTGAGGAGGATGGCGGAGATGGGCTGGCCGCGTTCTTTGCCGGACTGGCGGAGGGTTTCGAGCTGAGGTTTGTCTTTGGGGAGGAGGAGGGCGGGGCGGTTCATGTACCATGCGACGGCCCATGGGATGTCGGAGACGACGGCTTCGTTTGGTTTGACGAGTTTGCCCATGGAGGCGAGGGCGCTGGGGATGTAGTAGGGAGCGTGGACTCTGGCGAGGTCGACGCCTGACATGGCGCGCATCATGCGGAGAGGGACGAGGAGGAGGAAGGGGAGAGCGCTGATGGCGACGGCGAGGATGAAGTGGCCGTTGCGGAGAGCGGGGATATTGACGGGGAGTTCGAGTCTGTTCCAGAGGACGGAGAGGAAGGCGAGGCCGTAGCCGGTCATGAGCGGGAGGAACATGACGTGGAGGTTATTGGAGTCGGTGCGGTCTTCGTTGAGGCCATCGCCGAAGGGTTTGATGCCGTAGAGGGTCATGCCGACGACGGCGAAGATCCACATGAGAAGGATGCACCAGCGGAAGTCAGCGATTTCACGGCGGCGGAAGGGGTGGAGGAGGGCGAGGAAGAAGAGAGGAGCGGCGATGATGCCGCCCATGTAGTTGTAGATGTCACCGAGTTGGGCGACGGAGTTGCCGATCATCTTGGAGATGAAGCCGTCGAAGTTGAGTCCCCCTGTGGTTTGCTCGAGGTCGCGCATGAGGGTGAGTTCGTCCGAGGTGCCGCCGAGGCCTGAGTAGAAGAGGTAGAGGCCAGCGCCGAGGGGGTTGCCGGTGTAGCGGAGGTTGTTGAAGAGGGGCCACCAGACGGTGATGAGGCCGAAGACGCCGAGGAGGACGAGGAGTTGGAGGCCGCGGGGCTGGAAGTAGAAGGCTGCGAAGAGAACGAGGCCGACGAAGGGCCAGACGGCGAGCCAGTGGGTCATGGCGAGGAGGCCGAAGAAGGCGCCGGTGAGGGCCATCCAGAGGAAGACGGGTCTGCCTGCGGCGGAGCTTTCGATGGCCTTGTAGAGGAAGTAGGTGGCGAAGGAGAAGAGGAAGAGCATGAGCATCTGCGGGAGGCCGCTCTGGGAGAAGCGCCAGAGGAGTTCGCAGAGGAGGAGGAGGAGCGCGGTGACGCCGCCGATGCGTGCGTCGAAGATGCGGGAGACGAGGAGGTAGCTGACGCCGATGGAGGCGAGGAGGAGGAGCATGGAGACCCCGCTGATGATGAGGTCCGGGGTGTAGAGGACCTGTTTTTCGCGGAATTCCCATGTACTGGGGAACATGCCGAGGGCGATGGAATTGAGGATGGGGTTGAGAGGGGCGTGGTAGGTGTCGGGGATGCCGTCCATGAATGAGGGGGCGGCGCCGGGGCCCTCGGTGAGTTTCATCTGGCGGTCGACCTGGGCGTAGGCGAGCGGGCGGATGACGAGGGTGGTGTAGTGTTTATCGGAAGCCATCTGGCGTGCGATCTGGGCCTGATCCATGCCTTTGGCGTGGGAGAGGCCGCGGAAATCGACACCGAGGAAGTAGTAAGTGACACCGACGAGGAGGAGGAGGAAGAGCGCTCTCCGGATCATCATTCCGGCGTCGAGTTCTCGCGGGGCGGAGGCAGCTTCAGCGGTGGACATGTGGTGGGGCGGTGGGAGAGAGGTGGGGCGGGAGTGGTGGCAGGAGGAGACCTGCTGAATTCCGGGATGCCGGGCCGGGATTATGCACCTTCCGGCGGGGGCTGCAACGATTTCCCGGAGCGTGGTTCCGGGGGGGCAGACTACACAAGGGAGGGCCAGTCGAGGTCGGTTTCGCCGTGCATGATTTCGGCGAGGATGGGGACATCGAGCATGGATTGGAGGATGAGGGCGTTGGAGATGGAGGCGAGGTCGCGGGAGTCTGCGGGGTGGTTGAGGATGATGCCTGCGCAGGAGAGGCCGCGGTGCTGGATGGCGCGGACGGTGAGGATGGTGTGGTTGAGGGCGCCGAGGCGGTTGTCGGCGACGACGATGACGGGGAGATTGAGGAGAGCGGCGAGGTCGGCCATGGTGCGGCCTTTGGAGAGAGGGACTTCCCAGCCGCCGGCGCCTTCGACGAGGACGCGGTCGTACTGGGCGGTGAGTTCGGTCCACGCGGCGAGAATGGGGGCGTCGTCGAAGGGGCGGTTTTCGAGGAGTGCGGCGGCCATGGGAGAGAGGGGCTGGCGGTAGGCGACCGGGTTGATGAGGTCGAGGTCGGGGCCGGGGGTGCCGGCGTTGAGGAGAGCGATGGCGTCTTCACGGCCGCCGCAGGTGACTGGTTTGAAGCCGACGGCGCGGGTGCCTTGAGCGATGAGGGCGCGGAGGAGGAGGCAGGTGACGTAGGTTTTGCCTGCGTCGGTGCTGGTGCCGGTGATGAAGTAGTGCATGCCGCGGGAGCAGACGGTGTGGGGGAGGCGGTTGGAAATTGAAAATTGAAAATAGTGAATAGTAAAAGTGGGCTTGGGGGGAGAGGTGGGAAGTGGGAAGTGGGAATGGCTTGTTGGGAGAGGGCGAGTACGAAGCCTCGCGGTCCCGGGGCTGGTTCGGAGAGGGTCGAGGGGGATGTCGGCGTTCCGGGGGGCTGGTTCGTGAGGACCACGGATTTCGCGGGTGGGCCGGCGGTGTCCTAGCTTTTGTTCTCACTTCGACCCCGTGTGGGGGATTTTGAAGTGGAGCGGGTGATCAGAATCGAACTGACGTATCAAGCTTGGGAAGCTCGTGTTCTACCATTGAACTACACCCGCGGGGTGTGTGGGGGCGATTCTGGGCGAGGATTTGGCGGGATGCAAGTGGGAGCTGCGGGAGAAAATCCGAGTTTGCGGATGGGGGAGGAGGCGGGTAGAGCGGGGGGAGATATCTTCCGCTGGTTGGCGGGAATCGAGACGCATGCACCATGTCCATATACGCACGTACGGCTGTCAGATGAACGAGCGCGACTCCGAGCAGGTGGCGCAGATGTTTCTGGAGCGTGGGGGGTATGTGCTGACGGCGGACGAGGGGGAGGCGGATGTGATTCTGATCAACACGTGTTCGGTGCGGGATCAGGCGGAGCAGAAGGCTTTGGGGAAGATGGGGATGCTGGGGAGGTTGCGGCGGGTGAAGCCGCATGTGGTGTACGGGTTTCTGGGGTGCATGGCGCAGAGTCGTGGGGAGGAACTGCTGAGTCGGGTGCCGCATCTGGATCTGGTGGCGGGGACGCAGAAGTATCACCGGGTGGTGGAGCACGTGGACGGGTTGTTGCGGCGGCGGTTGGAGCGGCGAATGGATGACGAGCGGTACAGTATTGTGGATGTGGGTGAGGAGGAGGGGTCGCAGAATACGATTCGGGACCAGGTGGTGGGGGAGCGGCAGGCGACGGCGTTTGTGAGTATCATGCAGGGGTGCAACATGAAGTGCAGTTTCTGCATTGTGCCGTACACGAGGGGTGGGGAGCGGGCGCGGCCGATGGGGGAGATTGTGGCGGAGGTGAGGCGATTGGCTAGTGAGGGGGTGAAGGAGGTGACGCTGCTGGGGCAGATTGTGAATCGCTATGGGGTGCGGGAGTTTCCGGTGGTGGGCGGGTTGAGTCCGTTTGTGCAGTTGCTGGAGGGGGTGCACGGGGTGGAGGGGATTGAGCGGATTCGGTTCACGAGTCCGCATCCGATCGGGTATCGGGATGATCTGGTGGAGGCGTTCCGGCGGTTGCCGAAGTTGTGTCCGCATGTGCATCTGCCGCTGCAGAGTGGGAGTGAGGGGGTGTTGAAGGCGATGAAGCGGCCGTACAGTCCGGAGCGGTTTCTGGAGATCTGCGGGAAGATGCGGGGGACGCGTGAGGAGATGGCGATCACGACGGACATCATTGTGGGATTTCCGGGGGAGAGTGAGGCGGATTACGAGGCGACGAAGGCGGTAGTTAGGGCGGCGGATTTCGACAATGCATTTATCTTCCGGTACAGTCCGCGGCGGGGGACGCCTGCGGCGGAGATGGAGGAGTCGTTGCAGGTGCCGGAGCGGGAGAAGGAGGCGCGGCATCAGGATCTGCTGGCGCTGGTGAATGGGCAGGCGAAGGTGAAGTACGAGCGGGAGATCGGGCGGGTGGTGGAGGTGTTGTGCGAGGGGTATTCGAAGACGAACCGTGAGCGGTTGTCTGGGAGGACCCCGCAGAACCGGATTGTGGTGTTTCCGGGGCCGCATGACCGGCTGAAGGGGGAGTTGGTGCGGGTGCGGGTGGAGGAGCATCATGCGTTCACGCTGTATGGCGAGCCGGAGGTGACGGGGCTGTGATGAAGTCAGGACCTGTCGGGGAGCAAAGCGATGGCGCGCGGGGCGGGCGGAGGGAACCGGCGTGGCGATCGCTGTGGTATGTGGTGGAGAACCAGGCGCACAATGCGTTCAATGACAAGGTGGCGCAGTTCATTCTGCTGGCGGTGTCGGAGGTGGTGGCGGCGAGTCGGTGGTATCCTCAGATTGTGAGTGTGCTGCTGGTGCTGCCGCAGTTGTTTCTGGCACCGGTGGCGGGGTGGCTGGCGGATCATGAGTCGAAGCGTCGGGTGCTGATCTGGTGCAGTGCGGTGCAGGTGGTGGTGCTGGGCGGGGTGGCGGCGGCATTTGCGGCGGGGTGGTTCTGGGTGGCAACGGCGTTGTTTTTTGTGCTGGCGGTGCAGGCGGCGGTGTACGGGCCGGCGAAGTCGGGGATTGTGAAGGAGTTAGTGGGCGAGCGGCATCTGACGACGGCGTCGGGGTGGATGCAGGTGACGATGATTGCGGCGTTTGCGTGCGGGCAGTTGCTAGGAGGGAAGGCGTTTGAGTACGGGCATGATGAAGTGTTCGGGGGGGATGTGTGGCGGGCGGCGGCGGTGCCGGTGTTTTTGCTGGCGGTGGTGGCGGTGGTGCCGCTGGTGCTGGTGTTTCGGGTGGAGCGGACGCCGGTGCATGGGGAGGGAAGGTTTCACCGCGGGTTGTGGACCGAGCATTTCCGGCATCTGGACGACTTGATGGCGGTGAGGCGGGTGCGATTGACGGCGTTGGGGGTGTCGTTTTTCTGGCTGGCGGCGACGATGCTGACGCTGATGCTGATTGCGCTGGCGGCGGAGATCGAGCCTAACAAGGCGTCGCGGGCGGCGCTGAGTTCGGAGTTTCTGGGGCTGGTGGCGCTGGGGGTGGCGGCGGGGAGCCTGCTGACGGGGAAGCTGTCGGCGAACCGGATTGAATTAGGACTGGTGCCGATCGGGGGAGTTGGGATGGCGGTGGCGGGGTTGGTGGGGAGTGTGGCTGAGCCGGGGGGTGTGTGGTTCGGGGTGGCGGTGCTGGTGCTGGGGGCGTGCAGTGCGTTGTTCATGGTGCCGCTGCATGCGAGCCTGCAGGATCAGGTGGAGCCGCGGGTGAGGGGGCGGATGCTGTCGGCGGCGGGGCTGATGGATTCGCTGGCGATGATGGTGGGGATAGCGTTGCAGTTTGTGCTGATGCGTGCGGGATTGGGGATCCGGTGGCAGTTTGCGGTGCTGGCGGTGCTGTGTCTGGGGGTGTCGGTGTATGTGCTGCGGATTATTCCGCAGAGTTTTGTGAGGTTTCTGGTGGTGGGGCTGATCCGGGTGGTTTACCGGATCCGGCTGGTGCATCCTGAGCGTGTTAGGGAGAGCGGGCCGGCGCTGCTGCTGAGCAACCATGTGAGTTACATTGACGGGCTGGTGCTGTCTGCGGCGTGTGATCGACCGGTGCGGTTTGCGGCATTCGGGCAGTTTTTTGAGAATCCGGTGTTTGCGCTGGTGCTGCGGACGTTCGGGGTGGTGCCGATTTCGCGGACGCGGGCGAAGGATGGGATTGTGAAGATGGCGGAGATCCTGAGGGGAGGTGGGGTGGCGTGTGTGTTTCCGGAGGGGCAGCTAACAAGGACGGGGATGATGAACGGGATTCGGGGAGGGTTTGAGCTGATTGCGCGGCGTGGCGGTGGGCCGGTGGTGCCGGTGTACATGGATGACTTGTGGGGGTCGGTGTTTTCGTCAGGGGGCGGGCGGCTGCTGCGGCGGCATCCGCATCATTTTCCGTATCATGTGTCGGTGATGTTCGGGGAGCCGATGAGGCCGGAGGAAGCGAATGCGGGGCGGTTGCGGGAGGCGATGCAGGGGTTGGCGGCGGAGGCGCTGGCGGGGCGAGGGGAGGTGCTGCGCGGGATGGTGAGGAGTGTGGCTGGGGCGTTGGGTCGGCAGCCGTGGCTGACGGCGGTGATGGTGGGTGACGGGAGCGGGAGGAGGTTGCGTCGCGGGGAGTTGCTGGCGCGGGGGATGCAGTTGGCGAGGCGGTGGGAGGGATTGCCTAGGGAGCGGATTGGGGTGGTGCTGCCGCCGGGGTTGGATGCGGTGACGGTGGTGACGGCGCTGGTGCTGGGTGGGCGGGTGCCGGTGGTGATTGATGTGGGATTGGCGGATGAGCCGGGGGATTTGGCGGCGGTGATGGAGGAGGCGGGGGTGCGGACGGTGATCACGCGAGTGGCGGTGCGGGCGGCGCTGCCGGGTTTTCCGTGGCCGGACCATGTACTGGATGTGCAGGGGGAGTTGGAGGAGCCTGACAGTCTGGGGCAGGCGATGGATCTGGCGGCGGCGTGGGTGGCGCCGGGAGTGGTGATGGGGTGGATGCTGCCGGAGCCGCGCGGGACTGGGGGTTGCGGGGGGATTTACCGGGAAGGCGGGCGGGTGTGCTGTGCGGTGCTGAGTGGTGAGGAATTGATGATGCAGACGGAGATGCTGCGGGGGACGGATGTGATGCGGGAGGGCGAGCGGTTGCTGAATGTGGAGGGGATGGCGACGCCGCTGGGTTATGTGGCTGGGTTGTGGGGCCCGCTGCTGCGGGGGATTCCGCTGATGCTGATGCCGCGTGTGGTGAGTGGTGAGGCGCGGGAGCGGGCGCTGGGGCAGCATCTGCCGAGTGTGGTAGTGGGGTCGGCGGAGCTGGCGATGGCTGGGTTGAGGCATCAAGTGGTGGGAGACGGAGGGGAGACTGGGGAGGGCGCGGGTTTTCAGAGGAGCCGGTGTCATGCACCCGCGGAGGCTGGGGGGATCGTAGCTGTGTCGATGCCTGATCCAGCGATGCTGACGAGCACTGCGGAACCGCAGGCGGGGTGGCGTGCGGGGAGTTGCGGGCGACTGCTGACGGGGGTGCAGTGTGTGGTTGGGGAGGATGGCGGGATGGAGCTGCGGCTGCCTGGGGGTCGGGTGCTGGTGATGCCGGAGGGGGCGCGGGTGGATGAGGAGCGGTTTTTATTTCTACCGGGGCGATGATGACGCGGCGATTGTTTCTGATAGGGACTGCGGCGATGGGAAGGGCGGCGGCTGGGTCGGTGTGGACACCGGCGGTGGGGGGGCATGTGTGGGAGTTTCCGCGGGATCATTACAGCCATGACGGGTATCGGACGGAGTGGTGGTACCTAACGGGTGTACTGGAGGCGGAGGGGGGCGGGCGGTACGGGTTTCAGTTCACGATTTTCCGGCGCGGGGTGAGGCCGGTGGGGGCGCGGGAAGCGGTGCGGTCGCGGTTTGTGAAGGATGATTTTGCGATGGGGCATTTCACGCTGAGTGATGTGAGGGCGCGGCGGTTCCGGTTCGGGCAGCGGTTGAGCCGCGGGGTGTTTGGCGAGGCTGGGTTCGGGAAGTCAGGGGAGGCGAGGCTGGCGTGGATTGAGGGGAACGAGTTGCGCCTTGAGGAGGACGGGAGCATGAAGTTAGTGGCGCGGCCGGACGGGGAATCGTCGCTGGAGCTGGAGATGCGGCCGACGGGAGCGGCGGTGGTGCATGGGGAAGGCGGGTTGAGCCGGAAGGCGGCGGGCGAGGGGAATGCGTCGCTGTATTATTCGCTGACGCGGATGGCGGCGGCGGGGACGGTGCGGTGCGATGGGCGGGAGAGAAAGGTGACGGGGCGGGTGTGGCTGGACCGCGAGTGGGCGAGCAATCAGTTAGCACCCGGGCAGATCGGGTGGGACTGGTTTTCGCTGAGTTTATCGGATGGGAGTGATCTGATGCTGTACCGATTGAGGAATGCGAGCGGGACCGATCCGTTTTCGAGCGGAACGCTGGTTAGGGCGGGTGGAGGTCAGCGGCATTTGAAGTCGGGGGATTTCACGATGACGCCTGGGGAGACGTGGCGGAGTGCGGCGACGGGTGGGGTGTATCCAGTGGAGTGGGTGCTCGAGGTGCCGTCGGAGCGATTGAAGCTGACGGTGTTGGCGGAGTTTCCGGAGCAGGAACTGGCGCTGACGCCGGTGGCGTACTGGGAAGGGATGATTGCGGCGCGCGGGGAGGCGGCGGGCCGGGAGGTGACGGCGGAGGGTTATCTGGAGATGACTGGGTATGCGGCGGCGCTGCGGGCGCTGCAGCGGTGACGGAGGCGACAGGCGGGCGTGGGGGCGGCTAGGCGGTGATTGAAAAAGCAGGAGATGGAGGGACAAGATGGTCCTGGCCTTGAAGAGGGACTGCGGAAGCGAGGTGGATATTGTTTCGCTGCGGCAACGATCAGGCCGGGACGGCCTTGCTGCGGGGACTTGTACGGAGACAAGGCCGGGACGGCCTGCTACGGTGGGGTTACGGGGAGGTGACGGGTTCGAGGGAACCGTTGGAGACCTTCCAGATGGCGTCTGGCTGGAACGAGGCATCGGTCCAGAGGAGGTGGGTGGTGGTGACGAGTTTCTGGGCGTTGGGAGGGAGGGCTGAGAGGAGTGCGTTGCGGCGGCTGGGGTCGAGTTCGCCGAAGATGTCGTCGAGGAGGAGGATGGGGTCGCGGCCTGAGAGGGAGCGGAGGACGGCGGCCTGGGCGAGTTTGAGGGCGAGGGCGACGGTGCGTTGCTGGCCTTCGCTGCCGAAGCGGTTGGCTGGGCGGGAGTCGATGGCGAGGGAGAAGTCGTCGCGGTGGGGGCCTGCGGCGGTGACGCGGCGGCGGAGTTCTTCGTCGCGGAGGCGATCGAGCTGGGCAGGCAAGTCGGGTTCGGAGCCTGGGAGGTAAGTGATGGTGAGGATTTCGGAGGAGGAGCTGACGACGGCGTGGGCGGCGGCGGCTTCCGGGGCGAGGGCGTTGAGGAGTTGGGAGCGGAGGGAGGAGAGGACGGAGGTGGCGTCGGCGAGGATGCGGGTGTAGGCGTCGATTTGCCGCCATGGAGGGGAGGCGTCGCGGCGGAGGAGGAAGTTGCGGGAGCGGAGGGCGGCTTCGCAGCGGCGGAGGGCGGGTTTGTATTCGGGGAAGAGTTGTGAGCCGAGGAAGTCGAGGTAGCGGCGGCGGATTTCGCTGGTGTCGGTGATGAGGTCGCGGTCGGAGTTGCCGAACCAGACGACGAGCCCGCTGGCGGCGAGGTAGTCGGCGGGTTTGCGCTGGGTGGTGCCGTCGATGGTGAGGGAACGGCCGTCTGGGCCGGCGGTGTGGCGGAGATCGTGGTTATCGAGGGTACCGGCGACGCCGAATGAATCGGCGGAGAAGCGGATGAGATCGCGAGCGCCGGTGGTGCGAGGTGACTGGAGACGGAGGAGGACGCAGACGGCCTCGAGGAGGGAGGTTTTGCCCTGGGCGTTGTCGCCGGTGAAGACGGTGATGCCTTGGGTCAGCGGGCAGTTGAGGGAATGGTAGCAGCGGAAGTCCCGGAGTCTGAGGGAGGAGAGCGGCATGAGAGGAGTGCCGAGGTGGGAAGTGAGAAGTGAGAAGTGAGAAGTGAGAAAGGGAAGAATGGAGAAGGGGGAACGGGGAAGTGAGAAGTGAGAAGTGAGAAAGGGAAGAATGGAGAAGTGAGAAGTGAGAAGGGGAAAGGAGGAGTGGGAAGGGAAGAATTGAGGAGGGAGAAGGGGTGTGAGGGTTGGGTTAGGGGGTTTGGTTCCAGTAGATGACGAGGTTTTTGGAGGCGCGGCCGGCGGCGATGATGTCTGGTTTGCCGTCGTTGTTGAGGTCGGCGGTTTTGAGGTCTTCGCAGGCCATGGTATTGGGTTCGGAGGACCATGAGGGGGTCCACTGGTTGTTTTTGAGGGAGTAGAGGCGGAGGCCGGTGGATTTGGCGGCGTCGGGTTCGCGCCAGCCGGCGATGATGTCGAGTTGGCCGTCGTGATCGAAGTCTGCGGTGCCGAGGGCGTGGCCCTGGTTGAAGCCTTGTTCGATGATCTGGCGTTGCCATTCGCGGGTGGCTGGGTTGCGTTGGAGGACGGTGACGAGTTGGCCGTGGAAAGGTTCGACGGCGGTGATGAGGTCCGGGGAGAGGAAGCGGACCTCGCCTGCGCCGAGGAAGGGTCGGGCGTCAGGTGAGGGGGCGAGGGAGGCGCGGGAGGTTTTCCAGCCTTGGCCGTCGGGTTGTGCGAAGAGGAAGCCTTCTTTGGCGGCGACGATGATTTCTTCGGAGCCGTCGGGGAGCGTGCGGGCGTCGAGGTTGTGAGTGATGTGGAGGGATTCGTCGATGAGGGACGACTGCCATGAGGCGGCGGAGGATGGGTTAGGGCCTGGGGAGAGGGCGAGGATTTTGACGCCCTGGCCTGAGCCGTTGAGATTGCCGCGGCCGTGGAGTGGGAGGACGACGAGGGCGAACTGTGAGGGGGCGGTGCGGACCCAGCGCATGCGGTGGACGGTGGGTTCGTGGGGGAGGGCGACGGGCGTCCATGGGTCGCCGGGGGAGGTGGGTCTGGCGAGGAAGAAGACGGCACCGCTTTCTTTGGGGTTGGAGGTTTCGCCGGGGTTCCACTGGGCACCGACGGCGATTTCGGCTTTGCCGTCGCCGTTGATGTCGCGGGCGGCGATGCAGACATGGTCGCGCGGGGTGAGGTTGCGGGCGATGACCTCTTTTTTCCAGTCCGGGTTGTGGTACCACGCGATTTCGCGGGCGTCTGCGATGAGGATATCGTCTTTGTGGTCGCCGTCGACGTCGCTGATGGCGAGGCCGTAGCCGATGGAGAGGGAGGCGTCGATGGACTGGGGATTGAAGGTGGGGTTGGCGTGGGCGGGGATTGAGGAGAGGGCGATGAGGGTGAGGAGGAGAGGGCGAGGCATGTGGGAGGATGCCATGGGGCGCATGCGGGTGAAAAGGAGACAGGGCAGCCCGCGTTTCCGTAGGTCTTGCCAAATTCTGCTGTGATCCGACCTTTCTTTTTTGTGACTGTGAGTGGAGCCGGGATGCTGTTGTCCGGGTGTTCCGGGAATGGGGGGAGTGCGCTGGATGGGGTGACGGATTTTCTGAGTGCGGAGGTGAGGATGGTGGATCAGCGGATTGAGGGGTTGAGGGCGCAGACGGCGGGGTTGCCGGAGTTGTTTCCGAACCAGCAGACGGTGCATCTGGGGTATCACGGGAAGCCGTTCACGCCGGTGGTGGTGAAGGCACCTGCGAAGCCTGACAGCAGGTTTGTGCGATTGGATCTGGGGAAGAAGCAGCGGATTGATGCGGTGGTGCTGGTGCCTGTGGATTATGCGGCTGGGCAGGGGTCTGGAGCTGGGTATGGGTTTCCGGTGCGGTTTCGGGTGGAGGTATCGGACGAGCCGGGGTTTGAGGAGCCGCGGGTGCTGGCGGACCATACGGGTGAGGACTATCCGAATCCGCGGCGGTTTCCGGTGGTGATTGCGGCGGACACTGGTGAGGCGCGGTATACGGAGGCGCGTTATGTGCGGCTGACGGCGACGGGGTTGTGGACGCAGGGCGGGAGGTCGCTGCTGGCGTTAGGGGAGATGATGGTGCTGCAGGGGGTGAGGAACATTGCGGCGGGGTTGCCTGCGGAGGCGATTCGGGTGACGGACAGTGACGATGCGCCGCCGGCATGGGACCGGCGTTGGCTGGTGGATGGGCAGAGTGTGATTGGGGCTCCGCAGGGGACGCATCCTGCGCCGACGGAGGGTTTTCAGAGCTTGCCGGCGAAGCAGACGGAGGGGATGAGGTGGCTGGTGCTGGATCTGGGGAGCGAGGTGCCCGTTGATGAAGTGAGGCTGTATCCGGCGCGGGCGGGCGAGTATCCGGCGCGGCGGGGTTTCGGGTTTCCGCTGCAGTACCGGGTGGAGCTGGCGCAGGATGCGGGGTTTACGGAGGCGTTGAATGCGGGGGATTTTACGCAGGCTGAGTTTTTCAATCCGCATGAGAACGCGGTGACGCTGCCGGTGCCGTCGGTGTCGGCGCGGTATGTGAGGGTGAGGGCGGAGCAGTTGAGCGAGCGGCTGGATGACTATGTGTTCGCGCTGGCGGAGGTGGAAGTTTACAGCGGGCAGCAGAATATGGCGGCGGGGGCGGCGGTGACGGCTGGGGATTCGCGGGAGAGCGGGATCTGGTCGACGCGGTTTGTGACGGATGGGTTTACGAGCCAGCGGAATGTGATGACTTGGCCGGAGTATGTGACGGGACTGGATCGGCGGAGGGAACTGGAGACGACGGTGAGGGGACTGGTGGCGGATCGGCGGGCGGTATCGGACCGGGTGTTGAAGATGCTGGGGAGGTCGATGCTGGCGATTGCGCTGGTTGGGGTGGCGGTGACGGGGTTCATGGTGTGGCGGAATGCGCGGACGCGGCGGCGGGATCTGGCGCGGTTGCGGCAGCGGCTGGCGCGGGACATTCACGATGAGATTGGGAGCGGGCTGGGGACGATTTCGCTGATTAGTCAGATGGGAAGCGGGAGTCCTGCGCATGGGGATGCGGCGCAGGTGGATTTCCAGGAGATTCACCGGATATCGCGGGAGGTGACGGAGAGCCTGCGTGATATTGTGTGGCTGATCCGGCCGGAGACACGGACGGTGGGGGATCTGGCGAAGCGGTTGGAGGAGACGGCGGCGACGATGCTGGCTGGGGTGGGGCACGAGTTTGTGACGGAGCCAGCGGCGGCGGGTCGGGAGTTGCCGTTGGAGCACAAGCGGCAGGTGCTGATGCTGTTCAAGGAGGCGCTGCACAACATTATCCGGCACAGTGGGGCGACGCGTGCGGGGATTCGGATTGGCGGGGATGAGCGGTGGTTCCGGATGGTGATTACGGACAACGGGAAGGGGTTTGATTCTGCGGTGCCGCGATCGGGGGCAGGGGTGGTGGGGATGAAGCAGCGGGCGACGACGCTGGGGGGCAAGTTTACGGTGGAGAGTCGGCCGGGAGCTGGGGCGACGCTGACCTTGGAGGTTCCCTGGAAACCTCCGCGAAAAATTGCAGGTGGATCAACCGTTTAAGGTTTGTTACCAATCCCCTGCCGATGAAAAAAAGCGCTCCAGAAGTTCCGCCGGTTACCGTGTGGCTCGTTGAAGATTACGCCCCGTTCCGCAACACGGTTTCGAGGCTGCTGAATTCGACGCCTGGGTTGGCGTGCACGCATATATTTGCGACTGGGGAGGATGCGCTGCGGTCATTGGCGACGCAGCCGAAGCCTGCGGTGATTCTGCTGGATGTGGGGTTGCCGGGGATGAACGGGATTGAGTTTCTGGCGAAGGTGAGGGAGGCAGCGCCGGAGACGCGTGCGGTGATTCTGACGGCGTTTGAGGATGAGGAGAAGATTTTCCGGGCGATTTGCACGGGTGCGTCGGGGTATCTGCTGAAGACGGCGACGTCGGAGGAGATTACGGGGGCGATTGCGGAGGCGGTGGCTGGTGGTGCGCCGATGACGCCGTCGATTGCGCGTCGGGTGCTGGACATGTTCAGCCGGATGGCTCCTGCGAAGACGGATTACGGATTGAATGAGCGGGAGAAGATGGTGCTGGAGCGGATGGTGAGTGGGTTGACGAAGAAGGAGATTGCGGCGGTGCTGGACATGAATTTTCACACGGTGGATGCGGCGCTGCGGAGTATTTATTCGAAGCTGGAGGTGAACACGCGGACAGGTGCGGTGGCGAAGGCATTGAAGGAGAAGCTGGTGTGAAGGTGCGGCGATGAGAGCGGGCGGGCCGACGGGGCGGCTGGCGGATTATCCTGACGGGTGGTCTGCGATGGCGGTGCGTGAGTGGCGGCAGGGGTTGCGGGCGCGGACGTTTGTGGTGCCGTTTCTGGTGCTGCAGGCCGGGTTGACGTTGTTCGGGCTGATTCAGCTGGATGCGCGGAATTCGGAGGGCGTGGCACGGGGCTTCTGGTTTCTGCTGCTGGTGCTGCTGAGTCTGGTGCTGCCGTTGAGGAATCTGGGAGCGCTGGCGGACGAGCGTGATGGGAACACGATGGACATGCTGCTGCTGACGAACATGGGGGCGTGGCGGATGGTGACGGGGAAGTGGCTGGCGACGGCTGGGATGCTGGGGTTGACGGCGGTGAGTGCGGTGCCGGCGGTGGTGTTGAGGTCGGTGGCGGCGGGTTGGCCGCTGGGGAAGTCGCTGGCGGGACTGGTGGCGGGGTTGGCGATGGCGTGCGGGCTGGCGGCGGTGCTGACGGCGGTGTCGTGGTTGCGGATCACGCTGGTGCGGACGGGGGTGGCGATGTTTTTTTGTCTGGTGGTGCTGGTGCAGGGGGTATTGCCGCTGACGGGAGCGCTGGCGGAGGGGAGGGTTGGGGCGATGGGATTTTCCGGGCAGGTGATGGGGTTGGTGATGGTGTCGGTGGCGGCGGGCGGGGCTGGGCTGGTGCTAGCGGCGAGTCCGGTGCCTGACCGGGGGGTGGAGAAGTGGCCGTTGCGGCTGGCGTTGCGGATGGGG
>QQNF01000060.1 GCA_003402705.1 Verrucomicrobiota bacterium | reverse complement strand
GGCACGAAGGCCTACCCTGGGTCCGCCACACCACGAGATCCCCAATCCCAACGGGATTGCGTCTCCTAGCCCAGGGTTGGCCTGCACCGCGGGCCTACCCTGGGTCCTCCGCACCACCAGACCCCCAATCCCAACGGGATTGCGTCCCCTAGCCCAGGGTTGGCCTGAGGCACGAAGGCCTACCCTGGGTCCGCCACACCACGAGATCCCCAATCCCAACGGGATTGCGTCTCCTAGCCCAGGGTTGGCCTGCACCGCGGGCCTACCCTGGGTCCTCCGCACCACCAGATCCCCAATCCCAACGGGATTGCGCCCCGCCTCACCCCTTGCCCGTCGCCGTCGCCGCCGCATACGACTTCCAGCCTCCTGACAGATTCCACGCCGCATACCCCTGCTGGCGCAGAAACCTAACCGCATTGTGCGCGCGGAGCCCCACCCCGCAGTACACATGCAGCTCGCGCCCGGCCGGCAGCTCCCGCCAGCGATCCCGCAGCCCGCTCAACGGCAGGTTCACCGCCCCCTCCGCATGCCCTTCCTCAAACTCGTCCTCCTCCCGCACGTCCACCAGCAGCGCCCCGTCCCGCGCGCTGTTCCAATGCGTCAGCGGACTCAGTCCTTCCAGTGCATTCACCGCCGCCATCCCCGCAATGTTGACAGGATCCTTCGCCGATCCGTACTGCGGCGCATAACAAAGCTCCGCCTCCGCCAGATCATGCACCGTCGCCCCCATCTGCAGGAAAACCGCCAGCACATCCATCCGCTTGTCCACTCCCTCGCCTCCCACCGCCTGGGCTCCTAGCAATTTCCCGTCCGTCGTCCGGTACACCACCTTCAGATGCATCGACGACGCCCCGGGATAATACGTCGCGTGGTTCGCCGGATGCAGATACACCTTCTCGTAATCCTTCTCACCCGCACGCTCCAGCGCCTTCTCGCTCGCTCCCGTCGCCGCCACCGTCAATCCTAACACGCCGCAGATCGCCGTCCCCTGCACGCCGCTGAATCGCGCCTCGTGCCCGCAGATCGACGCCGCCGCTATCCGCGCCTGCCGGTTCGCAGGCCCAGCCAGCGGAATCAGCGCCGGCTGCCCGCTCACCCGGTCCACCACCTCCACCGCATCCCCCACCGCCCAGATGCTCGCATCCGACGTCCGCATCCGGTCGTCCACCCGAATCCCCCCGCGCGGCCCCAACTCCAGCCCCGCCGCCTTCGCCAGCCCAGTCTCCGGCCTCACCCCGATCGACAGAATCACCATGTCCCCCTCGTGCCTCACCCCACCCGCCGTCCGCACCGCTAACCCCCCACTCTCCGTCGCCTCAAACGCAGCCACCCCGTCCCCCAGCGCTAGGGTCACTCCCTTCGCCCTCAAGTGCTCCGCCACCCACCACGCCATCTCCGCATCCAATGGCGGCATCACCTGCGGCAGCATCTCCAGCACCGTCACCTCAATCCCCATCGCATGCAGATTCTCCACCATCTCCAGCCCGATGAACCCCGCACCTGCCACAATCGCTCGCTTCACCCCGCGCTCCCGGATCCACTCCCGGATCTTCCTCACATCAGGAATGTTCCGCAATGTCAGGATTCCCGGCAGGTCAATCCCCGGCAGCGGCGGCCGCACCGGCAGCGCCCCAGGCGACAGCACCAGCGCATCATACCGCTCCTCCACCTCCTCCCCACTCGCCACCACCCGCACCCGCACCGTCTTCGCACCAGCATCAATCGACACCACCTCATGACCCGTCCGCACCTCAATCCCGTGACGCTCCCGGAACAACTGCGGCGACGCCACCGTCAGCGACGCCTCGTCCGCGATCACATCCGATACATGATAGGGCAGCCCGCAGTTCGCAAACGACACAAACGGCCCGCGCTCCAGCATCACAATCTCCGCCCCGGCATCCAGCCGCCTCAAGCGCGCCGCCGCCGACGCCCCGCCAGCCACTCCACCAACAATCAGAATTCGCTTCTTCATAATTCAGTCAGGTTAATTGGTTCTCTCCTCTCCCTCACGAACAGCACGACCCACTCGCACAGCCCGCCCCCGCTCCCGCAGGCTTCACCCGGTTCCACGGCATCCTCGCCATCATCAGCGCCAGCGGACAGAACCCCGTCGCCCCAGCCACTATCAATCCGCACCCCGCAAACACCGACAATCCCAGCCACCTCGGATCCACCCACCACGACAAACCCACCCCAGCCAGTACCATCGCCCCAATCACCAGAAATACCTGCCGCTGCAACGGCAACCCCCCACCCTCACCCCTCACCACCGGCAACCCCTTCTGCTCCCACGCCGCCATCCCACCCTCCAGCACCACTGCCTCCACCCCAGCCGCCTCCAGCTGCTCCGCCGCCTTCCGCGCCCGCATCCCAGACTGACAAACCACCACACACCGCCTCCCCTTCATCGCACCCCTCACCCGCTCCACCTCCATCTCCCCCAGCGGCATCAGCTCCGCCCCATCAATGTGCACCCCCGCATACTCCCCAGGCGTCCGCACATCCAACAGATAACACCCACTCAGCTCGCCACTCACTTGTCCGCATTGCATCGTTGTCATCAGTTTCATTTCTTGGTTCACAGAATCTGTATATGAGCATGGAGGAATATGCAAGCCTTTTTATCTCGCCCGTCATATTCCTACTTGCGCAATGTAGTTTCCCTAAGCAGAAACACCCATGCCGCCGTCCTTCCTCCCCATGGCTCTCTCCTGCGCGCTGCTCCTCGCATCGCCGCCCGCCATCGCCACGGCCGCAGAATCTCCCGGCTACTACCGCGCTCCCCTCAGCGTCAGCACCACCCGCGACCCCGATCCCCCCAAATACGCCAGCCGCGCCCCCGTCAAAGGCCCCGCCAACTGGCAGGGCCCCGCATGGCTCGACCTCGGCCTCGACCACCGCATCCGCTTCGAATACCGCCACGACGACATCCGCCGCCCCGCCACCGGCACCGACGAACCGTTCCTACACCGCACCCGCTTCTACGCCGGGATCCACGACGTCCTCGACCCCTTCCGCTTCGCCGTCGAAGTCGCCGACTCCCGCCGCTGGAACAGTCAGTGGCCCGAAGACAACCGCGACGTCAACGAATGGGAATTCATCCGCCTCTACGCCGAACTCCACCACCCCGACCTCTTCGGCCACGACCCCAAAGGACACGCCCGCCCCGCCTTCCTCCGCTGGGGCATCCACAACTTCGAATTCCTCGACCGCCGCCTCGTCGCTAACAACCAGTGGCGCAACACTGCTAACACGTTCCTCGGCTTCCACAGCTCCCTCGGCGCGGAAATCAACGACTGGCAACTCGACCTCCTCGCCGTCCAGCCCATCGCCCGCCGCATGCACCAGCCGGACAAACCCATCCACGGCCAGTGGCTCTTCGGTGCCATCGGCCACTGGCGCCGCTGGTCGGACGTCGCCACCCTCGAACCGTTCTACCTCGCCCTCCGCCAGTCCGCCACCAGCTCCGCCCAGGAACACATCGTCCACTCGCCAGGCCTCCGCGCCTACGGCATCATCGGCAACTCCGGCTTCGACTGGGACGCCGACGTCGTCGTCCAGACAGGCCGCACCGGCGACCGCTCCCTCTCCGCCTTCGGCACCACCGCCGAACTCGGCTACCGCTTCCCCCTCCCATGGCAACCCCGCCTCAGCGCCTTCTACGGCTACGCCTCCGGCGACCGCAATCCTAACGACTCATCCGACCAGCGCTTCGAACGCTTCTACGGCTTCGGCAGACCATGGTCCGCCAGCGAATACGCCGCCTTCGAAAACATCAGCGCCCCCAAGGTCCGTCTCGAAATCACCCCGCACCGCAAGCTCCGCATCGACACCGGCTGGAACTGGTACGCCCTCGCCAGCGCTCGCGACCGCTACCAACCCGCCGCCGTCCGCGACCCCTCCGGCCGCAGCGGCCGCAGCGTCGGCCAGGAATTCGACTTCCGCGCCCGCTGGCAGATCAACCCGCACCTCGAAACCATCCTCGGCTACGCCCACTTCTCCCCAGGCTCCTTCGTCAGCCAGACCATCCGCCCCGACGCCGCCGACTTCATCTACCTCGAAGTCAACGTAAAGGCCTTCTGACACGGTCTTGCACCTTCCCCCCTCGCACGCTCTCATCCCCCATGACAGTGGAGCACATCTACATCAGCCCCGAACACAACTACTTCGGTCACCACGGCCAGCCAGCCGGCACATCCCCCATCATCGAACTCTACGAAGCCTCGCTCGTCGCCGGCAAAGGCATCGAAGGCGATCGCTTCTTCGGCTGGAAGGAAGACTACAAGGGCCAGATCACCTTCTTCTCCCACGAGGTCTACCAAGACGTCTGCGCCTCCCTCGGCGTCATCAACGTCCCGCCCTCCGTCTTCCGCCGCAACGTCATCGTCAGCGGCATCGACCTCAATTCCCTCATCGATCAGGAGTTCGAACTCCAGGGCATCCGCTTCCGCGGCATCTGTGAATGCAGCCCCTGCCACTGGATGGACGAAGCCTTCCACCCCGGCGCAGAATCCGCCCTCAAAGGCCGCGGCGGCCTCCGCGCCCGCATCCTAACCTCCGGCATCCTCCGCCGCCGCTGACAGACCCTAACAGCCAGCGTCACGCCGCCCGCAGCGCCTCCGCAGGCTCCGCCCCGGCCGCATGCCACGCCGGCACCAGCCCCGCACTCAGCGCCGCCGCCGTCACCCACAACGGCGTCAGCAGCACCTCCACCCACGGCACCGAAAACCTCACCGTCCACCCGAAAAACGCACGGTTCACCACCCACGTCAGGATCATCGCCAGCATCACCCCGCACAACATCCCCAGCAGCGCCGACACCAGCCCGATCAACCCCGCCTCCGTCAGGTGCATCCCCGCCACCTGCCACCGACCCGCCCCCAGACTCCTCAGCGCCGCAATCTCCCGCCGCCGCTCCGCCACCAGCGTGCTCAACGCCATCGCAATCCCCAGCACCGCCACCGCGATCGCCACCACCCGCAGCAGCCCAGTCACCGCAAAGGTCTGATCAAAAATCGTAAATACCCGCTCCCGCAACCGCCCGTTCTGATAGACCGCTAACTCCCCCGCCGCACTGAATTCACCCCTAACCGACTCCTCGACTTCCCCGGCCTTCCCCGCATCCCGCAGATAAACCGCCACCGCGTGATGCTTCCGCCCCGGCCAGTGCCGCCCGAACTCCTCATCCGTCATGTAAAGACACCCACGGTCATCCGAATAGTCGTAAAACACCCCCGCGATCACAAACTCCCGCTCGCCCCCAGCCACCGGAATCGTCAGCCTCCCGCCCTCCCCCACCCCCAGCCGCCCCGCCAGAATCTCGCTCACCGCCACATGCCCCGGCGCAAACCACGCCGCACTGCAGTCAGCCGCCCGCCCACCCATGAACGGCAGCGGATGATCCGGCGTCCGCGACACCGCCCTCAAGGTGTACTCGCCCCCTCCTAGCAGCACCGGCTCCTCCACAAGGGTCTCCACCGTCTCCACCTCCGGCCGCGCCCTCAGGTACCCCACCAAGCCCTCCGGCAGGGTGTCGCTGTTCCGGATCACTTCATTCGCCGCCGGCGCTATGTACAGATCCGCTCGCAGCGTGCTCTCCACCCAAACCTCCAGCGTCCCCCGGAACGAGTGAATCATGATGCTCACTCCTAACACCATCGCCACCGCCGTCAGCAGCGCCGCCACCACCGGTGCCGCCCGATGCAGCGACCGCCTCAGGTGCTCCGCCCCTAACCTCATCAGCACCCAACCGCACCACCCGGCCATCTTCCTCCCAGCCTCCGCCGCCACCAGCGTCGCCGCACGCGCCACCAGCACAAACGCCAGCACCAGCGCCAGACATCCCCCGAAACTCAGCCACGCCGCCCCGCCATGCAGCGGCAGCCACGACAACACCCCCGCCAGCACCAGAAACACGCCCCCCGCCACCAGCGGCCACCGCCCTTCCCTCCTCATCCCCTCAATCCCCCGCCCCGGCTGCAGCGCCTGCACCGGATCCACCGCCGCCGCCTCCCGCGCCGGCACCCACGCCCCCACCAGCGCCGCCGCCAGCCCGCATCCCAGCGCCTGCACCACATGCCATCCTGACAAATAACTCCGCTCAATGCTCATCTGCACGTAATGCGCCGAGATCGTCTGCGACACCGCCCCTAGCAACCCACCAGCCAGCCACCGCGCCAGCGGCACCGCCAGCATTCCCCCCAGTACCGCAGAAAACGCCGCCTCCGCCAGAAAAAGCACCCGCACCTGCACCCGCGACGCACCCACCGCCCGCAGGATCCCGATCTCCCTCCTCTGCCTCACCACCGACGCCGCTATCGTGTTCGCCGTCAGAAACACCCCCACCAGCAGCGACACCATGCTCAATGCCGTCAGATTCAGCTGAAAACCCTGCAGCATCAACCCCACCTGTCGGTTCCGCCGCACCGGCGCATCCACCGTCGCCCCAGCCGGCAGCACCGCACGCACCGCCGCCGCCACCTCGTCCGCCGCTCCCGGATCATCACACAGAATCTGCAGCGACGTCAGCCGCCCCGGACAATCCAGCAACTCCTGCGCCCACCCGATGTCCATGAACGCCGCATGACCCGTCCCCTCCCCCTCGTCCGCCACCGTCGCTGCAATCGTCACCACCACCGTCCGCCCTCCACACCGCAACCCCACCTCATCCCCGACCACCTTCCCCAATCGCAGCGCCATCCCCTCCGTCACCACCACCCGCCCCGCCCCCGCCATCCATTCCTCCGGTCGCTCCTGCCACCCCGCACCCCCAACCCCCGGCGGCAGAAACGGCCCCGCACTGAATAGATCCAGCCCCACAATCCTCAGATACTCCCCAGGTACCGCCGGAACCGTCGCATATCCCTCCACCAGCCCCGACACCGCCGCCACCCCATCCACCGCCGCCACTTCAGGCCAGCACCGCTCATCCACCCCGCCGCGCCCCGCTCCCACCTCCAGATGACTCCGCCCAGCCACCAGATCCAATCCCGCACGGAAACTCCGCGTCGCACTGTGATTCACAATCTGAATCGCCAGATACACCGCCACCCCAATCGCAATCCCCAGCACGTTCAGCACCGCAATCCCCGGACGCGCCCGCCAGCCACGCAGCGCCGCCCGCGCCAGCAGCAGTCCAAGGGTCAGAAAAGTTCCGTTCATCATCGTCCCAGCCCATCCGCTACGCCCGCCACCTCCTCCACGCACCGGATTTCCTCAACCCCATCCTCCGCCAATTCGTTTTGACCCCGCGCCCCCTCTCCTCCACTATCAGCCCGTTTTTCCCTCTCCCTGTGCCCGATTCCTCAGCCACCCCGCCAGCCGCGGATCCCGATCCCTCCCCGGCCATCATCCCGCCCGCCCCGGGCATGAAATCCTTCTGCCTCTCCGCAGTCGCCGTCATCCTCATCATCGCCGCAGCCCTCCATCTCGCCGGAATCCTCATCGCCACCCAGAACCAGAACCTCGGCCCCAGAACCGACCCCCTCACCGGCGAGGTCCGCGGCGACCAGGACCAGAAACACAACATCAACCGCTCCCTCCTCGCCCGCCAGTACCTCCAGCGCGACCCCTCTCTCTCCCTCACCGAAAGCTTCTCCCGCTGGGTCCCCCACGACACCGACGGCATCGTCAACCCGCTCTGGCCATGGCTCGCCTCCCGCCTCGCCTCGCCCACCCAGCCCTACCACGAACTCGAAGTCTCCCCCGAAGACCGCGCCCTCTTCACCAAGGGCAAATGGCTCAACACCGGCATCGTCCTCGCCGTCATGTGGCTCCTCGGCTTCCAGATGGCCCGCCGCTTCCGCCCCGCCGCCGCCGTCACCGTCATGCTCCTCGGCACCTTCGGCGCGCTCCTCCCCCGCGCCGTCTACTTCCAGCCCGAACCCCTCTACTTCGTCCTCCTCTTCCTCGCGTGGATCTGCGCCATCCGCCTCCTCCTCAGCAACTCCGTCGCCCTCCACGCCCTCTTCGGCATCCTCGCCGGCCTCGCGTGGCTCGCCAAAACCTCCAGCGAAATCATCGTCCTCGCATGGTTCTGCGCCGCCTCATGGCGCTGGCTCGTCGCTGTCTGCAGCCGCCACCACGACACCGCCCCCGAAGGCCGCTGGTCCCCTCGCAACCACTTCCTCGGCCTCGTCGCCTTCGCCATCGGCTGGCTCGCCGTCTGCGGCCCCCGCTACAACTTCGCAGAAGACCGCTTCGGCAGCCCCACCCACACATGGCCAGGCCTCTGGATGTGGATGGATGACTTCGAATCCGGCGCCGCCTACATGCGCAACCACCCCGACAAAGCCGCCCTCGAAGCCGTCCCTCCCGCTGAGCGCCCCTCCCTCGCCAACTACTCCCGCTCCCATTCCAAAGACCAGATCTGGCAGCGCCTCACCGACGGCTATTGGGAAAAATGGTCGAAATTCCTCGCCCCTCGCTCCTCCAAACCCAAACGAAACACCGAATTCAAAGGCTGGAAACACCTCCTCCCTTCCCGCGGCCTCTACCTCGGAGCCTGCCTCGCCATCACCCTCACCTCCGCCGTCTTCCTCTGGCTCCGCCGCCGCCCCGCAGACCTCGAATGCCTCCGCCTCCCCTGCGGCGCAGGGGCCGCCGCCATGTTCACCCTCGCCGCCTGCCTCGGCTCAGGCATCGCCTACGGCTGGTACACCCCCATCGGCCGCGGCGACCGCTTCATGCTCTCCCTCTACCTCCCCCTCGTCTTCTCCTTCATCTGGGCCGCGGAAAGCATCATGACCCGCATCAGAATGGGCAACGGCCCCCGCTGGATGGAATGGTCCTACCAATCCCTCCTCTGGTCCCTCAACACCGCCATCCTCTGGCGTCTCGTCGAAGTCCTCCGCCTCCCCGTCTTCGACCCAGCCACCCAATAACACCCCCCCGAAAAAGCCCCGCCCCGAATCGCGCGAAGAAAAGGCGGGCGATCGCTGAATTTAAACGGGGGCTGAACGCCAATCTCACCCGGCGACCTCTCTCATCTTTGCGCCATTCACCTCCGTCCCGTGTCCCAACGGGACACCGTATACCAGCCCAGAGCACCGCTCTGGGTACCACCCCGCCCGACCTCCGCGTTCTGTAGGAACGCCGCATACCCTTTCATCCCTAACTGCCTTATCTTAGCGTCATTCGGTTCCGCCCTTTCAGCCGCCGCGCCGCCGCATCCGCAACAAAATCGGCACATCAACCCCGACGACAGTCAGCCTCCTCTCTGCCATTCTATAGGCGCTGCCGGTCCGCAAAGCCGTCAGCACGGGATCCTCTGACACGCAAACAGAGGGTGCTGCGCAAAACAAAAAGGGGAGAAGGGCGGTGCCGCAAGGTGCCGCCCTTCGATTTTATAAACACCCGCCACTCACACCCGGCTCGCCCCCGCCTCAGTGCCCCGCACCCAGCTCCACCGGCCGATACCCGCCCCGCGCCCGGAAATACCCCCACAGCCCCAGATAACACACCAGCATGAACGCCGGCAGCGCCGCCTGCCGAATGAAACTCCCCTTCCGGTGCACCGCTCGAATCTCCTCCACCTTCGCCGCCTCCGCCTTCGGCAGCTCCGCCACCTTCGCCCCGTCCAATGACGGCGCTTCCCCCAGAAACGTCGGCGACGGCTTCCCGGCCACTCGCTCGTAAATCCCCGCCGCCTTCAAATCCCCAGCCACCTTCACATCCTGAAAATACCCCATCGCCACACTCCCCAGAATCCCCATCCCCAGCACCCCAACCGCCGACACCCCGTTCAAGGTGAGCGCCCCGCCCTTCGGAAACTGCTCAGCCACCATCCCCAGCGTCGTCGACCACAAAAACGTCTTCCCAACCGCATACAGCGTCACCGCCAGCAGCACCGCCACTCCACCACTCACCGTCCCCAGCACTAGCAACCCGATCACCGCCACCGCCGCACTCACCACCAGCAGTCCCACCGGCGAAAACCGATGCACAATCGGCCCCGCAAACGCCCGCAGCACCGTCATCAGCAGCGCACTCCACGCCAGCGCCAACCCCGCATTCACCCCCAGCTCAGGCTTCAGCAGATCCGGCAACCACGTGTCCGTCCCCAGCTCCGTCGTCGCCAGAAACGGCATCGTCACCAGCACTAGCAAAAACAACGGATTCCCCACCGACCCCGTATAAATCCCCAGCGCCACCCCAATCACCGCCCCGATCCCCGCACACGCCCACAACCCTAACCCCAGATTGAACATCTGCGACAACCCCATCACCACCAGCCAACCCGTAATCAGAAATCCAATCCCCCCAACCTCACGCAGCATCTCCCGATACGACACCCCCGCCGCCACCCGCTCCTGCACCGGAAACTTCCGCGGCAGAATCATCAGCGTGTACACCAGCACCGGCACAAAACACATCCCGAACCGCACCGTCCAGTCCAGCCCACCGAACAGTTTGTTGAACACCACCCCTAGCACAATCCCCGCAGGCCATCCCGCATGCAGAATGTTCAGCCACTTCGCCTTGTCCTTCCGGAACACCGTCGCCACCACCGGATTGATGAACGCCTCCACCGTCCCGTTCCCCAGCGACACCACAAACGTCCCCCAGTACAGCAGGGTCTTGTCCTTCGCCATCAGCGTCATCCCGATCGCCGCAAAATGACACACCATCGCAAACACCGCCGCCGTCTTGTACCCGATCCGGTCGATCACAAAACTGAACGCAATGATACTCAGCGCAAACGGCCACAACCCCACCCCCAGAATCTCCCCCTTGTCGCTCTCCGATAAATTGAACTTCACCGCCAGCTCCCCGATCAGGTCACTCCGGATCCCGAACACAAACGACGTCGCCACCAAGGCAATGAAACACGCCCAGAACAATTTCATGTCAGGCTTCTCGTCAGTAGCAGCGTCTCTCATGGATTCAATCAGGTCAGGGGGTTCAGCACTTCAGGGGGAAATGTTCCCCCCAGTAAATCCGCCCGCACCCTCCCCGGAAAGCAAAAAAAGCGGCCCCGCATCACTGCGGGGCCGCCCATCAATTCTTATCAGACCTCAACAGCCCATCAAGCCACCTTCTCGTCAATCTGCACCGGCTTGTATCCGCCGATCGCCTTGAAGTAGAACAGCAGCAGCAGATAGATCGCAGCCATCCCCACCGGCAGCAGCGCGTCATAACGCAGCGTCTTCCGGCTCCCCGCAATCTCCCCTTCGACCATCGCGTTCTGCTCCGCCGTCCGCTTGTCCTTCGCCATTTCCTTCGCTTCGCCAACCTTCTTCCCGTCCAGCGCACTCACCTCGGCAAAACCAAGCCACTTGCTCGTCTTCTCAGCCTTGTTCGCCTCAAGGATCGCTCCCTGACCACTGTCCTTCATGTGCTCAGCCGTGAACCGGTCCTTCGCATACCCAAGCCCCGGACCTCCCAGCTGGCCCACCGAAAGCATCCCAATCCCACCCATGATGCTGATCGCCACCGCCCCAGTCCGCGGAAAACGGTCAGACACCACCGCAAGCATCGTCGGCCAGAAGAACGTCTTCCCAATGCTGTAAATGAACATCGCCCCGAACGCCGCCGTGATCCCGTTCACACCCGCCGCAAAGAACAACCCGGCGATCGCAAACAGCGAACACACAAACAGAATCGCCACCGGCGACAGCTTCAGCTTGCTCTCAATCCAGTGCGAGCAGAACCGCAGCAGGAACATGATCGCCGACGCAAAGATGAACAGAATCTTGCCCTGCGCAGGCGTCAGAATCGTCCCGTTGATGTTCTCAATCCACGAATCCGTCCCCAGCTCCAGCGATCCGAGAATCGCGTGCGCAAGGAAGAGAATGAACAGAATCGGATGACCCAGCGAAAACCCGGTGATCACCGCCACCCACAACACAAACCCTGCACCCACCGCCATCGAGAGATACTCCCACACCGGACCAGTGAAGAACGCATTCTGCGTCAACCCGAACAGGATGTTCCCACCCAGCGCATCACGCGTGAACAGGAACAGGAAGAACCCAGCCACCGCCGCTCCCAGAATCCCCACTTCCTTCATCATCTCGCCCAGCGAAAATCCTTTCGCCGATGCCTCCGACTTCGGGAAACTCTGCCCAAGGAACATCACCCCGTAAATCAAGGTCGGAATCAGATACAGACCCAGCTGCGCCTTCCAGCTCCAGTTGTTCCCCACCGCCAGCGTGATCAATGCCCCGAGAATCATCCCCGCAGGCCAGCTCGCATGCAGAATATTCAGATAGTGCGTCCGGTTGTGCGGGAACAGCGTCGCCACCAGCGGATTCGCCACCGCTTCCAACGTCCCGTTCGCCAGCGAGAAAATAAACGTCCCCGTGAACAGCAGCAGAAACGCCGTCTGCTGCCCCATCGCCCCAGTCGGCACCAATGTCACCAGCGCCGAAAGCACATGCAGCAGGAACGCCGAAATGATCAGCTTACCATAACCGATCTTGTCCACGATGATCCCGCCAATAATAATGCCGAAACAGAAACCGGAAAACCCTGCCCCGCCGATCAGACCGGTCTGAAGATTGGTGAATCCAAATTCCTTGCCCCAGGCCGCGCCAATCCCGTTCCGGATGGCAAATCCAAGCCCAGCTGCCAGAATGGCCATAAACCCTGCCCATAGCAGTCGTTTGGCGTTAGGTGCGATACCTTCGTTGTTCATTGATTGTAGTTTGGGAGTTTGCATGCGGGCAGAATTCGCCTGCCAGACAGCCGCGGCTCTTGATTCGGGAGGGGCCAACGCACGGGCCGCGAAATTGCCCGCCCTCCCCGCCTCGGGCAACAAAAAAAGTCCAGCCGAACGCGGGAAATCGCGTAAACGCAAAACACCCGGACCGCTTCCAGTCCGGGTGTCGCTCGATTTCTTCTCGGTCGGCTCTCCGCCAACCACCGCTCCTCAGCGGTAGTACGGCTGCGGGGCCGGCGCGTACACAGGCTGCCCGTACCCGGGCTGCCCATAATACCGCTGCGCATTGCGTTGGTCCTGGCCGTTGCCAAGCAGGTTGCCAGCCGCACCGCCAGCCACCGCCCCGATCGCCGCACCCTCAAGGCCGCGACCGCTCTGGTGACCAATAATCCCGCCCAAGGCCGCACCGCCAAGCCCGCCAAGCGCGGTCCCAGTGGTCGCATTCGGCCCCGACGCGCAGGAAACAAGGGCGGCTGCCGCCGCTATCAACGTAAGTCTGATGCTGATGGTTCTCATAATGGAAGAAGGTTGTCGGACACAAGTGCATCCCGTGTCTTCGACGTCGCCTTATGCCCGAATATTCAGGATATGGCAAATAATTTCCAGAATCCTCACTCCGCAGCCGGAGCCGTCTCCTCAGCAGCCACTTCCGCCACCGGAGTCTCAAACACCGCTGTCTCAACAACCGGAGCCGCTTCCGCAACCACAGTCTCCACCACCGGAGCCGCTTCCACCAACACCGGGGCCACAACCGGGGCCACCACAGCCGCCTTCTTCACCGCCGGCTTCTTCGCCGCTGGCTTCTTCTTCGGTGCCGCCGCAGTCTTCGCTGCCGCCGCCGACTTCGCTGCCGCAGGATTCGCCTTCGCGGCACGCACCGCTTCCTTGCGGCGCTTGATCAGTTGCTTGCGCCGACGACGCTTGATTTCTTTGTTGAGTTGTTTGCCCATATTGAAAAGCTGGTAAGGGGGTTGGTTTGGCGGGCGATGCTACAAGCCGTTTCAAGGGCTTCAAGCACTAATATATCACCCCCCTCCTCTCACCCCGAGGGCCCAACCGCCGATTTACCGTGCATTCACACCCGATTCCGGGTACCTTCACCCTCGGCGTCTCCGGCGTCCACGTCGAACTCGCCATCTCCCCAACCGACGCCTTCGCCGACGACCTCCCCGGCGGCTCCCTCATCAACGAGCAGGAAGCCTTCTTCCGCAGGTGCTCCCTCGAATAATTCCCCCCAACCCACCCCACACCATGAAAAAGAAACTCCCCTCAGGTTCCCCAGTCAACCAAACCACCGAAATCCGCGCCACCTCCAAGCGCGTCACCCCTTCCCGCCAGTCCGCCAAACCAGTCGAACGCTCCCGCCAGCCACGCCAGCCCAAAACCGGCGGAAAAGGCGGTCACGGCGCAGATTGATCCCTCGCCCGCCCTCTCCTCCACAACGCACATCCCTCGGAAACCCGTTCCCCAGCTGCACCGGAAACCCAAACGCCGGCGTGTCGCTGTTCCACCCCAAACGAATCAGGATACGCAATCCCTCCCGCACCCTCCCCTAACTAGTCATCCGGAATCCCCCGATCACTCACCCGGATCCCGTACGCCTGATCCGTCAACGCCGTCTTCCTCAGCCATTCCGTCGGCGGCTCCTCCGTCATCTCATCCTCCTCCCACGGCGCATCATCCTCACTCACCCGCTGCCCCGATCATACCCGCTCCCCGCGCCCAGCTCTCGCAACGACCCCGTACCCCACAAATGCGGGGGGATGTCCGTGTCACATTTCCAATCCAGAATCGTACATGCACCCCGTCTCCCGAGAATCCTTCGCCAACCTCGTCGCCGACGCCCTCGCCGCTCTCCCCGCTGACCTCCGCCAGCACCTCGACCACGTCCAGATCTCCATCGAAGACGAACCCTCCCCCGAAGACTACCGCCTCAACGACGTCCCCGACGACGAAGACCTCTTCGGCCTCTTCGAAGGCGCCGCCCTCACAGATTCCATGATCGATGCCGACGCCGCCCTCCCTAACCGCATCCGCATCTTCCAGCGCCCCCACGAGGAGGTCTGCGATTCCCTCGACGCCCTCCGCGAAGAAGTCTTCCGCACCGTCCACCACGAAGTCGCCCACCACTTCGGCATCGACGACGACCGCCTCGAGGAAATCGGAGCCTACTGATCAGCTCCCCTCACCGGAATCACCATCCCGCAATCCGCCGCTCGCACCGGCCGCTCCGGCACTGGCACCACAGGATCACTGAAATGCCACCACTCGCTCGCCAGCACCCGGAACCCAGCACCCGTCATCGCCCCCTGCAGCCACCCTAACCGTTCCGCAACCACCGCATCCCCGCCCGCATACTCCGCAGCCCCCGCCACCCCGAAATCATCCAGATCCGACGGCATCTCCAGCTCCCTGCCCTCCAGATCCGTCAGGGTCACATCCACCGCCCGCCCGTAACAATGCCAGCTCCACCGGCCCCCCGCCCCCGGCTGCGCCACATACCTCGGATCCCTCACCAGATCCCACAACCGCTCCGCCGCCTCCGCCGGACGCCACCCATCCCAGATCAGCAGATCACAACCCCTCCCTAGCAACTCCGCACGCGCCTCCGCCAGCCGCTCCGCCGTCCCCCCAGCCAGCAGACACGGCATCCCCGCAGGATACAGCGCCTCCCCCGCAAAATTCCCCGCCCCCGCATACCGCAGATCCCACCGAACCCCTGGCAGCACCTCCCCTACCGGCACCAACCCCTGCTCCCGGGCCAGCCGCACCACTTCCTCAACCGCTGGCATGAAAAATCCCTCGCTCCTCATCACTACCCTCCCATGCCACACCCTCCGCCTCCTCGCAAAAAGAAACCGGCAGATCGCTCCGCCGGTCTCTCCAGATCGTTTTCCAGCGTTTCCGCTCCCTCATTCCTTGATCAGCAGCCGCAACCGCCCCAGCCCACGCCGGATCCGCGCCTTGATCGTCCCCAGCGGTTCACCAGTCTTCTGCGAAATCTCCAGCTGCGTCAGCCCTTCGAAAAACGCCATCCGGATCGCTTCCGACTGCTCAGGCGACAATTGCATCACCGCACTCCGCACATGCACGGTCATCTCGCTCACCCCAGCCTGCTTCGACGGATCATTCCGCGTCACCGGCTCATCAATCCGGCATTCATCCTCAAACGAACCATTCAGCCGCCCGCGCCGCTGACGCGCCCGCAGTTTGTCGATCGCCCGGTTCCGCGCCATCGCCGCCAGCCACGTCGACGGCTTCCCCCGGTCGTCAAGATACATGCCCGCCTTCTGCCACAGCGACGAAAAAACCTCCTGCATGCAGTCCTCCGCGTCCTCATGATTGTGCAGCACCTGAACCGCAGTCGCGTAAACCATGCCCGAAAACCGCCCGTGAAACGACGCAAACGCCATCCGGTCGCCATTCGCAATGCCGCGCAGCATTTGTTTAAGATCCGCCTGGTCGTCCACAACCACGCTTTCCTCCAGTACCTCGCTCAGTACCGTGTTCACTTCGCCTTTCCCGATTGGTTGCGTCAAGGATGTCATAGGGAGTGTCAATGTTGGGGGTAATTTTGTGTGACTTCTTTCAAGCGCCGTATCTCTCCGCGTTTGTGCAGGTAAAGCGATTACAATTTGAGACATTTATTCGACAGTCCAACTTTTGTCCAACTTTTTGCACGCTTTTCTTCAACAAGCCGTCAACAAGCCCTCGCCATCCTCAACAACCCCGCCACCTTGCGTCACAAATGCGCTCCGTCCTGTTCCGGCAAACCGGCTCCCCTCCCTCCGTCTCCTCAGTCGTCTCCTCCCCGGACCCCATCCCCGGCCCCGGCGAAGTCCGCCTCCGCATGCGCTTCGCCCCCATCAACCCCGCAGACCTCAACTTCATCGAAGGCTCCTACGGCCGCAAACCAGACCTCCCAGCCACCCCAGGCATAGAAGGCGTCGGCACCGTCGACGCCCTCGGCCCGGACGTCTCTAACATCAACCCCGGCGACGTCGCCATCCCCCTCGGACCCGGCGGCACATGGGCCGAAACCATCGTCCGCCCAGCCGCCGACCTCCTCGTCCTCCCTCCCTCCATCGACCTCCACCAGGCCTCCATGCTCCGCGTCAACCCAGCCACCGCATGGGGCCTCCTCCACTCCCGCGGCCAACCCCACAAAGGCTCATGGATCGTCCAGAACGCCGCCAGCTCCGCCGCCGCCCACTGCGTCATCAGCCTCGCTCGCCACCTCGGCCTCCACTCGCTCAACCTCGTCCGCCGCCCCGAATCCGCCGCCGCCTGCCTCGCCGCAGGCGCCGATATCGTCCTCACCGACGACCCCTCCGCCCCAGCCGCCGCCGCCGCAATCCCCGGCTTCTCCCCTCCCTCCCTCGCCATCAACGCCGTCGGCGGCGACAGCGCCCTCCGTCTCCTCAACCTCCTCGCACCCGGCGGCACCATGGCCACCTACGGAGCCATGAGCCGTCAGCCCCTCAAGGTCCCCAACGGGCTCCTCATCTTCAAAGACCTCCACCTCAACGGCTTCTGGCTCACCCGCTGGCTCGCCCAGCTCCCCCCAGCCGACGTCCGCTCTCTCTACGCCACCCTCGCCTCCCTCGTCCTCAACGGCTCCATCCACCAACCCGTCGCCGCCATCTACCCACTCGCTAACCTCCACGACGCCCTCCTCCACGCCAGCTCCTCCGCACGAAACGGAAAAATCCTCCTCGACCTCCACTCCCAGCTCTGATCTCTCCGACGCCATGGACCTCTTCTCCCAGCGCCCCGCCGATCCCCCGGAACGCGTCCTCTCCGTCGCCCAACTCACCCGCCGCCTCCGCGACACCATCGAATCCGGCTTCCGCAATCTCTGGGTCAAAGGCGAAATCAGCAACTTCCGCCGCCAGTCCAGCGGCCACTGCTACTTCACCCTCAAAGACGCCTCCGCCCAACTCGCCTGCGTCCTCTTCAAAAACACCGCCCAGCAAGTCCTCGTCCCCATGCACGACGGCCTCGCCCTCCAGCTCCAGGGCGACCTCTCCGTCTACGAAGCCCGCGGCCAGTACCAGCTCGTCGTCCGCCGCGTCCTCGCCGCAGGCGCAGGCTCCCTCCAGCTCCAGTTCGAAGCCCTCAAACAAAAACTCGCCGCCGAAGGGCTCTTCGCCCAGGAACTCAAACAACCCATCCCCTCCATGCCCGCCACCGTCGCGGTCATCACCTCCCCCACCGGCGCCGCCCTCAAGGACATGCTCAATGTCCTCTCCAGACGCGCCCCGTGGCTCCGCATCCTCGTCGTCCCAGTCCGCGTCCAGGGCCTCGGTGCCGCTAACGAAATCGCCGCCGCCCTCGCCATGGTCAACGCCGAATCCGGCCGCTCCCTCCCCCGCATCGACACCGTCGTCATCACCCGCGGCGGCGGCAGCATCGAAGACCTCTGGGCCTTCAACGAGGAAATCGTCGCCCGCGCCCTCCACGCCTCCTCACTCCCTGTCATCTCCGCCGTCGGCCACGAAATCGACTTCACCATCGCCGACTTCGTCGCCGACCTCCGCGCCCCCACTCCCTCCGCCGCCGCAGAACTCCTCACCCCAGACCGCGCCGATCTCCTCGCCTCCCTAACCTCCACCTCCCAGCGCCTCCAGCGCCGCGTCCTCGCCATCCTCGCTAACGCCCGCCGCATCATCGACCTAACCGCCCGCGGCCCGCTCCAGCGCGACCCCGACCGCATCCTCCTCCCATGGCGTCAATCCCTCGACGCCTCCGAAGCCGCCCTCGCCGACGCCACCACCCACGCCCTCACCTCTCGCCTCGCCTCCCTACGCGACCTCGCCCAGCGTCTCGCCGCCCGCCGCCCCGACCGCGTCCTCGCCGAACGCACCGCCGCACTCGCCATGGCCGCCGAACGCCTCCACGCCCGCGCCGCCTCCCTCCTCGATCAGCGCCGCGCCGCCCTCCAGCAGCGCGCCGCACTCCTCAGAACCCTCGGCCCAGACTCCGTCCTCTCCCGCGGCTTCACCTGCACACTCGACACCGCCGGCCGCGTCGTCCGCGAACCCTCCGCCCTCCAACCCGGCGATTCCTTCCAGACCAGATTCCGCCGCGGCCGCATCACCGGCACCGTCGTCTCCGTCGACCCAGACGCCCCTCACGCAAAATCATAAACCACCGCCTTCGTGCACAGCGGCTTGAACACCTTCTCCACAAACTCAATGTGCTGCGGGTGCACCTGGTACGCCGCCTCCGCCTCACGGTCCGCAAACACCAGATTCAATCCCACCGCGTAGCTGCAGTCCACCACCGCACGCTCGCTCGGCTGCATCTTCCCGCAGCTGAAATGCAACCACCCCGGGATCGGCCTCAGATATTGCTCCATCCCCGCCAGCAGCGCCTCCGCCGCTTCAGAATTCGCAGGGTCGGTCCAGAAAATAACACAGTGGCTGAACATGGTAAGTTAGATTGCTCCCCCCACCCTAATCAGCTCCACCGCCGCCGCCACCCCGTTTTCACCAGCCCTCCGGCATTCCGCATGATACGCCCCTCCCGCCTCCCGCGTTCCCTCCCATCCCTCCGCCCGCCATGCCCTCGCCTCTCCACCGCCGCGCCTTCCTCCGCTCCTTCGCAGCCGGCTCCTCGCTCTTCCCTGGCCTCGTCTCCGATCTCCTCGCCTCCTCCTCCGGCTCTCCTTCCCCCCACTTCAAACCAAAAGCCAAACGCGTCATCTTCCTCTTCATGAGCGGCGGCGTCTCCCATGTCGATACATGGGACCCCAAACCAAAACTCTCCGCCGACCACGGCAAGGAAGTCAAACTCGACCACCCCGAAATCGAAAACCGCCCGGGCTACGAACGCATCTTCCTCAAACGCCCCGGCTGGTCCTTCAAACCCCACGGCCAGTCCGGCACCGAAGTCAGCGACCTCTTCCCCCACACCGCCGCCTGCGTCGACGACATCGCCCTCATCCGGTCGATGCACTCGTCCCACTCCAATCACTACAATGCCACCCTCGGCATGCACACCGGCTCCTTCACCTTCGCCAGACCAAGTCTCGGCGCATGGGTCAGCTACGGTCTCGGCTCCGAAAACGCCAATCTCCCTTCCTTCATCGTCCTCGCACCCAAAACCCCCTACGCCGGTTCCCAGGTCTGGGCCTCCGACTTCCTCCCCGCCGCCCATCAGGGCACCCTCGTCATCCCCGGCTCGGAACCCGTCGCTAACATCGCCCCGCGCATCCCCGTCCCTCAGCAGCAGCGCGAACTCGCCGCCCTCGCCGCCCTCAATCGCTCCCATCTCGCCCAGCACCCCGGCGACTCCGTCCTCGAAGCTCGCCTCCGCTCCTTCGAAACCGCCTTCGGCATGCAGATGGAAGTCCCCGATGTCTTCGACTTCTCCAAAGAATCCGACGCCACCCTCTCCCTCTACGGGCTCCAGCGCGGCCAATCCTCAGGCTTCGCATGGCAATGCCTCGCCGCCAGACGCCTCGTCGAACGCGGGGTCCGCTTCGTCGAACTCATCGACACCGGCTCCTCTGGCAACTGGGACTCCCACGGCAACATGCAGGAACACGTCCCCCTCGCCCGCAATGTCGACCAGCCCATCGCAGGCCTCCTCCGCGACCTCAAATCCCGCGGGCTCCTCGACGATACCCTCGTCGTCTGGACCACCGAATTCGGCCGCACTCCCTTCAACAACACCCCCGACAACCCCGGCCGCGAACACCACAACTGGGCCTTCTCCTCATGGCTCGCTGGCGCAGGCGTCAAACCCGGCATCACCTACGGCCAAACCGACGAATACGGAGTCCGCGTCGCCTCCAACGGCGTCCACGTCCACGACTTCCACGCCACCATCCTCCACCTCATGGGCCTCAATCACGAACGCCTCACCTTCCACCACTCCGGCCGCGACTACCGCCTCACCGACGTCCACGGCGACGTCGTCAAAGCCATCCTCGCCTGACAATCGCCTATCAATTTCCTCACCGCCATGACCCTGCCGCTCCGCTCCCTCCTCGCTCTCGCCTGCTCTCTCCCCGCCTTCGCGGCCAACCCGCTCCCCCGCAGCTCCCCCGCCACACACGACCTCAAGGTCAATCCCGCCCACATCCCCAACACCATCCAGCTCCCCGGTTCCGCCCCGAAAGCGAAATAGCAACGAACATCCCTGACATCCCGCCGCCCTCCCCATGCCCGACTCGCCCGCCGCCCCCCAACCGCCGCAGGCCCCCGCACCCGCGCGCTCCCGCCTCGCCCGCCTCCTCCCCTCCCGCCGCCTGCGCCGCATGACCTTCATCCTCTTCTGCCACCTCCTCGGAGCCCTGACCTCCCTCCACGCCATCATGAGCGTCCGCACCTCTCAAGGCGCTGTCGCATGGGCCGTCTCCCTCAACACCTTCCCCTACCTCGCCGTCCCAGCCTACTGGGTCCTCGGCCGCTCCAACTTCGAAGGCTACTCCGTCCTCCGCCGCGAAGCCGCCAGAGACCTCTCCGCCACCTCCAGCCAGATCGCCGCAGACCTCGTCGCCATGCGCCCCGCACATGGCACCGAACCCCCAGCCGCTCACCTCCTCGAAAAACTAGCCAAACTCCCCGCCACCCGCGGCAATCACACCGAACTCCTCATCGACGGCGAAGCCACCTTCAACGCCATCCTCTCTAACATCGCCTCCGCGCGCGACTACGTCCTCGTCCAGTTCTACATCATCCACGACGACTCCCTCGGCCAGCGCCTCGCCGCCGCCCTCTCCGAACGCGCCCGCGCCGGCGTCCGCTGCTACGTCCTCTTCGACGAAGTCGGCAGCCACAGTCTCCCCTCCTCCTATCTCCGTTCCCTCCGCGACGCCGGCGTCGACATCCGTCCCTTCAACTCCCGCAAAGGCGACGCCAACCGCTTCCAGCTCAACTTCCGCAATCACCGCAAAATCGTCATCACCGACGGCCGCACCGCCTTCGTCGGCGGCCACAACGTCGGCGACGAATACCTCGGCAAAAATCCAGCCATCGGCCCATGGCGCGACACCCACGTCAAAGTCACCGGCCCCGTCGTCCAATGCATCCAGGTCTCGTGGGCCGAAGACTGGAACTGGGCCGCCAACTCCCAGCCAGCCCTCAACTGGAAACCAGAACCCTCACCTCTCGCAGACGGCCTCGCCTTCTGCCTCCCCTCAGGCCCAGCCGACGAATTCGAAACCTGCACGCTCTTCTTCCTCCACGCCATCCACTCCGCCAAACGCCGCATCTGGATCGCCAGCCCCTACTTCGTCCCGGACGAACAACTCATCTCCGCCCTCCAGCTCGCCGCCCTCCGCGGCGTCGATGTCCGCATCCTCGTCCCAGCCAAGGCCGACAGCCGCATGGTCTGGCTCTCAGGCTTCACCTTCCTCCCCGATCTCGAAAAAGCAGGCGTCCGCACATCGCGCTACCACGCAGGCTTCCTCCACGAAAAAGCCATCCTCGTCGACGACGTCGCAGGCATCGGCACCGCTAACTTCGACAACCGCAGCTTCCGCCTCAACTTCGAAATCACTCTCCTCTTCACAGAACCCTCCACCGTCGCCGCCACAGAACAGATGTTCCTCGCCGACTTCGCCCGCAGCTCACCCGCCACCGCCGCAGACTACCTCGCCAAACCATGGTGGTTCCGCCTCGCCGCTCGCACTAGCAGGCTCATGGCCCCCGTCCAGTAATTCAAACCTTTCCCATCGACTCCATCCTTCCCACCTTTCCCCTCACCCCCTCACTGGACAGATCCCTCCTCCCGCCTCACTCTCCCTCGTGCCCGCTCCATCCGACACCGCCCCCGCCAGCGCCCGCGATCCCCTCTGGAATCCAGCACGCTGGCTCCCCACCACCCGCGACGAAGTCCTCGCACGCGGCTGGGACGAACTCGATGTCATCATCATCTCCGGCGACGCCTACGTCGACCACCCTGCCTTCGGCACCGCCGTCATCGGCCGTCTCCTCGAGGCCGAAGGCCTCAAAGTCGCCATCATCGCCCAACCCAACTGGCGCGACGACCTCCGCGACTTCAAAAAACTCGGCACTCCCAGGCTCTTCTTCGGCGTCACCTCCGGCTGCATGGACTCCATGGTCAATCACTACACCGCTGCCAGAAAACGCCGCTCCGAAGACGCCTACACCCCCGGCGGCGACCACGGCTTCCGCCCCGACTACGCCACCACCGTCTACTCCAATATCCTCAAAGACCTCTTCCCCGACGTCCCCGTCATGATCGGCGGCATCGAAGCCAGTCTCCGCCGCGTCACCCACTTCGACTACTGGTCTAACGAACTCAAACCCTCCATCCTCGCCGAGAGCCGCGCCGACCTCCTCATCTACGGCATGGGCGAACTCCCTCTCAAGGAATGCGTCCGCCTCCTCCAGCGCGGCGTCCCCTTCTCCTCCCTAACCTCCATCCCCCAGACCGCCGTCCTCCTCCCCGCTGGCAACCCACCCCCCAAAAACAAACACTGGGACGACTGCGCCCTCCACTCCCACGAGGAATGCCTCACCAACCGCGAACTCTACTCGAAAAACTTCAAAAACATCGAGACCGAATCCAATCGCGTCAAAGCCCGCCGCATCCTCCAGCAGTCCGGCGACCGCCTCCTCGTCGTCAACCCCCCCTTCCCAGTCATGACCGAAAGCCAGATCGACGCCTCCTTCGATCTGCCCTACACACGTCTCCCTCACCCCAAATACCGGAAACGCGGCCCCATCCCCGCCTACGAAATGATCCGCCACTCGGTCAACATGCACCGCGGTTGCTTCGGCGGCTGCAGCTTCTGCACCATCTCCGCTCACCAAGGCAAGTTCGTCGCCTCTCGCTCCAAAGCCTCCATCCTCAAAGAGGTCGAATCCATCAAACAGATGCCCGACTTCCGCGGCACCATCAGCGACCTCGGCGGCCCCTCCGCTAACATGTACCAGATGAAGGGCAAACAGCAGTGGATCTGCGACGAATGCATCCGCCCCTCCTGCATCTGGCCCGATGTCTGCCGCAACCTCGACACCGACCACACCCCGCTCCTCGAGATCTACGAAGCCGTCCGCAACACCGAGGGCGTCAAACACGCCTTCGTCGCCAGCGGCATCCGCTACGACCTCTTCCTCCACGAAAAAGGTGCCTCCCCCGAAGTCAAAGAAAGCCACGAGAAATACATCGAAACCCTCGCCGCTCACCACGTCCCCGGCCGCCTCAAAGTCGCCCCCGAACACACCAGCGACCACGTCCTGCGCATCATGCGCAAACCGTCCTTCAACCTCTTCTACAAATTCCGCGAGAAATTCGCCGCCGCCTCAGCCAAGGCCGGCAAAGGCAACACCCCAGTCATCCCCTACTTCATCAGCTCACACCCAGGCTCCCGCCCGGAAGACATGGCCGAACTCGCCCTCAAAACCAAAGACCTCGGCTTCCGTCTCGAACAGGTCCAGGACTTCACCCCCACACCCATGACCGTCGCCACCGAAATCTACGCGACCGGCACACACCCCTACGACGGCTCCAAAGTCGACGTCGCACGCTCCCCCGAAGACAAGGAAACCCAGCGCAGTTTCTTCTTCTGGTACAAACCGGAAATGCGCAGCGCCCTCCGCCAGACACTCTCACGCATCGGCCTCAAACACCTCGCCACCAGACTCCTCGACGACCACCGCGAAACCGTCGACGTCACCCCTCCCCCACACATCGCCCCCTGCGGTAAACAACTCCCCAACCCCAATCGCAAACCCAACCCCCAACCAAACACCCAACCCTCACAATTCCTCCGCCCCCCACGCAACAGAAAATAACCACCGCCCCCACCAACCCTTCCGGCCCTCGCAGGTCACGCGCCCACCGCGCCCGGCAACCCAAGGGATCGAAGAAACCAGCCCCGGCCTACACCGCACCCTGCCAGCCATCACGCGGGAAATCACGATGACTCCATGACCAAGGCGGACACCGCAAGACGGGCGGCACTACGGAGCCAGATAAGTGATCGGTTTCGCGGGGGTGAAGGAACCGCTGATGTCGCCACTCAGGTTGAATCCCGCAGTCGTCTCCAATGCCACATTTCGGATTCCCGACCCTGACGCAAAATCAATCTTTTTCAGGTCCACTCCCACCGCATAGGCACTCTTCGCACTCTCGAAATAATAGACCTGACGGCTGTGATCAAGGACCGTTCTCCAATAGGTGGGTGCGATGTTGGGATGCAGTGGATCGGCTGCTCCCCAGGGAACCGACACGTTCCGCATCACGCTCATCACCCCGGCAACCTGCTGGCGGACATCTGTCTCCTCCACCCCGAGCCTCCTGATGTAGTAGTCGGCCCTCACAAAGCGGTCCTCGGATTGATGGGAACCCGGAAGCGTCTTGGTCTGATCCACCCGGGACCAATAGGCGTTCAGCGCAAGC
>QQNF01000059.1 GCA_003402705.1 Verrucomicrobiota bacterium | reverse complement strand
AGTCTCTCAGCGCTTCCCCCCACGACGCCCCCGCCGCCACACTCCCGCCTCCTCGCCTCGTCTCCCGCCCGAACACCACCACCGCCGCCACCCCATTTGCCACCAGCGCCGCCACAATCCCTCGCTCCCCGAACGCCCACAGCAACCCTCCTCCCACCACCAGCCCGGCAAACGTGCTCACCACCTGACACCGCGCCACATCCCTCACCCGCTGCGCTCCCTGCAGAAATGCACGCTGCCCAGACGCATAATTCGCCAGCAGCACCGTTACCGAAAGCAGCGCCAGATCCACCCATCGCTCCCTGCTCCCAAAAGTCATCACCGACACCGGATACGCCAGCGCCAGAGCCACCACCATCCCCACCACCCCAGTCGCCAGCATCGCCGCCCGCAGCGCCGCTGCCGTCCGCCGCACCTTCGCCTCATCACCAGTCGCACACGCCTCCGCCACCGCTCGCACCCCGCTCGGCGGAATCCCCAGTTCCGCTATCCCCCCAATGAATCCCGCAATCGTCAGGTACGTCCCCGTCAGCCCCACTCCGCTCGGCCCCAGCAGCACCGCCGTCAGCTTGCTCCGCACCAGTCCCATCGCCAGAACCGCCACCTGCGACGATCCCGTCCACGCTGTCGCCTTCAGTATGCTGCTGTGAGAACCCGTCCCCATGTGTACACAATGAAATCAATTCCAGAAACCCACACCGGCCATCCCCTTAGCGCACAAGCCGCACACCGGGCCCATTCCCGACCGTCCTGACAAAAAGCCAGTCGCAGGATTCGCGCCGAACCATCCCGCCATCCATTCATCCACCCTCCCGCCTCCCCCAACACACCACCATACCAGCCCCCATCAGAAAAGACCACCTCCATGATGCCGCCCCCTTCAGCGCCATCCTTCATACTTCTACACCATTTTTCTTTGGTTGTTTTGGTCATGCATGTCGACATCGGGTCGCGCCTCTCATTACAACCCTTAGCCTACAGTCTCCATATTGCCATCCCCTCCCAAACACAAGCGGAACCCGCTTCCTAGCGTTTGGTTTGCCGAATTGTGAACCAGATTTAACCTCTGCCGCCTCCATAACCTCCAGAGCATCAGGAACTCCTCACCGCATCACCGACTCGCCCCACCTCACAACCCACCCCCTGCTGTAGTCCGTCTTGTAGATCCTGTCTTCTGAACAAGGGATTTCTTCCGATTCCAGCCTCCCAAGACGCTCCTCACCGTCCCCCGTGCCCAAACAACATCACATACCCCGTCTTCACCACCGTCACAAAATCCAGAATCAGTGAACAGTTCCGTATGTAAAATAAATCATACGACAGCTTCGCCCGCGCGTCATTCACATCCTGCCCATACGGATAATTCACCTGCGCCCACCCCGTCAGCCCAGGCCTCACCAGATGCCTCAAATCATAATAGGGTATCAACTGCGAATACTCATCCGCGCACGGAATCCACTCCGGCCTCGGCCCGATCAGACTCATGTCTCCCTTCAGAATATTCCACAACTGCGGCAACTCATCCAGCCGGAACTTCCGCAGAAACGCCCCCCCGCGGATGATCCGCTTGTCATTCGTCACCGTCGTCCCCCCCTGATTCCCCGTCGTCATCGTCCGGAATTTCACAAGGTTGAATGTCCTCCCGTACCTCCCCCGCCGATGCTGGAAAAACAATACCGGCCCAGGCGAACTGCACCGCACAAAACACGCAATCAATACCATCAGCGGAATCGCCACCACCCCGAGCACCACCACCGACACCAGATCAAATCCCCGCTTCAGCGTCTGATGCACCGATTGCGAACCCAGCCGGAAACTCCCCTGAAAAATCCAGTCCGGCGACAGCGACTCCAGACTCACCTTCTTCAGGTGATTCTCAAAAAATCCCTCCCACGTGTACACCGGTGCCCACCCAAGGTGCATCCCCACCAGCGCCGTGAAATTCGCACTCGTCAGCCGCGTCAGCCCAGGTCCCAGCACCACCGCTGAAATCCGGCCCGCATGCGGCGCAATCGCCTCGGCCGCGGTCTCCGGCGTCCCGAACAAATCCGGAGCGAAACACAACGACCTCCCATGCCAGTCCTGCTGGTGCAACTCATTCCTCAGCCGCCCCAGGTCCCCCTCGCTCCCCACCACCGCAATGATCGGCGTCCCCCGCTGCCGCCGCTCCCGACTCGCCAGCATCCGCCGGAAGATCAGCGACGGTACAAAATACAGAAACGGCCACGTCAGCATCAACCCCCGGCTCGGCTGCGCACTCGACCCATACGTCAGCAGCAGACTCACCAGCGCCGTCGAAATAAACGCCGCCGCCGCTTGCCCCAGAAAATGCTCCACCGCAAACCGCAGCGCCAGAAAATCCTCCCGCTGCCGATACGCTCCCGCCAATCCGGAACACAACATCGATACCACCACCGGAACCACCGTCGTCAACGGCACCACACGATTCGATCCCCAGAGATCCGCAGCCGCATAAAATACCCCTACCGCAAACACCGCGTCCGCCACCACCAGCAAAAACGCACGCCCGCCGTCGCGCCTCCCGCCATCCCGCACAAAGGACTCCGGAATGACCGCACGGTCAACCCCGACAGGCGCGTTGTCCAATTCAGAGGGTCCAAAGGGCTCAGATGTCGTTTCCAAGGAGGCAACTCGGGTTAAAAATCACTGCAACTGAATCTCGCGCACACCACGTCCCGGCGCTAGTCCTTGATTGTACGCACTTTCCGTGTCAACCGCCAACGAAATCTCACCCCTTTGGCGGTAGCCGCGGACCGCAAATCACGTCAAGGAATCCCGCCCCTGTCCCATCCAGCCCTCAGGCCTTCTTCGTCTTCATATACGGGTCATACCGGTAGTTGTAGTAATACCCGTACACTCCGCTTCGCTGCCGGTTCAGAATGATCCCCGCCGTGTTGCCATTCGCTCGCCGCAGACTCTCAATCGCTCGCTGCACCGCACGCCGACTCGTGCTCCCAGCATGCACCACCAGACACACCGCATGCGCACTCGGGGCCATCACCAGCGCATCCGCCACCGAATTCACCGGCGGGGTGTCAATGATGATCCGGTCATACAACTGCTCAGCCCTCGCCAGCAAATCCGTAAACGCCTTCTGCGCCAGCAAATCCGCCGGCTGCGGCGAACGCCCTCCCGCCAGAATGATCGTCAGATTCTCAACCGTCGTCGCTTGCCCAACCTCCGATAACGGTGCCAATCCACTCAGATACTCCGACAACCCAGCAAGCTTCGCCGCCTTCCCGGCCCCACCCTCCTTCGTCCGCACCGCCACCTCAGCAAGTGCCTCCTCCGTCGGCCGGAGATCATTCGAAAACAGATTCTGCTGCGATGGCCGCCTCATGTCCGCATCAATCAGCAGCGTCTTCAATCCCCGCTGCGCAAACGCCACCGCAAGGTTCCCCGACGTCCGGCTCTTCCCTTCCCCAGGCACCGCCGACGTCACCAGAAAAATTCGCCGCTTCGACTCCTCCCCAAGCAGACTCAGCGTCGCCCGCAGCGTCCGGAACGCCTCCGCCTGAATACTCGATCGGTCAGAAATCAGTGGCAATCCCCCCAGCTTCCGCTTCTCCAGCGAATCATCCGGAATCGTCGCCAGCACCGGCACTCCCATCTCCGCTTCCACGTGCTCCACAGACTGATAGGTCTGATCCAGCCGGTCGATCAGAAAAATAATCCCCAGCCCCAGCAGAACCCCCCCAATCGCCGCTCTCAACAGCAGCGCCGGCGTACTCACCCGGTCAGGCACCGACGGCACCATCGCCGCCGCCGCCAGATACACCGGCACCCGGTCCGCCCGCTTCTCCTTCATCCCAATATCCGCAATCCGATTCGTAATCTCATCATACCGCTTCTGCAGCGTCTCCGCCTTCTGCTTCAATTCCTGATACGGAATCAGGATCCCATTCAAACTCGAACTCTCCTGCCCCATCGCCGCCACCGCTTCCTCAAGGCTCTTCACACTCGCCGCCGTCTGCGCCGCCCGTTCCTCCAGCAGAGGCGCCGCATCTCCTAACAGTCGCCGCAATGCCGATCTCGCAATCTCGATGTTCTCCACCGTCCGAATGTACTTCGGATGCAGTTCCAGATACCGCCGCTTCAGCGCCTCAAACTCCTGTTCCCGGTTCGCCAGCGCCGTCCGCGCCGTCTCTACCGCCGGAATCGTCGCCAGCGACGAGATCTTCAGTAACTCGTCATAATTATCCGGCGGAATCGCCCTCGCGCGCTCCACATCCGCCACCAGACTCGCATGCAGTGCCTTCGCATCCAGCAATCGCGCAGAAACCTGCGCCGCCCGCTCCACCGAAGATCCCGACGCCTCGTCCAACGGCAGACCCTTGTGCTTCAACCGGAACTCAGCCACGTCCTTGTGCGCCTTCGTCAACTCCTCATCAATCCGCTTCGCCTGCTCCTTCAAATACTCCGTAGCCTCCCCGCTGATCGTACTCCGGTTCAGCGTCGCCAGCGCCAGATACTGCTCCACCACAGAATTCGACAGCTTCGCCGCCCGCGCCGGATCAACGTCGGATGCCACCACATCAATCAGCCGCGTCCCCTTCCTCCAGATCGCTCCAACCTTCTTCTCCAGCAGCTTCACGATCGCCGCATCCGCCAACCCCGTCCGTCTCAATTCCTCATACAAATCAGAATTCTTCGCCGCTCCCAGCAGCACCGCATCCGCCTTCAGTGACTCCGCCACCGTCAGAATGTAATCCATCCCCCCAGGATTCTCCGACTTCACAGACTCCACATTCACAATCCGCTCCTCCTGCTGCGCCACCTCCACCACCGCCTTCGTCGTATACACAGGCAGTTGCCGCTGCGCCCACGCAAACGACCCAAGCATCGCAACAATCACAGACAAGAGGATGATCCACCAGAAACGGAAGAGCAAAAGACTGAGGCGGTTCTTGTCAAACATAGGCGGTCGCGGAAAAAAAACAAAAAAGGGAAAGTCTTACAAAAGGTCGCCGCAGCAGTCTCAAAACCCTCGCTCCCGGCAGTCCACCGTGTCACCCGGCAGCAACCGGAACTTCAACGCCTCCGTTCGGTTCGAGGCATCAATCTTAACCTTCGATCCAGATGCACGCGTCACCTCCACCTTCTGATTCGCCATCCGCGTGAACCCTCCAGCCAACCCAATCGCATCAAGCAGCGTCAGAGTGCCAGACTCAGGAAAGTAATACGCATTCGGCTTCGCCACCTGACCAATCAGATTGAACCGCTCACGCTTCTTCTCCGTCACCGTCACCGTCACCGCCGGCTTCACCAGATACCCCTTCCGATACGCCGCCTCAATCACTCCAGCCGCCGCCTTCACCCCCATCCCGTTCAACGAGATTTCCCCAATCAGCGGCAATGTCGCCCGCCCATTCTCCGACAACCTAACCTTGGCATCAAGATCAGGCTCCTCAAATACCTGCACCACGATCCCATCCCCCGGATTCAACCGGTACTCCTGAACCTGCGCCCCCCCCACGGGAGCCTCGGCCGCCTCCTGGGCAGCAGACTCTCCCACCGCCATCACCGCAAGCATGCCAACAGCCAAGAACCAGTTTCGTACGTCCATAGTGTCCACGCGTTATCCCAGGATTCCTGAAAAGAAAGCAGAATTTAGCCAAAGCATACCATCACCATCATCCCGCCGCCCCCCCCCCCCGCAGCTCGCGTCGTGCTTTCCACCGGCACCCACCCCCCCCCCCCCCCGCCATGAGACCATCCTCTGCCACCATCCAACCCCCCCCTTACGGCTTCACCGGCGCTGCCTCCGGCTTCGCAAGGGCGCTGTGCTCCGCCGCCAACTCTGGCAGATTCAATGCCTTGTACGCCTCCGCAAGCGCCTCGTGCGCACTCGCCGTAAACCTCCCCAGCCCCGGAATCGCCGCCGTCAGGTCCGTCACCGCTTCCTTGTAATTCTTCAGCTTCAGATGGATCCTCCCACGCGTGTCCAATGCCGCCGCCAGATTCGGAAAGCGCGCCAGCAGTTCATTGATCACCTTCAACGCCCGCGCCAAATCAGGCTTCGCTCCCACCGCCAGCACCATCGCAAAATTGTTCGCAATCTGCGGCAACTCCGGTGACGCCTGAAACGCCAGATCAAAATGCGTCCCCGCCTCCGCCTCCTGGTTCTTCTCCAACGCCGCCACCCCAAGCGCAAAATGCAGCATCCCGTTCGCTCCCCCAGCCGCCACCATGCTCCGAATCGCTTTGCCAGCCTCCGCCCCGGTCTCACCGCTCAACTCCGACAACCGCACCAGCTCCATCAGCAGCGTCTCGTTCTGATTGTCATACCCCAGCCCCTCACTCACAAGCTTCAGTAACTCGCCCGGCGTCGCATCCCCCTTCTGCTTGCGCGACAGCATCCATCCCGCATACACCGCCCCAAGGGCACCAGTGTATCCCGGCTCCCCGCTCTTCTTGTACCCAGTCAGAAACGTCTCCGCCGCCTTCTCGTAATTCTCCGCCAGCAAAAACGTCCGCGCCAATCCCATCCGCAAAATCCCGTCCTCCGACGCTGCCGCATCCATCTTCTGCTGAAAATACTGCTGCGCACGCCCGTTCCATTGCCGCATCCCCTCAGGATCATTCGTTCCCTGACTCACCAGCGCCAGCAGCAGCAGACATTCGCCGCGCTGGTCCGCTACCTTCAGTAAATGCCGCTTCGCCGCCTCCCAATCCTGCCGCGAAAGATACAACTCCCCAAGCAATTGGTGCGCCTCCGCCATCTCCGGCGCATCCGTCGCCGCTCTCAGCAGATGCCGCTCCACCTGCGCAACGACCTCCGGCGTCCGCTCCCGCGCCGTCGCCCACTTGTTCTTCGCCACATAAAGATGCGCTGGCGGATACGAAAGCGCAGTCTCCACCTCGTCAAACGGAGCCACCTTCCGGATCAGGTACTTCGCATCCTCCGGCCGCTTCAATTGCAGCAGACAAATCGCCAGATCAAACAAATGCTCAGGGTAACGCGCCGCAAAATAAGAGTCATTTCGGCTGATCTCCAGCACCCGCTCGCACGCAATCCGCGCCTTCGCATAGTCACCCACCTGCATCGCCGTCTTCTTGATCCCAGCATACCGGTCATGCACCGTCAAGGTACTCCACTCCGTCCGGTAAATGTAAATCGCCAGCACCGCCAGCAGACTCAACATCGCAGGAATCCCCCACAACAGCCACGGAAAATACCGCGTCTTCCACCATGCATTCCACTTCTTATTAAAACTCATTTGGTCTTCTCAAGCTTGGATTTCACCTGGCCCGCCAGTTCCGCCGACAACTGTTCATACAACTCCCGAATCGCCCGCCGGTCCGACTCCAGCAACGGTGCCAACCCAGTCCAGCAAACCTGCGTCCGAAACTGAATCTCGCCATTCCCCTCCACCTCCGTCGCCAGCGACTTCCGCACCACCCGGTCCCACACCGACACATTCCGCGCATCGCCTGCCTCCGCCGCCGCCGAACCAGTCCACCGCCCGTCACTGAAACAATTCGTATACCACACCTCCGTCCGGTCAAATCCCCGCCTCGCCAGATTCAAATACGCAATCGGCGGCCTTCCCGCCGTCAGCGCCGGAACCGCCCCACTTTCGTTGCTCTCCCATCCCGCCGTCCGATAGCAATTCAGCAGATCATGGAAGTGGTCGAACGGATAATCAATCGACGCAAATACCCTCAGATCCCCGCGACTGAACACCCACACCTTGCTCCTCAACCCAATCGTCTCAATCGATCGTTCCTCAGGAACCGTATCCCCCTGCGTCCACCCAGCCATCTCCTTCGGCAGCGTGAACGCCAACTCCGGATAATCCGCCGGCCCATAAGTCTCTACCCCTTTTGCAGGGACTTGATTCGCAAAATGCACCACCCCTCGCGCCCCTGTCGCTACCCCGAACACCGCCAGCGCTGCAATCAACCCAAATCCAAACCGCCCAGCGCCCACCGGCCCTTCCAACGGCTTCAACATCCCCGCTGTCCGCTCCTCCTTCTCGTTCCCGAAACCAGAAACCGCGCCCGCCGCCGACAACCGTACCCCCACCTCGAAAAATGCCAGAAATCGATCAAAACTGAATACCAGCATCAACTCCACCACAAAAATCACCGCCCCAAAGATCAAGTGCGGCGTCCCATTCAGCAAATCCCAACCCCGCGTCACCAGCAGGTACGCCCCGGACGTAATCCTCACCACATTCGCCGCAATCACCACCACCGTCGCAAAAATCGAAAGCAGCCCCCAGTGCCACCACGGCCGCCGCTCCAGCACAAACAGCAGCGTCGCAAATGCCGCCACCGCCATGAACGACTGAATCCCCGAACACGCATCCTCCACCAGCAACTGCGACGTCGGCAATTCAATCACCGTCCCGGACCGCATGTGCACAATCCCCAGCAAATCAAGCAGACTGCTCGATACCGAAACCGCCACCTTCTTCAATTCAAGCATCAATGCCTGATCGATACCCAGCGGCAGCGGAAATGAAATCGCGATCAGCGCCAGCGGCGGAAACAGCAACCGCAGCGCCCCTCTCCCATTCCTCGCCCACGACGCCGCTCCCATCATCGCCAGCACCGCCAGCCCACCCGACCACGGTGACCACCGCAAAAGCGAAAATCCTCCCAGCAACAAAGCCAACCCCGCAAATGCCGCCACCCCAACCCCGTGCGATCGCTCGCTCGCCGGCGTCCTCGCATACCGCGACGCCCACACCACCAACCCACACACCCACGCCAACGGAAAAAATCGGTATGGCTCATTCCCCCACAGCCGCTGCCCTAAATCCGCAACCAATGGAAGCAGACCAATCACAGCCACCATCAGCAGAATCCGGCCAAATCTCCCCGCAGGAAGCAGTTCCGAAGCTCGATAAGATGAATTAGAATTCATACTCACAAAAGAAAGCACCTGTCGGTATTGCCGACAGGTGCTCTGTAGAACGGCTGCTTAACTTCAGATCAGATCCGAAATCAAGCTCGCAACGTCAATCAGGCGCGACGGCTGCGGAAGCGGACCACCATCGCACCAAGCGCCAGCGCCATCACAGACGAACCCGCTTCCGGGATCTTCACCAGCGAAGGAATCACGCCAACATTCCCGAGGTTGCCGACCAAGCTGGACGACCCGAATGCCGCTGGAAGCGACGCCGTTGCCGGAAGTGTCATGAACGAGTAGCTCGTCAATCCATCAGCAAGAGCGACCGGATCGGTAATAGGGGCATCTGCGATCACAGCGCCACCGAACTTCGGTTGAGTGCTTGGTTTGATCTCGCTAAAAGCGATGAAGTAGGTTCCAACAGGAAGAGTAATGCTCCCGCCAAAATTAGCGACGAGGAATTCCTCTCCCGTGATCAAGCCGTTAGCCGTCGTCGCAGCTGCCGCTACGGTATTGTGCACTTCTGAATTCATGAGAGTGTACGTCGTTCCGGAGAGCGCGTACAAACCCACTGTCTTGGCTTGGGACGCAGTCCATCCATCTCCGAGGAAGTCATAAAGCGCATACTTATCGAGAACACTCGGAGCATACGTGCTGAAGACGGTACCATTCACACTTGGGGTGGACGGTTGGAAAGCACCTCCATTACCAGCACTGAAGATGTAGGCTGCGTTGGCCGTCACTGAGCTCAGTGCAACCGCCGCTGCGAGAGCAAGCATGTTTTTCATATGTTTTTTTGGGTTGGGTTTGGGGACAATCGACAGAATTTTTCTGTATACAGTCGCGACTGTGGAATCGGATTCAGGCTTGGTCAACAGAGGAAATGTTTTTAATTTAGATTTTTTCAATCTCGCTCCGGCCACCATCTCTTCCGCCACAGACAGCTGCAGCAACCATCGTGCCAATGCCGCTCTTGCCTCAAAAAGAATACGTGAAATTCATCCCAACCCGGTTGGCACTGAAATTCCAACCGCCGAAATTCGAGTTGTTGTCCTGAAAATCATAGGTCGCCCCAAGCATCGCTCGGGTCGAGATGCGCCACGTCAGCCCCGCCCCAATGCTCCAGAAGCTCGACTCCCGCCCCTGAAACTCATCCCCTCCCTCCAGATCCTGATAATCATCCATCCGGTAATTCACCCGCAGCGAGCCCGTCAAACGATCCGTCACCGTTCGCGTCAGCCCGAAGTCGATCGTGTTGAAATTCATCGCCCCATTCCCTCCCACCGCGGCCGCCGCTGCCGACCTCGTAAAGCCCAGGGTCAATGCCATCCGCTCCGATGCCTGCCACCTGCCATTCAAGGACCCGATCCATCCCGGCCCGGCCCCCGCCTCCACCCCATCAAGTGAACTGACCTGCCGCCCCACACTCCCCGTAAATCCCGTCTTCGCCGTCGCTTGCCACTCAGCCGTCGCGTTGATCGAACTGAATCCCCAACTCGAAAATGCCTCCTGCTTCACCTCCGACCACATGTAGTTCGCGCCAAGCCGCGTCTTCGCCGTGATCGCATAATTTGCCCCGAAACTCGCACTCAGCATGCTGTTCCCATTGAACTGCTGGGCTTGATACGACTGCTGGACAAAGTCCATCACGGTCAGATTCACGCTCGCAGTCACACGGGTCTTCTCGCTGATCTCGTAATTCCCAGTCACCGCGGCCAGATAGTTCCGGTTCACTGAAAACCCACCCACCAGCCGGTTCGCTCCATTCACCTGCGACGCCGTGACATTCACCGATCCCGAAAAATCACCATACCGAATCGCGCCCGTCAAACCAGCGTTGCCGTTCCATCCGCTGAATTCGCTGTTCTCAAGATAACTCATGTAGCTGCCTCCCACCACCCCGTTCAAGGACTCAACAATAGTCCCGGACCGCATCGCGTAGCTGGAATTAAACCCGCCACTCAGAATAATGTCAGACTTCTGATCACCCCCCGCTTGCTGAATCTGAACGTTATCATCGTACATCACCCCACCCGTCACGCTAAAGATCCACGGCCGCCCATTCGCGCGATCCTGAACATCGTCCAGTATCTCCCGACTGACTTCACGCGCACCGTCCAGCCCCGCATCCCCAGCCTCAGCCGCCACAGCCTCCGCCGCACTACCCGCCGGCATCAGTGCCGCCGTTCCCGCCGCCGAGGCTTCCATCGCCGCCGCATCCAATGGCACCAACCCGTCAGTTCCTGGACCAGACTCCAGTCCCGGTCCCGTCGGCAGTGCCGGCGGACTCACCGCTGGCAGCGCTGTCTCCGCACCCGTAATCTTCCCCGGATCAAACGGCACCGGTACCGGAGCGGCCAATGCCCCCTCCTTCGGCGCTGCCAAAAGCCCCGGCACACCGTCCACCACCGGTTCCAACGGCTTTCCCCCAGGCACGTCCACGCTACCCACAGCCGTCTGCCCATCCGCCATGATCGATCCTATTCCCATCAATGACATCCCAAACACCGAACACGTCAAGGTGTGCACAACCGCACCATTCCCCAGCCGCACCCGATCCGGCCCGCCATGCCCAAGCATGCGGTACTTCTCATCAAAAAACCGGTCGCGCGGGCGAACGGTGGCAGGGCGTCGGTTTGAAGAGTTCACGATGAATTGCAAAGATTTAGTGGTTCGATCTTCCGTCATTCGCGGAAAACATCAGGCATTCACCCAGAAGTCTGATAATTCATCCGACACTAGGCAACAACTTTTAAAATTTAGCATGCCTGAAACATGTTGCAACTATGTTTCAACTCGCCGCTGCCATCCCCCACACCATCCCCCCAGGCTCTTCTCATCTCAGAAACCGTGGTCCCCAACCCGCAGGCCTCCGCCCTCCGCGCCTCTCATCAGTCTCAGTCCTCCCCCAAAAAAAGACAGGCCGGAGATCCCGGCCTGTCTTCGATAAATCTGTTCCGCGAATCTCCTCAGGGCTGGTTGTTCGACACCGCACCACCACCACCTTCTTCACCACCACCCGGATCAACAGGCGTCCCGCCGCCCTCTTCTCCTTCGATCGCGTGGAGCACTGGAAGTCCCGCCGCGGCTTGGTTCAGCGCATCGATTGGCCGCACCACTGAGGCCGGACGTCCCGTCATCCCCCACAACCATCCACCCACTTCACCATTCTTGCTCGCCGCTCGGGACGCAGCCGTGATCGCCGCATTCAGCGTCGCCACACTCACCGTCGGCTTAGACACACCCGTACCCACAACCTTCGCTTCGCCACCAGCCTTCGGTTCCGGCAATTGACCAATAGGTGAAAGTCGTACGCCGGCACGCGCAGCCGCCACAACCTTCGCTGCCTCCTTAGGATTCACCCCCACCGCCGTGGCCACCGTCACAGGTGTCAGCATCGGTTGCAACCGGGTCGCAGACTCAACAACCTCACCAATCGCTTTCGGATTCGCCTTGATCGCTCCGGCCACAATGCCGGACGCAGTCACATCCGACCCCGCCTTCACAGCCTTGATCGCTTCTTCAAACAGCACCTTAGCCTCCCCAGGAGACACCGCCTTGAATTTGGCCTCCTGCTGCTTGGTCAGTTCCCCAAGCGATGCAGGAGATGGATTGGCCTGCTGGGCTTGGAGCATGCCCATTGCCCCAAGGAGCAGAATGGATGCGGAGAGCATAAACTTCATAAGTATTTTAAAAGATTGAGGTGAATTGATGAATCCTGCAGAATGATTCCCCTTCGGCTATTTCCGTTGGCTTCCTGACTCTCATCAGCAATTTCCAGACCATTCCGCTTTCAGAGCTTGAGCCATCCCACTGACGTCTTCCTTACTTCCCGGGGAACGCCTCGCCGATCCTCAGGCGTTGCGCCGGCGACGCGTGAATACCATCGCTGCCGCCCCAATGGCTAGCGTCACAGTCCCCGGTTCAGGTACCGTCACCAGCATGATCGGCAAACCACTGTTCACCCCGATGTTGCGGTTACTCGCCGACGAGAAATTACCCGTCGTGTCCGTGGCCGTGTTCACACTGCGGAAAAATGCAAAGTTAGGCGCACTGCCCAGAGCATTCGACCCCACAAGCGGCGCCGCCTGCGATCCACCCCCCACCACACCGCTGTTCACGTTCGAAATGCTTTCCCACGTACTCCCATTGAAAACCTGATAGTTCAACGTAATCCCAACCACATTCCCGCTCGTCGGGTTCAACACGACCGGAGTCGGAAACGTTACCGCCACCGGGATGCTGGAACTGACGTTCAAATTGATATTGCCAAGGTTGAACACCGCCGTTGGTGCCCCCGGACTCCCCACCTGATTGCTGAATGCCAAACCACCCACCGACAACGGAACCGAATTCCACAGCCACACATTCAACCGAACCGGAGAAGACACAATCGCCGCTCCCGATTGATTCACCATTCGTAGATTGATGCCCGAAAGCGCATCCCCAGGACTGAAATTCGCAAGATTCAGCGCGCCACCAAGGTATCGATTCCCAACCGACCCGCCCGGATTGATGGAGGTGTCGAGCGCCGGGTAAAGCACGGAGATATTCGAGAGGCCGTCGTACACGACAGCCGCTTGAACCGAACTGACTCCGGAGAGTACGGCAGCGGCGAGAGGAGCGAGGTAACTGAATTTCATGGTTGAGGCGGGTGAAGGATGCCGGCCCATTACGCGATGGTTCCATGCTTGTAAAGCCCTTTTTTAGTTTGCCACCGTATTTACATGGACGCCATCGCATTTCTCTATTTGCCGCTTCGGGCGTTGCCGGTACTTTCTTGGGAAACACCACTTCATGCGCGGCTTCGGTTCCCTCGCCACCTCTATCAGCCCCACCCGTTGGCTCCTGCTCCTCTCGCTCCTCGCCGTCGGCACCGTTTGCCTGCAGCGCGCGCTCCCTCTCGGATACCTCGATCGCAGCACATCCCCCCATGGACTCCCAGCCATGGCGTCGCCTCACGCATGGGAACAGCTCGACAACTGCCGCCTCGTCAGCCGCAGCTCCAACGACGGTGACAGCTTCCGCATCGCCGCCGCCGGCAAAGAACACGTCTTCCGTCTCTATTTCGTAGACTGCCCGGAAACCATTCAGCGCTCGGCCGGCCCCGACCGCATCGCCGACCAGGGCCGCTACTTCGACGGCATCGGCAACGACGCCGTCATCACCGCCGGTCAGGAAGCCCGCAGCTTCACCTCTAACCTCCTCCGCGGCACACCGTTCACCGTCTTCACCCGATGGGAACGGGTCTTCGACAGCCACCGCTTCTACGCCCACGTCAGCCTCCCCAACACCCAGGGCCAGCCCACCGACCTCGCCGAAGCGCTCGTCTCCGCCGGCCTCGCCCGCATCCACACCACCGGAGCCGATCACCCGCTCGGGCCCTCGGAACGCCGGCAGCACCAGCATCTCCGCTCCCTCGAACGCAAAGCCAAGGCCGCCGGACTCGGCGCATGGCACCTCCTCTCCACCCGCTGACCCCTAACCCGAATTTCCGCCTGGCACTCTCCCCAGAGCCACCCCATACAATTCAGCAATGGCCGTCCCTCTCCCGCGTCGCCGCTTCATGGCCGCCCTCCCCGCCGTCCTCCTCCCGTCCCTCGGCCGGGCCGCCGGCGTCGATACCGTCCTCCGCGGCACGCTCGAACGCGCCTACATCGGCTGGGCCGAAGCCATGAAACGCGGCGACCTCGCCGCCTTCTCCCGCTACACCTCCCGCTACCGCCAGCTCTGCCTCCGCAACGAGGTCGTCTCTCTCGGCCAGCCATGGCCCCGCGCCGTCTTCAAAGGCATCGTCCAGGCACCCGCTCTCACCGGCCTCACCTGTCTCGACGCCGCCGAGCACGGCGAAACCGCCCGTCTCGTCTACTTCGGCAAGGTCGACTTCGGCCTCGATGGCGGCACCGCCGCCGAAAACCCCGTCGTCCTCCGCTTCCTCCGCGAATCCGACGGCTGGAAATTCGACTGGCTCCAGTTCGTCAACCTCGGCAAAGACGAATCCAGCCGCCAGTCCCTCCGCAGCGGCGGCCGCGATTGGCTCAAGGCCCCCCAGTTCGCCCTCTCCGGCACCTACCCCACAATCCCCAAACCCTGCCGCGAACCCTACCAGGTCGCCGGCATCTCCGTCATCGCCAGCGGCTGCCGCGTCTCCATCTCCATCAACGCAGGCATGCACGTCGAATCCATCGAAAACGACTCCGGCGGCCGCGTCATCACCGGCGGCCTCCAGAAGGGCCCCAACCCCATCGTCATCTCCCCCGCCGCTCTCCCCGGAATCGCCGTACCGTCCCTCCAGATCGCCGTCCTCGCCAAAAACGGCAGCGCCTCCCGCGTCCTCTGGAAATGGTCCCCACCAGATCCCCCGGCCAGCTGGAAACCCCGCTACGACACCAGCATCTTCATCAGATCCTCCGCCGCCGTCCGCTGACCGCTCTCTCCCCGGTTTCCCCGGAATGTTCTGGCGCCGCCCCGCTTCCGCTGGCAGGCTCCTCACATGATCACCTCCCGGCCGTTCCTCCACTGGCTCGCCGCATGGCTCCTCCCCCTCGCCGCCTCCGTCCCACCCGCCCACGCCGCCCCGGACCCCGCCATTCCCCCGCCGCTCACCCCGTGGATCCCATGGGTCCTCCGCGACGCTCCCAACCGCCATAGCCCCCCGGACGCCAGCGACGCCACCGCCCGCCGCCCCGTCTGGCCCTCCGCCATGGACCTCGACGCCTCCCCCGCCTCCGGTCGCTTCTCCCTCAACGTCCGCGTCTTCGACGCCGCATGGTTCACCCTCCCAGGCCACGCCGACGCATGGCCCCACGATGTCACCGTCGGCGGCGCTCCCGTCCCCGTCGTTTCCCGCAATTCCCAGCCCGCCATCCACCTCGAACCCGGCCTCCACTCCGTCGCCGGCTCGTTCCGCTGGCCCGAAATCCCCGAAAAACTCGCCCTCCCACCCGAAATCGGCATCCTCCGCCTCACCACCGACGGCAAACCCGTCGACGCCCCAGACTGGGAACCCGACGGCACGCTCTGGCTCAAACGCTCCCGCGCCGCCGCCGCCGACCGCGACCTCCTCTCCCTCAAGGTCTACCGCGTCATCGAAGACGGCATCCCCATGTGGCTGCGCACCGAAATCGAACTCACCGTCTCCGGCAAAAGCCGCGAGGAAATCCTCGGCTTCGCCCTCCCCGACGGCTGGCTCCCCTCCTCCATCTCCTCCCCACTCCCCTGCGCCCTCGACAACGACGGCAAACTCCGCGCCCAGCTCCGTCCAGGCAAATGGCAGATCGCCATCGACGCCTTCCGCACCTCCACCGCCGACTCCTTCGCCTACTCTGCCGGCCGCACCCCCCTCGCCCCCCAGGAACTCATCGCCTTTCAAGCCGACCCCGCCCTCCGCGTCGTCGAACTCCGCAACATCACCGCCATCGACGTCGCCCAGACCACCATGCCCGAACGCTGGCGCCGTCTCCCTCTCTACCTCTGGGAATCCCAATCCCCCTTCTCCATCGACGAAAAAATGCGCGGCATGGGCGCTCAACGCCCCCCTGGTCTCAAATTCGAACGCGAACTCTGGCTCGACGAAGACGGCCGCGGCCTCACATGGCGCGACCGGCTCTCCGGCTCCGGTCAGAACACATGGCGCCTCGACGCCTCCCCAGGCCAGCAACTCGGTTCCGTCAAAATCGACGGCGAAGGCCAGCTCATCACCCGCCACCCGACCAACAAAACCGAAGGCGTCGAAGTCCGCCGCCGCGACCTCAACCTCACCGCCACCGGCCGCTCCGCCTTCTCCGGTTCCCTCAGCGCCACCGGCTGGCAGGCCAATGCCGAAAGCCTCGACGTCTCCCTCCACCTCCCTCCCGGCTGGCGTCTCATCGCCGCCTTCGGCCCCGAATGGTCCCAGGGCGACTGGCTCACCTCATGGTCCCTCCTCGACGTCTTCATGGTCCTCATCCTCGGCCTCGCCGTCCACCGCCTCCACAACTGGAAAACCGCACTCCTAGCCGTCATCGCCCTCGTCCTTCTCTGGAAGGAACCCAACGCCCCGCGCTGGTCGTGGGGCATCCTCGTCACCGTCGCCGCCCTCCGCCTCGTCGTCCCCAAAGGCCGCGCCGCCTCCATCCTCTCTACCCTCGCCCTCATCGCCGCCCTCGCCTTCGCCATCATCACCGTCCCCTTCCTCAGCCGCCAGATCACCGGCATGCTCCACCCCCAGGTCGAATCCATCAACGCCGTCCCCTTCTTCTCCAGCGGACCCACCTACGGCCCCGTCCGCCCCACCTCCTCCTTCAGCGCCAGCAGCGCCGACCAATCCACAACATCCGAGCGCGCCCCCCAGCAGCAGGCCGCCGCCAAATCCAACATGGCCTACGACAGCAAAGCCAAAATCCAGACCGGACCAGCCATCCCCCAGTGGGACTGGCGCCGCGTCTCCTTCGGCTGGCGCGGCCCCGTCACTCCAAACCAAGAGGTCCGTCTTCTTCTCCTCCCTGTCCTCCCCCAGCGCATCCTCACCCTCGTCAGAATCCTCCTCCTCCTCGCCCTCGCATGGTGCCTCCTCCGCCCGCGCCGCTCCACTCCCGTTCCCCCCCAGGATTCCCCTCCCCTTCCCTCTGCCCCCACCACAGCCACCATCGCCCTCCTCTCCTGTCCCTTCCTCCTCGCCCCTTCCCTCTCCCGCGCTCAGCTCGCCCCACCCGCGGAACCCGCCCCAGCTCCCGCCCCCTCTCTCCTCGACGACCTCCGCAAGCAACTCCTCAAAGCACCCGACGCCTTCCCCGGCGCAGCCGAAATCCCCCTCGTCAAACTCAAACTCGAGGACCGCGCCCTCACCATTGAGGCCACCATCCACACCGCCGCCGACTGCGCCGTCCCTCTCCCCGGCCAATTGCCCGCATGGTCTCCCCTCTCCGTCTCCGTCAACGGTGAACCCGCCGCCGCCCTCGCCCGACGCGACGGCTTCCTCTGGATCGCCCTCCCCGCTGGCGTCCACCAACTCGTCCTCCGCGGGCTCCTCCCCCCCGGAACCGAATGGCAGTGGACGTTCCTCCTCAAACCCCGTCTCGCTGAAATCACCGCCCCCGGCTGGAACATCACCGGTCTCAAACCCGGCGGCATCCCCGAAGCCCAGGTCTTCTTCACCCGCCAGCAGGCAGCCGCAGGCACCGAAGCCGCCTACGACCGCCGCGACTTCAACGCCGTCGCCGCCGTCGAACGCCACCTCGAACTCGGCCTCGTCTGGCAGGCCCGCACCCGCGTCCTCAGGCTCTCCGGCGAAGGCAAAGCCGTCGCCTTCCAACTCCCGCTTCTCCCCGGCGAACGAGTCCTCACCCAGGGCATCACCCCAGCCAACGGCCGCATCGAGGTCCGCCTCGGCGCAGCCGACAAGGAATTCACATGGGAAAGCGAACTCCCCGTCCAACCCTCCCTCACCCTCGCCGCAGAAAAAGGCGGGCTCTGGGTCGAACGCTGGTTCCTCGAAACCTCCCCGCTCTGGAACGTCACCATGGACGGGCTCGCCCCAGTCTTTTCCCCCAACTCCGCGGACCTGATCCCCTCGTGGAACCCATGGCCCGGCGAATCCGTCAACCTCGCCATCTCCCGCCCGGAACCAGTCACCGGCGAAACCACCACCGTCCGCCGCGGCAGGCACGACACCGATGTCGGCTCGCAGCGCCGTACCTCCACCCTCATCCTCGACCTCGAAGCCAGCGTCGGCCGCGACTTTCCCATCACCCTCGAACCCGGAGCCGACATCGCTTCCCTCTCCCTCAACGCTCAACCCATCCCAGTCCGCCGCGACGGCGACGCCGTCATCGTCCCCGTCCGCCCCGGCGAACAATTCATCAGCCTCAAATGGCACTCCGCCGCACCCCTGCAATCCTCCGTCCCCGCAGACCGCGTCGCCCTCCCCGTCGAAAGCTCCAACATCACCCAGCGCATCGTCCTCCCCGAAGACCGCTGGATCCTCTGGGTCCACGGCCCGCTCATCGGCCCAGCCGTCCGCTTCTGGGCCGTCCTCGTCGCCGCCATCGTCTTCGGAACCGTCCTCGGCGGGCTCCCGTTCTCTCCCTTCTCCCGCCGCCAGTGGATCCTCCTCCTCACCGGCCTCACCCAGGTCCCCCTCATCGCCGGCGGCGGTCTCATCGCATGGTTCTTCTGGCTCGCATGGCGCGGCTCCCCCTCCGGCCTCCGCCCCGGCCACCCCGGCTTCAATTTCACCCAATCCCTCCTCGCCCTCGGCGTCCTCCCAGTCATCGGCGTCATCGCCATGGTCCTCTACACCGGCCTCCTCGGCAGCCCCTCCATGTTCCTCCTCGGCGAAGGCTCCTACCGCACCACGCTCCAATGGTTCCAAGCCCGCGGCGGTCTCGAACTCCCTCGCCCCGCCGTCATCTCCGTCTCCATCTGGGTCTACCGGGGCCTCATGCTCGCATGGTCCCTCTGGCTCGCCCTCACTATCCTCCGCATGGCCCGCTGGGCATGGTCCCAATTCTCCGCCGGTGGTCTCTGGCACCACCACACTCCCACTCCCGCCGCCGCCGCCTCCAGCTCCACCAATCCGCCCCCGCCCCTCCCCTGACCCCGCTCGGCTTTTCCCACCCCCAGGCCTTGCAGCCGCCAACCCGCCACGTATCAACCACCATGCCGGTCGTGGCTTGTTACTGTCAGGATTTCCTCAAAGCGGACATGCAGCATGTCCATCGCCAGATCGTGTCCCTCAACCACTGGCAACCCGCCGTCATCACCCAGAAACGCACCGAAACCGCCCGCTTCCCCTTCAACCCCAAACGCCTCGCCGTCCTCCCACCCCTCCCTCACAAAAACCTCCGCCGCTGGTGGTGGAAACACATCCGTCGCGAACCCCTCGCCATCCCCCCAGCCCGCGTCCGTCTCCTCCTCGACGCCGTCTTCCGCACCGAAGCCTCCGTCGTCCACATCTTCTTCGGCCACATCGCCGTCCTCCTCCGCCCTTTCCTCCGCGCCTGCCCTCGCCCCGTCGTTGTCTCCTTCCACGGCGCTGACGCCGGCGTCGAAATGCACAACCCCGCACACCAGCGCGCCCTCGCCTCGGTCTTCGACCGCGCCTCCCTCGTCTTCGCTCGCTCCCAGGCCCTCCTCGACAACCTCCAAGCCGCAGGCTGCCCCGCCGACAAACTCCGCCTCCAGCGCACCGGCATCCCCCTCGACGACTGGCCTTTCTCCCCCCGCACCATCCCCGCCGACGGCGCATGGCACTTCCTCCAAACCTGCCGCCTCGTCCCCAAAAAAGGCCTCCTCACTTCCCTCCGCGCCTTCGCCGCCCTCTCCCCGCAACTCCCCGCCGCCCGACTCACCCTCGCCGGCGACGGCCCCATGCGCGCCGATCTCGCCCGCGAAGCCGCCTCCCTCGGCATCGCCGACCGCGTCTCCTTCTCAGGCTTCCTCGACGGACCCGATCTCCGGAAGCTAACCGAATCCGCCCACCTCTTCCTCCACCCCAGCGAAACCCCCGCCGACGGCAACCGCGAGGGCGTCCCCAACTCCATGCTCGAAGCCATGGCCAGCGGTCTCCCCATCCTCGCCACCCGGCACGGCGGCATCCCCGAAGCCGTCGAACACTCCCTCAGCGGCTTCCTCGCCCCGGAACGCGACCACCTCGCCCTCGCCAACGCCGCCCTCCACCTCACCAGCAACCCCGCCGCCTATCACCAGATGGCCGCCACCGCCCGCCTCCACGCCGAACAGAAATTCGAACGCTCTCGCCAGACCGCCATCCTCGAAAACCTCTACTCCGAAGCCGCCTCCCGCGGCGTCCCCCCGCGCCACACCTTTTCCCGCGCTCGCATTCCCGCCGCTTCGTGATTACCTTCTCCCTCCCGCCCGTCCCCATGAACCGCCTGCTCTTCCTCCTGCCCGTGCTCGCTCTCGCCGCGTCCACGCGCACCGCACCCGCCGAAGACAAGCGCATCGACGCCTTCAGCCGCATCCACTACCACCGCGACGGCACCCGCACCGAATCCATCAAAGACGGCACCGGCACCCGCATCAAAGAAAAAACCTACTCCGAAAACAGCATCCTCTCCTTCGTCCGCGAATTCGAAACCGATTCCAAAGGCCGCCTCCGCAACGGCGTCATCTACGACGGCCGCAAAAATGTCCTCGGCTCCATGGTCTACGGCTACGACGCCACCACCGACCAGATCGTCGAAGAACGCCTCTTCAACGCCAAAGGCCAGATCATCCGCCGTCTCTTCTACCCAGGCGCACTCAAAGACCCGCGCTTCACCAAACGCTTCGTCGCCTTCAACTACGACCCCGATAACCCCGACGCCAAACCCGTCGCCGATACCAAAAACGTCAAACCCGTCCGTCCCGTCGAGCAGGCCCAGGACGAATTCGACCCCGGCACCCCCATGGGCAAAGGAGCCGCCCCTTCCCTCCACGCCGCCAACTCCAAACCGGAAACCAAAACCGCCCAGCCAAAACCTTCCGGCCGCTCGTTCCTCCCCCAGCGCAAACCCACCGGCACCCCCACCCCCACCGCCCCGGTCACCCCCGCTCCCTCCCCCAAACCAACTCCCAAGCCCGCCCCCAAACCCGCCCCCAAACCCGTCCCGGCCGACCCACTCCCGCTCCCTCCAGTCCCCGCCAAACCTCGGACCTGATTCCCACCACCAGCATGCATCCAGGCGCTCTCCTGTCCTCTCTCGTCTCCCTCGCCGCCGTCACCGGCATCTGGTGCTGGTCACGCTACGAAATCTCCGCGCTCCGCCGCAATCCCTCCGCTTCCCAGTCATCCTCGGAAAACTCCTCCGCCGTCACCGTCGAAGCCCACGCCCTCATCCAGCGCCAGGCCGCCGGCCTCGAAGCCAAGGTCGCTGACCTCGACCGCGAAAATCGCGAACTCCGCGAAAAACTCGCCGCCGCCCTCGAAGCCGCTAAACCACCGCCAGACCCAGCCACGGTCGCCTCCCGTATCGCCTCCATGCGCGAACTCGCCTTCTCCAAATCCCCGGAATGGGTCCCCGCTGCCCCGGACGATATCCTCAAACGCCTCACCGACCACCGCCGCGCCGCCATCCCCGAAAAAGCCGCCGCCGACCGCGTCCGCGCATGGCGCGCCATGGGCTTCGTCCCCGATTCCTTCGACTTCCGCGAAGCCTCCGCCAGTCTCGCCGCCATGAAACCCTTCGGCTTCTACGACGCCGAAACCGGTAAATTCTACCACCAGAAAGACGCCTCCCTCCTCCGCGCCGACAGCCGCGAACAATTCGCCGGTGCCCTCCTCCCCGTCCTCATCTCCCAGAACTTCCCAGCCGTTAGCAAATCATGGGACGTCACCGACAATGACGACGCCGCTCGCGCCGCCCTCGCCCTCATCAACGGCGACGCCAACTTCACCCGCGTCCGCTTCAGCATCTCCGACCAGCTCAACTCTAACTTCGACAAGGGCCAGGCCCCGCCGCCTCCCCCACCCACCTACAACGCCCCGCAATTCATGGGCGAATCATGGAAGTGGACCGAAGACCAGGGCAATCTCTTCGTCCAGTCCCTCCACGCCTCCGGTGGCCTCGCCGCCGTCAATGCCGCCTACTCACGACTCCCCCGCAGCACCGCAGAAATCCTCCACCCGGACTCGCTCTACATGGCGAATCCTCCCTTCCAACCCGCCGAGGTCCCTCTCGACCCAGCCCCCGTCGACGGCAAATCCCCCTTCTTCTCTAACGTCGCCGGCGAACTCGCCTCCTACTTCCTCCTCCGCCCGTGGGCCGATGTCGACTTCTCCACCACCGCCTCCGAAGGCTGGCGCGGCGATCGCTATCAAGTCTACCCAGGCGACACCGCCGGCGATCACGTCCTCTGGCGCTCGGTCTGGGCCTCCGACAACGACGCCACCGAATTCTTCGCCGCCCTCCGCCGCATCCTCATGCAGCGCTACAGCATCCCATGGCAGCCGGAATTCGACGTCTCACCAGACCAGTTCTCCCTATCAGAACCCCACCGCGCCATCCGCCTCTCCCGCCACAGTGCCACCGTCACCCTCATCGACGCCACCTCCCAGCGCTTCGCCGACGCCCTCGCCGCAAAATTCTCCTCACACTGACCCCGCCCTCCTAACTCACTTCGCAGCCCCCGCCGCACCCGGGTCCTTCTGGAACGCCGACAGAAACAGCATCCCCGCCGCCACACAGATCGCACTGTCCGCCACGTTGAACGCCGGCCAGTGATTCCCCTGAATGTGCACGTCGAGAAAATCGACCACATACCCCCTCACGAACCGGTCCAGCAGGTTCCCGAAAATCCCCGACAGCAGCAGCGCCACCGCCACCTGACTCAATTTCGTCGGAAACGCATTCGTCCGCCACAACCACCCGATCAACCCCAGCGCCGCAATCGCCACCCCGCCGAAAATCCAGTTCGATTGCGCCCTCCCGTTCGCCATCCCGAACGCAATCCCCGTGTTGTGCACCCGCACCAGATTGAAATACCCCTCAACCACCACAATCCCATCGTGCCCCTCCTCACTCGGCGCCGCAAACCGCCGCACACACCACTCCTTGCTAGCATAATCCGCCAGAAACAGCGGCAGGGTCAGAAACAATAGGTAGCGTCGCATTTGATTTCAGTCGGCTCAGTCTCTCACTCCATCCTTCGGCTCCGCCACCTCACGCCCCCGCCCCGTCAATCTCCGCCCGCGTGAACACCGCACACACCGGCACCCCCGCCGCCTCAATCGCCTCCCGCCCGCCTTCCCCACGGTCCACCAGCACAATCACAAACGCCACCACCCCGCCCTCCGCGCGCACCTTCTCAATCGCCTCCAGCGTCGATCCCCCCGTCGTCACCGTGTCGTCCACAATCACCACACAATCCCCAGCCTTGAAATTCCCCTCGATCAACCGCCCCCGCCCGTGCGCCTTCGCCTGCTTCCGGATCGAAAACACCTGAAGCTCCGCCCCAGCCCGCGCCGCACCCATCCCAATCGCCAGCGCCACAGGATCCGCCCCCATCGTCAACCCCCCGATCGCCACCGGCACCACCCCAAGCTTCGCCGACTCCGCCACCACCATCTCCCACCCAACCTCACCAAGCGCCAGCGCTCCCCGCGGATCCAACGTCGTCAGCCGCGCATCACAGTAAAAATCACTCCGCTTCCCCGACGCCAGCGTGAAATCCCCGTACATCACGGACTTCCGGCGGAGAATCTCCAGTAACTGCGTGCGGGCTGTAGTCATAGCCCGCCGCGCATACCCCCCCACCTCCACCTTCGCCACCGCAATTTCACACCCTCCCGAAGAGGTCCGTCTTCCTGTCCTCCCAAAGGAATACACCGGGGATGCCGACAAACCCGCCGCTTACACTCTCCTACGCGCGTCACCCGTGAAGATTAATTTGCAGTTCAACGACTTACCGCTATGACTAGCGCGTTAAGTGGGTTTCAGAAACATACTTGGAGGCTGCTGTCCTGCCATTGGCATACCTCAAACAACCATCCATCCCATGAAAAAAATCATCTTTAGCTTGGCTTTACTTACCTTGGCTCCTCTCGCCCAGGCGCATACCGTCATGTACTACGCCGACCTCTCCGGTCCGGCAGAAGCCCCGCCCAATGCCTCCCCCGGCACCGGCACCGCCCTCGTCACACTCGATCTGGATTGGGTCTACATGAAGGTCGATGTCACCTTCAGCGGCCTGCAGGGGACTGTCACCGCCTCCCACATTCACGGACCTACCGCCGTGGCTGGCACCGGCACCGCTGGCGTCATGACCATGACCCCAACCTTCCTCGGCTTCCCCCTCGGAGTCACCAGTGGCACCTACAGCCAAACCTTCGATCTGACCCTCGCCAGCAGCTACAATGCAGCTTTCATTGCCGCCAACGGTGGCACCGTCGCCACGGCTTTGAATGCGCAAATTGCTGCCATGGACGCCGGCAAGACCTACCTGAACATCCACACCACTTCCTTCGCAGGTGGGGAAATCCGCGGCTTCCTCACTCCTGTGCCTGAGCCCGGCACCGCCGCTCTCGGCCTCGTCGGTGGAGCCGTCCTCATGCGCCGCCGCCGCACCGCCAGCGTCTGATCCCCAGGCCGGGATTCTCTCCGCGGCCACACTCATCTCAAGGCACCACCGGTCTCCCGGCGGTGCCCTTTTTTTCTCCATAAATCACGGAGACCGCCCCCCCGAAGAGGTCTGTCTTCTTGTCCCCCTTCCAACGGTGTCCGTGATTTCGGCTACGGTGTGCGGTAGACCCTGCGCAGGGCGTCGAGGGTGGCCGTCCAGGGCGCGTCGCGGAACAGAAATGCCCGCAGCCAGCGCACGAACTTCACCGTGCGCTGCGTGCAGCGCTGGAGCGACTGGCGCAGCGGCGGCACGGTGCGCCCGGCCTTGCGCGCCGTTTCCTGTTCCTTTTTCAGCCGCTTCTCCCGCCGTCGGTTCTCGGCTTCGTTGACGATCCCGTGTTCCCGAAGCAGCAGGTCCTCGTGCAGCACCATCAGGTT
>QQNF01000058.1 GCA_003402705.1 Verrucomicrobiota bacterium | reverse complement strand
GGTGTTGTGGGGGGAGGGGTGGGGGGGGGGGGGTGGGGGGGATTGTTGGGGGGGGGCGATTGGAGGCGGTGCGGCGGGTGGGGGAAGTGGCTGGGCGTGATCCGCTGCGGGTGCCGGAATTTCTGATGCTGGCGAAGGATCCGGAGGGGTTTGTGAGGGAGATGGTAGCCCTGAAGCTGCCGGGGATGGATGCGGAACTGGCGGCGGGAGTGGCGTTGCGACTGGCGGAGGATGGGGATGTGGCGGTGGCGGCGGCGGGAGTGGTGGCGGCGGCGCGCGTTGCTCCGGAGGCGACGGCGGAGCTGCTGGAGCGGGTGCTGGCGGGGCCGTTGCCTAACCATGGCGGGTATCGGGCGGCGCTGGCGGGAGCGCTGGCGCGCTGTGGCGATCCGGTGGTGCTAGGGGAGCGGATCCGGTCGGAGACACCAAAGGAAGTGCGGCGGGTGATTGCGGAGGCATTGATATCGGGGCGGCATGCGGCGGCGGCGGATGTGCTGCTGGATCCTGATCCGGAGCTGGCGGTTTGGGGGGCGAAGCGGCTCTATGGTGAGGAAGTGGTGTCGACGTGGGTCGGGTTGGCGGCGATGGCGGACCGATGCGGGACGGCTCCGGCGTTTTCTGGTGTTAGGGTTCTGGAGTGTGTGCTGGCGGCGGCGGAGCGGACGGGGAGCGAGGCGGCGGCAGGGGCGGTGGGGCGGTTGTTCCGGCTTCCGGAGGGAATTTTGCCTCCGGGGATGGCGGCGAAGGCGCTGGAGGTGCTGGCGGGATGGGGTGGGAAGGAGGGGGTTGGTTTGGGCGGGGAGTCGGGGCGGTTGCCGCGGCGGGTGAGGAATGCGTGGCCGGTGGTGCGGGAGGTGACGGCGCGGTTGGTGGCTGGGGGCGGGCCGCTGGCGGGTCGGGCACGGGAGGTCGCGAAGCTGGTGGCTCCGGCGAGTCCTGAGCGACTGGCGGCGCTGGTGAAGGATGGGGATGCGGCGGAAGAGGTGAGGGTGGGGGCGATGCAGGATTTGAGTGTGACGGCTCCGGGTTTGGCGTTGAGTACGGCGCTGGAGTTGACTGCGGGGGCGGCACCGGCGGTGGAGCTGACTGCGGGGGTGGCACCGGCGGTGTTGCTGGCGGAGGCGCGGCGGACGATTTTAAGATATCAGGTGGGAGCGTTGCCGATGCAGCTGGAGATGGTGATGAACAGCGGGACGATTCCTGAGAAGCAGGTGCTGCTGCGGGCGCTGGACCGGTACAATGGAGCGGACAGCGAGCGCTTGTGGGCTGGGGTGGTGACGATGTGGCTGGACGGGTGGCCGGATCCGGCGTGTCATGTGGAGATTCTGGAAGGAGTGGTGCGGCGGGACAACGGGCCGAGGTCGCGGTGGCGGCGGTGGCTGGAGCCGTGGGAGGCGTCGCTGCGGAGCGACATTGATCCGCTGGCGCGGTGGCGGATGTGTCAGGCTGGCGGGGATGCGGAGGTCGGGAGACTGGTTTTTGAGTCGCATCCGCTGGCGCGGTGCATGGATTGCCATCAGTTAGAAGGACGGGGAGGGTCGAAGGGTCCGGCTTTGGACGGCGTGGCGGCGCGATTGAGTTCCGGGCAGCTGCTGGGGGCGCTGGTGACCCCGTCGGTGGTGTGCGGGGAGGAATGGGGGGAGCAGAGTGTGGTGCTGCGTGACGGGAGCGAGCGGAGCGGGCGCGTGACGGGTCGTGGGGAGGATGGGCGGCTGGAGATGGAGACGCGGGGGGGGGTGGTGCGGATTCCGGGAGGGGCGGTGGTGGAGGAAGGAGAGCGCTTGAGTCCGATGCCTGGGATGGGCACGGTGCTGACCCCGCGCGAGCTGCGCGATCTGATGGCATGGCTGAACACATTGAAATGACCCCGGAGAGAGCGGCGGAAGTGATCCGACTGGACAAGGCGCATCACTGGCATCCGTTCACGCAGATGCAGGAGTGGAATGCGGAGGAGCACGAGCCGCTGATCCTGACGGGAGGGGAGGGGGCGTGGCTGACGGATCACCGGGGGCGGCGGTATCTGGACGGGAACAGCAGCATCTGGACGAACATTCACGGGCACGGGCATCCGGTGATTGCGGAGGCGGTGCGTGAGCAGTTAGGGAAGGTGGCGCATGTATCGGCGCTGGGGTTTGCGAATGAGCCGGCGGCGCGGCTGGCGGCGGCCCTGGCGGGGTTGTGGCCCGAGGGGACCCTGAGCCGCGTGTTTTTTTCGGATGACGGATCGACGGCGATCGAGTGTGCCTTGAAGATGGCGCTGCAGTATTTTCAGTTGAGCGGGCAGCCTGAGCGGCGGCGGTTTGCGGCGTTTGAGATGGCGTATCACGGGGACACGATGGGAGCGGCGTCGCTGGGGGGGATTCCGGCCTATCATGAGCGGTTTCGCGGGCATGTGATGGAGGCGTGCCGGGTGGGATCGATGGAGGACTTGGAGGCGTTGGCGGAGGAAGAGGTGGCGAGGCTGGCGGGGGTAGTGATTGAGCCACTGATCATGGGAGCGGCGGGGATGAGATTGTGGCCATGCGGGATGCTGAGGCGGTTGAGGGAGTGGTGCACGGCGCGCGGCGTGCTGCTGATTGCGGACGAAGTGATGACCGGATTCGGGAGGACGGGGAAGCTGTTTGCGTGCGAGCATGAGGGCGTGGTGCCGGACATGGTGGCGGTGGCGAAGGGATTGACGGGAGGGTTCATGCCGCTGGCGGCGACGATGACGACGGAGCGGGTGTTTGCGGCGTTTCTGGGGAGGGTGGAGGAGATGAAGACCTTTTTTTACGGTCACAGTTACAGCGGGCATGCGCTAGGGTGTGCGGCGGCGCTGGCGTCGCTGGAGGTATTCCGACGGGAGCGGACGATGGAGCGACTGGGGCCGCTGATGGAGGTGCTCGGGCGGGAGTTGGGGCGAATGCGGGATGAGCAGAGGACGCATGTGGGGGAGGTGCGGCGGTGCGGGTTCATTGCGGGGATTGATGTGGTGCGGGATGCGGCGACCGGTGAGCGGTGGGATTGGCGGGAGCAGATGGGGATGCGGGTGTGTGTGGCGGCGCGGAAGCATGGGTTGCTGACGCGTCCGGTGCGGGACACCCTGGTGGTGATGCTGCCGCTGTGCTGTACTGCGGGGGAGGTGGAGCTGGCGGTGCGGGCGCTGGGATTGGCGATTGGGGAGGCGTGCGGGGGTGCGGGTGTGTGAGCGATTGCGCGCGGGGAGTGGCGGGGGATGATGGCGCGTGCATGCGAGATTGATCCTGACAGTTTTTCTGAGTGCGGCGGCGGTTGCGGCTGAGCCTGCGGCGTGGGAAGGCCTGACTTTTCACAAGGCGGCGGGGCCGCTGGCGGCGGGAGCGCGGGCGGGTGACTGGCCGCGGTTTCTGGGGTTGGAGGACCGGCCGGTGTCGGCGGAGACGAAGTTGAACCATGAGTTGCCGGCGGGCGGGCCGCCGCTGGTGTGGGAATGTGAGAAGGGGGAGAGTTATGCGAGTCCGGCGATTGTCGGGGAGCGGTTGCTGCTGTTTCACAACACGGGAGGGAAAGAGACACTGGATTGTCTGGAGGCGGCGACGGGGAAGCGGTGGTGGCGGGAGAGTTACGCGGTGGATTACCGGGATGATTTCGGGTACGGGAGCGGGCCGCGGGCGGCTCCGGTGGTGAGTGGGGGGAAAGTGGTGACGTTCGGGGTGGCGAGCCGGTTGGTGTGTCGGGAGTTGGAGACGGGGAAGCTGTTGTGGGAGCACGACTGCGAGAAGGAGTATGAAGTGCCGAAGTATTTTTTCGGGTCCGGGGCGACGCCATTGGTGGTGGATGGGTTGGTGGTGGTGAATCTGGGTGGGGGCGGGGAGCGGTGTGTGGCGGCGTTTGATCTGGGGAGTGGGGAGTTGAAGTGGACGACGAAGCACGAGTGGGGGCAGAGTTATGCGTCGCCGATTCCGTGGGAGGTGCGTGGAGAGAAGCGCGTGCTAGTGTTTGCCGGGGGGAAGAGTGAGCCATCGACGGGAGGGTTGCTGAACATTGATCCGGCGACGGGGGTGACGGACGAACCGTTTTTCTGGCGGGCGCGGCGGTATCCGAGTGTGAATGCGGCGAGTCCGGTGGTGTGCGGGCCCGGGCGGGTGTTTATCACGCACGCGTATGTGGACCGTGACAGCCCGTGCAATGGCGGGGTGATGCTGGAGGCGGGGCCTGACATGAAGTTTGCGGCGGTGTGGAAGGCTGAGGATTTCAGGGCGCACTGGACGACCCCGGTTTATCATGAGGGACATTTGTACGGGTTCAGCGGGGAGAAGGACCGGCAGTGCGAGCTGGTGTGTCACGCGGCGAGTGATGGAGCGCGGAAGTGGGCGCGGCGTTTTGATTTTCCGCTGAAGTATCCGACTGGGGAGGAGATTCCGATGGGGTTGTTCCGGGGGAGCCTGCTGCGGGTGGACGGGAGTTTTCTGTGTCTTGGGGAATGGGGGACCCTGTGCTGGCTGGATCTGAAGCCGGAGGGGGCGAAGGTGGAGTCGAGCGCGCAGTTGTTTGTGGCGACGCAGAGCTGGACGCTGCCGGCGTTGAGTCGGGGGCTGCTGTATGTGAGTCAGAATGAACCTGACCGTCAGACAGGCAAGCCGTCGCGGTTATTGTGTTATGATCTGAGGGCGCGGGAATGAGGACGATGGCTGGAGTGCATGGGCTGGCGGCGGTTTTTTTGATAGGGATGGTGGCATCGTGCCGGCCTGTGGAGGAGAAGCCGGCGGCGGGGCGTTATGTGCCGGTGTTGCCTGAGCCGCGGCGGGCGGCGAATCCGCAGCCGGAGGTGGTGGCGTGGGTGGCGGCGTGGCAGGGGGTTAGGGAGCAGGTGACGGCGCTGCAGAGCGAGCTGGCGGAGCGGCAGCGAGTGCATGTGGAGAATCATTTTGATGGATTTCTGGAGCTGGAGCCGGAGACGCTGGATCACGAGCGGTTGTGCAGCCTGTTTCATTTTCTGGAGCGCGGGTATTTCACGGTGGAGCGGGAGATTCTGGTGCGGCTGCTGGAGCGTCGGATTGAGCGGGCGGCGACGCCGATGGTATTGCCAGGGGAGGGACGGGTGACGCTGAAGGAGAGGATAGCGGCGGCGATGCAGAGTGACGAGTTGCGGACGGTGGATCTGGAGACGGCGCTGGAGTATTACCGGCGGCCGGGGGATGAGGAGTTTACGATACCGGAGGGGTTGACGGAGGAAGAGACGGCGGAGTTGCGGGCGGCGGTTGGGGAGATGCTGGAGGCGACGCGGCGGCGGATCAGGGAGCTGGATGTGAGGATTGCGGCGCTGAAGGAGAAGGCCGGGCTTGCGGTTGGGGGAGCGGCGGTGGAGATTGGGGGTGTGCTGGAGGAACCTGAGAAGCCCTGATGATGGAACTGGTGACACCTGAGTGGTTGCTGCTGCTGCCGGTGCTGGGGCTGGGGGCGTGGTTGTGGCCGGCGCTGGGATTGAGGCGGCCGTTGCGGGCGCTGGTGGCGGTGGTGGCGGTGGTGCTGCTGGCGCAGCCGCGGGCGCGATTGATGAAGCACGGGATGGATTTGTGGGTGCTGGTGGATCGATCGGAGAGCACGGGTGGGGATGCGGACGCGGCGCTGCCTGAGTGGAAGCAGTTGCTGGAGCGCGGGCGGCGGCATCGGGATGATCGGGTGAGGTGGGTGGATTATGCGGCGGACGTGGTGCCGCAGGAGTTGAATGCCGGAGGGCCATACACGGGTGGAAGGAAATTGAGCCGGACGGCGCTGGCGGTGCAGAATACGCTAACGATGCGTGATCCTGACAAGGCGTCGCGGGTGCTGGTGTTTACGGACGGGTACAGTACGGAGCCGCTGGCCGGGTTGGCGGAGCGATTGCAGGCGGAGCGGGTGCCGCTTGATGTGCGATTGCTGCCGGGGAGGGACGGGGATGATTTTCGGGTGAGACGGTTGTCGCTGCCGCCGCGGGTGCGGGCGGGCGAGCCGTTTCTGATAGAGACGGAGGTGATGGGGCCGCGGGATGGAGTGGTGCCGCTGACGGTGCTGCGGGACGGGCAGGTGCTGGAGACTAGCGAAGTGGCGATTGTGAAAGGGAAAGCGGTGCAGCGGTTTACGGATCGGATTGCGGCGGGCGGGGCGTATCGTTATGAAGTGCGGCTGGATGTTCCGGGGGATCCGTGGCCGGGGAACAACCGCGGGGAGAGCTGGATTGAGGTATCGGGCGGGCCGAGACTGCTCCTGATTACGAATTACACGGATGATCCTGCGGCGGCGGCGTTCGGGCGGCAGTTCAGTGTGGAGACGGTGACGCAGTTTAATACCTTGAGGCCGGGGATGCTGACGGGGTGCAAGGCGGTGGTTTTGAATAACGTGCCGGCGTGGGATCTGCCGGCGGAGTTCATTGCGGCGCTGCCGTTTTATGTGGAGGTGCAGGGAGGAGGGTTGCTGATGGCGGGTGGGCGGCGGAGTTTCGGGGCGGGCGGGTGGTTTCAGTCGGCGGTGGATCCACTGCTGCCGGTGTCGATGGAGCTGAAGGAAGATCAGCGGAAAGTGCAGACGGCGTTGAGTATTGTGCTGGACCGGTCGGGGAGCATGGCGGCGGCGGCGGGAGGCGGGACGAAGATGGATCTGGCGAACGAGGGGGCGGTGCGGGCGATTGAGATGCTAGGGATGCAGGATTCGGCGGGCGTGCTGGCGGTGGACAGTTCGGCGCACACGGCGGTGCCGTTCCAGAGGGTTGGGGACCGTGAGAACCGGAAGAAGATGACGAGTGCGGCGCGTCGGGTGGAGAGTTCGGGGGGAGGGATTTATGTGTATGAGGGGCTGAAGGAGGGATGGTCGACGTTGAAGGGGGTTGGAGCGGGGACGCGGCATATCATCTTGTTTGCGGATGCGGCGGATGCGGAGGAGCCGGGGGATTATATCAAGCTGCTGGCGGAGGTGACGGCGGCGGGGGCGACGACGAGTGTGATTGCGCTAGGGACCGAGGGGGACAGCGATGCCGGGTTTCTGAAGGATGTGGCGGCGCGCGGGAAGGGACGGATTTTCTTCACGGATCGGGCGGAGGAAGTGCCTGCGGTGTTCACGGCGGAGGCGGTGGCGGTGGCGCGGAGTCTGTTCATTGACGAGCCGTTGGCGACGGCGGCGACGGGGCAGTGGCAGGAGCTGGCGGGGAAGGCGATTGAGTGGCCGGGCCGGGTGGATGGCTATAACTTGTCGTACCGGCGGGAATGGGCGGGGCAGGCGCTGGTTTCGAGGGATGAGTATGCGGCACCGCTGGTGGCGTGGGGTCGGCGCGGGGCGGGGCGGAGTGCGGCGGTGAGTTTTCCGTTAGGAGGAGAGGTTTCTGCGACGGTGCGCGGGTGGAGTGAGTACGGGGATTTTCTGCAGACCCTAGCGAGGTGGCTGGCGGGGGATGAAGTGCCGCCGGGGGTGGGGTTGCGGTGGTCGGCGACGGGGACGACGCTGGCGGTGGAACTGCTGCATGACGGGTCGTGGGAGACGTCGTTTGGGACTGATCCGCCGCGGTTGCTGGTGGCGAGTGGGAGTCGGGCCGAGCGACGGCGGGAGTTGATCTGGGAGCGGATGGCGCCGGGGTCTTGGCAGGCGACGGCGGAGCTGGAGGAGGGGGAATTGGTGCGCGGGGCGGTGCAGGCTGGGAAGTTTACGCTGCCGTTTGGGCCGGCGTCGGTGGGGACGGGGACCGAGTGGCAGTTTGATCCCGGGAGGATTGTGGAGTTGCGGGAGGTGGCGGTGCGGAGTGGCGGGCGGGAATTGGTGGATTTGTCGACGGCGTGGTTGAGTCCGCCGGTGCGCGAGTGGACGGATTTGCGGCGGTGGGTGCTGCCGGGGTTGCTGGGGATGATTCTGCTGGAGGTGCTGATGACGCGGACGGGGTGGCGGCTGCCGGTGCTGGGGGGGCGTGGTCGGGCGAAGGGAGTGCGGCGAGCGGGGCCGGTGAAGGTGGCGGGGAAAGTGGCGGTGAAGGCGGTTCCGGCGGCTGCGGTGGTTGAGGAGACGCGGGAGGTGCCGGGACCGGGGACGGGGGAAGCGAAAGCTGGGGAGGCGGTGGATGCGGCGGCGGCGCGGCGCGAGCGGTTTGCGCGGGCGCGGAAGCGGTGATGGGTGGGGATGGGTGGGGGGTGGTGTTTTCCGCTGGCGATGGGTGAGGTGAGGCGCGATATGGGCGGCATCATGCGGACCCTGACAGGACTCTTCTTATTTGCCGTGCCGGTGGTGGCTGCGCCGCCGGCGGCTGATTTTGCGCACGAGGTTGTGCCGATTCTGAAGAAGCACTGTGTGGAGTGTCATTCCGGGGCGAAGAAGAAGGGCGGGTTTTCGATGAACACGCGTGAGGAGTTCATGGCGGGGAGTGAGAACGGGCCGGTGGCGAAGGCGTTTGAGAGTCACGGGAGCCGACTGGTGGAGGTGATCGGGGCGAGTGATAAGGATGAGCGGATGCCGCCGAAGGGGGAGGGGTTGAGTGCGGAGGAAATTGCGGTATTGACGCGGTGGGTGGATGCGGGATTGCCGTGGGAGGAAGGGTTTGCATTTCAGGCGGCGGCGTGGGAGCCGCCGTTGAGGCCATCGCGTCCGGAATTGCCGCCGGTGGTGGATGGGCGGGAGCATCCGGTGGATCGGTTGCTGGATGCGTGGATGGCGGAGAAGCGGGTGGCGCGGCCGGAGCCGCTGGGGGACGGTGAATTTCTGCGGCGGGTGACGCTGGACATTACGGGACTGCTGCCGACGCCGGAAGCGCTAGCGGCGTTTCTGGCGGATGGTGCGCCTGACAAGCGGAGCCGGGTGATTGACGGATTGCTAGCGGACCGTGAGGCGTATGCGGGGCATTGGATTTCGTTCTGGAACGACCTGCTGAGGAATGACTATGCGGGGACTGGGTATATTGATGGCGGGAGGAGTCAGATCACGGGGTGGCTTTATGCGGCATTGCTGGGGAACAAGCCATATGACGTGTTTGCACGGGAATTGATCGCGCCGACGGCGGGGAGCGAAGGGTTTTCGCGGGGGATCAAGTGGCGCGGAGCGGTTAGTGCGGGGCAGGTTGTGCCGGTGCAGTTTGCGCAGAGTGTGGGTCAGGTGTTTCTGGGAATTAATCTGAAGTGTGCGTCGTGTCACGACAGCTTTATTGACCGATGGAAGCTGAGTGATGCGTATGGGTTGGCGGCGATTTATGCGGACCAGCCGCTGGAGCTGCATCGTTGTGATGTGCCGACGGGGAAGCAGGCGGTGGCGGCATGGTTGTTCCCGGAGATTGGTCAGGTGGATGCGAAGCTGCCGCGGGACGAGCGGTTGAAGCAACTGGCGGGATTGATGACGCATCCTGAGAACGGGCGGTTCACGCGGACGATTGTGAACCGGATGTGGCACCGGCTGACGGGCGCTGGGATTGTGCATCCGGTGGATGCGATGCAGACCCCGCCGTGGCATGCGGGGTTGCTGGACTGGCTGGCGTCGGAGTTTGCGGCGACTGGATATGATTTGCAGAAGCTGATCCGGCTGATCTGCACGTCGCAGGCCTATCAATCGCGAGCGGCGGCGCTGGCTGGTGAGGGGACGCCGGAATGGCGCGGGCCGCGGGCGCGGCGGATGACGGCTGAGCAGTTTGTGGATGCGGTGTGGCGGCTGACGGGAACGGCGCCGGCGAAGGCTGATGCGAGTATCCCTCCGCGCGCGGCGGGTGGGGGCGCTGCGGCGGGTCCGGGAGCGGCGTGGGTGTGGTCGAGCGACGGGGTGAAGGAACCGCATGCGTCTGGGCAGACGATTGCGTTGCGGCATCGGTTTACGCTGGCGGCGGTGCCGGAGAAGGCGGTGGCGGCGGTGACGTGCGACAATGGTTTCGTGTTGTTTGTGAATGGCCGGAAGGTGGCGGAGAGCGGGAACTGGGAGCAGCCGGTGGGATTGGCGGAGTTGCCGTTGAAGGCTGGGGAGAATGAGATTGTGGCGGTGGCGACGAATGGTGGCAGCGGGCCGAATCCTGCGGGGTTCTGGTTCGAGGCGCGGCTGACGTCGGGGAAGGGAGCGCCGGTGGTGTTGCGGAGCGGGGCGGGTTGGGAGTGGACGGCGGATCTTCCTGACAAGGATGGCCGATGGGCCAAAGAGCCATCGAAGTGGCTGCCGGCGGTGGCGCATGCGCGTCAGGGGACGTGGGCGGCGGTGAATGGAACCCTAGCGGAGATTCTGGCGGGTGGGGGTGGCGGGCCGGTGGTGCGGGCGTCGCTGATGAAGAGCGACCTGCTGATGCGGGCGCTGGGGCGGCCGAATCGTGAGCAGATTGTGTCGACGCGGCCTGCGGAGCTGACGACGCTGGAGGCGATGGATTTGAACAACGGGGCGATCCTGACGGGATTGCTGGAGCGTGGGGCGACGCAGATCCTGGCGAAACGGGCGTGGACGGTGGCTGAGCTGAGTGATTGGCTTTATGCGGGTGCGCTGAGCCGGAAGCCGACGGAGGAAGAGCGGTTGGTGGCGGGGGAGTTGCTGGGTGGGTCGCCGACGGCGTCGTCGCTTGCAGATCTGCTGTGGGCGGTGTGCATGCTGCCTGAGTTTCAACTGGTCCGCTGAATTCAACGAAAACCCTGACTGCCATGACTGCTGCTTTGCCACTGGATCCTGAAGACAGCCGCCGAGATTTTCTGCGGAAACTTGCGGCGGCGTCGCTGGCTGCGTGGGCGGCACCTGCGCCGCGGGCGCACGGGATTGAGCCCGTGAAGCATCCTGCGCCGAAGGCGGATGCGTGCATTGTGCTGTGGATGGGTGGCGGGATGGCGGCACCTGACACCTTTGATCCGAAGCGGTACCAGCCGTTTGAGAAGGGCGTGTCGATGTCGAAGATTCTGAGCACCTTTCCGGCGATCCGGACGGCGGTGGACAACATTCAGATTTGTCAGGGACTGGAGCAGATCGCGTCGGTGATGGACCGGGCGACCCTGATTCGGTCGGCGGTGCAGCCTGATCTGGGGAGCATCCTGCATTCGCGGCATCAGTATCACTGGCATACTGGGTATGTGCCGCCGCAGACGGTGGCGGCACCGCACATCGGGGCGTGGATGTCGAAAGTGCTGGGGCCGAGGAATCCGGTGATGCCTGCGTTCATCAACATCGGGCAGCGATTGGAAGGGCATGGGGAGAGCGAGGAATTGAAGGCGTTCACGCAGGGAGGATTTTTCGGGGCGGAGTACGGGCCGATGAATCTGCCGTTTCCAGGGGAGGCGGCGAATGCGGTGCGGCCGCCGGGTGGGATGACGGCGGGGCGGTTTGAGAACCGGCATGCGATGTACAAGCGGCTGATCGACCGGAGCCCGCAGCGGGATTATCTGAGTGATTTTCAGCAGGAGAGCATGCTGCGGTCGATGGAGAACGCGCACCGGTTGCTGATGTCGAAGGAGCGGGCGGCGTTTGATCTGGCATTGGAGCCGCGGGAGAAAGTGGCGGCGTACGGGGAGAGCAATTTTGGTCAGGGATGTCTGCTGGCGCGGCGGTTGGTGGAGAACGGGGCGCGGTTTGTGGAGGTGACGACGGAGTACGTGCCGTTTCTGCACTGGGACACGCATGCGGACGGGCACAGCACGCTGGAGCGGATGCACCGTGAGATTGACGCGCCGATTGCGCAATTGATCCGGGATCTGGAGGAGCGCGGATTGCTGGACCGGACGCTGGTGGTGCTGGCGTCCGAGTTCAGCCGGGATGCGATGATTGAGGGTGTGCCGGGATCTGCGGCGACGGATCAGGCGACGGTGGCGGGCGACCGGTTGGAATCGCCGAAGCATTACGGCCTGCACCGGCATTTCACGGGTGGGACGAGCGTGGTGATGTTTGGCGGGGGGATGAAGAAAGGGTTTGTGTATGGGGAGACGGCTCCGGAGCGGCCGCTGGTGGCCGTGAAGGATCCGGTGACGATTCCGGATCTCCATGCGACGATCTTCACGGCGATGGGGATCAGTCCGAAGACGGCGTATGACATTGAGCAGCGGCCGTTTTACGCGACGATTGACGGCAAGGGGGTTCCGGTGGCGGGGGTGGTGGCTTGAGGGGGGTGCGTGAGGGGACGGTTGAGGGGCTTGGATTTTCGTGTGCAAACCGGGTTGCCGTGTTGGTGGTGCGAGGGCAGACTTGGGTTTCTCCCATGAAAGTGTTTGGATTTTTATTTCTGTTTCTGGCGATTCTGGCAGGCGGCGTGAGTGCGCAGCAGGCGGAGTCGCGAGCGGAGTTGATTGTGATCAGCGGAGGGCCGGCGCTGAGGGCGTGGGAGGAGTACCGGGTGCCGGCGGATCAGCATGACCGGTATGCGGGGAATTTCATCAAGGCGGCGCACATCCGGATGCAGGGGATGAGGCGGACGCAGCCGCAGGCGCAGCTGACGTGGGCGATATACCGTCCGGCGTATACGAGCCGGGATCGAGAGGATGCGGTGCGGCAGCCGCCCTATCAATGCAATGTGGCGGAGATTCAGACGCGTGCGGCGACGGTGGATGCGAAGATTTTCTGGTTCAGCACGACCCCGCAGCTGATGAATTATCTGAACAACCGGAAGGGTCGGCCGATTGCGCACCTTGAGTACTTCGGGCACTCGAACAAATATGCGTTTCTGTTTGATTACAGCAGTGACATTCTGGGGGTGAGCACTTGTTATCTGCATGCGAGTGATCTGAAGGGATTGCGCGGGGGGATATTCACACGGAATGCGCACATTCAGAGCTGGGGGTGCCACACGGCGGAATACATGAGTCAGATTTTCAAGCGTCGGACGGGGCATCCGATGATTGGAGCGGTGGGCAAGACGGATTACAGTGCGATTGCCGACAACGTGTCTCTTCCGGCGGTGAACGGCCGGTGGGGTCAGTAGAATTTTTTCAGTTCTCGACGCACATTCTGATCATGGAATACCAAGCACTTCATCGACTTTATCACCTGCCGTTTTTCGAGCTGATTCAGGAATCCCGGCGGGTTCACGAGTCGCATTGGCCGGAGAATGAAGTGCAGTTGTGCACGCTGCTGAGCATCAAGACGGGAGGGTGCAGCGAGGATTGTTCGTACTGTGCGCAGAGTGCGCGGTACACGACGGGGGTGAAGGCGGATCGGTTGATGGGCAAGGAAGAGATTGTGAGTCGAGCGGAGGCGGCGCGGGCGAACGGGAGCACGCGGTTCTGCATGGGAGCGGCGTGGCGCGGGGTGCGAGCGGGGACGGAGCGGTTTGAGAAAGTGCTGGATATTGTGAAGGATGTGAGCCAGCTGGGGATGGAAGTTTGTGTGACGCTTGGGGAGTTGGGTCCGGACGAGGCGCGGATGCTGAAAGAGGCTGGGGTGACGGCGTACAATCACAACATTGACACGTCGCCGGAGCATTATAGCAAGATTGTGACGACGCATACTTTTCAGGATCGGTTGAAGACGATCCGGTGTGCGCAGGATGCGGGGATGAGCGTGTGCAGCGGCGGGATTCTGGGGTTGGGGGAGACGGTGGAGGACCGGTTGCGGATGCTGGAGATTCTGAGCGGATTCAATCCGCATCCTGAGAGTGTGCCGATCAACAGCCTGATGCCGATGCCGGGGACGCCGCTGGAGGGAGCTGAGGTGGTGGACGTGTTTGATCTGGTGAGGATGATTGCGTGCACGCGGATTGCGATTCCGGGGGCGAAGGTGAGGCTGTCGGCTGGGCGGACGCGATTGAGCAAGGAGGCGCAGGCGCTGTGTTTCTTTGCGGGGGCGAATTCGATATTTTACGGGGACCGGTTGCTGACGGCGGCGAATCCTGCGGTGGCGGCGGACCGTGCGCTGCTGGCGGAGTTGAATCTATCGGCGCAGGTGCCGGATCCGATGCTGGCTCCGCCGGACAAGGACGGGGAGCGGGAATTGAGTCCGGCGTGTGTTGGTGCGGGATGCTGCGGGGATTGAGAGGGTGTGGCGGGCGATAGCAAATTTCGATGATATGAATGCGAGCCGCCGTCAGTTCTGCCGCACGGTCCTGACCACGGCTGCGGGAGGGGCCGGGGTGTCGTGCGAGGAGCCCGTGAAGCAGACGGGGCCGAGGTTGCCGAAGGTGAAGTGGCGGGTGGTTTGCACGACGAGCTGGGCGGCATCGATTGCGGCGCAGGTGGGTGGGGAGGCGGTGGATGCGGTGAGTCTGATGAAGGCTGGGATGAGCCCGCATCAGTTCAAGGCGGCTGCGCCGGATGTGGCGAAGCTGAGGACGGCGGACATTGTGCTGCGGCACGGGCTGGGGCTGGACGACGCGTGGCCGGTTGATTATCCGTCATTGGAGCAGGTGGGGGTGCGATTGCATTCGGTGACCGATTCGGTTCCTGCGGAGCGATTGATCCGGCCGGGCGGGCCGGAAGGGGCACCGGATCCTCATGTTTGGATGGATCCGCAACTGGCGGTGTACATGGTGCATGCGGTGGAGGCGGCGTTGATTGCGGCGATGCCGCGGCTGGCGGAGTATATTTCGCCGCGGGCGCAGCGGTTGCGGGTGGATCTTGGGGAGACGGACCGGTTTCTGAAAGGGCTGATGGGGGAGTTGCCGGAGAAGGACCGGTTTCTGTTCACGAGCCACGCGTCGATGGCGTATTTTGCGCGGGCTTACGGGCTGGAGTTGCGGAGCATTGCGAATGCGGGCGGGCAGGCTCCGCAGGCGTTGCCTGATGAGCTGAAGGCGTGGCTGAGCGAGCGGCGGGTGGGGACATTGTTTCACGAGCAGGACACCAATGAGACGGTGCTGGCGGCGCTGCTGCTGGGGTCGAAGGTGGTGACGGGTCCGGTGATTTATTCGCTGGCGCTGCCGGCGGCGGGGACATTTCACACGATTGCGACGAAGCGGTACGATGTGACGGCGATCAACGATGCGATCCGGTACACGGGGCACGTGGTGCAATCGAAGCTGCAGATTGACTGAGGCACCGCATTCGCGTGATGAGGGATGAATCGGGTGGAAACGGGCAACCGCATCTGCTTAGGTTCCGTATCGGTTTGGTCGAGGTTTTCCCAGTTGGGATGCCCGATTTCTGCTCACACTTTCATCCATGGCGAATCAGCGACGCAAGGTCAACATCATCGGCGCCGGACCCGGAGGACTCGCCACTGCGCTCCTGCTGTCCCGCAGCGGGGCTGAGGTTCATGTTTTTGAGCGGCACGGACGGGTAGGGGGGCGGACCTCAATCTATGAGAAGGATGGGTTTTCGTGGGATGTGGGGGCGACATTCTTCATGTATCCGCGGATCCTTGAGGAGATTTTTTCTGCGGCGGGACGCAACATGCAGGAGGAGATTCCGATGGTCCGGCTGGATCCGCATTACCGACTGGTGTTTGGGCGTGGCGGGGAACTGACGGCGACGGCGAATGTGGCGGAGTTCAAGCGGCAGATTGCGACGTTTGCGCCGGAGGATGCGGCGAATGTGGATCGGTTTCTGACGGAGAACCGGGAGAAGCTGGCGGCGTTCCGGCCGGTGCTGGAGAAGCCGTTTCTGGGGCTGCGGGATTTTCTTGATCCGGCGCTGCTGAAGTGCCTGCCGCTGCTGCGTCCGACGACATCGGTGGATGCGGATCTGCGGCGGTATTTTAAGGATGAGCGGACGCGGCTGGCGTTCAGTTTTCAGACGAAGTACCTCGGGATGTCGCCGTTCCGGTGTCCGAGTCTGTTCACGATTCTTTCGTTCCTTGAGTACGAGTACGGCATTTTCCATCCGATTGGCGGGTGTGGTGCGATTTCGAAGGCGATGGCGCGGGTGGCGTCGGAACTGGGGGTGCATGTGCACCTTGACGAGCCGGTCGAGGACATTCAGTTTGAGGGACGGCGGGCGACGGGGGTGCGGACGAAGTCAGGGGTGCATGCGTGCGACGGGCTGGTGATCAACAGTGACTTTGCGCGGACGATGCGGAAGCTGGTGCCGGACCGGCTGCGGCGGCGGTGGACGGACCGGAAGATCGAGGGCAAGAAGTTTTCGTGTTCGACCTTCATGCTGTATCTGGGGCTGAGGGGCACGTGCGAGAAGCTGCAGCATCACAACATTTACATCAGCAGCGATTACGAGGGGAATCTTGAGGAGATCGAGCAGAGCCATGTACTGCCGGAGAACCCGTCATTTTATGTGCAGAATCCGTGTGTGAGCGATGCGACGCTGGCTCCGGAGGGGCATTGCGGGCTTTATGTGCTGGTACCGGTTTCGCACCAGCATGAGAACGTCGACTGGAAGGCGGAGAAGCAGCGGTTCACGGATCTGATTCTGGACAAGCTGCACTTGTTAGGAGTGGAAAACGTGCGGGAGCGGCTGGTGTCGCTGACGGCGGTGACGCCTGATGACTGGGCGGAGGACCAGCAGATTCACCTTGGGGCGACATTCAATCTGGCGCATAATTTCAGTCAGATGCTGTACTGGCGGCCGCGGAACCGGTTTGAGGATCTGGACGGAGTCTATCTGGTGGGTGGCGGGACGCATCCGGGGAGCGGGTTGCCGGTGATTTTCGAGAGCGCGCGGATTTCGAGCAATCTGATCACGAGCGATCTCGGGCTGGCCCCGCGGGAGCATGGGGAGAGCAAGGCGCCGGAGAGTGAGGAGCATGGTTCGGCGGAGGCGGTGATGATGAGTTAGGGGGTGGCGGGCTTTGCCGGGTGATGACGGAGGAGGCGTGCTGGGTCGGTGGTGCGGGATCAGGGGGAGGGCTTGCGTTCGGCGGCGCAGCCGGCGGCGGAATTTCCTGACATGATGTCAGGCGGGGTGACACCGGGTGCGAGGGAGAGGACGGAACGGTTGGCCCAGATCAGACCGGGGATCCGTGGTATCGTGGGGCAGCCTTCTGCATGGGGGCGGGCCATGTGCATTCCCTCGGGCGCGTCATTCCGGGTGTCGGGCGAACTTTTCGGCTTGCTGCGGGGCGAGGTGCGGGCAATTTGGGAGTCTGCGCATCACGGAGAGGTGGTCGAGCGGTTTATGGCTCCGGTCTTGAAAACCGGCGACGGGTTAAACTGTCCGTGGGTTCGAATCCCACCCTCTCCGCCATCTGGTTGCCCAATCGAGGCAACCAGACCGAAATCAGAAACTTGCGAACCATCAGAGCAAGCCGGGACCGATTGTCCTGACGGTTTTTCCGACAAGTTGACTTCAAGGCCGGGGTCGATGACCCGGAAACGCAAACGTAGCAGCAGTATCGTGGAGATCGGCAACGGTCCCGCGAGAATCAAGATCTACACGATGAACCGTCGGGACGGCTACCCCGAGTTCACGCTCTCATGGAAGGAGGCTGGCAGGCGCAAGACCCGCAGCATTCCACGACCGGGTCCCCAGTCTCGAATCAGCCCGTCCTGATCAAAAAGAAGGAGCTCGCCAAACGGTTGTCAGTCAGCCCTCACACCGATCCCCGTGGGCCGCGAAGTGGAAGGCATGGTGCTCCTGCTCATCCGCGACAAAAACCCCGCCTGCAGCATCGAGGGCGGCAACACCCACGCCTCGATGGATCATTGGATCGGCACCGTCCACACCCTCGGCATCAACGATTCCAAAGTGACCTACAACCACCCGCTCACCACTATCTATCAGAAAAACGGCAGGAAAACCTACGCCGCCTACAAGTACGGCAAGGAACCGCTCAACGTCGCGTTCTCTGACGGCAAAAAACACATCGCCAAACCCGGGGCCCTCACCACCGCGCTTCCGACACGCTGATTTCGAACACTTTGCGGAAAATGCATAAATTTGTGTTTTTTCTCTGGACGCCCCGCCCCGCTTGCCGGATTCTTGTTACTGATTTTCCCAAATACGGATCCATTCATTTCGGGCAACCCCCAAAAACTCCATGAAAACCAAATCCAAAGTCCGTCATCTGGCACTCGGCCTGATGCTTGCCGTCTCCGCTGTTGCCCATGCGGCGGTCACCGTGACCGTCGACCCGGCCAAGACCTGGTTGGGCTTCATGAACGTATCCAATCTGCCCGCCAATGGCGGAGCATATCAGTTCGGCAGCGGCTGGGGCACGGGCGATCTGAATGCCACATTTGCCGGTCCCGTCCTCACACTCAGTCCGAATACGAGCATTTCCAGAGATGTCGCGCTCAGTGATGCGTTCTGGTGGAAGCCGGACGGCAGTCCCAACAAAAACATGTCCGCCAGCATGTATGTGCAGGACAACTTGCTTGCCGGTCAGACTGTGAACTTCACCGGCGACGTTTTGACCAACAGCTTGGTCAATCCCTACACTTCGGTCGCTTTCATCAGGGAATTCGATGGATCTTTCAACCTCGTGAGTTCGGTCAGTGTTCCGCTCACCGCGGGCGTGTTTGCCATCAACCTGGCGACCACCACAGGCGTGAACATTCAATATGGTTTCGAGACGATCGGCCCCAACGCGCGCAACGAGAGTGGACAGGCTGCAGCATTGGGTTCGGTTCAAATCACCGCCATTCCGGAACCCTCCGACTCGGCGCTGGCGGGTCTGGCCGCCGGGCTGCTGTTCCTGCGTCGGCGCAGGGGCTGAACCGCCACCCTTCAACCGTATTTCCCGCGCGGCGGTGGACCTGTTCCACCGCCGCTTTTTTGCTTTGTCGCATGCGTCCCGCGCAGCCGATTTTAGAACGAAACCCACGCTACGACCGCGCAATCCGAAATCTAGCCGCAACCAGGTCGCCCGACGAATCAGTTCGGCCTTGGTTCGGCGGGGATTCGGGACCCGTACGATCTGCCGATCCGCCCCTTGCCACAAGCGATCGGCGATCCCCTCGCCCTACCGCAAGGAATCCGGAGCGAGGCGGAGGAGCGCTTTTAGGCGGAGGAGCGCATTTAAATGGCACCCGTTCCGGGGTCTAATGATGGCGAAGAAAAAACTTGTGGAATATGAGCGAGGGTAATTTTAATGCAGTAGCCTTCGGCACATTGTACGGCAACTTCGAGCTAACTTGAAGTTTCCGCGCAAGATCCGAAGGTTGAAGATTGCCAACCCAACCCGAGGAACCCATGAAACCGAAATCCGTGTTCAGCCTGCTCTGCAGCGGCCAATCCGCCTATATTTTCGCCGGTGCCATCGCGGCCCTCCTGGCCACACCCGCCGCCCGCGCCGACAACGGAACCTGGACCGGCGGCAGCGGTTCGTGGGACACGCCCGCCAATTGGGCAAGCGCCACCGCCAACGGTGCCGGCTCTACCGCCAACTTCAATACCCTCAATCTGACCGGCGATCTGACCGTCACCGTCGGTTCCAACCGCATCATCGGCAACCTTGTCTTCGGCGATACCGCCATCAGCACCGCCGGCGGCTGGCTCCTGGGCGGCGCAGCAACGCTCACCCTAGAAGCCGCGACGCCTACCATCACGGTCAGACCTCTTGGCACCGGCAAGATCGCGACCATCAGTACTGTGCTCAACGGATCGGACGGCCTGACCAAGAACGGCGCGGGCACGCTCGCGCTCACCGGCGCGAGCCTTTACACGGGCACCACGACGGTATCGGCAGGAACACTCCAGATCGGCGACGGTGCCACCGGCAGCCTGAACGGCACCACTGGCACCGCCCTGACGTTCGGCGGCAGCGGCACCTTCCACGTCAAGGAGGCTGCGGGCAGCGCCCAGGGCATGGGATTACTCACCATTGGCTCCGGCGATGGCACGGTGCAGTCCACCTTCGCCGCCACCACGGCGACCCTCACCTTCAACTCGCTCGCTGGCCGGACCGCGGGTACTACCGGCAACTTCGTGGTCTCCGGTGGCTTGAACGGCGCGAATCATGCAATTGTCTTCACGACCCCTCCCGCAACCGCGCAACTGATTGACCGGGGCCTGTTCTTCAACGGCTCGGCTTATGCCGCTTACGACGCCAGTGGCGCGGGCCATGTGCGGGACTACAAGGCGGGCGATGCGAATTTCCTCTCCGTTGCGGGTGGCGCGACAATGGGCACCCCCGCCACCCGGGACAACGTGGTGCTGACCGGCAATATCACCGCGCAAACCACCGCCGACGGCACGGTCAACACCCTCAATCTTGCCGCCAACAGTGTATCGATGGCTTCAACCGCGGACGTTCTCAGTGTGGACGGGTTGCTCTCCAGCGGCGCCACAGCGGCGACTCTCGGAAGCACCGGAGGTATCCTGCAACCTGCAACCGCGGGCGGAGAATTGGTAGTCCGGGTGAATGGCACCACTGACAAGCTGACGACCAAGCTGACCATTCAGAACAACACCTCAGCCAGCATCCTCACCAAGACCGGAGCCGGCACTTTGGTTCTCGAGGACACCACTGCTAACAATACTTACAGCGGCGGCACCTTCATCAACGCCGGCACCGTGCAGTTGGGCGCGCTTAACTCCGGGGCCAATGGGGCCCGCGCATGGTTCGGCCCGGCCGCTGCCACGGTCACCCTTGCGGATGGCGCGGCCATCACCAGCGTCAACGACCCGGCCAAGACCGTGGCCAATGTGATTCAACTGAGCGGTGGCTTCGCTGGCTTCTCCAGCCGCGATATCAATGTTTCCGGGAAAGTTTCCGGTCCGGGCGGTATGATTGTGAATGCCGCCGGGCGCTGGTTGCACCTGTCGAACTCCGGTAATGATTTCAGCGGCGGGCTAATCTTCCGCGGTGCCGCGGGGAATACGTTGCAATTCACCCATCCTTCCGCGATGGGCACGGGACCCATCCGAACCGAGGCCAATGCCAACCTCCAGCCTCTGGCGTCCATGAGCACGGGCACCGGCGTCTCGAACCCGATTGATCTGGCACCGGCCACGACGCTCACGGTCACAACGGCTTCTGCGACCCCCCTGCTGCTCTCGGGCGGCACTTCCGGTGCCGGCACCCTGAGCAAGAACGGCCCCGGGTCGGTGACGCTCTCCGGCACGAGCACGCATACCGGCGGAACCACAGTCAGCGATGGCCTTCTGACGGTCAGCGGCAGCGGCACTTTCGGTTCGAATGGAGGCAATCTCACCGTCTCTGGCGGCATCCTCGACCTCGCCGGCGGAACCTGGAATGCGGGCACGGTCACCATTTCCGGCGGCACGATCCAGAATGGCACGCTTTCCGGCAAGTCCTACGCCGGTCAGAAGGGCTTCGTGTCCGCCAACCTTACGGGCGGTTCCATCGCTCTCACCATGAACAGCGCCAATAGCCGCCTGGTGCTATCCGGCACCAACACCTACGGCGGTGCGACGAACATCACCAACGGCACGTTGCAACCGACCACCGCCGCCGCCCTGCCCAACTATGCGTCGGGAACGATTTCTGTGGCTGCCAACGGGACCCTGTTGATCAATTCAAGCAATTGGACGCTGGCGCAAATCAATGACCTGCTGGCCAACCCGCTGTTGTCCGTCGCTTCCGGCGGGACGGTCGCCATCGACACAGTAGGCGGTAATTTCTCCACCAGCGTCATCGCCCCCGCCGCGGCCACCGTTGGCATTCGGAAGCTGGGTGCGAACACGATGACCATCACCGGCGCGAGCACCTACACCGGCAGGACGACCGTCAACGCGGGCACGCTCACGATTGATGCCGCCGCTGGTGGCTCGCTTTCGGCAAGTTCCGCGCTGACTTTCAGCGGCACGGGCACTTTCAACTATAACACGACTGCAACCTCGCAAAGGCTGGGGGCTTTGACATTCGCCACGGGAGACGGCACGGTGCGGCTCACGCGCACGACGGATCAAGCGTTGACGTTTTCATCGATGGCAGCCCGCGGCGCCGGCGCGACGGCCAACTTCTCGCTCAGCGGCGGCACTCCCAGCGCCACGAACGGGTTCGTGCTGTCCGGTGTGACCGCCAACACATTCATCGACCAGGGCACCTTCTTTGGTGGCGGTGCCTATGCTTGGTATGACAACGCCGGATTCGTCCGCGCCATCGACTATGTCGGGCCAGACACCGGCGCGGTCACCAGCGGCACGGTTGCAACGCTCGCCACGGCCACCCACCAGCAGATCACCGGGGCGATCACCGCCCAGGATTCAGCCACCTTCACCACCCTCAATATCGCCGGCGATCACAACTTCACGCTCAACGGGGGGGCCACGGTCACGGTCAATGGCATCCTGAAATCTGGCAACAACGGCAGCCCGGCGGTCATCAGTGGCGGCACTGGAATCAACACTGTAAACAATGGCGAGCTGATCGTCCGCACCGATGGTCCGAACGACTCGTTGACCATCGGCACGCCTGTCCTGGCGAATGGCACGAGTTTCCTGACGAAGACGGGCGCGGGAACCCTGACTCTCAACGCCGCGAATACCATTACCGGAGGCGTGGTTCTCAATGCGGGCCAGCTCAATATCAACAACGCGGCCGCCCTCGGCACCCTTGCCAGCAGGCTCACGATCAACGAGGGTACAGTGCTCGATAACACCACCAGTCCGGCAGCCGACATCTCGATCCTCACGAAGAATCCGGTCACGATCAACGGAAGCTTCACCTATAAGGGCACCAGTGGCGATCTCTCGTTCCCCAACGACGCGGGACAAAGCATGGTGATGCCGAACGATGTCACGATCACGGTCCTGGCAAACACCTTGAAAATCCCCAAGGGCTTTGGCGACACCCCGGGCGGTGGATCGTTCGCCAAACTCACCAAGGATGGCCCAGGTACGCTGTGGATCGGTACCAACGGCAACAGCAACTATTCGGGCGGGTTGGTGGTCAACGCCGGCGTCGTCACGGGGAATCTGGGCCAAGCCGAACAATTCGCGGGCAGGGGCCCCATCGCTCTGGGTGCCTCCTCCGGGAGCAGCAACGCGGTGATCAGCAGCGGCGGGAACACGTCCCACAGCGGTGGGATCACGGTACGCTCGGGATCGAACGGGATCCTGGCAATCGCGTCCTATGGCGGTCTGGGCACCTGGGGTGGTCCGGTGGAGCTAGGCAACAATCTGACACTCTCTGGGAACGGGGGCAGCATCGACCTGTCCGGCAGGATCAGTGGCGGCGGCGACATCGTGATCGGCAATACCGGCAGCTACAAGATCTCCTCCGGTGTCAGCAAGTCCTTCGTCAACACCGGCACCATAGGATTGTATGGGATCAATACGTCCACCGGCCGCGTCCTGCTGAACTCCGGGACGCTGAGGCTTGGACCTAACGCCTCGCCGGGCGGTTCGCCGCTGGTTTCCCTTGCCGCCGGCACAACCCTGGACGTGACCCTGATCCCGGCGTTCACGCTAGGCAGCGGCAGCACCCTTGAAGCCAAGGGAACGGGCACTGGTACCGGCACCACAGCCGCGAGGATCCAAGGTGCCTCCGGCGGCACCGTGAACCTCGGCAAGCGTCCGGTCAACCTGACCTTCACGCCGACCGTTTTTACCGGCGACACTGCGCGCCCGGCGCTGCTGGTATCGGAGGGGACGCTCGTGCTGAATAACAATACCTTCACCGTCAACAACGCCGCCGCCACGGCTTTGGGGGTGGGTGTTTATCGTTTGATCGAGGTAACCAGGAATACGGTAACACAGAACGCATCGCCCTTCTACCCGGTAAGCGTCACCGGCAGCGGTCTCGAGTCGGGCACCGCCGCCACCATTTCCGTCAGCTCGGGACAGGTGATCCTGACGGTGGATGTCGCGGACACCACCTATACGAGCTGGGCCGCCGACAAGGGCCTGGATGGCACCGCTGGGAAGGAAAATGGTATCGGCGACGACCCGGATGGCGACGGTGCCACGAATCTGATCGAGTTTGCGCTCAACGGCAACCCGCTCGATGGCTCCGACAACGGCTACCAGGAATACGCGATCGAGGACACGGATGCGGACACCCGCAAGGAGCTGACGCTCACCCTGGCCGTCCGCAACGGCACCGGTTCGCCGGTCTTCAGCGTATCGTCGTCGCCATCGGTCACGGTCGATGGCGTCACCTACACGATTGAAGGCTCGGTCGATCTGAACTTCCCCGGCAGCGGCGTGTCGGAAACCAGCGCGCCTACCGGATTGGATCCCCTGCCAAGCGGCTGGGAATACCGCAGGTTCCGCCTGGATGTGTCGAACGGCCTCCCCGACAAGGGATTCCTGCGCGTCGAGGTCACGAAATGATCCGCGGACCGCGGACTGGAGTGGATCACTCTGGTCCGCGCCTCCCCGGGGCGATTTATCCTGAAAAGGAAATCGGCGCGATGATTCGGAACCTGTTGGACGGGGGCTTGGCGGAGGGCGTCGCGGGAGCTGCAGCGTGGCTTGTCTTCATCCGCTGAGCAGGTGCGCCGCTTCTGCGGTTGCTCATGGTTCAGCAATGAGACGACGCGGGGCTACCCCGACCATTTTGGAAGTCAGATCCGAAGCGTGGGGTCACTGTCACGTTCCGCGCCCCCGAAGTGAGCCCCGAAGTGGCGTGGATGCCTGCCGTGCTGGAAGGGGAAATGAACCGGACTGAGATCATGGAGGCCATTGGGCTAAAGAACGAAAAGCACTTCAGGGAGCACTACCAGCAAACTGCGGTAGCGGTGGGCCTTGTGGCGATGACCATTCCGGACAAACCGAAGAGCAGCGAGCAGCGCTACCGCTGCACGGCTCTTGGGGAAGCCGTCCGGGCTGGATTCATTCGTGCCCGGTCGTGAAATTCGTGGTCGGATCGTGATGGCTTTACGGGAGGATTGAGAGGTGCGGATGGTGCTGAGGTTGGGAACCACGGATCGCTCGGATGGGCACGGATGGTTCAGGAAAAGGGGTGCGACGGTGTGGTGGCTCCCGATGCGGAAAGGTTCGGGACAATTGGGGCCGAACTCACCATGTTGAAGTTAGTTGCCGATTGGGGCACCCTGGCGCGTGCCGAATGCATAGGGTGGCAGTGAAGGGTGTTGGAGGAGCTTGGAAATCAACGCTTTGCACGCCGTCTGCACTTCCGGAAGAATCAAGCACGAACCCGGATCGTGTTTGATTCCGTGTTTAATTCTGTGTTCAATTCCCCATGACCCGCATCACCCAACAACAACTGGAATCCTACATCTGGGGCGCGGCGGTGCTTCTGCGGGGGACGATTGATGCGGGGGACTACAAGTAGTTCATCTTCCCGCTGCTGTTCTACAAGCGGCTGTGCGATGTCTTCGATGAAGAAGTCGTCACCGCGCTGCGGGAATCGGGCGGGGATGAGGACTTTGCGCAGTTCCCGGAGAACCATCGCTTTCAGGTGCCGGCGGACGCGCATTGGCGGGAGATTCGGAAGGTCAGCCGGGATGTGGGCCGGGGCTTGCAGCAGGCGATGCGGGCCATCGAGACCGCCAACCCGGACAAGCTCTTCGGGATCTTTGGCGATGCGCAGTGGACGAACAAGGACCGCCTGTCCGATGCCATGCTGCGCGACCTCATCGAGCACTTCTCCTCGCTGGAACTTACCGTTGCCAACCTGCCCGAAGACGAACTGGGCCAGGGCTACGAACCGAGCGGAGCGAGATCGACAGCCGTAGGCTGCCCGAAGGGTGAGCGCAGGGGCGGTCATCAGTATCTCATCAAGAAGTTCGCCGACGACTCCGGCCACACGGCGGCCGAACCGGAGCGAAGCGGAGATAGCCAGCCGCGGGCTGCCCGAAGGGCGAACAAAGTGAGGCAATTCTATACGAACCGCACCGTCGTCCACCTCATGACCGAGATGCTCGACGTGCAGCCCGGCGAGTCCGTCTATGATCCCACCTGCGGCTCCGGCGGCATGTTGCTCTCCTGTATCGCCCACCTGCG
>QQNF01000057.1 GCA_003402705.1 Verrucomicrobiota bacterium | reverse complement strand
GGAAGGCGAAGGTGGAGCTTGGGGGGGTGGCGGGGCGAGGCGTGCCGGATGGGGTGGCGGGCGTGGATTTCGGGAGAGAGGCTCGGGAGTGGCGGGAGCGGCCGGAGCGGGGTCGGCAGTTTCCGTCGGTGAATTCGCCGGATGGGACGATGGTGGCGTATCATCGGGACCGGAACGTGTACATCAGTGCCAGTGCGGGGAATGAGACGACGGCGGTGACGAAGGATGCGAGCGACCGGAACCGGGTCCGGTACGGGACGGCGAGTTGGGTGTACGGGGAGGAGTTCTATCAGAAGTCGGCGCTGTGGTGGTCCGGGAGCGGGCGGATGCTGGCCTTTTACAAATTTGATGAGAAGGAGGTACCTGATTTCTATCTGACGCGGGATCACACGGCGCTGCAGACCCGGCTTGAGGTGGAGCCGTACACGAAGGCGGGGGCTCCTAACCCTCGGGTTGACCTGATGGTGTATGATCTGGAGTCGCGCCGGACGGTCACGGTGGACGTACGCAGCGGGCAGCCGTACAGCGATGACGTGACGGGACATTATGTGCTGTCGGTGGTGTGGTCACCGGACGGGAGGGAGTTGCTGTTTCACCGGATGGACCGGCGGCAGAAGGTGCTGGAGTGCTGTGCGGCGGATCCTGACACTGGCAAAGTGCGGGTGGTTTACCGGGAGGAAAGGCAAGAGAGCTGGGTGGACCCCGAGACGGCGAGCCTGCGATTTCTGCGGGACGGGCGGCGGTTTCTGCGGGAGAGTGAGCGGTCGGGCTGGCGGAACCTTGTGCGGCATGATCTGGGGGGAGGCGAGCCGGTGGAGATCACGAAGCACGGATTCGAGACGGCTGGAATTGTGAGGGTTGATGAGGCGGCGGGGGTGATCTGGTATCTGGCGCGGAGCGGTGATCATCCGATGAAGCTGCAGCTGCACCGGTGCGGGCTGGACGGGACGGGAGATCTCCGCCTGACAGATCCGGGCTTTCATCACAGTGTGGACATCGCGCCGGACGGGAGGCATTTTACAGACACTGCGCAGACGCACAGCGAGCCGCCGGTGACGCGCCTTGTGGATGCGGGTGGCGTGGTGGTTGAGGAACTGGCGGTGAGTGATCTGACGAAGTGGGAAGAGCTGGGGGTGCGGCGGTTGGAGCGATTCACGTTCAAGGCGGCGGATGGAGTGACCGATCTCTACGGGATGCTGCATTTTCCGTCGAACTTCGACCCGGCGAGAAAGTGGCCCGTGCTAGTGAGTGTCTATGCGGGTCCGTCGACGAATGGAAGCCGGGAGATTTTCGGGGCGCCGTCGACTGTGACCGAGGCTGGCTGGCTGGTGGCGACGATGGATTCGAGAAGTGCTGCGGGGAGGGGGAAGCGGTTCCTTGATGCGATCTATAAGAAGCTAGGGCAGGTGGAGATTGACGACCAGGCCGCAGGGGTGAGGGCACTGGCGGCACGGCCCTATGTGGACGGGATGCGGGTGGGGATTCATGGGACCTCGTATGGCGGGACGGCATCGGTGATGGCCTTGCTGCGGCATCCGGAGGCCTTTCAGGCGGCATGTGCGTCGTCGGGCGTGATGGATTTCCGCAATTATGACAGCATCTACACGGAGCGGTATCTGGGATTGCCGGGGGATTCCGGCGGGGCGTATGACGCGGCGAGTCCGCTGCCATTGGCACCGGCGCTGAGGGGCAGACTGATGATATTCTTTGGAACCGCTGATAATAATGTTCATCCAGGCAACTCCCTTCAGTTGATCAAGGCGCTTCAGGATGCAGGGAAATCATTTGAGGTCCAGGTGGGGCCAGATCAGGGGCATGTGAGTGTGAATCAGGAGCGGATGCTGGAGTTTTTTGCGGAGAGTCTTGGGGCGATGCCGAAGTGAAAAAAGCAACAAACGCGAAAAAACCAGTTGCGGAGCGGAGATGCGAGATTAGAATCCGCGCTCCTTCCTGCCCGGCACTCAACCGGGTGCACAGGATTTATCGGGTGCGGCACCGGAAAAGTTGCCGCTGAAATGATTCAGGTGGATTCCTCACGGTATCGCTGGCTCTCCCGGTTTTTCCAATGCACGGAAACCGAACTATCTTCCAGCCATGCCCACCATCAATCAACTGATCAACAAGGGTCGTCACCCAAAGCGATACAAGTCGAAGTCGCCAGCTTTGGCCGACTGTCCGCAGCGCCGCGGAGTGTGTCTCCAGGTGATGACCCGGACGCCTAAGAAGCCGAACTCCGCGTTGCGGAAGGTGGCGAAGGTTCGTCTGACCAATGGATATGAAGTCATTGCTTATATTGGCGGTGAGGGGCACAACCTTCAGGAGCACTCGATCGTGCTGGTGCGTGGCGGCCGGGTGAAGGATCTTCCTGGGGTTCGGTATCACATTGTCCGCGGGTCGCTCGACTGCCTTGGGGTCGACAAGCGCCGCCAAGGCCGCTCCAAGTACGGGGCGAAGCGTCCGAAACCGGGTCAGGCTGCGGCCGCCGCGAAGGGCAAAGGTAAGAAGTAATTCACAACGGTAACCAGTACCCCGACCCTATTTCAGGCTTATGGCTCGCAGAAAACGTGTTTACAAAAAAGCGGACCTTCGTGATTCCCGCTACGACAGTCCCCTTGTGGCGAAACTGATCACCCGACTCATGGTGGAAGGGAAGCGGTCCATTGCGGAGCGCATTGTTTACGCCGCGATCGACAAGGTTAATGAGAAGAGCGAGACTGTTGATCCGCTGGAAGTGGTCAATCGTGCGATCGAGAATGCCAAGCCGCGTCTTGAAGTGAAGAGCCGGCGGGTTGGTGGTGCGACGTATCAAGTACCGCTGGAAGTGGCTCCGGACCGGAGCGAGAGCCTTGCAATGCGCTGGATCATCAATTTTGCGCGGAACCGGAAGGGGACGCCGATGCATGTGGCGCTTGCGAATGAGATTCGTGAAGCCGCGAATGCGACGGGCAACGCGATCCGCAAACGCGACGACGTTCATAAAATGGCGCAAGCCAATCGAGCCTTTGCTCACTTCCGCTGGTAAGACATCGGTTTTGTCCGCACAACTTTTCTCTGCTTAGAATGTCCACGAATCCAAACAATCCGAAACGGCAGTTTCCGCTCGAGCACACCCGCAACATCGGGATCTCGGCGCACATTGACGCCGGAAAAACGACCCTGACGGAGCGTATTCTGTTTTACACCGGCATGATCCACAAGATCGGCGAGGTGCACGACGGTGCGGCGACGACGGACTGGATGGAGCAAGAGAAGGAGCGCGGCATTACGATTACATCGGCGGCGGTGACTGCGAGCTGGAAGCAGCTGCCGACTGAAGGTGTTTTCAAGATGTTCGAGGGGATCAACCACCGTGTGAACATCATTGACACGCCGGGGCACGTTGACTTTACGGCCGAAGTTGAGCGTTCGCTTCGCGTTCTAGACGGGGTCATTCTGGTGTATTGCGGGGTGGCTGGTGTCCAGCCGCAGTCTGAGACGGTGTGGCGTCAGGCGACGAAGTACAAGGTCCCGCGGATGGCGTTCGTGAACAAGATGGACCGTACTGGTGCCAATTTTGACCGAGTGGTTCAGGACATCCGCAACAAGCTTGGAGCGCGTGCCTGCCCGATTCTGATTCCGATCGGGGCTGAGGATCAGCTTTCCGGTCAGATTGACGTGGTGGGCATGCAGGCGATTGTCTATTCTGACAACGATAAACTTGGATCGACCTATGTGTGTCAGCCGCTGACTGCGGAGCAGCGAGTGGTTGCTGAGGAAGCGTATGAGTATCTGAAGGATTCTCTCTGCGACGTGGATGAGGAACTCGGGATGATGTTCCTCGAAGAGCAACCGATCACGGTGCAGGATGTGAAAGCGGCGCTGCGCCGGGCGACTCTGGGCAATAAGATTGTACCGGTTGTCGGTGGGTCTGCTTTCAAGAACAAAGGCGTGCAGGGCCTGATGGATGCGGTGGTTGACTATCTGCCGAGCCCTCTCGACATTGATGCTGCGGTGGGTCAGGATCCGGATGATGAGAACATCAAGATTGAGGCAATTGCCAGTGACAACGAGAAGTTTGTGTCGCTGGCATTCAAGCTCTGGTCTGACAAGTTTGTGGGCAAGCTGGTATTCTTCCGGGTGTATTCCGGGAGTGTTTCCAAGGGAGACGTTGTCTACAATCCGCGGACGCGGAAGCGTGAGCGGATTGGTCGGTTGATTCAGATTCAAGCGGCCCAGCACACGGACATTGACACTTGTTATTCGGGTGACATTGCGGCGATCGTGGGGATCAAGGATGTGCGTACGGGTGACACGCTCTGCAATGAAGATCGGGAGATCGTCCTTGAGCCGCCGACCTTCCCGGAACCGGTGATCAGTATGTCGGTCGAGCCAAACACGAAGGGCGATCAGGAGAAGATGGCGATCGCGCTGTCGCGCCTTTCGGATGAAGATCCGACCTTCATTGTCCGGACGGATGAGGAAACCGGGCAGACGATCATCGCAGGGATGGGTGAGTTGCACCTTGAGATTATTTGTGACCGTCTGAAGCGGGAGTTCAAGGTGGACGTGACTTCTGGGAAGCCGCAGATTGCGTATCGCGAGACGATTACGAAGGGTGCTGAGTATGTGCACGGCAAACTGGTGAAGCAATCCGGTGGTCGGGGTCAATTCGGGCACTGCGTGATCAACCTGCGTCCGAACGATAAAGGCAAGGGTTTCACCTATGACAATAAGATCGTTGGCGGTACGATTCCGAAGGAGTATCACAAAGCCTGCTTTGAAGGGATTGAAGAGGCACTGCACAACGGAGTGGTCGCTGGGTACCCTGTGGTTGACGTGCATGTGGAGCTTGTGGACGGATCGTATCACGAGGTCGACTCCAACGAAAACGCGTTCAAAATGGCTGGTATTTTCGCGATGAAGGAAGCCATGAAGAAGTGCGGCCCGCAGTTGCTGGAGCCGATCATGGCGGTTGAGGTCACCACACCCGAAGATTACCAGGGTGACATCATGGGTGACTTGAACAAGCGCCGGGGCAAGATCAACGGGATGGAGACGCGCGACAATGCAGCGCTGCTTCGTGCGGACGTTCCGCTGGCGGAAATGTTCGGTTATGCGACGGCGATCCGTACCGTTTCCCAAGGGCGCGCCAACTATTCCATGACGCCGAGTCATTTCGACCCTGTTCCGAATAACATCGTGGAGCAGGTCGTCGAGCAGCGCGGCGGCAAAGCGGCCCGTGCCTGAACCTTCATCTCAAAACCGTTCTTTCCTGCTTCATTTATGCAAAGCCAGCGCATCCGCATTCGCCTCCGCGCCTACGACAGCCGCACGCTCGACCGCAGTGTTCACGAAATTGTGGAGACTGCCAAGCGCACCGGAGCCCGCGTTGCGGGACCCATTCCGCTTCCGACCCGGATTGAGAAGTTCTCAGTGAACCGCTCTGTCCACGTCGACAAGAAATCTGCTGATCAGTTTGAGCTGCGGACCCACAAGCGTCTTCTGGACATTGTTGATCCAACTGCGAGAACCGTTGACGAGCTGAAGAAGCTCAATCTCCCCGCCGGTGTTGATATCACCATCAAAATCTGATTCCCGCTGGCTTCACCGCCGCAACAACCAATCTAAAGCACCATCCTTATGAGCCTCGGACTCCTGGGAAAGAAACTGGGCATGACCCATATCTATGACGAGAACGGCAAGTCGATTGCTGTGACTGTTGTGGATGTCAGCGAAAACGACGTGATGCAGGTCAAAACTGCGGAAACGGACGGCTACAATGCGGTCCAGATCGGATTCGGAAACAAGAGAGAGAGCCGCGCGACGAAGGCGGCGATCGGACACGCCAAGAAGTCGGGACTGACACCGAAGTATCACATCCGGGAATTCCGGATTGAAGGCGATGCACCGGAAAGCGGCAAGGCGCTGACGGCGGATCAATTCACGAAAGGCCAGTGGGTTGACGTGATTGGGACGTCGAAGGGGCATGGTTTCACGGGCGGCATGAAGCGCCACAATTTCTCTGGTCAGCGTCAGACGCACGGTTCGATGATGCACCGCCGTACAGGTGCTATCGGGTGTCGCCTTACGCCGGGACGTGTGTGGAAGAACCAGCGGATGCCGGGCCACATGGGTGTGGATCGCCGCACCGTGCAGAATCTTCAGATTGTCGGGGTACGTCCTGAAGAGAACATCATCCTTGTCTCGGGAAGCATCCCGGGGAGCAAAGGCGGGCTCGTGATCCTGCGACCCGCGAAGAAAAAGCCGCTCGCCAGCTGAGTCGGTTCAGAACCAGAACGTGAACAATTACTGATCCCATGGCAGCTACTGTCCTTACAATCGATTCTGCGAAGAGCGCGAATATCCGCGTGATCGAGAACGGCCGCGGCACACAAGCCGTACACGATGCCGTCGTTGCGATGCGCGCCAACCGGCGCAGCGGCACGGCGAAGACGAAGACGCGCGGTGAAGTCTCCGGCTCCAACAGGAAGATGTACAAACAGAAGGGCACAGGCAATGCCCGGATGGGAGAGAAGCGGACTCCGGTCCGCGTCGGTGGTGGTACGGCTCACGGCCCGAAGATCCGCGACTATAGCAAGAAGGTGTCGAAGAAGACGAAGAAGCTGGCTTTTGCGAAGGCGCTTTCCGAGCGGATCAAGACCGGTGATGTGTTGAGCATCCCTGAGTTTTCTGTGAAGGACGGTAAGACGGCGAGCTTCATTAAGCAGCTCGCGGCTCTGACGGATTCGACGAAGGTGATGATTATTGCGGCGGCGTTTGACGGGACGACCTATCTGGCGGCCCGCAACTTCGGGAAGGCGCTGCTGATGACGGCCGACGAGGCCAACACGGAGCAGGTGCTGCATTATGACAAGATCATTGTGACGGCCGACGCGATGGAAACCATTTCCCGGAGGACTGCCTGAAACACATGAAGGACGCATATCAGATTATCCGCAACATTCGCCTTACTGAAAAGGCGGCGATCGCCACCGAGACGAACAACGAGTACGTGTTCGAAGTTCATCCCAAGGCGAACAAGCTCGAGATTGCGCAAGCGATCCGTACGATCTTCGGGAAGAAGGTGGACAGCGTGCGGACTTCCAACTACGCCGGCAAGGCGCGCCGCAAGCGCACGGCGGCGGCGGGGTTCACCGCATCATGGAAGAAGGCGGTGGTTCGCCTTGCTCCTGGTGAAACCATTGATTTGACCTGATTTTTCACGCTCAGACCGCCTCACGGCAATAACGTCATGGCTCTCAAGACATTCTCTCCAATTACTCCATCGAACCGGTACAAGCAGTGGCCGGACTACTCGGGTCTTACCAAAGGCAAGAAGCCCGAAAAATCCCTTCTCTCGACGAAGAAGAAGAGCGGGGGCCGGAACAACACCGGTGTGATCACCTGCCGCCACATTGGTGGGGGCAGCAAGCAGAAGTACCGCATCATTGATTTCAAGCGCGTGAAGCGTGACATGGAAGCGACGGTGACGGCGATCGAGTATGATCCGAACCGCAGTGCGCGGATTGCGTTGCTCGTGTATAAGGATGGGACGAAGGCCTACATTCTTGCTCCGGTCGGGCTCAACGTTGGTGGCAAAGTGAACGCTGGGGAAAAGGCTGCGCCGGAAGTTGGCAATGCGCTGCCCCTCTCTGTGATTCCTCTTGGTACGGCGATCCACAATGTTGAACTGAAGCCGGGTCAGGGTGGACGGGTGGCCCGTGCGGCTGGTCAGTCTGCGATTCTTAACAACCGCGAAGGCGAGTATGCACTTCTGAAGATGCCGTCTGGCGAAATCCGCCGAGTGCACACACTCTGTTACGCGACGATCGGGACGATTGGGAACAGCGAACACATGAATGTGGTATCGGGCAAGGCTGGCCGGACGCGCTGGCTGGGAGTCCGTCCGACCGTCCGCGGGATGACGATGAACCCGGTCGACCACCCGAACGGTGGTGGTGAGGGTCGTTCGAAGTCCGGTGGTGGCCGCCAGCACTTGTTGAGTCCGTGGGGGCATGCGAAGGGTCAGAAGACCCGGAAGCTCCGTCACCAGACCGACCGTTTGATTGTTCAACGCCGCAACGCCAAAAAGAACGGCTGAGCCCTTCCAACTTCACACTGACCATTTGCAACTATGGGCCGTTCCCTCAAAAAAGGACCTTTCGTTAATCAGAAGCTTCTCATCAAGATCGACAAGATGAATGAGACGCCGCTGAAGAAGCCGATCAAGACGTGGGCGCGAGCCTCGATGATCACGCCTGACTTCGTCGGGCACACCTTCATGGTGCACAACGGGAAGGATTTCATCAGCGTGTACGTGACCGAAAACATGGTTGGTCACAAGCTTGGTGAATTCAGCCCGACGCGGACCTTCAAGGGTCACGGCGCACACACGGCGAAGGTCAGCAAGTAAGCTATCTGCGACATTATTCCGATGGGTTTCCTCCGCCAACAGCATCAACTCAGTGCATTCCTTGCCTTCGGGCTGGGTGTGCTCGGGTTGTGCGGGGTGGGGCTTGCGGAGGAAAACGGGGCTGGGGCGTCGCAGACCATGCAGCTTCAGGTGGCGGCGCAGGCACTTGCGGCAGCTAATGCGGAAGTGAGTGAGCTGAGGACCGAACTCGAGCGCCTGCGTCTCCAGATGGAGTCACTTGGGGTGGCGGCCTTGAAGCCTGAGGTGCGGGCGGTGCAGGAACGGCTTGTGAAGGCACTGGGTGAGTTGTCTGCCGCCAAACGTGGATTGGGCTCCATGACAGAGTCGCACAACCGGATCGTCGAGGCCGGTGCGGCGGTGCTGAGCAATCCGCAGAGTGAAGTTGCCCGGGCAGCGCTTGAGGCGGCGGTAGCGAATGCGGGTAAAGTATCGTCGGGCGTGAATCGCCCGCAGCCTGCGACGGTACCACTCGATGCGGCGCGAGTGGTTTCATATAAACCTGAACTTTCCCTTGCGGTGATCAACGGCGGGCGGCAGTCAGGCCTCCGGCCAGGCACACCCCTCGAGATTGTCCGTGGTGAACAACTCGTTGCCTCCGGGTACGTGGTTGATCTCCGCGAGAGAATCGCTGGAATCCTTGTCACGGGATCGCCAGCAATAGTCATCAAGGCGGGCGATACCATTCGTCCGCACACCGAATCTCCAATTTCCGAACAATAACCGTCAGCCAGTATTCCATGGACGTCCAAGCCCTCACTAAATACGCCCGAATTTCGCCGCTCAAGGCGCGCCAAGTCGGACGCGAAATTCAAGGTCTGCCTGTCTCCGAGGCACTGAACATTCTTACGTTCACGCCGAAGAAGGCGGCCCTGCTTTTCAGCAAGACACTGAAGTCGGCGGTAGCGAATGCCGAGCACAATTTCGAGTTGAGCGTTGATTCGCTCTACGTGAAGACCGCGGTCGCGAATACGGGCCCGGTGCAGAAGCGGATCAAACCGATGGCCCGCGGTTCGGCCGGTTCGATTCGCAAGCCAACCAGTCACATCCTCGTGGTCGTCAGCAACGACGGCGCTTCCAGGGAATAATTGCCGGCCACCGCTCACTCTTCGACAAATATATGGGACAGAAAGTCAATCCGATTGGTTTCCGCCTCGCCGTCAACAAAGACTGGCGTTCGAAATGGTATGCAACTAAGCAGGACTTCCCGGGGTTCCTGCACAGTGACATCAAGATCCGCGAGTATCTGAAGAACAAGTTGCAGCAGGCTGCGGTGGCGCGCATCACGATTGAGCGTGCGTGGAACAGTGTGCGTGTGACCTTGTTCACGGCACGTCCGGGTCTCGTGATTGGGAAGAAGGGTTCGGAGATCGAGCTGATGAATTCGACGATCAGCGAGATGTCCGGGGGCAAGCAGGTGAAGATTGATATTCTTGAGATCAAGCAGCCTGAGCTTGATGCGCAGCTGGTGGCGGAGAATGTGGCGGTGCAGCTGGAGCGCCGGATTTCCTTCCGTCGTGCGATGAAGCGTGCGGTGCAGACGTCGATGGAGTTTGGGGCGCTGGGCATCCGGATTCGGGTTGCTGGCCGCCTCGGCGGTGCGGACATTGCGCGGGCTGAGTGGTATCGGGAGGGTAAGGTGCCTCTGCAGACGTTGCGGACGCCTTTGGATTATGGATTTACCGAAGCCCATACGGTTTATGGGCGGATCGGCATCAAGGTGTGGATCAACCGCAAGCTGGACGAGAACGGCGAAGTGGTGGGATCTGGAGCGGTGCGGCGTGAGCGCGGCCCGCGGAAGGATGGGGACCGTCGTGGTCCTGGTGGCAACAACCGCGGTGGGAACAACCGTCCGGGTGGTGGTTTCCGTGGTCCGGGCGGGCCCCGCCGGGATGCTCCAGCAGCACCAGCTGAGGCGGCACCTGCGCCGACGGCCTGAACTAGACAAGAGAAGTTTCAATTTCACCAATTCAACAGAGAGGAAATTAGCGTATGGCGATGATTCCAAGTCGAGTGAAGTACCGCAAGACCCAGCGTGGCAGCCGTTCCGGCAATGCCCAGGTGGGAACGACGGTCGCTTTCGGCGAGTTCGGGCTGCAGGCCTTGGACCGCGGATGGATTAAGAACAACCAGATCGAAGCCTGCCGTGTGGCGGTGACGCGCAATCTGAAGCGTAAAGGGAAGGTGTTCATCCGGATCTTTCCGCACAAGCCGGTGACGGCCCGTCCGCCAGAAACGCGGATGGGTAAAGGTAAGGGTGCGCCTGAATTCTGGGTTGCAGTTGTCCGTCCGGGCAACATGCTCTTTGAAGTTGCCGGTGTTCCTGAATCACTGGCGAAAGAGTCCTTCCGCCTCGCTGCGAACAAGCTCGGCATCCGCTGCCGTTTTGTCCGTCGCTCGGCTCACCAGTAAACCTAATTTTTCCGAATCGAAATGAAGCTCAAAGATCTCCGCGAACAGTCCGTGGAAAACCTCGTCGACAACCGGCGTTCGCTGAAGCAGGAACTGCTGAATCTGCGCATTCAGCAGCGCAGCGGGCAGTTGGAGAACCCGGCCCGGATCCGTGCGATTCGCCGGACGGTGGCCCGCATTGAAACCCTCATGAAGGAGTTGGCCCACGCCCGCGCTGCTGCGGTCAAGTAAGCCTCTCGCACTTTTTTCACATGTCCGATATTTCTGCCACCAATGCCGCGGATGACCGTGGCCGCCGCAAGACCCGGGTTGGCGTCGTGCTCTCCGACAAGATGGATAAGACCATCGTTGTTGGTGTTGTGCGCCGCGTACCGCACCCGAAGTTCCACAAGATCGTCAAGAAGACGACGAAGCTCTATGCTGAGGACGAGAAGTCCGAAGCGAAGACCGGGGACCGCGTTCGGGTGACCGAATGCCGTCCACTGAGCAAGCTCAAGCGCTGGCGCCTCGTCGAGGTGCTGAAGCACTAATCACCCAGAAAGCCAAACCACAGCCCATATAATAAAACCATGATTCAAATGGAATCCAAGCTGCAGGTGGCGGACAACACGGGAGCCCGTGTCGCCAAGATGATTGGTGTCCTTGGAAAGAGGACACGTATCGCCGGAATCGGTGATATCATTACGGCGCACATCCGTGAAGCCAGCCCCACCGGCAGTGTCAAGAAAGGCGAGGTCGTCAAGGCCGTCGTCGTCCGCACCGCAGCACCAATCCGTCGCGATGACGGGAGCGTGCTACGATTCGACTCCAACGCGATCGTTGTGATCGACAAGGATCAGAATCCGAAAGGGACCCGTATTTTTGGCCCAGTGGCCCGGGAACTCCGCGATCGGAATTTCATGAAAATCATCTCTTTGGCCCCTGAAGTACTCTGATCATGTCCGCAGTGAAGACACACGTTAAAAAAGGTGACACCGTCACCGTCCTGATCGGGAGTGAAGCGATCAAGGGGAAGAGCGGCAAGGTCCTGAAGGTCCTTACCAAGAAGAACCAGGTGATTATTGAGGGCGTTCGCCTGATCAAGAAGCACCAGAAGGCTTCCCAGAACAATCCTCAGGGAGGGATCATCTCCCGTGAAGGCCCCGTCCACATCTCCAATGTGCGCCTTTCCGAGGTGCCCGAGAAGAAGGCTGCACCTGCGAAGGCAGCCCGCAAAAAAGCAAGCAAGTAAGCAACGCCTAACATATTCAGGTCATGGATCCTTCGCTTAAAACATTCTATTCCGAGAAAGTGGTGCCAACGCTCAAAGCAAAGCTGGCTCTCGGCAACGTCCACCAGATCCCACGGATCGAAAAAGTCGTCATCAACTGTTCGTTCGGTAAAGCGCCGGACCGGAAGCAGGCGATGGAAGATGCGGTCAACGACGTGCGTGCCATTACTGGGCAGAAGCCAGTGGTGACCAAGTCACGGAAGGCGATTTCGAATTTCAAGCTCCGTGAGGGTGAGCCTCTCGGTGTCAAGGTGACGCTGCGTGGTCGCATCATGTGGGAATTCCTCGAACGTCTGATGAAGATGGCGTTGCCTGTGGTGCGTGACTTCCGTGGTGTGAGTCCGAAGGCCTTTGACGGCAATGGGAACTACACCCTTGGGATCACGGACCAGTCGATTTTCCCTGAGATCGAGATCGACAAAGTGAAACGGCAGCTCGGATTCGATGTCTGCATTGTGACCTCTGCGGTCACTGATGAGGCGGGCCGCGAGCTGCTCAGGGCGCTGGGCATGCCGTTCCGCGACAACAAGGCAGTTGCCGCCCGCGAGGCTGGCGATCAAGCTGCCGCCTGAACCCCGCGAACCTAAAACTTTTTGAATCAATGGCCGTCGTCTCTGATCCCATTTCCGACTTTCTGACCCGCTGGAAGAATGCCAGCCGGGCCCGCAAAGAAGACTTCACTGCGCCCTTTTCGCGTGTGAAGGCTGAAATCGCCCGCATCCTGCAGCAGGAAGGGTACATCTGGTCCTACGAAGTGGACACCTCCGGCACGCACCCAGTGCTGCGTGTGAAGAACAAGTTTGCAGGCAACCGTGCGGTTGTCACTGATGTGAAGCGTTGTTCGAAGCCCGGTATGCGCAAGTACGTTGAATGTGATTCGATCCCCCGGGTACTTGGTGGGATGGGGATCTCGATTCTTTCGACGTCCAAAGGCGTGATGACTGGAGCGCAAGCCCGCAAGCAGCGCGTTGGCGGCGAGCTGCTGGCCATCGTGTGGTAATATTTTTCCGCCTCCAACCCAATTAATCTGTCATGTCTCGAGTCGGAAATAAAGTCATTACCCTGCCTGCCAAGGTTGTCGTCAAGCACGACGGTGCCAAGGTTGAGGTGGAGGGGCCGAAGGGCAATCTCAGTCACGTTCTTCCGGAAGGCATCAGCCTGACGATGGAAGGTGAGAACATCACGGTGAAGCGGTCGAGCGACGAGCGTCGCCAGCGTGCGCTTCATGGCACGAGCCAGCGGTTGCTGACGAACATGATCAAGGGTGTGAGCGATGGCTTCACCCGGGATCTTGAGATTCACGGGACAGGTTTCCGTGCGGCGGTGAAGGGGACGGCCCTTGATCTTTCGCTTGGGTACAGCCATCCAGTGCTGCATCCGATTCCTGCCGACATCAAGGTGACGGTGACGGACAACACGAAGATCCGTGTCGAGGGAATCGACAAGCAGCGGGTCGGGCAGTTTGCCGCTGACGTGCGCAATTATTATCCGCCCGAGCCATACAAGGCGAAGGGAGTCCGTTATGCGGGTGAAGTGATTCGCCGCAAGGAAGGTAAGAAAGTGAAGTAAACCAGGGGTTCTGACTCCGCATTAAACTGTTTCCATGTCCATTGATCGTAAAGCCATCCGCCGCCGGATTCATGCGCGGATCCGCAAGAAGCTGGTGGGTACCACCGAGCGTCCACGTCTGACCGTGCATTTCTCCAACAAGAACGTGTATGTTCAGGTTATTGATGACAGCAAGGGGTTGACCCTTGCTTCTGTCAGCACAACCGAAGAAGGCATGGCGGCCCGCGCCAATGTTGAGATGGCTGTCAAGGCTGGTCAACTGATTGCGGAGCGTGCGAAGTCCGCGAGTGTTTCGGCAGTGGTGTTTGACCGAGGTGGTCACATTTATCACGGCAAAGTGAAGGCGCTGGCGGAAGCTGCGCGCGCTGCCGGTCTTCAGTTCTAAAGCAATATCTCCATGTCTACTGACACTAACGTACAGTTCTCCGAAGGTTTTTCCGAGGCCGGAAAGCCGGATATCATCGAGAAGGTGGTTCACATCAACCGGTGTGCCAAAGTCGTGAAGGGCGGACGCCGCTTCAGTTTCTCTGCCCTTGTGGTCTGCGGAGACAAGCAGGGTCGTGTTGGCTACGGATTCGGCAAGGCGAACGAGGTGGCTGATGCGATCAAGAAGGCCAGTGAGGCGGCGCGGAAGGCGCTGGTTCCGGTGCATCTGCGCGACAACACGATTCCTCATCAAGTCATCGGCGAGTTCGGTGGCGGTCATGTGCTGCTGAAGCCTGCGAGTCCCGGTACGGGGATTATTGCTGGTGGAGCGGTGCGTGCGGTGGTGGAAGCGGCTGGGGTCAAGGACATTCTTGCGAAGAGCCTTGGTTCCAAGAATCCATCGAACGTGGTGAAGGCCACGCTGACGGCGCTGCAGCAGCTCCGGACCCGTGAGATGTTCCTTGGGGCGCGCGGGAAACTCAAGCCGGCTGCTCTCTGAGCGGCCGAACAACCAACATTCGTTCACTTTTAAAACCATGCGTCTGAACACATTGGCTCCCCGTCCGGGCAGCAAGCACCGGATCAAGCGGCTCGGCTGCGGCGAAAGCTCCGGGCACGGTAAGACCTCCGGTAAAGGTCACAAAGGTCAGAAGGCCCGTGCTGGCGGCACGGTGCGTCACGGCTTTGAAGGCGGACAGATGCCGATCTACCGGCGTCTTCCGAAGAAGGGTTTCAGCAACGTCGATTTTGCGATTCGGTATGCGATCATCAATGTGGGTGATCTGAGCGAAGCATTTGAGGACGGCATTGAGATCAATGAGATTGTGCTCCGCGAGGCGGGCCTTGTGAAGGGCCGCTGGGACGGGGTGAAGATTCTCGGCAACGGCGAGCTGACGAAGAAGTTCACGGTGAATGTGAACAAGGTCAGCGAGAGTGCCCGGGAGAAGATCGAGAAGGCTGGGGGTTCGATTGCATCGCCCGGGTCGAAATAAGCAGACAACAAGGATTCGGGCGGGCGCAACTGATGTTGCGCCCGTCTCCCTGTTGAGGCATCACATCAAGTTCACTTCCGCACTGACTCATGATTTCCGCTTTTGCGAACATATTCAAGATTCCTGAACTCCGGCAGCGGGTGTTCTTCACGCTCGCGATGCTGGCCGTGGTCCGTATCGGGGCCGCGATCACGCTGCCCGGGGTTGACCCTTCGGTCGTTCAGGGCTACCTTGACACGAGTGAGGCGAAGACCGGGAATGCGCTGACGACGCTGATCAGTGCGTTCAGCGGGGGTGTGGTGGCGGCCTGTTCGATTTTTGCGCTGGGGATCATGCCGTACATCAGTGCATCGATCATGGTGCAGTTGCTGACGGCGGTGGTGCCGACGCTTGGGAAGCTGGCGAAGGAAGTGGGCGGGCGTCAGAAGATCACGCAGTACACGAGGTATCTGACGATTGTGCTGTGTGTGATTCAGGGGTACCTGATGGCGCGCGGGCTTTGCCATCCTGAGGGCAACGTGCTGTTGCGCGGGATGGATGATTTTCTGTCGAAGTCGTCGCGGCAGCTGGTGCCGGCGCACTTGGTGGACACGTTTGGGTTTTATGCGATTTCGGTGACGGCGATGACGGCGGGGACCCTGTTCCTGATGTGGTTGGGCGAGCAGATTACGGAGCGTGGGATTGGGAATGGTACGTCGCTGATTATTTCGGTGAACATTCTGTCTGACCTGCCGAATGCGTTGGTGAACACGTTCCGGGATTATGTGCGCGCTGGTGATCCTGTGAAGGCGATCAAGCTGGTTGGGTTGATTGCGTTGTTTGTGGTGACGGTGGCGGGGATCATTATTCTGACGCAGGCGACGCGGAAGATAGCGATCAACTATGCGAAGCGGATGGTGGGGCGGAAGGTGATGGGTGGTCAGTCGACGCACCTGCCGATCCGGCTGAACTATTCCGGGGTGATGCCGATCATTTTTGCATCGGCGATCATTTCGTTCCCTGCGGTGATCATCAACTGGATCTTCAAGGATGCGGGCTGGGCGAAGAAGTTTCTTGAGTATTCGCAGAACAACGGCCCGTGGCATTGGCTGATCTACCTGGTGCTGATCTTCTTCTTCGCGTACTTCTGGGTGGCGACGATGTTCCAGCCGACGCAGATTTCCGAGGATTTGAAGTCGAATGGCGGGTATATTCCGGGGATTCGTCCAGGGAAGCCGACCGCTGACTTTCTGGATTTCACGATGAGTCGGCTGACGTTTGCGGGGGCGTGTTTTCTGAGTCTGGTGGCGATTGTGCCGCAGATGATGACGCACTACGCGCAGATTCCGTATTTCACGGCGCAGTTTTTTGGTGGGACGAGTGTGTTGATTCTGGTTGGGGTGCTGCTGGACCTGATGCGTCAGGTGGAGACACACTTGTTGCAGCGGAATTACGATGGGTTTCTGAGGAAGGGCAAGATTCGTGGCCGGTACGAGGGTGATGGCACGCTGCGCGAAGGGGCGTCTTCGGCGAGTGGCCGGGTGGTGCTGCTTTATGTGGCGCTGGCGGTTCTGGTGCTCATCGGGATCAGCACGGCGATTTACCGGAAGGTCAACGGTTAACCGAAGACCACGGTGTCACGAGGCGGGAAGATTCCGATACGAAAGGGAGCGGAGCTGGACGGGATGCGTCTAGCTGGGCATACGGCGGCTGAGGTGCTGCGGCGGACGGCGGAGGTCGTGAAGGCCGGGGTCTCGACGAAGGCGGTGGATGAAGCCGCCGGGCAGTTCATGTCTGAGGCTGGATGCCGGAGTGCCTTTCTGGGGTACCGGGGATTTCCGGGGAGGATCTGCATTTCGTTGAATGAGGAAGTGGTGCACGGCATCGGGCGTGCGGATCGGATCATTCAGAATGGTGACATTGTGAAGATTGATGTTGGGATTACTAAGGGCGGGTGGATTGGCGACAATGCGCTGACGGTGGCGGTTGGGATGGTGTCTCCGGAGGTGCATCAATTGCTGCGGGTGACGGAGGAGTCGCTGCTGACGGCTGTTAGTCATGCGGTGCCAGGAGGGCAGTTGCGGACCTTGTGCGGGAGTGTGGAGAAGTTGGTGCGGCGGTTTGGTTTTTCGGTGGTGCAGCAGTTTGTGGGGCATGGGGTGGGGAAGCAGCTGCATGAAGCGCCGGAGGTTCCGAATTTTGACAATGGGCGGATCAAGGTGCGCCTGGAGCCGGGGATGGTTTTGGCGATTGAGCCGATGGTGAATATCGGGACGCCTGAGGTGGTGGTTTTGTCGGACCGGTGGACGGCGGTGACGCGGGATCGGAAGGCGAGTTCGCATTTTGAGCACACGGTGGTGGTGACAGAGGATGGGCCGGAGATTCTGACGCCGCGGGCTCGGGTGACGGCGCCGTTGGTGGTGCCGGCGGCGTGATGGAATTCCGGTGGGATGGGGAGAAAGGCTGCGATTTCCCGTTGTTTGCGGGAGCGGAGTGGCGACGTGTGGGGATGGAGCGTGAATTGAGTGCCGGGGCGGGCGAGCGATCTCTGGAGGGGTCGTGGGGGGTGGTGTGGTTTGGGATGCTGCTGATGGTGGGGCAGGTGCTGGCGGCGTGGCTGGTGGTGGAGCTATCGGGGGAGCGGGATCAATGGCGTGCGGAGGCTGGGAGGTTGGGGGGGATGGTGCGGGCGGCGGAGGCGCGGGATGTGAACGCGTCGGTGCAGGAGACGGAGATCAGGAGGTTGCGGGCGTTGGATCAGGAGGTGAGGATTCTGAGGGGAGCGGTGAGGGATCTGACGGATCGACTGGGGGCGCGGGAGGTGGAGCTGAATGACGTGATCCGGTTTCTGCGGAGCGAATTGGAGGCCCGGCAGGCGGAGATCGAGCGATTGGAGGGGAAGGTGCCGGCGGCGGCGCTGGGGATGGAGGAGCGTGGTGGCGGCGGGCGGGCGTTGCCTTCCGGGGTGGCGGTGCCGAGGTGATGGGGGTGGAATGAGGAAGCTGATGCTTCGGGGTTGCGGTGGGGCGCGGGGCTGGCAATTCTCGGGGTTCCGGGTGGTCTCGGAACAACACACATCAGGTTATGCATTATCTTGTCACCGGCGGCTGCGGCTTCATTGGCAGCAATTTCATCCGAAAGGTATTCCGCGAGCAACCCGGGGTGCGGGTGACGAACATTGATGCGCTGACGTATGCGGGGAACCGGGCGAGTCTGGCGGATGTGGAGGCGGAGTACGGGGATCGCTATGAGTTTGTGCATGGGGACATTGCGGAGCGGTCGGTGGTGGACGCGGTGGGGAAGAAGGGTGGGTTCACGGCGGTGCTGAATTTTGCTGCGGAGAGCCATGTGGACCGGAGCATCACGGGACCGGAGGCGTTTGTGCATGCGAACGTGACGGGGGCGTATAACATGATGGAGCTGGCGCGGCGGGCGGGGGTGCGGTTTCTGCAGGTATCGACGGATGAGGTGTACGGGTCGCTGGGGGAGGACGGGTTGTTTGTGGAGACGCTGCCATTGCAGCCGAGCAGTCCGTATTCGGCGAGCAAGGCGTCGGCGGATCTGCTGGCGCTGGCGAATCATCACACGTTCGGTCAGGATGTGGTGGTGACGCGGTGTTCGAACAACTACGGGCCCTATCAATATCCGGAGAAGCTGATTCCGCTGATGATCATCCGGGCGATGCATGATCAGTCGCTGCCGGTGTACGGGGACGGGCGGAACGTGCGGGACTGGATTCATGTGGAGGACCACTGTGCGGGGATCCTGAGGGTGCTGGAGGCTGGGCGGTCCGGGGAGGTTTACAATCTGGGTGCGAGCACTGAGTGGGAGAACATCAATATTGTGAAGCTGATTCTGCGGCTGCTAGGAAAGCCGGAGACGCTGATCACGTATGTGAAGGACCGGCCGGGGCATGATCGGCGGTATGCGATCGATAGCGGGAAGGCGCGTGCGGAGCTGGGGTGGGTACCGAAGCAGGCGTTCGACGAGGCGATTGCGGCGACGGTGGAGTGGTATCGGGGGAATGAGGCGTGGTGGCGGCCACTGATGAAAGCGTGAGGGGGGGATGCTGCGAGTGAAGGATCTGCCTGACTTGGGAGCGTGCGGCCGGGTGCTGGTGGTGAAGCCGAGTTCCCTTGGAGACATTGTGCACACGCTGCCGGCGGTGCATTTGCTGAAGCGGCGCTGGCCGGGGATGGAGCTGGTGTGGGTGGTGAATCCGGAGTTTGCGCCGTTGCTCGCGGGGAACGCGGATGTGGCGGAAGTGGTGATGTTTCCGCGGGGGGAGTTTCGGGGATGGCGCGGGATGGGGCGGTTTGCGGGGTGGTTGCGCGGGCTGAGGGAGCGGGTGGGGGCGGTGGATCTGGCGCTGGATTTTCAGGGGTTGCTGCGGAGCGGGTTGATGTCGCGCGCGAGCGGGGCATGGGCGGTGGTGGGGATGAGCGACAGCCGGGAGGGTGCGCGGTGGTTTCACGGGCATGTGGTGCTGGTGGAGGCGGGGGCGCATGCAGTGGAGCGGAATCTGGCGATGGTTAGGGCGCTAGGGGCGGATGGGCAGGTGGAGTTTGCCCTGCCGGAGGGAAGTGAGCCTGCGGGCTTGGGTGAGGCGGCCGCGGGCGGGTACGTGCTGCTGCATCCGTTCAGTCGTGGGGAGGGCAAGAGTCTGACGCGGGAGCAGGTGCGGCTGTTCTGCGAGGCGATGGGGGCGAGGACGGTGGTGGTGGTAGGGAGGCTGACGGGCGATAGGCTGGCGTTGCCGAGTGGGGCGGTGGATCTGGTCAACGGGACGACGCTGCCGGAACTGGCGTGGCTGATGCGGCGGGCGGCGTACACGGTGAGTGTGGACAGCGGGCCGATGCACATGGCGGCGGCGTTGTCGCCGCGGGTGCTGGGGATTCACACGTGGTCGGATCCGCGGAAAGTGGGTCCGTGGGACCGGGAGGCGTACGTGTGGAAGTCGGGGCGATTCATGAAGTGCGGGGCGCTGGATGCAGCGCTGTGCAGTGGGGGGCGTCCGGTGGCGGATGATGATATCGGGGCGATTGCGGAGTTTGTGATGGGACGGCTAGGGGGTGGTTGAGAGGCGGGGCGGGTTGTGGCAACTGAGCTGGTGCCATGATGGGGCGCTGGTCGCGGCGTGAACGGCCAAATGAAGAGCCGGGGATTGACAAAACCGCAAATACTGGCATTTTGCCATCATGGTGAAAACGCAAGTTCAGATTCCAGATCACCTCTTCAAGCAAGCGAAGCAATTAGCGGAGGAGAGTGAAATGAGTTTTGCCCACGTTGTGAGGCTCGGGTTGGAGTTGGTGTTGAAGGCGCGGCCGTTGGGTCGGAAGTCTGCCGAGGGTTGGCAGGTGCCGAAAGGTAAAGCGATGGGTTTGCCGCTGATTCCCGAGAATCAATGGACGGAAGCGGCGCATGAAGATTAGTTTTGACACCACGAAGGATCGTGGACCTGCGTCTCGGGCTTTCGCTGGTGAGATACGGTGTAACCGATTTCGCCACCGTGAATACCAAAGACTTTCAAGGGATGGGTTTTGTCAATGTCTGGAATCCACTCGTGGCGTGATGAAATGGAAAGCGGGCACGATGGCGCGTGCCCCCTTTCGGAGAGTAGTGAGGGAGGATTAGCGGTGGCGGCGGGTGACGAGGCTGATCATTCCGGAGGCGAGCACGAGGGCGGTGGCTGCGGAGCCGGGTTCGGGGACGGCGGGGGAGGGGAATGGTGGGCGGTCGCAGTCACGGGACGGGAGGTGTGTGGGAGCAGGTGACGAGGAGCTGGCGGGGCCAGTCGTTGAAGTTAGTGACCTGGCCGCGGGAGCGGACGCGTTGGAGGCGGGAGAGGGGGAGGTCGGCGAAGAGCCATGGGGAGTCGGTGGGGAGGGGGCCGGAGGCGAGGATGCCGTCGCTGGGGAAGCCGATGTCGACTGGGGAGAAGGCGGCTGGTTCACCGGTATTGATGTCGAGTGCGGGGGACCATGGGGCGGATCCGGCGGTGGGGGCCTGGAGGACGAAGCATTGCTGTTCGAGGGCGCGGGCGCGGCAGCTGAGGCGGACGCGGTGGTAGCCGGCGTCGGTGTCGGTGCAGCTGGGGACGAGGAGGATGGAGGCACCGGCTTCGGTTAGTTGGCGGGCGAGGAGGGGGAATTCGGAATCGTAGCAGATGAGGATGCCGACGCGGGCTCCGGGGATGTCGAAGACGTTGAGCGAGCGGGAACCGGAGATGAGCCATTGTTCGCGTTCGAAGCGGGTCATCTGGATCTTATCCTGGAAGCGGGATTGGCCGTCGGGGGTGCAGAGCCATGCGCGGTTGGTGTAGGAGTCGTCGGGTTGACGCCATGGGAAGGAGGCGGCGAGGATGGTGATGCCGAGGGAGGTGGCGAGGTGGGAGTGGGCGGTGAGGAAGGGATCGCGCCATTGCTGGAGGTCGGCGATGCTGGCGTGGAGGTTGGCGCGGAGGTTGGCGGGCTGGAAGCTAGTGAGTTCCATGGCGGCGTATTCCGGGAAGACGAGGAGGGAGGCACCTGCGGCGGCGGCGTCGCGGGTGAGGCGGTCGAGTTTGGCGAGCCATGCGTCGAAGTTTTCGAGGCGATCGATGGGATAGCGGCAGAGGGCAGCCTTCATGGGTTAGGGATTGGTTTGGTCCAGAAGGTGAGGGATTGTGAAGTGGGGGCGGGGCTGCCGATTTCCAGCCATGTGAAATGGGTCTGGAGGTGGGTTCTGGAGAAGCCGCGGTGTTGCCAGAAGGAGTCGAGAGGTTGGTAGTCGGGGGGGCGGCGAGGGTCGGAGGGGAGACGGTCGACGGCGCAGAAGGCGGCGAGTTGGATGCCGGGGGTGGCGCGGGCGCAGCGTTCGCGTTCGGTGAAGAAGCGGACCCCGATGCCGCGGCCGCGCCATGCGGGGTCGAGGATGGATTCGCCGAAGTAGAAGACGGATTCCGGGGGGATGCCGGCGTTGCGGAAGGGAGCCTGGACGGAATCGGGTTCGCGGATGAGGGGGATGGCGGTGCTGACGCCGACGACGGAGGTGGAGGATCGGGCGACGACGAGGACGGCGTCGGGTGCGGCGGCGTAGGTGCGGAGGTATTCGGCTTCGTGTTCCATGGTGCCTTCGTAGAGATAGGGCCATGCGCGGAAGACGGAGATGCGGAGGCGAGCGGCGTCGTGGAGGAACGGGAGGATGTCTGCGCCGCGGTGGGTTGAGATGGTGATCTCTGGAGGGGTCATGGGAAGGAGATGTGGAAAGTGGGGCGGGGGCAGGTGCCAGAGCGAAAATGCGGGGACGCGCTTGCGATTGGGTGGGGCCGCATGTTTGGTGGAGGGAAATTATGTCAGCTGATTTGTCGCGAGTGTTTTCTGCAGCCCTGCATGGGGTGGATGCGTTGGAGGTGGAGATTGAGGTGAACGAGGCGGATTCCGGGGAGGTGACGGGGACGACGGTGATTGTGGGGTTGCCTGATGCGGCGGTGCGGGAGAGTCGGGACCGGGTGTGGACGGCGATTTCGAATTCCGGGTATCCCGGGGCGAAGGCGTGCCGGACGACGATCAATCTGGCACCGGCGGATTTGAGGAAAGAGGGGCCGAGTTTTGATCTGCCGATTGCGGTGGGGATGATTGCGAACCGTGTGGATTATGCGGAGGGGCGCGGGTTTGACCGGTTCTGCATGGTGGGGGAATTGGCGCTGAACGGGACGGTTAGGCCGGTGAAGGGGATTCTGTCGATTGCGTTGTGCGCGCGGGCGTGCGGGCGGGACGAGGTGATCGTGCCGTGGGAGAATGCGGAGGAGGCGAGCATTGTGGAGGGGGTGACGGTGATCGGGGTGAGGAGCCTGCGGGAGGCGTTCGAGCATGTGACGGGCCGGGCACCGCTGCTGCCGATGGCGCGGCGGACGATGGCGGATTTTGCGGTGGGTCAGGAGTGGGAGATTGATTTTGCGGATGTGAAGGGGCAGGAGAATGTGAAGCGGGCGCTGGAGGTGGCGGCGGCGGGTGGGCACAATCTGCTGATGGTGGGGCCGCCGGGGACGGGGAAGTCGATGCTGGCGAAGCGGCTGGCGACGATCATGCCGTCGATGACGGAGGAGGAGGCGATTGAGACGACGAAGATTCACAGCATTTGCGGGATGCTGGAGGCGCGGAGGCAGTTTCTGATTCACCGGCCGTTTCGGGCTCCACACCATACGATTTCGGATGCGGGGTTGTTAGGCGGGTCGACGAATCCGAGTCCTGGGGAGGTCTCGCTGGCGCATCACGGCGTGTTGTTTCTGGATGAGCTGCCGGAGTTCAACCGGTCGACGCTGGAGGTGATGAGGCAGCCATTGGAGGACGGGCGGGTGACGATTTCGCGGGCGTCGGGGAGCATGACGTTTCCGTCGCGGTTCATGCTGGTGGCGGCGATGAACCCGTGTCCGTGTGGGTATTACGGGGATTTGAAGCGGGAGTGCCGGTGCGGGGCGTCGCAGATACAGCGGTACCGTCAGCGGATCAGCGGGCCGTTGCTGGACCGGATTGATCTGCACGTGGAGGTGCCGCTAGTGGAGTACGGGCAACTGGCGCGGGCGCGTGAGGGGGAGACGTCGGCGGCGGTGCGGGCGCGGGTGGAGGCGGCGCGGGGGATTCAGCAGATGAGGTATCGCGGGACGGGGATCACGTGCAATGCGGCGCTGACGCCGCGGTTGCTGAAGGAGCACTGTGCGATTGATGACGAGACGTCAGGGTATCTGGAGGCGGCGATGAATCAGCAGAATCTGAGTGCGCGGGCGCATGATAGGATTCTGAAGGTGTGCCGGACGATTGCGGATCTGCAGGGGTCGCGGGTGATCACGGGAGATCACATGCTGGAGGCGCTGGGGTACCGGTCGCTGGACCGGAATCTGCTGGGTTGAGGATGTGGGTAGTGGCGCTCGGCGTCGATGACTGAGGGCGTTTGGACGGTGTGCATGAAGCTTCAAGCATGGGAGTGGATGGTTTCGATGAGTTCCTTGATCTCGCTGTAAGCGCGAAGGCCGGTCAGCCAATGCTCCGGGAGTGGTGTGGCGTCAGGTTTCGCTCCATGGACCATGCCAATGATCATGCCGCGAGCGGCGCTGTCGCCGCCAGCCGCGACATTGGCGGTGAGAGCGGCGGTGCCGTCGTCCGGATGGCGCAGGAGGAGATGGCAGACAGAGGGGAAGGCTTCCGGGGTGTGACACGTGAGGCCATGTGTTTTGGTCGCGGCGGAGTCCGATGTGGCGGAAGTGCTGGATGCGAGGGCTGCGTCTAGCCAATTCTTCTGAAGGGTATTTGAAACGGCGGCACGCAGGGCGTCCGGGATGGCGACGCCCTGCTGAACTGCGAGGGAGGTTCGGGCGAAGAACTCTGCGGCATCCACGACTGAAGGATCACTGTGCGTGAACGAAGTCTGCGCTCTGGCGGCGGCGATGAGGTCATCGCTGGATTTCCATTGAAGGAGAAACAACGGTGCGATGCGGGCGGCGCCGGCGAAGTCGTTGGAGGGGGAGGCGGCATCTGCGGGAGGCAAGCCGCTGCGGAGGTTCTCGAGCGTGGCCTTTGTTGCTCCATCGCGATAGCTCTGTGTTTGGTGATTCTCCCAGAAGGTGCGCCACTCGCTGGCGAAGGCGTCGGGATCGAAGCGGCCGTGAGAGGCGAGCGAGCGGAGCAGCACCATGGTCTGGTCGCCGTAGTGGGTGAAATCGCCAGCATGCTTTCCCGTGTGATAGGAGGTGGCGGGATCGGAATAGCCGGTGATATCGCCGAACTTGTCCGCGATTTCCTTCTGGCTGTAGATCCAATGCGAACCGAGAGACAAGGCGTCAGCGATGAGTGAGGTGAGGAGGATGTTTTTCATGGTGTTGGTTTTTTCAGGCGCGATTCCAGCGCAGCTTGCGTTCGGCTTCCGAGATTGGTTGGTCATTGATACTGGCGGAGCGTTGGACAGGAGAGCGAGGATTTCGGGCCAGCGGAGCGGGAGGGAGGATAGGGGCCGGGACAGAGTGACGAAGCGCGTGTTTTGAGAGGTTTGGGCGCTGCGGCGGACGGCGGTGCGGTGGGCGGGTGAGCGGACGAAGGCGTCCTGGGAGGCCATGTCGCGCCATGCGGTGATGGTCCATGCCTTGTTGCCGATGAGTTCGAAGCGGAACGCGTGGCCAAGGAGACCGGGTTGTGACGGAAGGTCGGCGAGGACCTTGCGGGTGTCTTCGAAGAATGGGCGGCGCTGGCCTTGGCGGTGTTCGGTGGCGCTGATGGTGACGATGGCGAAGTGGTCTGGTGGGAGCGATCCGTCCGTTGCGAGGGTAGTGGGGCGGTAGCGTGCGGTGTAGGCGCAGCTGGTGAGGAGGTCGGCGAGGTTGCCAGGAGTGAGCATGCCAAGGAATCCGGGTTTTCGGGTCGTGTGGGGAACGGCGGCGTGCATGAAGGTGGTGCGAGGGTATGCGGCGTTCCTACAGAACGCCGGGCTTGGGTGGGGTCGTGCCCAGAGCGTTGCTCTGGGCTGGTATACGGTGTCCCGTTGGGACACAAGGTGGATGAGCGGACAGGGCTCTCTGGGAGGCGCGGGGAATGGCGTGCATGGACGGAGGACGAGTGAGGAGTGGATAAGTGGACAGGGCTCTTGGAGGGGGGGCGTGGGATCAGGGGGTGGGGGGTGTCATGGAGGCGATGATTTTTGCGATGATGCGGACGCGGAGGGAGCGGGGGGCGGTCATGAGGAGTGGATAAGCGGTCAGGCCTCTCTGGGGGCGCGGGGAATGTCGTCAGGGCTCTTGGAGGTGGCGCGGAAGGGAGGCCGAGTGGTGGGTGGACAATTTGACAGGCTTCTTGGAGGGGGGCGGCGGAGTGGATATGTAGACAGGCCTCTTGGGGGG
>QQNF01000056.1 GCA_003402705.1 Verrucomicrobiota bacterium | reverse complement strand
GGGGGGGGGGGGGGGGGGGGGGGGGGGGGGGGGGGGGGGGGGGGGGGGGGGGGGGGGGTGGGGCCCGGGGGGGGGGGGGGGGGGGGGGGGGGGGATAAGGGATGGGGGATTTGAATTGAAAAGGGCTGGAGATCGGGCATGGTCGAGGCTCGATCCGGAAGGAGGATCTACCGTTATGCGAATTTCCGACAGGTATATTAGACGATCGATGGGTGCTGTTCTGTGGAGCGGTGCGGTGTTATTGAGTGGGTGTGGCAAGCCTGTGACGGCGGTGAAGCAGGGGGTGGATCACAAGGTGGAGACGGAGACTGGGCCATTGCCTGGGGTGGGGACGGCGAACCGGTTGAAGAACGAGCAGTCGGCGTTTCTGAGGAATCACGCGAAGGATCCGGTGGACTGGTATCCGTGGGGGGAGGAGGCGTTTGGGAAGGCGAAGGCTGAGGGGAAGCTGCTGCTGGTGTCGATTGGGTATGCGAGTTGTCCGTGGACGCAGAAGATGCAGGATGATTCGTTTACGGATCCTCAGGTGGCGCGGTTTATGAACCGGCATTTTGTGAATGTGCTGGTGGATCGGGAGGAGCGGCCGGATTTGAACAATGCGTATCTGCATTATGCGTTCTGGAAGCAGCAGCAGAGCGGGTGGCCGCTGCACATCTGGCTGACGCCGGACGGGGTGCCGGTGTACACTGGGGTTTACTTTGCGAAGGAGTCGGTTGGGAGCAGTGCGTCGTGGGAGACAACGATCAACCATGTGGCGAGCACGTGGGCGACGGATCGTGGGTATGTGGAGCGGCAGGCGAAGGATGGGTCGGAGCGGTATCTGGCGGATTACCGGCGGCGGTGGCAGGTGCCGAATGGGGCTGGCAATGAGAATCTGAAGGGGGTGGCTGAGTTCATGGCGGTGCCGGAGGGGGAGCGAGCGGGGCGGTTTGAGGGGATTGGGAGGGATGAGCTGCAGTATCTGGTGGCGGATCTGCCTGCGGCGGAGCTGGACCGGCTGTTTCGGGAGTTAGGGGCTGGGCGGGGCAGGAAGGTAGTGGAGCAATTGCGGCCGGTGTCTGCGGCGATGCTGTTTCCGAAGCTGAAGGATGAGGAGTGGCGTGGGAAGGCGTTCGGGCATTTTGCGGAGGTGCTGCGCGGGGCGGTGTTTGAGAAGCTGCGGAGTTTGTATGATCCTGTGAATGGCGGGTTCAGCGAGCCGCCGAAGTTCATGCAGCCGCACAATTTCGAGTTTCTGATGCGGTATGCGGTGCGTGCGGAGGGGGGAGGGTTCGGGCGGAGTCGGGCGGCGCTGGACATGGCGGTGTATTCGCTGAAGCGGATTCTTGGGGGGGGGATTCATGACCAGCTGGCGGGAGGGTTTCACCGGTACAGTACGGATTCGTACTGGGCGGTGCCGCAGTTTGAGAAGATGGCGTATGATCAGGGGTCGATGGCGGTGGTGCTGACGGCGGCGTCGCAGTTGTCAGGGGAAGTGGAGTTTGCGGAGGCGGCGCGGCGGACCCTTGAGTATACGATGACGGAGTTGTCGCATCCTGGGGGAGGGTTTTACTGTGCGGAGGGGTCGAGCAGTTCTGCGGCTGGGAGTGAGCGGCTGGAGGAGGGGGCGTTTTATGTGTGGGAGAAGGCGGAAGTGGACAAATTGGTCGGGGGTGAGGCTGCGCCATTGGTGGCGATGATGTTTGGGTTGGAGGAGCGTGGGAATGTGCCGATTGATTCTGCGGTGCGGTCGCGGTTGCCGCGGGCGAATCTGCTGGTGATGCAGAAGAGTGCGGAGGAGGCTGGGGTGGAGTTAGGGATGGCGGCGGAGAAGGCGAAGGGGGTGTGGGAGGGTGCGCGGGTGAAGCTGCTGGAGGCGCGGAACAAGCGGCCGCGGCCGGTGCTGGAGGACAAGGCGCTGACGAGCTGGAACGGGACGGTGATTTCGGGGCTGGCGCGGACAGGTTTTCATCTTGGGGATGCGGTGCTGACGGACCGAGCGGTGCGTGCGGCGGAGTTTGTGCTGACGAAGCTGAGGCGGAAGGAGGGGGGATTGATCCATGCGTTTCTGGACGGGCCGTCGACTGCGCCGGGGTATGCGGAGGATTATGCGATGATGATAGCGGCGTTGGTGGATTTGTATGAGGCGACGGGGAACGGGCGGTGGCTGAAGGTGGCGGGGGAGCTGCAGGATCAGCAGATCAAGGAGTTGTGGGACGTGGAGGATTCCGGGTTTTTTGATGGGCCGCCGTCGGCGGAGATCTTTCAGCGGATCAAGTCGATGGACGAGGCGACCGAGCTGGCGGCGGGGTCGGTATCTGCGGTGAATCTGATGCGGTTGGGGCATTTGACTGGGAAGGTGGCGTATGGGGAGCATTGCCGGAAGATCATGGATCGGTTTGCGGCGCAGAGCGGGGTGACGCCGATTGCGTTTGTGAGGTTTCTGCGGGCGGCGGAGCTGGCGGCGGAGCCACCGTTGCGGGTGGTGATCAGCGGGAAGCCGGAGGCGGCGGATCGGGGGGCGATGCTGGCGGTATTGCGGCGGTGGTACCGAGCGGATGCTGCGCTGATGTATCTGGATGGGAGCGAGGCTGCGAAGGAGCTAGTGGCGGCGCATCCGTTTCTGAAGGGGCGGGCCGAGCCTGGTGAGGGGACGGTGGTGCATGTGTGCCGCGGGGATGCGGTGGTGGCGAGTGCGTCGACGCCAGCGGCGCTGGGCGGGGTGCTGGACGGGACCCTGAAGCGGCCGGCAGCGCAGTGAGGCGGGAGTGTCAGGGAACGGGAGCGGACTCGATGTTAGTGTCAGGGGAAATCGGGTCGGATGGAGGATCCGGGGCGAGCCAGTGGCCTCCGGCGAGGGCTGCGGGGAGCCAGAAGACGAGCGGTTCGTAGCGCGGGAGTGTGAAGAAAGTGGTGAGCGAGTGGCCGTCGAAGATGCAGGCACCGATGCCGAAGGTGAGGAGGACGAGTGGTTCGAGGCCACGGCCGCGGCGGTAGACGGTCCATGCGCGGGAGAGGAGGAAGCAGATGAGGAGGAATTGGGCGGCGGCGCCGATCTGGCCGTGGTGGTAGAGCGAGGCGATCCAGACACTGTGGGGGTGGTCGGCGGGCCAGCCGACTTCGGCGGCGGAGGAATCTGGAGCGGACCAGCCTTTTCCGAAGAGCCGTTCCTCGTTGTTGGCGAGGCGGCGGAGGATGACGCCGTAGAGGTCGATGCGGCCGGTGTCGCCGCGGTCGATCCAGCTTTTGAGGCCTTGCTGGGAGAGGAGTTCGAGATCCGGGTCGGGGGGTTGGGAGGGGAGGAGGCTTTCGGAGGGGTTGGAGCGGACTTGTTCTGCGCGCCATGCGAGGGCGGTGGAGACTGAGTGGAAGGCTGCGGCGGCGGCGAGGGCGATGAGGAGAGGGATCCATGAGCGGCGGGAGCGGCCGGCGAGGGCGAGGATGGCGAAGCCGCCGGAGGCGGCGAGGGCGGCTCCGCGGCTTTGGCAGCAGCACATGGCGAAGGCGAGGATGGCGAGGCCGACGGCCCAGCGGAGACGGCGGCGTGGGGTGGAGGCGCTGGTGAAGCCGGTGCCTGCCCAGACGGCGGCGAAGCCCCATGCGATGCCGGTGGGGACGGGGTGCTGGCCGCCGTGGACGAACCAGTTGCGGAGCCGTTCGCCGAAGTGGGCGGCGCCGTTGACGCCCCAGAAGACGATGAGGCTGACGACTGCGGAGATGAGGGCCATGCGGACGCAGACGCGGCGCAGGGTTTTGAGCCATTGGTCGTCGGAGGCGGCTGCGCCGGTGGAGATGATGAAGATGAGGAGCCCGAAGATGTCGCGGAGGGCGTGGAGGAGGTCGTCTGGGGAGCTGAGGTGGCCGGTGGCGGCGGAGAGGCCGAGGAGGGAGAAGAGGAAGCCTGCGGTGGGGAGGGCGACACCGCCGGGGCGGAGCTGGCGGAGGGCGTCGGTGCGGCAGAACCAGAGGGCTGGGAGGAGGAGGGCCCAGAGCCAGATTTCGTGGATGATGCCTGCGGGGAGGAACCACCAGCCGGCGATGAACCATGCGAGTGCGCCGTTGCGGAGGGAGAGCCTGCTGCCGCTGCGGCGGGAGGAAGGTGGGGAGGGGACCGCTGCGGAGTCGAGCGGGATGGGGGAGGGCATGGGGTCGTCAGGAAGCGGCACGCGAGGTCAGGACCGGCTGACTTCTGCGGTGGCTGGGTAGGAGCCGAGGACGCGGACGAAGCTGCAGTGGGCGGCGAGTTCGCCGAGGGCTTTTTTGACGGGTGGGTCTTCGCAGTGGCCGAGGACGTCGAGGAAGAGGAAGACCTCCCAGTCGCGGCGGCGGGAGGGGCGGCTTTCGATTTTGGAGAGATTGAGGTGGAGGTCGTTGAACGGGGCGAGGGCCTGGAAGAGAGAGCCGGGTTCGTTGCGGACGCTGAACATGATGGAGGTGCGGTCGCGGCCGCTGGCTGGGCAGGTGCGTTCGCTGAGGACGAGGAAGCGGGTGGAGTTGGTGGCGCTGTCCTGGACGCGGTGTTCGAGGACCTCGAGCCCGTGGAGTTGGGCTGCGAGGGGGCCGCCGAGGGCGGCGGAGTGGGGGGTGCGGGAGGCGATTTCTGCGGCGCGGGTGGTGCTGGGGACCTCGATGAGGTCGGCGTCCGGGAAGTGGCGGAGGAGCCACTGGCGGCATTGGGCGAAGACGTTGGCGTGGCTGTAGATGACGCGGACGTCATCCCTCGGGCTGCGGGACATGAGGCAGTTTTCGATTCTGAGGAGGATCTGGGCGCAGATGTGGACTGGGCTTTCTGCGAAGAGGTCGAGCGTGTGGACGGCGGCTCCTTCGGTGCTGTTTTCGACGGGGACGACCCCGTAATCGGCGGTGCGGCGGGCGACGGCATCGAAGACCTGTTCGAGGGATTCGGTGGGGGAGTAGGCGACGCTGGCACCGAAGCGGCTGACGGCGGCCTGGTGGGTCCATGTGCCTTCTGGGCCGAGGTAGGCGATGCGGAGATCGTCTTCGAGGGCGAGGGCGGCGGACATGATCTCGCGGTAGATGGCGCGGATGCTGCGTTCGGGGAGACGGCCCTGCATTTCGGAGTTTTTGCGGACGAGGCCCTGGAAGACGGCTTCTTCGCGTTCCGGGGCATAGATCTGGAGACCGGCCTGTTTTTTGACGAGACCGACCTCGTGGACGAGGTCAGCGCGCTCGTTGAGGAGGCGGAGCAGGTCGCGGTCGACGGCATCGATTTTCTGACGGAGGTCCTCGAGCGGCATGGGGTTGGGCGGGGAACGGCGGGGAACCTTGAACGGGATTCTGCTGCTGTCGAACGGCGAAATTGCGGGGTGGTTTTTTCCGCATGACAACGAGGTGGCGGCGGGTTGAGAGTCGTGGGCCTTGCCCATGCTGGAATATCTGAAAATCGCGCGTCCTGATCACTGGCTGAAGAACATCTTCATTGTTTTCGGGCATGTGGTGGTGGTGGCGCTGCATCCGGAGTGCTGGGACCATGGGGATGCGGTTTTGCCGGCGCTGGTGTCGCTGGTGCCGGCGTGCCTGATTGCGTCGGCGAACTATATATTGAACGAGATCCTTGATGCGCCGTTTGACCGATTGCATCCGACGAAGCGGCACCGCGGGATTCCTGCGGGGCGGGTGGAGGTGAAGTATCTGTGGGTGTTTATGGGAGTGCTGATTGTGGCTGGGTTCTGGATGGCGGCGCGGTTGTTCAGCAATGGGTATGTGCTGGCGCTGGGGATGCTGTTGGCGAGCGGGTTGGTGTACAACATTCCGCCGGTGCGGTTGAAGGATCGGGCGTTCATGGATGTGATTGCGGAGAGCTTCAACAATCCGATCCGGCTGTGGCTGGGGTGGTTTGCGCTGTCGCTGGGGGAGTGGCGGTGGCCGCCGTGGACGATTGTGCTGGCGTGGTGGGCGTTTGGGGCGCTGCTGATGACTGGGAAGCGGTATGCGGAGTTCCGGTTCATCAATGATCCGGAGGTGAGCGGGCGGTATCGGAAGTCGTTCAGTGTGTATACAGAGAACAGTTTGATCATTGCGATGATCACGTATGCGAACCTGTTTTGTTTCGGGGCTGGGCTGGCGATGGCGTCATTGCCGCCGTTGCGGGGGCAGGTGCTGGTGTTTCCGGTGATTCTGTTTGCGATCATTGCGTATTTCCGGCATGCGATGAGCGAGACGGGGGCGCGATTGGAGCCTGAGCAGCTGTTGAGGAACCCGTGGCTGCTGCTGTGGACGGGGGTGACGGCTGGGTTGTCGCTGTGGCTTTTGACGACGCAGGTGCCTGTGGAGAGGTGGCTTGGATTGGAATAGCGTGAAATTGGTCGGGGAATGCCTGACCCACGGGTCGGCGATTGCCGGGTTTACGGGTGTGAGGAGCGAGAAACTCGCGCGCGGAGTTGACTGCAGGCCGGAACTGATGCCTGTCTCTGCATGAGTGAACGCCTTGTGCCCCCTGAGACGACGAGTCTGAAAGACGACCGGGAGACTGTGAACCAGCTCAACACGGTTTACCGGCAGATGAAGGAGCAGGTGGGGCAGGTGATTGTGGGGCAGACGGATGTGGTGGAGCAGATGCTGATTGCGGTGTTCTGCAAAGGGCATGCGCTGCTGGAGGGTGTGCCTGGGCTGGCGAAGACCCTGCTGGTATCGACCTTGAGCAAGGTGCTGGATTTGAGTTTCAAGCGGATTCAGTTCACGCCTGACCTGATGCCTGCGGACATTACGGGGACGGACATTCTGGAGATTGACCAGGCGAGCGGGAAGCGGAACTTCCGGTTTGTGCACGGGCCGATTTTTGCGAACATGGTGCTGGCGGACGAGATCAACCGGACCCCGCCGAAGACGCAGGCGGCGTTGCTGGAGGCGATGCAGGAGCGGCAGGTGACGGTGGGGGAGACGAGTTATCAGCTGCCGGAGCCGTTTTTCGTGCTGGCGACGCAGAATCCGATTGAGCAGGAGGGGACATTTCCGCTGCCGGAGGCGCAGTTGGACCGGTTCATGTTCAACATTCATGTGGGGTATCCGACGGCTGCGGAGGAGCAGGCGATCATTCGTCAGGTGACTGGAACGAAGAAAGTGTCGGTGGAGAAGCTACTGGATGGGAAGACGGTGATGGAGCTGCAGGAGGTGGTGAGGCGGGTGCCGGTGGCGGATCACGTGGTGGAGTATGCGGCGACGCTGGTGCGGGCGACGCGGCCGAAGGAGGCGGATGCGCCGGATTTTGTGAAGGAAATGGTGGGATGGGGAGCTGGGCCGCGGGCGGGGATCTATCTGATTACGGCGGCGAAGGCGCGGGCGATTCTGCAGGGACGGTTTCATGCGACGACTGGGGATGTGCAGCATTGTGCGCTGCCGGTTCTGCGGCACCGGATTCTGACGACATTCAATGCGGAGGCGGCGGGGGTGAAGAGTGATCAGATTGTGCGGATGCTGCTGGAGCATTTCAAACCCAAGGCTGAACTTGAAGTGTGAGGCGTCAACCACCCCAGACCTTTTTGGGCGCGCTCGGCTACGTGTTGACGGCGCCGTTTGCGTGGCTGTTCCGACTGTTGTTCCCGAAGCGCCGCCGCAAACCCCGAGCATGGAAACGCTACAGCAAGCCACTCGACTGACGCGTGGGCGGCAGCGGGGGTGGAGCGGGAAGTGCTGGTGAGAGAACCGACTGAAATTTCATGGCATCGTTACCTGAGAGTTCCTATATGCGGCTGCTTCCTGACGAAGCGGCGGCGACGTTTGCGCGGCTTGAGTTCATGGCGCGGGCCAAGAAGCAGGGGGCGATGTCGGGGCGGCACACGAGTCCGAACAAGGGATTCAGTGTGGTGTTTGCGGAGCACCGGCAGTATGCGCCTGGGGATGACATCCGGGATCTGGACTGGCGTGTGTTTGCGAAGAGCGACCGGTATTACATCAAGCAGTACATTGAGGAGACGAACCTGCGGGCGACGGTGGTGCTGGATTGTTCGGGGTCGATGAAGTACCGCGGGGAGCTGTCTGCGCCGGTGGCTGGGCAGATGGTGTCGAAGTTCGAGTATGCGCGGTATCTGGCGGCGGGGTTGTCTTATCTGATGATCAAGCAGCAGGATGCGGTGGGACTGGTGACGTTTGACGACCGGATCCGATCTTATATCAAGGCGGCGAGCCGGCCGAGCCAGGTGAGGCAGGTGCTAGGGGAGCTGGACCGGACGGAGACTGGGAATGACACGCGGCTGGCGGCGACGCTGCATGAGGTGGCGGAGCGGATCCCGTCGCGGGGGCTGGTGCTGATCCTGACGGATTGTTTCGAGCCAGCGGCGCAGCTGGTGGAGGCGATGCATCATTTCCGCTATCAGAATCATGAAGTGGTGCTGTTTCATGTGATGGCGGAGGAGGAGCTGACGTTTCCGTTCGGGCCGAGTCAGGAGTTCAAGGATCTTGAGGGCGTGGTGGGGAAGGTGAAGGTGGATCCGCGGACGATCCGGGCGGCGTATCTGGAGCGGGTGCGGGAGCACGTGGCGAAGCTGGAGAGTGCGTGCGGGCGGCTCAATGCGGATTACGTGCCATTGTCGACGAGAACCCCGTACACGCGGGCGATGGCTGATTTTCTGGCGCGTCGAGCGTCGCGGCGCTGAAACCATTTTCCTGACGATCCTGCGTGTCTTTCATCAATACAGCGTTACTGGCCGGGCTTGGGGCGGTGCTCATACCGATCGTGATTCATCTGCTGTCGCGGAAGGCGGCGAAGGTGGTGGACTGGGGGGCGATGCAGTTTCTGATTGATTCTGTGGAGTCGCGGAAGAGCCGGATTGAGCTGGAGGAGGCGCTGCTGATGGGGGCGCGGTGTCTGCTGATGGGGTTGCTGGCGCTGGCGGTGGCGCGGCCGTTTGTGCCGCCCGGGTCGGCGATTCCGTGGGGGGTGGTGCTGCCGGGTTTTCTGCTGTCGCTGGTGGCGATTACGACGGCGATTGTGCTGCGGGGGCGGCGGAAGTGGTTCTGGCTGCTATTGCTAGGGGGCCTGGCGCTGCTGGGGCTGACGGTGCTGGCGGTGATGTATGAGAAGCAGTGGAATCTGAAGCGTTTCGGGACGACGGGGAGGAAGGATGTGGCGATTGTGATTGACGGGTCGACGTCGATGCAGCTGCGGGCTGGGGCGGCGGGGACGAATTTCGATCTGGCGCTGCTGGAGGCGCGGGAGATCATTGAGAAGGCTGGTGGGGGGAATGCATTCAGCCTGATTCTGGGCGGGCCGGTGCCGATGGCGCGGGTGTCGGAGCCGGTGGTGAACAAGACTGAGCTGATGGAAGCGCTGAACGGGATGAAGCCGGTGCGCGGGCGGATGGCGGCGTTTGATGCGCTGGCGGCGGCGGCGGTGGCGGTGTCCCGCGGATCGAATCCTAACAAAGAGATCATTGTGCTGACGGATGGGCAGAATATGGGATGGGAGCTGGACAACCGGGCGCGGTGGGAGGCGTTGCTGGCGGGGATGGAGACTTTGCCGTCGAAGCCGAAGGTGATGCTGAGGAAGTATGCGCTGCCGACGGCGTTCCGGAATGTGACGGCGGCGGGGATTGCGTACAGTCGAGAGGTGATCGGGACGGACCGGCCGGTTTCGATAGATGTGACGGTGGAGAACACGGGGACGGAGGCGGTGACGCCGGGAGGGGTTGAGCTGCACATTGGGGAGACGGTGCTGAAGGATCCGGGGACCGGGCAACTGCAGCCCGGGGCGAAAGAGACGGTTAGATTTCTGCATCAGTTCAAGGAATCGGGGAGTTTTCCGGTGAAGGCGGTGGTGCAGGGTCGGGATGAGCTGGCGCTGGATGATGAGACGGTGAGTGTGTGCAATGTGATTGAGCGGTTGCCGGTGCTGATCATTGACGGGAATCCAGCGGAGCGGTTTCTGGATCGTGCGGGAGCGTTTACGGCGCTGGCGCTGGCACCGTCGGTGCTGACGGCGCCGAAGGAGGGGGGCAAGGATGCGGTGGCGATGGCACCCGAGGTGATGCCATTGAGCCGTGCGGTGGGGTTAGGGTCGTTTGCGGCGTGGCGGGTGATTATTCTGGCTGGGGTGGAGAAATTGCCGGAGTCGGCGGCGCGGCGGCTGACTGGGTGGGTGCAAGGCGGGGGTGGATTGATGGTGTTGCCGGGGACGGGAGCGGACGCGGCGTTTTACAATCAGTGGCGGACGGCGGATGGCGGGCGGTTTCTGCCGGCGCGGCTGATCAGCGAGGCGCTGCCGAAGGATGGGGTGAGTCTGGCGATGACCACGTTCACGCATCCGGCGCTGCGATTGGTGGCGGATACGAAGCAGAGCGATCTGGGGACGACCCTGCTGCAGCGGTACTGGAAGATGGAAGCGGATGCGACGAGCGGGGCCTCGACGGGCGGGCGGACGGCGAACGGGGATGCGTTCATTGCGTCGGTGAAGTCAGGGTTCGGGAGTGTGCTAATGGCGTCGTGCAATTTTGATACGGCGGCGGGGAACCTGCCGTCGAGGCAGGCGTTTGTGGCGCTGGTGCACCAGTTGGTGTATTACCTTGCGAATCCTGAGGGGCAGCCGTTGAATCGCGAACCGGCGGCGCAGTTGAATCTGCCGTTGTCGAGGGGGGCGAGTGAGGGCGGGTTGAAGGGAGAGTATTTCAAGGGAGTGGCGACTGGGCAGCCGGCGCTGGTGAGGATTGATCCGAAGCCGGATTTTCAGTGGGGCGGGGGCAGTCCTGGAGCGGGTGTGCCGGCGGATTTCACGGCGCGGTGGACTGGCGCGATGGTGCCGCGGTATTCGGAGGAATATGTGTTTGACGGGTGGGGTGATGACAGCCTTGCGGTGACGATTGGGGGGAAGAAGGTGATTGAGCGCGGGGGCGAGGGGCGGATGACGCTGCAGGCGGGGCGTTACTATCCGATTCAGATTGATCTGGTGGATGGGAGTGGCGGAGCGGCGATGCAGGTGTACTGGAGGAGTCAGAGCCAGCAGCGGGAGATTATTTCGTCGGATTGCCTGACGCCGTTTCCGCCCGGGGGAACGGTGCCGGAGACGGTGGTTGGGTCGCTGGCGGTGGCTGGGCCTGATGAGCGGCCGCGGCGGGCGGATCTGGTGTTCACGAGGGGTGGGCTGGTGGCGCGGTTAGGTGAGGACATTGTGCCGGGGCTTTACCGGATTGAGGTGCCGAAGGAGAGCGCGAAGGAGTATGGGGCGCTGCTGGGGAAGGACGGGACGATTCCGTTCAGTGTGGCGGATGACGCGGCGGAGAGCCGGTTGAGTGTGCTGGGGCCGAAGGATCTGGATTTTGTGAGGAACCGGATCGAGCTGCTGGAGCCGCCGGGGGTGAAGGACATCATCAACGTGCTGTCGGGCCGGGAGTTTGGTGAGGAACTGTGGAAGTATCTGGCGGTGGGCGCGTTGTTTCTGCTGCTGTGCGAGACGGCGCTGACGCGGTGGATTGCGGTCGGGCGGCGGAGCGGGGAGGACCTTGCGGTTGATTTCGAGAACAAGTTCGAGCCCTCGCGGCAGTTTCGGGCGGCGCTGGACCGGGTCCGGCAGGGGGGTGGGGTTTCGTGAGCGGGCGATGATTTTCACTGACGTACTGAATGCCGACTAAACCACTGCGCACTGACTTACTGGATACGGGGATCCCTGTGGCGACCTTATGGCTGCTGGCGGCGGGGTTGCTGACCATGTGGGTGATTCTTCACTGGGCCTCGCGGCGGCTGCCGGGTGGGGGATGGGTGCGCGCGGCTGGAGGGTTGGTGAGGACGGCGGCGGGGACGGCGGCGATCTGGTCGGTGTGGCAGGCGATTGCGCGGCATCTGGTGCTGGAGTCGTCGTGGCCGTTGTGGGTGAATGCGCTAGTGGGGGCGGCGGCGATTGAGATCATCATCGGGCTGTACCAACTGGAGAAGCGGATTGTGCGGCCGGGGGTGGGGCGGTGGCTGCTGGGGTTGCGGCTGCTGATGACGGCGGCGGTGCTGACGATACTGGTGCAGCCGGTGTTTGCGCGGGATGAGGAGCGGAGGGAGGATCGGAATGTGGTGGTGCTGGTGGATGATTCTGCGTCGATGCAGATTGCGGATCGGGGGATGCCGGTGGACGAGAAGCTGGCGCTGGCGGCGTTTGAGGGGATGGACGTGATGAAGGGTAGGCCGGTGCTGGCGGGAGTGCTGGCGGAGGGGCGGGGAGTGCAGCGGCGGCTGGATGCGGCGGCGGAGGCGCTGCGGGTGATTGAGTTGTCAGGGCGTGAAGAGGAGAAGGAGCGATTGGAGAAGGAGGCGGAGGGATTGAGGCAGCTGGAAGACGAGGCGCGGAAGTGGGCGGCGACGGCGCGAGGGGCGATTGATGGAGCGGGCGGCGGGTTGAGTGAAGATTTGAGACGGGTGCAGGACCTGCTGCGGCGGCGGTTGGGCAATGACACGCTGGAGGGATTGAATCAGGTGCGTGCGGGATTGAATGGGAGGAATTCGCGGCAGTTGCGTCGCGGGTTCAGCGATGCGGCGACGGCGATGGAGGAAGGGTTGGCTGGAGCGTCGCCGCTGGCGCTGGCGGTGGACGAGACATTTTACCAGGGGTTGCCTGCTGAGGCGCGGGAGAAGATAGATGCGGCGACGGGTCGGACGCGTGCGGAGATGGCGCGGCAGGCGCTGACGCGTGCGGGGAACGGGAAGGCGTCGTTTCTTGATCAGGTGAAGGAGAAGTACACGCTGCAGCTGATGCGTTTCGGGAGCAAGGCGGCGGAGTTGGAGTCGATGACTCCGGAGTCGTTCACGGAGGATGCGGCGTTGCGGCGTCGGAGTGACCTGACGGGAGCGCTGGAGAAGATTCGGGAGACGTGGCCGCCGGAGAATCTGGCGTCGGTGGTGGTGGTGTCGGATTTCCGGCACAACGGGTTGCTGCCGCCGGACGATGCGGCGCGCGGGCTTGGGCTGCAGGGATCGCCGGTGAGTGCGATTGTGACGGGGAGTTCGCGAGGGACGAAGGATGCGGCGGTGATTGCGCTGACGAGTCCGCAGAGTGTGTTTCTGGGCGACCGGGTGAGGATTCGTGCTGATCTGAAGGCGGATGGGTTGCGGGGGAAAGAGTTGAAGGTGAAGCTGCTGAAGGAAGGCAAGGTGGTATCGGAGCAGACGGTGCCGGTGCCTGAGGATGATTTCCGGACGACGCTGCGGCTGGCGGATCAGCCGCCGGAGAAGGGGATTTTTGGTTATTCGCTGGTGATCGAGCCGCTGGAAGGCGAGTTGTTTCCGAATAACAACCAGTGGGATTTCGATGTGGCGGTGAGTGACGACCGGACGAACGTGCTGCTGATTGACGATGTGCCGCGCTGGGAGTTCCGTTATCTGCGGAACCTGTTCGACAGCCGGGACAAGAGTGTGCACTTGCAGCACGTGCTGATTCATCCGGACACCCTAGCGGGAGCGGAGCCGCTGCCGGCGATTCCGGCGAGTGCGGCGCGGAAGTTCGGGGATTCGGAAGCGACGCGTCTGCCGGAGCGGCCGGAGGATTGGCGGAAGTTCGACGTGATCATCCTGGGCGATCTGCCGCCGGGGACGTTAGGGGAGGAGACGTGGAACATCATCCGGGAGTGTGTGGATCGGCGCGGGGCGATGCTGGTGCTGGTGGCTGGGCCGTCGCACATGCCGCATGCGTTTACGAACGAGGCGGCGCGGGCGCTGATTCCGGTGGAGTATGATGCGGGGACGGCGCCGGTGTATCTCGGGCCGGAGCCATCGTATCGACTGGCGCTGACGGCGGACGGGCGGAGCAGCACGATATTCCTGCAGTCCTTGAGTGGCGTCGACAATGCGCGGATCTGGGATGAGATTCCGCCGTTGAGCTGGAGGCATCCGATTCGGGCGGTGAAGCCTGGTGCGTCGGTGCTGGCGTGGGCGAAGCCTGTGGTGCTGGATGCGTCCGGGGTGGAAGTGCCGGGGCGAGCGGATGCGGTGCCGGCGGGGGATCTGGCGAGTGCGTTGCTGAGGCAGCGGCAGACCGAGCAGCAGCAGGCGCTGGTGGTGACGGCGCAGACAGGGTTAGGGAAAGTGGTGATGCTGAATTTCGATCAGACGTGGCGGTTCCGTTATGGGGTGGGGGACACGTATCACCATCGGTTCTGGGGGCAGCTGATGCGGTGGGGGGCTGGTCAGAATCTGGCGGCGGGGACGAATTTTGTGAGACTGGGGACGGACCGGCTGAGTGTGGAGCCGGGGCAGCCTGTGAAGATCATGGCGAGGCTGGTGGATGAGACCTTCCGGCCGGTGGCGGATGCGGATGTGAAGGCGATCATTTACAAGGGTGATGAGCGGATCATGGTGAAGCCGCTGACGTACCGTGCGGATTCGCACGGGATGTATGAGACCGAGGTTGAGTCGCTGTCGGAACCGGGAGTGTATCGGGTTGAGCTGGCTGGGGACAAAGTGGCGGAGCTGCTGGCGAAGGAGAATGTGGCGCGGGTGGATCAGAAGCTGACGGTGACGGCGGAGGGGAATCCTGTGGAGCTTGGAGAGATCAGTGTGGATCGGGAGCTGGCGGCGAAGGTGGCGTCATTGAGTGGCGGGGCGGTGGTTGCGCCGGGTTCGGCGGACGAACTGATCCGGTTGTTTGGGGCGCCGACGAAAGTGGTGATCAAGCGACGGGAGACGACCTTGTGGGACAACTGGCTGCTGCTGCTGGTGGCGGTTGGAGCGGGGACGGCGGAGTGGGTTTTGCGGCGGAGGGGAGGGCTGGTGTGATGAGCGATTCTGGTTTAGCATTTCACCGGGGGGCGCTGCTTCCCATATCTGATGATTCAACCGTCCTCCGGGACTGACTGCCATGGCTGCCACACCGCAAACTGATTCTGAAGTCCGCCGCCTGCCTGCGCCGATTGTGTCGAGGCTGAGATCGGTGATCTGGCGAGCGCGCTGGATTCAATTGCTGAAGGGGACGCTGGCGACGGTGGCGGTGGGGTTGTTTGCGGTGCTGGCGGTGATGGGATTGGATTTTGCGTTCGGGGTGCAGCACAAGATGGTCCGGCTGGCGCTGTCGGTGGGGGCGTTAGTGGTGACGCTGCTGGCGTTCTGGCGGTTTCTGGTGCGGCCGTTGAGTCGACGGCTGACGCTGACGTCGGTGGCGCGGTGGCTTGAGCTGCAGCATCCGGAGATGCAGGAGCGGATATCGACGGCTGTGGAGCTTTCCGGGAAGTCTGGTGAGGGGTCGTCGCGGGAGCTGCTGGATGCGGTGGTGAGCGATGCGGTTGGGGATGTGGCGAAGATCAGTGCGCGGCAGGAGTTGAGCGGGCGGCGGGCGAGGGGGCCTGCGATGGCGGCGCTGGCAGGGCTGGTGGTGCTGGCTGGGTTGTTTGCGTTCTGGCCGCGGACGGTGCCGCGGTTAGTGGCGCGGGTGTTTGCGCCATTGGCGGACATTGGGGATGCTTGGTCCGGGCAGATTCGGGTGGTGAGTGGGGCGCAGACGGTGGCGACGGGAGATCCTGTGGGGATTGAGGTGGCGGTGAAAGGCAAGCCTGAACGGGTGGCGTTGCGGATGACATTGCCCGATGGGCGGGTGGTGGAGGAAACGATGCTGCCGGATGCGGCGGTGAAGGCGGAGGCGGACGAGAGTGGGTTTGCGCTGCGGATACCGGCGGTGGAGACGGGATTTGTGGCGGTGGCGACGGCTGGCCGTGCGCGGAGTGTGCCATTTGAGCTGACGGTGCTGCCGAGACCGTCGGTGGAGAGTTTCACTCTGGCGTGGGAGTATCCTGAGTATACTGGCCGGGCGGCGGAGATGAAGGAGAATGCGGTGGCGGATCTGATAGGGCCGGCGGGGACGAAGGTGAAGGTGAAGGCCGTGCTGAACCGGGCGGTGGTGAGTGCGGCGGCATTGGTTGACGGGAAGGCGAGTGGGGAAGTGGCGCTGGCGGAGGTGAACGGGACGAGTGTGGCGTACTGGGAAGTGGAGCTGGCGCCGGGGATGGATACGAACTGGTATTTCGAGTTTGCGGATGGAAATGGGATCAAGAGTGTGCGGGACGATGCGGTGATCCGGGCGGAGATGGACCGTGCGCCGACGGTGACGATTGATTCGCCGCTGGAGAGCGAGTTTGAGTTGCGGCCGACGGAGAAGCTGCCGCTGGAGTACACGGTGCGTGAGGATTTCGGGGTGGCGGCGGTGACGATGCAGCTGCTGCCGCAGGGGAAGCCGGAGAAGAAGGTGGTGGTTAGTCCGCTGCCGACGCGGGTATCGCCGGAGGTTGGGGAGTGGGTAGGGGGAGCGGTGGTGGATCTGGCGGCGCATGATCTTGAGGGTGTGAATGAGGTGGTGGTGGCGCTGATTGCGGCGGACGGGTTGCCGGTGGAGCGGAAGGGACCGCAGACGGGGCGGAGCCGGGAGTTGAAGATCCGGATCCGGCGGGATGCTAAGTCGCTGATGGAGCAGACGGTGGCGGCGCAGGCGGAGGAGATCCGGAAGGAGATGGAAGAGGTGAAGAAGGAACTGACGGCGGCGCGTCAGGAGATGGCGAACAAGCCTGACCAGTTGAGGAACGACCCGCAGATTCAGCCGCAGGTGCTGAAGGAGATTGAGTCGTCGGAGGCGCATGCGGAGAAGGCGTCGGAGCTTTTGAATCAGCTGGCGGAGCGGATGAAGGAGACGGCGTATGCGCGGCAGGCTCCGGATCTGGAGCGGATTGCGAAGGAACTGGTGGATCCTGCGGCGGAGAATGCGCAGGAGATTCCGCTGCGGGATGACCGGAAGGAGCGTGCGGATCTGGCGCAGGAGGCGAATCAGCAGCTTGAGAAGGCGATTCAGCAATTGGATCAGGAGCATCAGCAGAATGCGCAGGAGCAGCAGCAGGCGCAGCAGATTGCGCAGTTGCAGGCGTTAGCGGACGAGCAGGCGCGGCTGGCGCGGGAGGCTGCGGAGGCGAAGCAGGCGAGTGCGGAGCGAGCGGCGACGGAAGCGCTAGAGATTGCTGAGGCGGCGAAGGCGCTTTCTGGTGAGCAGGAGGCGTTGAAGGCGCAGGCGGCGGCGGCGGACACGCCGCAGAAGCAGCAGGAGCTGGCGCAGGCGGAGCAGAAGCTGGCGGAGGCCGGGCAGAAGCTGGAGGCGAAGGCAAAGGAATTTGCGCAGCGGAATGCTGGCGAGCTGGCGCAGGATGCGGCGGAGAATCAGATGGCGGCGCAAGGCGTGCAGAATCTGCAGGATGCGATGCAGGATGTGAGGGAGACTGCGGAGCAGGCGCAGCAGGCGTCGCAGCAGAACCAGCAGCCGCCGGCGGCACCGCCAGCGGGCAATGCACAGCAGGCGCAGCAGGCGGCGGCGCAGGCGAAGGAGCTGGTGGCGAAGGTGCAGGATGCGGTGAAGGCGCAGGAAGCGCTGGCGCAGCAGGCGGCGCAGGCGGATACGCCGCAGGAGCAGCAGGCACTGGCGCAGGCGGAGCAGGCGGCCGAGCAGGCGGCGCAGCAGATTCAGGATCAAGTCAATCAGTTTCAGCAGGCGAATGCGGAGCAGCTAGGACGGGATGCAGCGCATCGCCAGATGGCTGCGGAGGCGGCGCAGGATGCGGCGGCGGCGCGGGAGGATAGTCGGCAGGCGGCGCAACTGGCTCAGGAGTCGGCGAAACAGGGGCAGGAGGCGGCGCAGCAGGCATCGCAGCAGCAGCAAGGGCAGCAGCAGTCGGGCCAGCAGCCGCCACCGAGCGGGACGGACGAGGCGAAGGCGGCGGGGCAGGAGAATGTGGCGGCGGTGGAGGGGTTGAAGGAGACGGCGGAGTCGCTGGCGAAGCTGGCGGAGAATCTGGCGGCGGATGCGAAGACGGCAGAGGTGGCACAGGCGGCGGCGGAAGCGGCGGCAAAGGCTGCGCAGGCGGCACAAGCGGCGGCGCAGGCAGCGGGTACGCCACCGCCGGCGGCGGCGGCGGCGGCTCCGGAAACGGTGGCGCAGGGCAAGGATGAGGCGGCGGCGGCGGCACAGGAATCGGCGGCGGCGTCGCAGGAACTGGCGCAGGCGGCCGAGCAGTTCGGGGATTTGGCGGAGCAGCTGGCGAAGGAGGCTGGGATGAATGCGGAGGTAGCGGAGGGAGCGGCGAAGCCTGAGGGGCAGCCGATGAGCGAGCAGGCTAGGCAGCAGATGGATCAGGCATTGCAGCAGGCACAGCAGGCGTGGCAGCAGGCGCAGCAGCAGGCGGCGGGGCAGGCGCAGAATTTGAACAACCAGTTGTCGCAGCAGAACAATCAGGCGCAGCAGGAGGCGTTGCGGCAGGCGCAGCAGCAGGTGCAGGCACTGGTGCAGCAGGCGCAGGCTCTGGCGAAGGAGCAGGGGAATATCAGTGATCTGGTGGCGGCGGCGGCCGAGGCGGCGGAGCAGAGCGGGTTGGCGACGAAGGAGGGGGCGCTGGCGCAGATGGCGGAGGCGCTAGGGAAGGCGGCGGAAGGGTTCCAGCAGCAGGCGGCGAAGCAGGTAGATCAATCGAGTGCGGCGCAGGATGCGGCGTGGCAGGCGAGCCAGCAATTGCAGCAGGGAGCGGCGGAGGCGGCGAAAGCGGCGGCGTCGCTAGCGGAGGCGGCGAAGCCTGCGGGGAGTCCGACTGAGGGGACGCCGGCTGGGGAGGCGGGGAGTCCGCAAGGGACTCCTGAATCGGCGCAGGGTCAGGGGGCGGTGCCGGAGGGTGCGCAGGGACAGCCGCAAGGGGCACAAGGACAGCCGCAAGGGGCGCAGGGCACGACTGAGTCGGGACAGGGGCAGCCAGCGGGGGAAGGGCAGGGGAATCCTGCGGGTTCGGCGGCGAGTCAGGCTGCTAGTCCGGCGAGTGCGGCGGCACAGGCTGCGGCGGCGCAGGCGGAGAGTGCGGAGGCGGCGTTTCAGAATGCGGCGGGGGCGCTAGCGGCGCTGGCTGGGGCGCTGGGGACGCAGGCGGATGCGTTGGGGGAGGCGGCGCAGGCGATGCAGCAGGGGGCGCAGCAGGCGCAGCAGGCGGCGCAGCAGGGGAGCCAGCAGGGGCCTAACAATTCAGCATCGAGCAGCGGGAATGCGGCGCAGAGTGCGTCGCAGGCGGCGCAGTCGCTGGCGGCGGCGGCGGCGGCGGCGACGGAGGCGATGGGGATACCGCAGAATGGCGGGAAGCCGCAGGTGAGCAGCAACAGTCGGAGCCAGGGTAAGGGCAAAGGGGAAGGGCAGCCGCAGCCGGGAGGCGAGGGGAGTGGTGGGAAGGCTGCGCCGCAGCCGCTGGGAGCGGCGATGGAGATGCCTGCGGATCTGGCGAAGCTAGGGTTGACGCAGGCGGACTGGGTGAAGCTGCGCGGGGTGATTTCTGGTGCGGAGAGTGCGGATGGGGATCGGGTGCCGGCGGAGTACCGGGATCTGGTGCGGGCGTATTTCGGGGCGTTGTCGGGAGGTGATCCGGCGCAGGGCGAGGAAGGGAAGCGCAAGTGAAGCAGTTAGAGTCAACTTTTGGGATTATGATGATGAAACCAATCTTCGGGGCAGTGGCGGTGCTGGTGCTGGCGTTGCTGCCGGCGTCCGGGCAGGATGTGAGTGATGTGTTCCGGAAGTACGAGGCGGAGGTGAGCAAGTCGATTGACCGCGGGTTTGACTATCTGCTGTCGGTGGAGCAGCGGGACGGGACCTTTCCGGAGTCGCACGGGCGGAGCACGGGGATATCGTCGTTAGTGGGGATGGCGTTTCTGTCGAAGGGGCACACGCCGGGGCGTGGGAAGTATGGGGAGGCGATCAACCGGCGGATTGATTTTGCGCTGCAGCATACGAGTCGGGAGGGGATTGTGGACAACGGGGATCATGGGAACGGGCCGATGTATGCGCACAACATCAGTACGCTGTTTCTGTCGGAGGTGTCAGGGATGGTGGATCAGGCGAGGCAGAAGCGGATTGACGAGGCGTTGCCGAAGGCGATGGGGATTATTCTGAGGGCGCAGGCGGTGAACAAGGAAGTGCAGCACCAGGGAGGGTGGCGCTATCATCCTGGGTCGCGGGACAGTGATTTATCGTGCAGCGGGTGGGCGCTGATGGCATTGCGGTCGGCGCGGTTGAATGGTGCGCCGGTGCCGCCGCAGGCGATTGAGCAGGCGGTGCAGTATATTTACCGGAACTTCGAGCGGAAGATGGGGCATTTTGGTTATATGGACACCCAGCAGCACCGGGATTCGCTGAGCGGGGCGGGGTTGTTGTGTCTGGAGCTGTGCGGGCGGCATGCGTCGGAGGACAACCTGAAGGCCGGGGAGTGGATTCTGGCGAATTACCGGGATCTGCAGAGGGCGGAGTTCGAGTATTACGGGAATTACTACAATGCGCAGGGGATGTTCCAGCTGGGTGGGAAGTACTGGCGGAATTATGCGACGTGGATGTATCCGCATTATCTGGCGGAGCAGGGGGATGATGGGGCGTGGCGTGACAACCGGTTCGGGCGGGTGTATGGGACGGCGATCATGATTCTGGCGTTCACGGTGCCGGCGCGGCAGCTGCCGATTTACCAGCGGGACGAGCGGATTGATGAGGAGCCGTGATGCGGAAGCGGAAGGCGGCGCTTGAATGCGGCGGGAAGGGGCGGCATCGCTGAGGGATGTCTGCTGTTTCTGAATCTGAGGGTCCTGTTGCGTCTGCCTGGCTGGTCCGGGTGCCGGAGGTGCTGGTGGACGGGCTGGAGTCGGTGTGGCAGCATCTGCGGGTGGTTAGGCCGACGGCGCTGGGTCGGGAGTGGCATGTGGCGAAGGTGGTGCAGCCTGAGCGGATGCGGAGCGGGCCGGCGGCCTTGGCGGTGGCGTGGCGGATGCCGGTGCAGCATTCGTGGCCGTGTGCGCCGCGGGGGATGGAGGGATTTATTGAGAGAGCGGCGCAGGCGTTGTGGAAGAAGTTCGGGCCGCTGGATCCGCAGGCGGTGCTGATGGGGCCGCTGGATTCGGGGGCGCGGGATCCGTTTTTCAAGGGACTGGCTTCGAATCTGCGGGGTCGGACCCTGCAGTTGTTCGGGGCGAGGGCGGCGGCGGATGCGGAGAGTCAGGATCCTGAGAAGCCGACGCTGTACTGCATGGTGGGGCCGACAGGGTTGTTTGCGGGGATGATTTCGCCGCGGGAGGCGAACGGGTTTTATCCCGGGGGGACGAAGTTTATTCGTCAGGAGGGAGAGGAGACGATCAGTCGGGCTGGGGCGAAGATCGCGGAGGCGCTGCACTGGTTGAGGTTGTACCGGCCGGCGCTGCGGTCGGCGAGTCACTGGCTGGAGCTAGGGGCGAGTCCTGGGGGGATGACGTCGGAGTTGCTGAGGAGGAAGTACCGGGTGATTGCGGTGGACCGTGCGCCGTTGGATCCGAGGCTGCGGGGGACGCCGGGGCTGCGGTTTTATCTTCAGGATACGAGGACGTGGAATGCGCCGTCGGGGACGGCATTGGATGCGATTCTGTGTGATATGAACGGGCCGGCGGAGGAATCGCTGCAGGCGGTGCTGAGGCAGTTGCCGGTGCTGAAGAAGGGAGGGTTGGTGATTTTCACGGTGAAGACGGCGGGGGTTTTCAGTGTGGCGGACAGTGCGGTGCTGATCGAGCGGCTGCATCATCTGGTGCAGGCGGTGGGGCTTGGACAGGTGGCGGTGACGCACCTGACGTACAACCGGCGGGAGTTCACGGCGGTGTGGGAGAAGGTGTGAGGGTTTGCCGCTTTCCGGGTGGTTCGGGGGGCGGCGGAGCGGGCGGGTTTCCGGAGGGATGAGTGATTGACTGCGCGCGGAGAGTTCCTCAGATGGTGAGCATGCCGAATCGAATGCTGACTGTGCTGAGGTTGCTGATGCTGGGGCCGTTCTGTGTTAGTGCGGGATGGAGTGCCGGGAGCGACGGGGAACGGATGGTTACGGACGAGGACACAGGGATAACGATTCGGGAGGGATTCGATGCGGAGCTGCTGTACGAGGTGCCGGAGAGCCAGGGGTCGTGGGTGGCGATGGCGTTTGATCCGCGGGGGCGGCTGATTGTTTCTGATCAGGACGACAAGGGGATGTTCCGGGTGACGCTGCCGGTTGGCGGCGAGGGAATCCGGGTGGAGAGCCTGCCGGGGTTTCCGTATGAGCCGATAGACTGGGGGAAGCGGAAGGTGGGTGGGGCGTTAGGGTTGCACTATGGGTTCGGCAGTCTTTATCTGGCGAACATGCGTGGGTTCTACCGGATCCGGGACACGGATGGGGACGATCGGTTTGATGAGTTCACGATGCTGAAAAAGCTGAACGTGGGTTATGAGCACTCGGCGCACTCGATCATTGCGACGGCTGACGGCAAAGGGATGTATCTGGTGAGCGGGAATTTCACGAGGGTGCCGGAGGGGACGGTTTCGAAGCAGAAGCCGGTGTGGGGAGAGGATTCGCTAACGGGAGCGATTCCGGACCCGATGGGGCATGCGGTGGGGTTGAAGGCTCCGGGGGGATGGGTGTGCCGGGTTTCGCCGGACGGGAAGGAATGGACGATGGTGGCGTCGGGGTTTCGGAATTCGGTGGATCTGGCGCTGAATCGGGAGGGGGAGTTGTTCACGTATGATTCGGATATGGAGTTTGACGTGGGGAGCCCGTGGTATCGGCCGACGCGGATCAATCACATCACGTCGGGAGCGGAGTTCGGGTGGCGGTCAGGATCCGGGGTGTGGCTGGATTACTTTGCGGATAGCAATGGGTCTGTGCTGGACATGGGACCGGGATCGCCGACTGGGATGAGTTTTGGTTATGGGTCGGGATTTCCGGCGGAGTATCAGGAGAGATTATTTGTGTGTGACTGGACATTCGGGACGATTTTTGCGGTGGAGATGAGTGAGAGCGGGTCGAGTTACAAGGGGCGGAAGATGGAGTTTCTGCATGGGAGCCCGTTGAATATTGCGGCGATGCGGTTTGGGCCGGATGGGGCGATGTATTTTGTGACTGGTGGCAGGACGACGGCGTCGCGGCTGTATCGGGTGCGGTACACGGGAGGGAAGCGGGAGGGGTTTGTCAGGATTCGGGGAGTGGAGGAGGCGGAGAAGCGGGCGTTGCGTCACCGACTGGAGCGGTGGCATGGGAATGGTGGAGGGGGTGCGGAAGCGGTGGCGGAGGCGTGGCGGTATTTGTCGGATGAGGACCGGAGCATTCGGTATGCGGCGCGGGTGGCGGTGGAGTGGCAGGATCCGGAGAGCTGGCGGGAGCGGTTTTTTGGGGAGAAGGAGGCGCGGGCGGTGATTTACGGGGCGATTGCGTTGAGCCGGGTGGGTGACAAGGGGCAGGGAGGGCGGGTGCTGGAAAAGCTAGGAGAGGTGCGGTACGGGGAGGTGGGGAAAGAGGACCGGCTGGCGCTGTTGAGGGCGTACGGGTTGTATTTTCTGAGGATGGGGCGGCCTTCGGAGGAGAAGGTGGCTGAGGTGATTGCGAGACTGGATCCTCATTATCCATCGGTGGACGACCGTGAGAATGCGGAGTTGTGCCGGTTGCTGGCGTGGCTGGACGCGCCTTCGGTGGTGGGGAAGACGACGGCGCTGATGAAGGCGGCGAGGGCGGAGGTGGTGGAATATGACAAGGAGATGCTGGGTCGGCACGAGTATGGCGGGGCGATACTGAAGATGATGGCGAACACGCCGAACGCGAAGAACATTCACTATGCGTATTGTCTGAGGGGAGTCCGTGCGGGGTGGACGGAGGAGGACCGGAAGTATTTCTTCGGGTGGCTGAACGAGGCGTTAGTAAAGGATGGAGGGAAGAGCTTTGCTGGATTCATCCGGGCGATCCGGAAGGATGCGATTGGGCGGCTGGAGACGAAGGATGTGGAGATGCTGGCGGGGATGCTGGCGGATTTTCCGACGGTGGATCTGTCGAAGCTGCCGAAGCCTGCGGGGCCGGCTGGGAATTGGACGGTGGAGAGTGCGATGAAGCTGTTCGGGACGGATCTGAGAGGAAGGGATTTCGAGAACGGGAAGAAGATGTTTTCAGCGGGGTTGTGTGTGGCGTGTCACCGGTTTGGTGGGGAGGGAGGGCATTCCGGGCCTGATCTGGGGACGGTGGGCAACCGGTTTGCGATCCGTGACATTCTGGTGGCGATCTGCGAGCCGAGTGCGTCGATTTCCGAGCAGTACATGGCGAGCATTGTGAAGCTGAAGAGTGGAGATCCGCTGTATGGGCGACTGATCATCCGCAATGGCGACGAGGTGGCGGTGGCGTCGAATCCGTTTGATCTGAATGAGCTAACGAAAGCGGCGGCGGATCAGGTGGAGGGCGTGGAATTCTCGCCGGTGTCGATCATGCCGCCGGGGATGATAGCGGGGATGAGCGGGGAGGAAGTGAAGGACCTGATGGCGTTTCTGCTATCGGGCGGAGACGCGGGGCACAAAGTGTACCGGAAGGAATAGGGCGGTGTGTCAGGTCAGGCTGTGGCCATGGGGGAGCCCATGCGTGCATAGAGTTCGCGGCATTGGGCGCTGTGGGTGAGGAGGTCGTCGGCGAGGGTGACGCGGCCTGGTTCGAAGATGGTGATGGTGCTGGATCCGCCGAAGCGGAACATGCCTTTTTCTGCGCCTTTGGCGGCGGGTTGGCCGGGCGTCATGGACTGGACGATGGTGCCGACGTTGGTGGCACCGATTTCGAGGAGTAGGACGGTGCCGAAGCGATCGGTTTCGAGTTGGGTGAGGACGCGTTTATTTTCCCAGAGATAGGCGAGACGGTGGCGGAGGGCGATGGGGCTGACGGAGTAGAGTTGGCCGTCGAGGAGTGTGGGTGTGCCTGGGGTTCCGGCGCAGGGGAAGTGGAAGCGGTGGTAATCGACTGGGCAGAGACGGCTGAGGACGAGGGAACCGGCGGCGTACCTTGCGGCGAGTTCGTGACTGCCGAGGAGCGCGGGGAGGTTGAATTGCTGACCTTTGACGAAGACGCTGCTGATCTGGTTGGCGCGTGCGAAGCCGAGGTGGCGGCCGTCGGCGGGGAAGACGACGGAGGCAGGGTTAGGGTCGATGGGCCGTGCGGCGGGGTTGAGGCGGCGGCTGAAGAAGTCGTTGAAGGTGGCGAAGGAGTCGGGCGAGTCGGCGAATTCCGAGGGATCGAGATGGTAGTGTTCGATGAAGGGAGTGATTCTGGAGCGGCTGGCTGGCTGGTCCATGCGGTGGCCGTACCAGCGGGAGAAGGCGGCGCGTTTGATGAGCGCGGCGACGACGAGACGGCCGATGGGGTTTTCATAGGCGGCTCGGAGGAAGCCCTCGCCGTAGATGGATTCCTGTTCGAGCCGGCCGGAGTGGCGGTTGAAGAAGGTGATAGGATCGCCGGGCATGGGAGGGGTCAGGCGTCGTGGTCGTGTTCGTGGTCGTCGATGTGGAGGTCGAATGATTTGCGTGACATGAGGAGGATGAGAACGACTGGGAGGAGGGTGCCTGCGGCGAGGAGGGCGGCATTGAGCGAGCCACCGGGAGAGGCTTCCGCGGCTTCCGTGAAGCCGGCGGCCGAGGATTGGTGGAACGACATGAAGAGGGCGGTGGCGAGGGCGAGGGAAGCGAGGAGGAGGAGCCACCAGCCGGTTTTGCGCTGAGCGGCGGCGAGGATGGAGGCGAAGAGGAAGACGACGCCGGAGCCCGCCCATGCGGGCAGGGAGATGGAGTGGTTAGTGAACGAGCCGAAGGCGGGAAAGTTGAAGCCTGCGAAGCCGAGTGAGAGCGTGAGAGCGGCGACGGTGAGACCTGTGAGGAACGTCATGAGGACGGGAACCGGCTTTGAGTCGGTCCAGCTGGGGCAAGGTTGAGCGGCGTCGCAGGCTCTGGTGGCGGAATCGCGCTGGGCGATGCCGATGAAGGCGAGGGGGATGGCGATTCCGGCGACGGCTGCGAGGATGAGGAGTCGGGCGCTGCCTGCGGGGAGAGAGAGGGAGTTGGAGGCGTCGCCCATGAGGTAGAAGGCGACGGCGGCGGCGGTGCCTGCGTAGGTTAGGGAGAGGAGGACGAGGATCCAGCCGAGCGCGTGGATGAGCGGGGGAGCCCAGCGGCGGTAGGCGACGGCTCCGGTGCCGAGGAGGAGGAGGAGGGCGGAGGCGGCTCCTGCGGTGAACATGGTGAGGATGTCGATGCTGCGGGCAGGGGGCGACTTGATGATGCTGATGGTGGCGCTGGCTGAGATGGTGGCGAGGTAGAGGCCTGCGATGATGAGGAGGGCACCGCCGATGAGGAGGCCGATGCTGGTGGAGGATTCGTCGTCGTGATTGAGATGGGATTCGGAGGACGGTTCGGGCGGGCTTACGTGGGATTGAGCGAGCGGTACGCTGGCGGGCGAAGCGGCAGCGGGTTCCGGTTCTGGCGGGGATGGATCTGCGTTGGCGGCAGCGGCGGCGGCAGCGGCGCGGGTGACGATGGGTGGGAGGAACGGTTTGGGTTCCGAGGGGAGGTCGGTGTTGGCGGTTGTTGCGACTGTGAGGGGAGCCTCTGGTTCTGGCGGAG
>QQNF01000055.1 GCA_003402705.1 Verrucomicrobiota bacterium | reverse complement strand
GCAGGGATCGCTGAGTCTGGCGTACCGGGAGGAGGCGTGGGGGGTGCTGAATGAGTTTGGCGGGGGGCGGGGGGACTTTGAGTTGCTGGAGGCTGGGGAAGTGGTGGGGCGTTATCCGGCGGCGAATCCTGACGGATTGCGCGGGGCGTTGCTGAGTCGGGAGGAAGCGGTGGTGCACACGCCGACGGCGATTCCGGCGTTGACGGAGTATGCGAGGGGGCTGGGGGTGGTGATTCATTTTGGTGTGCCTGTGGTGAAGGTGCATGGGGACCGGGTGGACACGGCGGATGGGCGGGCGTTCGGGTTTGACCGGCTGGTGATTGCTGCGGGTGAGGAGATGCGGTTGTTTTTCCCGGAGGAACTGGAGGCGGCGCAGATTCAGCCGTGCCGGTTGCAGATGATGCGGACGGTGCCGCAGCCTGGGGGCTTCGATCTCGGGGCGATTTTTGTGAGTGACCTGACGCTGTGTCATTATCCGGCGTTTCGGGATTGTCCGAGCACGGCGAAGCTGCGGAGTCGGCTGGAGGCGGAACTGCCGGAGCATGATCGGTGGGGAGTGCATGTGATTGCGGCGCAGCATCAGGACGGGACGCTGACGCTAGGGGATTCGCATGAGTACGGCATGGATCTGCCGGTGGGGAGCCGACCGGAGGTGGACGAGTTGATTCTGGGAGCGCTGAGGGACTTTGCGGTGATTCCTGATCTGCGCATCGCGATGCGCTGGCAGGGGACGTATCTGAAGAGCCGGGTCGGGCAGACGCAGGTGGTGCTTGAGCCGCGGGAGCGGGTGACGATGGTGACGGCGATGGGAGGGCTGGGGATGACGCTGAGCTGGGGACTGGCAATGAGGACGATTCAATCATGGAACACGTGAAACTACCTGAACTGATCATTTTCGACTGGGCCGGAACGCTAGTGGATTTCGGGTGCTGTGCGCCGCTGGCGGCGTTCTGCCGGGCGTTTGAGAACGCGGGGCTGCCGATCAGCGATGAGACGGCGCGGGGGCCGATGGGATCGCACAAGCGGGACCATGTGCGTGAGATTCTGCATGATCCGGAGGTGGCGGAGCGGGTGCGGCGGCAATTGGGTCGTGAGCCTGACGAGGCGCTTGTGCAGGCGATCTACGATGACTTTGCGGCGTTGCTGCCGGCGGAGCTGCCGGTGTATGGGGCGGCGATTCCGGGGGTGGTGGAGGCACTTGATTGGCTGCGGGAGCGGAGAGTTAGGATTGGGAGCACGACGGGGTACACGCGGGCGATGATGGATGTGCTGGAGCCGGTGGCGCGGGCGTCGGGAGTGGTGACTGAGGTTCTGGTGTGTGCGGATGAAGTTTCGCAGGGAAGGCCTGCGCCGTGGGCGTGTTTCCGGATTGCGGAGCGGCTGGGGGTTTATCCGATGGCTGGTACGATCAAGATTGGCGATACTCCGGCCGACATGAAGGAGGGGCGCAATGCGGGCATGATGTGCATCGGCCTGAGTGAATGCGGGAATGAGGTCGGATTGGGGCGTGAGGCGCTTGATGCGTTGTCGGCGGAGGAACGGCAGGGGCGGATCTGGAAGGCGGAGCAGCGGCTGCTGGAGTCTGGAGCGGACGTGGTGTTGAAGAGTGTAGCGGAACTGCCGGCATGGCTGGAAGCGCGAGGGGCATGAAGGCGCGGGCGGCGATATTCGATCGGGCGGGTGAACCGATCCGCATGGTGGAACTGCCGGTGCCGGAGACGCTGGCGGCGGGTGAGTTGGTGGTGGAGATTGTGCTGGCGACGATTTGCGGATCGGATCTGCACACGTATTCGGGGAGGCGTGAAGAACCGACGCCGTGTGTGCTAGGGCATGAGGGCGTGGGGCGGGTGGTGGCGGCGGGAGCGGGTCGCGACAGGTGGATGGGGAGGCGAGTGACGTGGAGTTCTGCGGATAGTTGCGGGCATTGCGAGGCTTGCGGGGAATGGGATCTGCCGCAGAAGTGCGCGAAGGTTTTCAAGTATGGGCATGCGACGGTGCATGAAGGGAGCGGGCTGCACGGGAGTTATGCGACGCACATTGTGCTCCGTGCGGGCACGCATCTTGTGGAGGTGGATGACTGCATTGATGATGCGGTGGCGGCGTCGGCGAATTGTTCGCTGGCGACGATGGCGAATGTTACCGAGGATCTACCGCGAGTGTGCCGGGTGGCGGTGGTGCAGGGGGCGGGATTGCTGGGGCTGCATGGTTGTGCGCTGCTGCGGGAGGCTGGCGTCGGGCGGGTGATGGTGGTGGACACGGACGAGGAGCGGCTAGCGCGGGTGGCGGAGTTTGGCGGTGAGGCGGTGCTGAGTGCGGAAGTGAGGGGGAAGAGTGTGGATCTGGTGATTGAGGCGGCGGGGGTTCCGTCGGTGGTCAGGGATGGGTTGCGGATGCTGCGGCCGGGTGGGCACTATCATTTTGTCGGGATGGTGCATCCTGATTCTGTGCTGGGGATTACGGGCGAGGCGATTGTGCGCGGGTGTGTGGTGATGCGAGGGTTTCACAACTATGCGCCGCGGCATCTGGAGCGGGCGGTGGCGTTTCTGAGGCGATCGACGCTGCCGTGGGGGGAACTGGTCAGTCCGCCGGTGCCGCTGGGGCGGCTGGAGGAAGGGTTTGCGCTGGCGGCGACCCGCCGGTGGGCGCGGGTTGCGGTTTCGATGCAGGGGTGAATGTCACGGAGTTGTTGCCTGAAAGTGCTTTCGTGTGGCGTGCCCGGATAAAGGGTGGGTGGGATGAATCCGACGACCCTTGATGAAGTGCTGCGAACGTATCGCGAGCACGGGCACCTGCATTATGGAGAGGATGTGACCGAGTTGGAGCATGCGCTGCAGTGTGCGGTGATTGCGGAGGAGGCGGGCGAGCCGCCGGAGGTGGTGGCGGCGGCGCTGCTGCATGATTACGGGCATCTCTGTCATCGCATGGGCGAACGCATTGCGGATGAAGGAGTAGATGCGCGGCATGAGGACATCGGCTATGAGAAGCTGAAGGGTCTGTTTGTTGAGGAGATTGCCGATGCGTGCCGACTGCATGTGGCGGCGAAGCGTTATCTCTGCTGGAAGGAAGCGGCGTATGGCGACGGGTTGTCGGAGGCCTCGCAGAGGAGTCTGCGGCTGCAGGGCGGGCCGATGAGCGAGGTGGAAGCGGAGGAGTTTGAACGGGAGCGGCACTTTGATCTGGCGGTACGGGTGCGGCGGTATGACGACATGGGCAAGGTGGCGGGGATGGTGACGCCTGGGCTTGATGCTTTCGTGCCGCTACTGAAGACGTTCATTTCTTCTGGAGCATGAGTGATGACCTGCGGCTCACACGATGGATGGCGCGGCCATGGTTTCTGACGATGTGGTGTGTGGCGGCCGCGTTTGGGACGTATGCGTGCATGTATGGGTTCCGGAAACCGTTCACGGCGGCTGGGTATGGTGGGGCGGGGGCCAAAGCGTGGCTGGTGACGGCGCAGGTGATGGGGTACATGGTGTCGAAGTTCATCGGGATCAAAGTGATTGCCGAGATGGCGGCTGCGGGACGAGCGCGGGCGCTGCTGGGGTTGATTGGGATTGCGCATGCGGTGCTGCTGGTGTTTGCGCTGGTGCCTGCGCCGCTGGATGCGGTGTGTCTGTTTGTCAACGGGCTCGCGTTAGGGATGGTGTTCGGGCTGGTGCTGGGATTTGTGGAGGGGCGATGCATGACGGAGGTTTTTGTGGCTGGGTTGTGTGCCAGTTTCATCCTTGCGGATGGCGTCTCGAAATCAGCGGGGTCGCTGCTGCTGCAGCGGGGCGTGCCGGAGCGATGGATGCCGTTTACGGCGGGTTTGTTGTTTCTGCTGCCGCTGCTGGTGTTTGTGTGGATGCTGAGGAAGATTCCGCCGCCGACGGAGAGCGATGAAGCGGCGCGTTCGCGGCGGACGCCGATGACAGGCGCGGAGCGGTTGGCGGTGTTGCGGCGGTATGGGCCCGGGCTTGCCGGGATTGTGCTGGCCTATCTGCTGATCACGGTGCTGCGGAGCCTGCGGGCGGATTTTGCGCCGGAGATCTGGGCTGGTCTGGGGTATGCATCGCAGCCGGCGGTGTTCACGAAATCCGAGCTGTGGGTGACGCTGGTGGTGGTGATGGCGAACGGGGCGCTGGTGCTAGTGAAGGACAACCGCCGGGCGTTTTTCACGGGGTTGATGCTGTCGCTTGCGGGACTTGGGGTGGGACTGCTGGCGCTGTGGGGGCACGGGCGGGGGACGGTGCCGCCATTTACGTTCATGGTGCTACTCGGGGTGGGAATGTATGTGCCGTATGTGGCGGTGCACACGACGATCTTCGAGCGGTTCATTGCGCTGACCCGGGAGCGAGGGAACCTTGGTTTTCTGATGTATTTCGCGGATGCGATCGGATATCTCGGGTATGTCGGGGTGATGCTAGGAAGAGGGTTGTTCCCGGGACGAGAGCAGTTTTCGGGATTCTTTACGGACATTGCGGTATCGCTTCTGGTGGCGGCGTTTCTGATGCTGGTGGTTTCGGCATGGGTGTGTGCGCGGCGGCTGCCGCGGACGGCGGGGGGGAGTTAAGCGGGTGTTGGGTGGGACGGCGGACCGCAAGGTCCGAGGGAACACGGAAGCAGGGACCGGATCGGGGCGATGATGAGCGGGGCGCGGTTGTTGCGCTGAAAGTTATGTGTTAATGGAGGGGGTGCCGGGGGGGGGGCAGGCGGGTGGATCCGCCGCCCCTGCCGGGGAGGTGTCGTGTTAAGGTGTTCGACTGGTGGCTGACGCAGGGGCTGGTTCGGAGGGGGCTTGCTGGGGAAAGGAAAGGGGGGAGCGGCTGGTGCCGCTCCCCCCGTGGTGGATGAGGATGGATTTAGGGGTTATGGGGTGACGGTGACGCGGAGGCGGGCGAATTTTCTGGCGTCGGTGAGTGGGATGGTGAGGGTGATGGTGTCTGTGGTGCCGTTATCGGTGACGGTGACGCCCTGGGAGGAGGTGGCGGTGGTCAGGCCGACTTGATAGAGGTCGCCGGCGGTGTTGGGGTCGCTGGTGGTTTCGATGGCGATGGCGACGTCCTGGGTAAGGGATCTGTCGGAGCGAACGAAGGAGAAGATGAATTCATCGCTGGTGGTTCTGGCGACTGGGCCGCCGCTGTTTGGGATGGTGGGGTTGGAGCCGAGGACGTATTCGACGGCGTCGGCGAGGCCGTCGCTATCTTTGTCGTCGGACGGGACGCCGGAGAGGGCGTAGGTGGTGACGAAGGCGGAGAAGTCGTCTTTGACGAGGAGGATCTGGCCAGTGGCAGAGAGGTAATCGAGCGAATAACCGGCGGGGACGCCGACGGCGTTGAAGGTGCCGCCGATGGAGCTGGGGCAGCTGGCGAGGACGTAGGACTCGGCGGAGGGCGGGTTGACGATGGAGAACTGGACGGTTGCGCCGGCGACGTCGAGGAAGCCGTTCGCGGTGATGCGGTCGGCGGTGGGGCCGTCGATCTGGCAGAGGTAGGTGCCGAGGATGGAAGTGTTGCCGGTGGTGAGGGTGCCGATGGCGGTGTTGCCTGGGGCGATGGTGCCGCCGGCATTGACTGTGGGGCCCTGGCTGACCGTGCCGGAGCCGGCGAGCGTGCCGCCGCTTTCGACGGTGACGGGGGAACTGGGGAGACTGCTATTGATCTGGAGCGTGCCGCCGAGGACGGTGGTTGCGCCTGAGAACGTCATATTGCCGGCGAGGATCTGGGTGCCGGGGCCGGTTTTGGTGAGGACGACAGTGCCGCCGCCGGTGCCGCCGTCGATGTTGCGGATCATTCCGTTGAAGAAGTAGCTGGTGGAGGCGGCGGTATTGACGATGAGGTTGCCGTCCGGATAGGCGGTGGTGTCGTTGAAGCCGCGGTTTTCGATGACGACGAAGCCGCCGACGCCGTCGGAGATGAGCCCGCCGATGGTTTCGGTGAAGCCGTTGAGGCGGAAGTAGGTGTCGGCCTGGCCGACGTTGGCCCATGTGATGATGCTGGTGTCAGCGATCTGTTCATTGCCTCCGAGGACGAGGCCGGAGGTATTGGCGACGAAGGCGAAGGAATCGAGGAAGATGTTGCCGGGGATGGCGGTTTCGCCGGGGTCTTTGGCGAGGATGAGACGGCCGATGCCTTTGAGGGTGGTGGTGCCGGAGTAGGTGTTGCTGGAACCGGTGAGACGGAGCGTGCCGTTGCCCTGCTTGGTGAAGCCGGCGGTGCCTGCGATGGGCTGGGCCATTTCGGTGGTACCGGTGGCGATGTTGATGACGGGAGAGGCGGATCCGAGTGTCAGCGTGCTGCCGTTGAAGATGTAGCCGGCGGAATTGACGATGACGCGGTCGGCGCTGATGGGAGCGGCGAGCGTGACGGTGCCGGCGGTGCCGGTGAAGATGGCGGACTGGCGCTGGCCGGCGTTGTCCCATGGGACATTGGTGATGCCGTTGTCGGTGGACCAGTTGGCGGTGGTGAGGACGTCCCATGTGCCGGAGCCGCCTGTGATGATGCTGTCGGCTGCGGTGATGTCCCATGTGATGGTGGGGACGGAAGAGGCGACGTTAGGGTTGGTGCCATTGGCGACCTCGTAGCCGTCGGTGTAGGTATCGCCGTCGGTGTCGGCGTTGAGGGGTTTGGAGCCGGTGTTGGTGGCGCTGACGAACGTGCCGGTATCGGTTTCCACGCCGTCGATGAGGCCATCGTTGTCGGTGTCGGCCTTGTTGGGGAGCGTGCCGCGCTGATATTCCTGGACGTTCGGGCTGCTGTCGCTGTCGACGTCGCCGGCGGCGTCGTTGACCCCGACGATGAGACCGTAGAGGGTTTCCCAATCATCGTCCATGAGGTCATTGTCGGTGTCCTTGGCTGGGACGATGATGCCGAAGAACTGGGCTTCGGCGACCTGCATGGAGTTGGCGCTGGCGGCATTCTTCACGGTGGTGAAGGTCATGCGGTAGGCCCTGCAGATGGTGGTGTTGGTGAAGGTGACGATGGGGCCGGCGGCGCCTCGGGCGGCGGGGAGAGTGACGGAACCGCTGCCGAGGAGCGACCAAATGCCGAGGTCGTTCATGCCGTGGATCTGCCATGTGGCTGGGTCGCGGACGTCGGCGTCGTTGGCGGTGGTGAGCTGGAAGCTGTCGATGATGGAGCGACCGGAGCCTGGGACGACGAAGAAGCCGGAATTGTTTTCGCCGAAGTTGAGGTATTTGGTGGCGGGGTTGCCGTCGATGGTGCGGGTGACGATTTCGCCGGCGGCGATGGCGCTGTTCCAGCCTGTGGCGAGGACGGGGTTACCTGGTGAGAAGATGGGTGTGCCTGTGCCGTTGGTGCCAGTGGTGAGCTGGATTTCGGCGATCTGCATCGAGTTGGCGGTGGTGAGATTTCTCACCGAAGGGAAGACGATCCAGTAGGATGAGAAGGCCGTGGTGTTGGTGAAGTTGACGGGGGCGGCGACGGTGCCCCGTGTGGTGGGGAGGGTGAGCGTGCCTTGCGTGATGTAGGTCCAGTTGTCGGTGAAGCCGTTGCTTTTGTCGGCGCTGGTGATGGGTTGGTTGGAGCCGAGGATGATGTAGGCGGCGGGGTCGCGTTCTGAGGAGTCGTTGGCGGTGGTGAGGACGAGACTGCGGGCGGCGGCGGCGGTGGTGGGGGTGACGATGATGCCGGAGGTGTGGCGGCAGAAATTGAGGTATTTGGTAGTGGGGCTGCCGTCGATGGCGAAGCCTGGTTGCTCGCCTGCGGGGTAGTTGACGGCGGCGAAGGCGGTGGCACCGGGGTTGCCGCCGGCGGTATCGAGGTCGTAGGCGAAGATGGGGTCGCCGGGGGCGAGGAGCGGGGCGGCGTGAGAGGCGGCCGAGGCGAGGAGGGAGGCGACGGATAGGAGGATGCGGTGCGTACGGTAAGGCGAGGCGGAGTAGGTGTGGGAGGGTGGGTTCATGTGGCTATTGGGTTTGGAAGGTGGAGTTTTGGTAATAGACTGCGTGCGACGAGGGAGAGACCACGGGAGTTTCTAGAAGTGAAACGGGACGGGGGGACCCTGTGCCTTAATGAAAGCACGGATAAACTGGGAGCAAATCGTGCGCCAAGCGTGCGGGAATGCTTAACGGAAAGCCCTGAGGCGGGGCGTGCGGTGGGGATCAGGCTCCGAGGCTGCGGGCTTCGGCGGTGATTTCGCCGTCGAGTTCATCGAAGGAGATGATCATGGGGCGGCAGCAGATTTCGCAGTCGTAGTCCCATTCTGCGGGGAGTTCGGCGAGTGCGGGGGGGTGGACGCCGAATTCTTCAAAGCAGAAGGGGCAGACGACGGGGACCATGGGGTGTGCAGGCGGAGGGCCGCAGGGGATTACTGGAGATCGGAGGCCATGACGGAGCGGCGTTCGCGGCGGCCGAGGACGCGGGCCTGCTGGATGACGGCGGCGGTTGATTCCTCGAAGCGGTAGCTGGCGCAGTTCGGGCAGGTGTGGGCCTTGACGACGATGATGGAGTCGCAGCCTTCGCAGATTTTGTAGTTCGCGGGATTTTTGACGATTTTGTCTGCCTGTTTGGCTCTGTCCGCGGGTGAATCTGAAAGTGGTGCCATGAGTTGAAGGGGGTACGGTCGTGCGGTCGGGGGAATTTTCAAGTTTCGTCGACGGGGAATTCCGGGGGGGTGGGGTGCCGTGGATGAGGGAGATGGAATTGCTGGTGCGGGGGAGGGGAGCGTGGGTAGAGAGGAGGGGTGATGAAACGAATTGTTTATTTTCTGCTGGGAGCGGCTGCGGTGGCGGCGGCAGAGGTGCCTGTGCCGAGCGTGCTGGTGGGCGGGATGAAGATTGAGTTGGTGGCGAGCGAGCCGGAGATTCGGACGCCTGTGGGGATTGCGGCGGCGGGGAACGGGGACTTATTTGTGGTTGAGAACAACACGCATCAGGTGCGGCCGGATTATGCCGGGCCGAAGAGTGACCGGATCCGGCGGTTTCGGAAGGGTGCGGGTGGTCGGTGGGAGGCGACGACGTTTGCCGAGGGATTCCGGAATGCGATGGTGCTGAAGATTGATCCGGAAGGCGTGCTGCATCTGACGCAGCGGGACCGGTTGGTGAAGCTGGAGGATGGGGATGGGGACGGTGTGTGTGATCGGGTGAGCGAGTTGCTGCGGTGGGAGACGAAGGGGGATTATCCGCACAACGGGATGAGCGGGATGGCGTGGAGTGCGGACGGGTGGATCTATGTGGGGAGCGGGGAGAATCTTCAGGAGAAGTACACGGCGGTGGGTGCGGATGGGCGGAGGATCGAGTACACGCCCGGGGGAGCGAATGTGTTCCGGGTGAGGCGGGACGGGAGTGGATTGGAAGTGGTGGCGACGGGATTGTGGAATGGGTTCGGGCTAACGTTTGACGGGGCGGGGCGGTTGTTTGCGGTGGACAACGATCCTGACAGTTGCCCGCCGAACCGGTTGCTGGAGATCGAAGCGGGGAGTGATTACGGTTTCAACATGGCGTATGGACGGGCGGGGGTGCATCCGTTTCAGTGCTGGAACGGGGAGATTCCGGGGACGCGGGGGATGGTTAGCGGGGTGGGGGAAGCGGCGACGGATGTGATGGATCTGCGGGTGACGGGGTTTCGGAAGGCGGGGTTGCATCTGATGGTGACGTCGTGGGGGGACAATCAGATTGAGACGTATGGGTTAGTGAATGGGGTGCGGGGGTTGGAGGTGGCGGATCGACGGGTGGTGGTGAAGGGGGAGGCGGGGTTCCGGCCGGCGTGTCTGACGGCGGCGGCGGATGGGAGTGTGTATGTGACTGACTGGGCGGATCGTGAGTATTCGGTGCATGGGAAGGGACGGATCTGGCGATTGAGTGGGACTGGGACGGTGGCGGTTAGTGCGGAGGAGGCGGTGTTAGCGAAGGTGGCGGTGGCGGAGGAAGTGATGGATGCGCGGGTGGCGGCGGCGGTGGCGATGCGGCGCGGGAAGGCGGCGGCGACGGAGGAGGGTGTGCGGGCGTTGTTAGAAAAAGGTCCGGCTGGGGCGGTACGGGTGGCGATGCTGGTGGCTGGAGAGAAGCGAATGGGTGGGTTGAAGGGGGCGGTGGAGGCGGCGATGGGGCGTTTTCCGGCGGATCGGGAACTGTTTCGGACGGGGGTGGCGGCGCTGGAGATGATGGGGTTGGCGGAGGGTGCGAAGCCGGAGGGGCAGATTGACGGATTTCTGGTGAGGATGGTGGGTCAGCGGGAACTGCCGGCGGCAGTGAGGGGATTGGCGATGGTGTCGCTGGGGAACCGGGAGGCGGCGTCGCGGGTGCTGCTGGAGGCGTTAGGTGAGAAGGATGATGCGGTGGCGGCGCTGGCAGCGCGGGCGCTGGGGGGGATCGGGCAGAAGGCGGTGGTGGAGGCGCTGCGGGGCGTGGCGCTGGATGGGGGTCGCGGGCTGGCGGTGCGGTTAGAGGCGTTAGGAGCGCTTTCGGGAAGAGACGATGCGGAGTTGGTTCCATTGCTTCTGCTCCTGGAGGAGAAGGCGGAGCCGGTGCTGGTGCGGGAGGCGGTGAGGACCTTGAGGGGTGCGGTGGGGAATGGGGACGTGCGGGCGGCGTTTGAGCGGCTGAAGCCTGGGGATTTCGGGGTGCAGGCGCAGGTGGCGATGGTGCTGGGGCGGGTGTCGCCGGAGATTCGGCCGGCGAATGACGAGCAATGGCGGGAGGCGCTGCGGAGTGGGGGAGGGGATGCGGCGGCGGGGAGACGGGTGTTTTTCAGTGCGGCGGCGATGTGCGGGTCGTGTCACGTGGTGGAGGGTCGGGGGAAGGCGGTGGGGCCGGATTTGAGTGTGATTGGGAGGACGGTGGATGGGGAGAAGCTGTTGCGTTCGGTGCTGGAGCCGTCGCGTGAGGTTGGGCCGCTGTATGGGATGCGGGTGGCGACATTGAAGGATGGGCGGGTGATGAGCGGCGTGCTGGCGGCGGTGCAGGATGCGGGGCGGTTGGATCTGGTGGTTGCTGGGGGAGTGGTGCAGAGTGCGCTGCGGCATGAGGTGGCGAAGGTGGAGACGGTTTCCGCGTCTCTGATGCCGGATGGGCTTGAAAGCGGGCTGACTGTGCAGGAGTTCCGGGATCTGATGGCCTGGCTGGCGACCCTTCGCTGAGCGGCCGAAACAAAATTGAATTGAGACATGAAGCGCCGAGAAACTGTGATGCTGATGGTGGTGGGGGTGGTGATGGCAGGGTGCCGGGCGCAGGCTCCGATGGCTGAGTTGAAGATGGAGGAGAAGGCGCAGCCGGGGTTGGGCTGGCGGGCTCCGAACGGGAGGAAGACCGAGGCGGAGCCGACGGCGTGGCTGGATCAGTTTGATGATGAGGGGATGCGGCGGGCGGTCGGTGAGGCGGTGGCGAGCAGTCCTGATTTGAAGGCGGCGGCGGCGCGGATGGCGCAGGCGGAGGCGCGTGCGGTGCGGGCGGGAGCGCCGCGGTTTCCGACGTCGGGATTGGGATTGCGGACGAATGAGGACTGGCGGCAGGTGGTGGCTGGACCGGGTGCGGTGATCCGGCAGCAGCAGAGCGTGTATGCTTTGAACGTGGATATCTCGTGGGAAGTGGACGTGTGGGGACGTGTCAGGAACAATGCGAATGCGGGGCGGGCGAATGCGGAGGCGGCGGCGGATGATTATGCGGCGGCGCGGTTGTCGCTGGCGGCGAACACGGCGCGGGCGTGGTGCAACCTGCTAGAGGCGGAATGGCAGACGCGTCTGGGGGAGAACACGGTGGCGAGTTTCCGGCGGAATCTGGCGACGGTGGACAGTAATTTTGACAAAGGAGTGCCGGGGGTGACGGCGCTGGATGTTAGGTTCGCGCGGAGCAATCTGGCGTCGGCGGAGGCGAATCTGGAGAATCGGAAGCGGGGGAGGGATGAGTCGCGTCGGGTTTTGGAGGCGCTGATGGGGCGGTATCCGGCGGGGGATGTGGCGACGAGCGGGCGGTTGCCGACGTTGCGCGGGGAGATTCCGGCGGGGTTGCCGTCGACCTTGCTGCTGAGGCGGCCGGACATTGCGGCGGCGGAGAGGAGGACGGCGGCGGCGCTGCAGCAGGCGAAGGCGTCGAGGAAGGCATTGCTGCCGACGTTCCGGCTGACTGGGGATGCGCGGACGATTTCCGAGGATCTGGCGGAGTTGATAGACACTGACAAGATCATCAAGAGTTTTGTGAAGAGCATGACGCAGACGATTTTTCAGGGCGGGGCGCTGCGTGCGGATGTGAAGCTGGCGGATGCGCAGGTGGAGGAACTGGCGCAGCGGTATGCGTCGGTGGCGCTGACGGCGTTCCGGGAAGTGGAGACCGCGCTGGCGGCGGGAGTGTACCTTGAGGGGCAGATTGCGGCGCTGCGGAAGTTTGCCGAGGAGTCGAAGGAGGCGGAGAAGTTAGCGGTCTCGCAGTATGAGCGCGGGCTGACGGGGATTCTCAATGTGCTGGAGTCGCAGCGGCGGGCGTTTGATTCGCAGAGCGGGCTGATTCGAGCGGAGAACCAGCGGTTGCTGAACCGGATTGATCTTTGTCTGGCGCTGGGTGGGGGGTTTTGAGGGTGGGAGAGGGGACCGCGAGTCCGTGGCGGGAGGTGCTTGCGGTGGCGTGGGGGCTGGGCATGAGGCTGGGGCATGAATGCTTCGACCCGACTTGCTGTGATGGCTGGATTTCTGATGATTGCCGGTAGTGGATCTGGTGAGACGCCTGCGGCGGCGGGAGGAGGTGGGAATGGGTTGTACGAGGTGGGACCGGAGTACCGGATGGATCCTGATTTGAAGGATCGCGGGGCGGCGAAGGGGAAGCAGTTTGAGTTTCTGATGAAGCTAGGGGACAGTAAAGTGTTTCGCGGGGATGACGGGACGCTGGAGCCGAAGAGTAAGCCGGTGCGGGAGGTTAGGAAGGTGACGGTGTATGTGCCGGCGGCGTATGTGGACGGGACGGAGGCTCCGTTGCTGATCATTCATGACGGGCCTGGGCCGCTGGGACTGGTGCGGCATGCGCTGGACAACCTGACGGTTTCGAAGGATGCGGGGAGAAGGTTGCCGGCGTTTGTGGCGATTGCGGTGGAGAATGGTGGTGATGACGGGAAGAACAGCGAGCGGGGGCTGGAGTATGACACGATGAGTGACCGGCTGGCGCGGTTTGTGGCGGAGGAAGTGCTGCCGGCGGTGCTGGCGGATGCGAAGATCCGGGCGGCGTATCCGAAGCTGGCGTTTACGAAGGATCCGTGGGGTCGCGGGGTGATGGGTTGCAGTTCCGGGGGAGCGGCGGCGTTGAGCATGGCGTGGTTCCGGCCGGATCTGTTCCGGAGAGTGGTGGCGTATTCGGGGACCTTTGTGGATCAGCAGGATGACGATGCGCCGGAGGAGAAGCAGTTTCCGCTAGGGGCGTGGGAGTATCATTCCGGGATGAAGCTGATTGAGACGAGCGAGAAGAAGCCGCTGCGGGTGTTCACGCATGTGTCGGAGAACGACAATCGTGCGGGCGATCCTGAGGAGACCTATCACAACTGGGTGATGGCGGGGCAGCGGACGGCGGAAGCGTTTCAGAAGAAAGGGTACGAGCACCGGTATGTGTTTTCGAAGAAGACCGGGCACTGTGACCGGCGCGTGTTCGAGCACACCCTTGCAGACACGCTGGTGTGGTTGTGGAGCGGGTGGCCGGCGAAGTGAGGGATTGGAGAGGGGGATTGGAGAGGGACGTCAGCGTGGGGTGATGCGGAGCCGGAACCAGCGATTGGCTGGGGAGGTGATGGGGTTGGCGCTGCGCCAGCCGAGGAAGAGCGAGCCGTCGGGGCGGCGGGATCGTTCGAGGAGGATTGCGTCGGGTTGCCATGAGACGAGATCGGCGGAGGATTCGGCGGAGATGATGACGTCGTCGGTGGCGTGGGGGACGGAGATGGCTAGGGTGAAGAACGGTTCCGGGCCGCGACCGGCGTCGAGGATGGCTTGGGCTGGGACGATGCGCGGGGAGGAATCCGGGAGGAGCGGGTGGGATCCGAGGGCGTATTCTGCGAGGGTGGAGAATCCATCGCCATCGGGATCGTCGGAGGGATTGGAGAGGGAGAAGCTGAGGAGATAGGCGGCGAGGTTCCGGGAGTCGGACGTGCCAGGGGTGCCGTTGGTGGAGGAGCCGCTGCGCCAGTTGGAGGGGAGGGCGTGGTCCGGGAGGGAGGATGGGGCGATGAGGACGAGCGGGAAGCCGTGGCCGTCGGCTTCGGGGGGCCATGGGGAATTGTCGTCGTATGAGAATTCGCGGATGGGAGTGCCGGTGCCGAAGCTGAGACGGATGGATTCGCCGGCGTTGGAGAGATTGTTGCCCTGCTGCCATGAACCGGCGACGATGGTGTTGGGAGGGAGGGTTGGGTAGCGGGCGGCGAAGGCGGCGGCGTTGCGGACGACGATGGTGCGCTGGCCTGGGGCGAGGGAAGGGGCAGCGCTGGTGGCGAAGTCGAAGTCGATGCCCTTGGTGAAGCGAACGGCGGAGAGATCGAGAGTGATGGGGCCGACGTTGAGGATTTCGATCCATTCGAAGTCTTCGGGGTCGGTGGAGACGAGGGCTTCGGCGCTGGATGGGTCAGGTGGGTGGTACATGACCTGGGAGACGACGAGGGAATTGAGATAGGGGGAGATGTCAGGCGGGGCGGTGGTGAACTGGGTTGGGGGACTCCAGTGGCTCCAGCGGCCGTTGGCGTCCTTGTGGCGGACGCGGGCGCGGCAGACCGTGCCGGGTCTGATAGCGGAGGCGGGGATGGTGATGGAAGGGGAGAAGATGGGGAGTTCCGGGGAGAGCCATGCGGCGTCGATTTCGTAAAGCCGCGGGGTGGAACGGTTGAAGCGGTTGAAGCCTGCGGCGGCGGGGTCGGTGATGGGGGCGAGACGCCATTGGATGGCGGCGAAGGCAGCGCCGTTGCGGCCGGAGAATGGGGAGGAGGAGAAGGCTAGGGCGTTGACGGGGATGGGATTGGTGCCGGGGATGGAGCGGGAGATGACCGGGGTGGCGGGGGCGAGGTTTTCCTCGGTGGCGGTGAGGATTTGAGAGGTGATGACCGAGCGGCGGGTGTTGATGTAGTTTTTGAGCGTGGTGATCATGCCGGAGAAGGAACCGGCGGGGGATCCTGCGGCGGAGTTGGCGATGCCGTCGGGGGAGTCGGCGGAGCGCTGGTAGAAGCGGCCGTGGCCGGCTTTGGAGGGATTGACGGCGGAGGAGACGAGGATGGGGTTATAGTCCCAGAGGGCGCGGTCGGCATCGACAAAGGAAGGCTGGCCTGGCTGATAGATGACCGAGGCCATTTCGTCGATGAGGAGGCCGGTTTGTTCCTGATTCCAGAGGAGGTCGAGGATTTCGCGGGTGCGGTTGCGGAGTTCGGAGCGGATGGCGGGGATGCCTGAGGATGAGCCGTTGCCGAAGACGGGGGCGAAGAAAGGTTCGGTGGAATTGGAGCTAGGGGCGAGCCCGGCGATGCCGGAATCGGCGCGGTACATGTTGTCGGCCCATGTCAGGTCGAGGTCCCATGGGACTGGTTGCCAGCGGGAGGTGAGCGGGTTGCGGTAGAAGCAGTAGTTTTTGCCGTCGCCGATGTCGTAGTGGTGGATGCAGTCGACGATGGCGCGGTAATTGAAGTAGGCGGGGAGATTGCAGTTGGCGCGCCACCATGATTCGGAAGGGGTGAAGGCCTGGAAGGCGACGAGGTCGGATTTATCGTCAGGCTGGCCGGCGCCCTTGTGGTTGAGTTCGCCGGTGCCGTTTTCCATTTTGTAGAGATTGCCGTCGGGGAGGTTGTGTTCGTCGAGGAACTGGCCGTCTGGTTGTTCGACGGCGAGGTAGAGCCCCTGGAAGTCGTCATCGAACTGTGAGGCGGAGTTATTGGATTCGGAGGGCCGTTCGATGATGCGGAAGTGAGCGAAGTTGGTGTGGGCGGCGGGGAGGCCGGAGAGTTGGAAGAGGCGGAAGCCGACGCTTTCGAAGAGACCTTGTTCGCCGCGGTGGAGGAAGTCGCCCTGCTGGATGCAGGAGGAGAAGTTGAGTTTCCGCCATTTCTGGGAGTAGGGGCGGCCGTAGTTGTCGAGTGCGGCGAAGTCGTGGCCGCGGTTGAAGTCGAACTTCCACATGTTTTTGCCCATGGCGAAGCGCCAGACCCCGCCGCGGGCGCGGTAGCGGATGTGGTCGTAGACGATGCCGCGGTGGCAGAGAGCGCCTTTCCAGTTGTAGAGACTGTGGGTGTAGGGAGCGCCGGCGGGAGAGGTGGAGCCGTTGGGATTGGTGACTGGGATGGATTGGGCGGCGGCGTGATTGGTGGTGGTAGTGATGAGGTGGAAGGGCGGGACGGATTCGAGGAGAGCGGGTTGATAGGAGACGGGCGAGGTGGTGCCGGGGCGGGCTGCGCCGGACCATGCGGGGAGGCGGTCGTAGACGAAGTAGGCGAAGTTCTGCTGGGGGTCGTCGGCGTAGGGAGTGCGGATGGATGAGTTGGTGGAATCGGTGGCCGAGATGCGGTAGCGGATGAGACGGCGGTGCTGCTGGACGGTGGGTGGGATGAGTGCGGAGTAAGTGCCGTCGGCAGCGGTGAGATCGCCATTGGTGCCGTCATCGGACATGGGGACGGAAGTCCATGAGGCTGGGAGATTGTAGCGCGGGTCGGAGTCGGAGAGGTAGGTTCCGGGTTCGACGATCTGATAGACGAGAGAGACGCTGGTGACGCCGTCTGGGTCGGTGATGCGAGCGGAGATGCGGACGGGAGTGGCGGAGCGTGGCCATTCGGCGGGCGGGTTGGAGGAGACCTCGGCGTGGTTGACCTGGCGGACGGCGGGAGGGCAGAGGGAGGAGAGCGAGCGGTTGGGAGCGAGGGGAGTGGGGGTGCCGCTGCTGTTGCGCCAGTGGCCGCCGAGATCGTTATCGAGGGCCGGGTGGATGAGTTCGATGGAATAGTAAGGAAGGTCGCCGACGGTGGGCCATGGGAAGCCGAGCTGGTAGTCGACGGAGTCGATGACGGCACCTGACGCGTCGCGGAGACGGATGGTTTCGCCGTTGTTGGAGAGGAGGTTCCAGCGGGGTGTGGGTTGGTCCTGCCATGAGATGACGGATGGGCCGGAGCGGCCCCATTTGCGGAGGATGGCGGCGGGGTCTTCGCAGACGATGAGGAAGCCGCGTGGTGGGATGGAAGTGGTGGCGGGGAGGGTGAAGTTGATGCCGGCGTCGAAGAAGGCACCGGCGAGATCGGCTGGGGAGTCGGTGGGGTTATGGAGTTCGATGAATTCGTGGTGGCCTGCGGGGTCGTCGTCGTTGCAGTGGATTTCGTTGATGACGACGGAGGGAGGGGACCATGCGGTGGTGGAGAAGGAGATGGAGGCGGGGGACCATGAGGTTCCTGCGGCGTTGGTGGCGGCGGCGCGGCAGAAGTAGGTGGTGAGCGGGGCGAGAGGGGAGACGGATCTGGAGGGGGAAGAGGAGAGCGAATCTAGCGGAAATGAGGAAGCCCATGCGGCTGGATTGGTGCCACCGTCGGTTGGGCCGAAGTAGAGCGTGACGGCGGGCGGGTCGTTGCCGGTGCTGGTGACGGAGGAGTTGAGGACGGCGCTGCGGCCGGCGATGCTGGTGGCGGGCAGCGTGAGGATGGAGGGGGGAGCGGGGATGGGGGCGGTGAAGGAGAGGGATTCGGACCATGCGGGGCCGGCGGGATTGATGGCGCGGGCGCGATAGAAGTAGGTGGTGCCTTTGGAGAGGGCGGGGAGGGAGAGGGAGATGGTGCCTGAGGACGGGCCTGCGGAGACTTCGTGATCCCATGGGCCGGTTGAGCCGGCGTCGTTGTCGCCCCAGAAGAAGGTGATGTCCGGGATGGCGGAGCCGGGGTCGGTGACGCGTGCGGAGATGGTGGCGGAGAAAGCGGTTAGGTTGGAGGCGGGGAGGATGGAGATGGTGGCGGGGGTGGGAGGGGGTTGAGCGGCGTTGTAGTGGGCGAGGATGCGGGCGGGGGTGAGGGCGGAGGCGTAGACGGCGACTTCATCGATCCAGCCATTGAGCCAGAGCGTGCCGGAGTAGGCCGGGGCTCCGGTGTGGTTGGCACCGAGGAAGAGGTCGGCGTTCGCGGAGAAACTCTGGGTGTTGGCCTGACTGGCGCGTTCGAGACCGTCGACGTAGAGGCGGAGGATCCCATTGGAGCGGGTGGCGACGATGTGGTGCCATGCGTCGAGAGTGGTGGTGAAGGCGGGGAGCTGGCCGTTGTGCCAGCCGCTGATGGAGCCGGTGCCGTTGTTGTTGAGGAAGAGGCCGAAGTCGTTAGCGTTCTTGTAATTGAAGATGTCGCATCGGGAGGTGACGGGGGTGCGGGCCCACGCTTCGACGGAGAAGTTGCCGGTGCCGAGCTGGAAGGCGGCGTTGGCGGGGACGCGGACGCGCGATGACGAGCCGTTGAAGCCGGCGGCGGAGCCGAGGGCTGGGAAGGCGGAGGGTTGGGCGAGGGTGACGTTTTCGAATGTGCCGTTCTGGGCTGGAGGGGCGGAATCGGCGGCGGTGGTGCCTGAGGATTCGTCGAGTTCCCAGTAGGCGACCGGGTTGTCGGCGAGGACGGCGTTGCGGTAGACTGTGGTGGCGGCGCGGAGGGTCGTGGGCGCGAGGAGGGAGAGGAGCGCGAGGATGGGGAGACGCAAAGGTGGCATGGCGGCGCGGGGGAGGGAGGGAGATTGAAGCGGGTGCGAGGGGAGAGGGGAAGGGAGAATCCGGGGAGGAAGTGCTGGGCGGGGTTGACCCATGGGTGGGAGACCGGCAGGGATGGGGCGTACTGAATTACCGAGATGAGACTTTGCCGACTGTTGAGTGTATTGATGATTGGGGTGCTGCCTGGGTGGGCGCATCCGATCCTGCAGAATCCGATGTGGATTGAGTTCACGGCGGAGGCGCTGGAGGTGCGGGTGGATATGTCGGTGCGGGAGCTGATTGTGGTGCAGGGGTTGCCGCAGGACACGGACGGGATGGTGGATTACGATCTGGCGCTGGATCTGGCTCCGAAGCATCTGCCGTATCTGCTGGAGCATTTGAGCTTCAAGGCGGACGGGAAGGACTTGAAGGGTGAGGTGGTGAAGGTGGATCCGCCGAAGGTGATCGGGAAGGGATTGGAGGGGCCGGACCGGGCGCATTTCAATGTGTATGTTAGGTATGCGCTGGCGAGTGCGCCGGGGACGGTGACGGTGATGCACCGGATGTGTGAGGAATTCCCGTCGGCTCCCGGGGTGCCGTGGGATTTCAGTTATGCGTATCGGTTCGGGCCGAAGGGCGAGGTGCCGCAGTTGGGGGCCCTGTATCGCGGGAAACCGGTGAGTTTTTCGACCGGGCTGGGAGCGGAGGCGCGAGCGGCGGGAGGTGCGGTGGTGCGGCTGGAGCAGGCTCCGGAGAAGTCGCGGGCGCAGTGGGCGCTGCTGGCGGTGGTGTGGGCGCTGCTGGCGGGGATGGGGACTGGGGTGCTGAGCCTGCGGTTTTACCAGGTGGTGGCGGTGGTGTGGCTGGTGTCGTTTCTGGTGGTGACGGTGACGCGGACGGGATTGGTGATGCCGTTTGGGGCGTTTGCGTGCGGGGCGGCGACGACGCTGCTGGCGATGGATCTTTTATATGGGGGTGGAGCTGGGCAGAGTCGGAGGGCTGTGCTGGTGGTGGTGGGAGCGATGGTGTTTGGCGTGGCGCTAGGGGGTGTGGTGCCGGTGGTGGGAGGGAAGCCATGGCTGGCTGGGGTGCTGGGGGCGGCGCTGGCGGCGGCGGGGTTGGGGGTGGTGCTGCAGCGGAGACTGGGCGGGGATGCGCCGGGGCCGCGGGCGGTGCGGCAGGTGGTGGCGCTGGCGGCGGGGGTGGAGGCGTTGTGGATCATGCTGCGGCTGGCTGGGGTGACGGGGTGAAATTTGCTTTGGCGGAGAGCGGAGGTGCGGTGTTGAGTCGGGGCAGTTAACGACAACCGACAAGAATCATGGACTGGAGCAGCATTGGCAGTTTTCTGAATCATGGGGTGCATCATGTGCTGGAGGGTTGGGATCATCTGCTGTTTGCGGCGGCGCTGGTGCTGGCGCTGAGCAGTTTCTGGGAAGTGTTCAAGGTGATCGGGGTGTTTACGGTGGCGCATTCGATCACGGTGACGTGGACGGCGCTGCGTGGAGCGCCGGTGTTGCCGCCATCGATTGTGGAGCCGGTGATTGCGGGGAGCATTGTGGTGGTGGCGCTGGAGAACATGCTGAGGCGGGATGCGCATCTGACGGCGCGGCGGCTAGGCGTGGCGTTTGTGTTTGGACTGGTGCACGGGATGGGATTGGGCGGGGCGTTGCTGGAGAATCTGAAGGATCTTCCTGCGGGGGCGGCGGGGTGGGCGATTGCGGCGTTTTGTGTGGGTGTGGAGATCGGGCATTTGTGTGTGGTGGCTCCGTTGTCCGGGGTGCTGAAGATCGGGCGAGATCTGGGGCAGGAGCGGTTCCGGAAGGGGGTGCTGCGGTGGGGGTCGCTGGTGATTGCGGCGGGGGGGGTGTGGTACCTAGCGGCGGCGTTAGGGTGGCTGCCGGGTCCGGGTGGGGAATGATAGCGGAGTGCCTGTGTGATGAATGAGGAACCTGAAGACCATGATCCATTGCCGGACTGGCGTGCGGATCTGGCGGCGGCGCTGGAATTGATCGGGCGTTGGCACATGCCGTTCGGGAAGTACGGGCCGAAGCATTACCCGCCGTTTGGGATGCCGCTGCATGATCTGCCGCCGGATTATGTGCTGTGGTTCAAGCAGAAGGGGTTTCCGGCGGGGAAGCTGGGGCAACTGCTGGCGCTGATTGCGGACATTTATGTGGCGGGAGCGGAGCAGGTGTTTGAGCCGTTGCGGAAGGCGCGGGGCGGGCGTCGGGCGATCCGGCCCGAGCGGCGGAAGACGTGGGATTTCGGGGGCGGCGAGGGGCGGGAGGGTTGAGGGAGGGCTTTACGTGGGCTTTACAAATCGGAGCGGTGGGGCACACAGGGGATTTACATGGGAGAAGGAAGGTATGGGATGATGAAGCCGTGTGTTCCGAAGAAATCTGTCAGGGTACTGGCGGGGGTGACTGGAATGGTGCTGGGGTTGCCGTTGATGGGGATGGGAGCGGAGTGGTCGAGGTTTCGAGGTGCGGACGGGAGCGGGGTGGCGGCGGACGGGGATCCACCGGTGACGTGGAGTGATCGGGAGAATCTGAAGTGGAAGACGGTGCTGCCGGGGCCTGGGTCGTCGAGTCCGATTGTGTGGGGCGAGCGGGTTTTTGTGACGTGTTTTTCGGGAGTGGGAGAGGGGAGTGGGAGTGATCTGGCGGGTTTGAAGCGGCATCTGGTTTGTGTGGATCGCGGGACGGGCAAGGTGAAGTGGGAGCGTGCGGTGGCGGCGGAGATGCCTGAGGATCCGTACAGTGGGTACCTGACGGAGCATGGGTATGCGAGCAGCACGCCGGCGACGGATGGGGAGCGCGTGTATGTGTTCTACGGGAAGACGGGCGTGTTAGCGTATGATTTCGAGGGGAAGGAATTGTGGCGGGTGAATGTGGGAAAGGAGTCGGGCAACCGGCGGTGGGGATCGGCGGCGAGCCTGATGGTGGATGGGGACCGGGTGATTGTGAATGCGTCGGAGGAGAGCCGGAGCATTCGTGCGCTGGACAAGAAGACGGGGCGGGAAGTGTGGAAGGCGGAGGCGGAGACGCTGGAGTTGTGTTATGGGACACCTGTGAGTTTCGAGGCGGAGGGCAGACGGGATCTTGTGCTGGCGGTGCCTGGGGAGATCTGGGGGATGAATCCGGAGACGGGGAAGCTGCGGTGGTTTGCGGGGACCGGGTTGAGCGGGAACATATCGCCGAGCCTTGTTACTGGCGGCGGGGTGCTGTATGCGAATGGCGGGTTTCCGGGGTTGGGTGCGGTGGCGGTGCGCGGGGGAGGGAAGGGGGACATGACGGCGAAGGCGCTGGTTTGGGAGTCGAAGAATGCGTCGTATGTGCCGTCGCCGGTGCTGCTAGGAGGGCGATTGTATGCGGCGAGCGATGCGGGGTTTGCGGTGTGTCTGGATGCGGCGGACGGGCGGCTGATTTTCCGGGAGCGACTGCCGGGGGCGGCATCGACGGGGCGGGGAGGGAAGCCGTTTTATGCGTCGGCGGTGAGTGCGAAGGGCCGGATTTACGCGGTGAGCCGGCTGGGGGGGACGTTTGTGTTTGCGGCTGAGCCCGAGTTTAAGCTGCTGGCGCACAACCGGATTGAGTCGGATGCGTCGCAGTGCAATGGGACGCCTGCGATTGCGGGGAAGCAGCTGCTGATGCGGTCGGACACGACCCTTTACTGTTTTGAGGCTCCCTGATTGATTCTAACAAATTAAAACCTATGAAACGCCATCTGCTCCCGTTGATTTTTGTGCTGCCGCTTGTTGCTCAGGAGCCTGGGCCTAGACCGAGAGGGGGTCGGCCTGAGGGACGGCCGGAGGGGCAGCCGGAATTTGCGGGGGAGGAGGGGAGGCCGCAGGGACCGCCGCCGATGATGCCGTTGCTGGAGGCGCTGGATTTGAATCACGATCATCTGATTGATGAGAAGGAGATTGCGGCGGCGGTGGCGTCGCTGAAGACTCTGGATGGGAATGGGGATGGGAAGATTGACGAAGAGGAATTCCGGCCGAAGCCGCCGGGAGGTGAGGGTGGGCCGGAGGGTGGGCCGCGGCCGCAGGGACCGCCGATTGGGGAGGGGCGAGGGGGCGTTCCGCAGGGCAATCCCGGGGGCGGTGCGGGCGGAGAGCGGCGCGGGGTGATGCCGGTGATCGGGGCGTTGGATTTGAATCGGGATGGGAAGATTGATCCGGAGGAGAGGGCGAAGGCGACGGCGTCGCTGAAGGTTCTGGACAAGGATGGGGACGGCGAGTTGTCGGAGGAGGAGATGCGGCCGATGCGTGGGCCAGGTGGTGGTGGGCAGCCGGGAGGGGCGGGGCGGCCGGGAGCGGGACAGGGAGGACGTCCGGGAGCTGGCGGGGCGGGTCCTAGCGAAGGCGGGCGGCCGGTGCGGCCTGCGGTCGAGGAGTGATCGTTAGGACGAGCCGGTGGAGGGCGTGCGTGATGGAGTCAGGCGGCTGGTCCGGCTGAGGGGAAGCGTGCGTTGAGGCAGTTTTTGCGGTAGGCGAAGAGCTGGCGGAGTTGGTAGGCGGCGAAGGGGGCGGCGATGCGGCTGAAGGGGTCGAGCGGGAGGGCCCAGTGGACCTCGTCGATGACGAGGACCCCGTTGTTTTCGGGGAGGAAGCGGTGGCGGTGGCGCCAGAAGGCGAAGGGGCTGTGAGGGGCGGCGTCGATGAATTCGTGAGGTGCGTTGACGTGGGTGATTTCGGTGACCCATGTGGAGCGGAGGAAGGGGAGCCATGGGATGGGGAGGAGTTGGTGGACGATGATTTGTCCCGGGCGAACTGGGCCGTCGCATGGGCCTGGTTGGAAGCCTGAGTTGGGGGGCGTCATGGAGGCGAGATTGCGGGCGTCCGAGAAGAATTCCCAGATGTCGGCGGGGGAGGCTGGGAGCCATTGGGAGTGGGAGAAGGTGTGGATTTTCATGGGGGTGGTGAAATATACGTCTGTGGCCTGACGTTTCGGCCCGGGTTCATGAGACTTTCCCAGTTATCTCTTTCACTTCTTGCTGCGGGTGCTGCCGTGGCACGGGCCGATGATCTTCCGGTGGTGGAGATTGCGACGCCTTCGGGGCAGATGAAGTATGATCGGCCGGTGATTACGGCGAAGCCGGGGTCGCAGATTAAGCTGGTGTTCCGGAACAACGATGAGATGCCGCACAATATCGTGTTCTGCCGGCCGTTGGCTGGGGAGAATGATAAAGGGATGGGAGTGGCTTTGGATGCGTGGAAGCTGGCGGAGAAGGGGATGGAGATGGGGTGGATTCCGAAGGATCACCCGCGGATCTGGGCGCATTCGAAGCTGGTCGAGGCGCACAAGGTGGAGGAGATGGTGCTGAAGGTGCCGGATGAGCCGGGGATTTATCCGTATGTGTGCACATTTCCGGGGCATGCGATGGCGATGAACGGGCAATTGCGGGTGGCGGCGGCGGGGCCTGGATTTGATGACGTGTCGTTCCGGCTGTACCTGGGCGATTGGTCGGAGCTGCCGGATTTCAGCAAACTGAAGCCGCACCGCGAGGGGCCGCTGCCTGCCAAGCTGGTGGACATTCAACTGGAAGGGATGACCGAGCATTTCGGGCTGGTGTTTGAGGGGACGGTGACGGCACCGGAGGATGGGAACTACCGGTTTCTGCTGGCGAGCGATGATGGGTCGCGGCTGTTTGTGGATGGGAACCAGGTGATTGATCACAACGGGATCCATCCTTCGAACGACGTTCGGAATGAGGGTGTGGCGCTGAAGGCGGGTCCGCACCGGGTGCGGCTGGAGTATTTCGAGGGTGCTGGGCAGGAGGAGCTTTATCTGGCGTGGGCTGGTCCGAAGTTTTCGGAGACGGCGTTGTCGAAGTCGATTCATCCTAGCCGGAGGACGGGTGGCGATGATGGCGGGCAGCGGCAGGAGCCGGGGATGGCGCTGATTCCGAAAGATGGAGAGGCGCTGATTTACCGGAACTTCATTGCCGGGGCGAGTCCGCGGGGGATTGCGGTGGGGTATCCTAACGGAGTGAACGTGGTGTTTGATGCGGGGCGGTTCAGCCTGCCGCTGATCTGGCGCGGGGCGTTTCTGGATGCGCGGCAGCACTGGACGGATCGGGGGGCTGGGGAGATTCAGCCGCTAGGGTTCGGGACGGTGCAGCTGACGGGGGATCGTGTCGGGCTGGCGCAGTTGAATGATTCGACGGCGAAGTGGCCTGATGGAGCGCCGCGGGCGGAGGGGATTCAGTTTCTGGGGTATCAGCTGGATGCGAAGCGGTTTCCGACCTTCCGGTATCGGATGGGCGAGGCGCTGGTGACGGACCGGATTGATCCAGCGGGGGATTATAAGACATCGGACGAGCGACTGACGCGGACGGTGACGCTGGCGCATGCGCCTGCGGATCTGCATCTGCGGGTAGCGGCGGGATCGTTCAAGGAGGATGGCGGCAAGTGGGTGTTGAACGGGGCGGTGAAGATAGGGGTGGAGGGCGGCAGTGTGCTGCTGCGGAACGGGGGTGAACTGATTGTACAGCCGGCGCTGGTGAACGGGGCAGGCAAGGTGACGGTTTCGATGGAATGGCTCAACCGCTGACACATTACAAGATCATGCAACGCATTGTTTTTTCACTTATTGCGAGTGCTGTCGCTGCTGCGGCGGCGGAGCCCAAGGAATCCGATTACTATCAGATTCAGCCGATTCCGAATCCTGAGAATTTCGCACTGGAGACGGGCGGATTGGAATTGGCTCCGGACGGGACCGTGTATGCGACGACGCGTCGTGGCGAGGTTTACCGGATTACTGGAGCGGAAGGTGAGGACATCAGCGGGGCGAAGGTGAATCTTTATGCTCAGGGCCTGCACGAGGCGCTGGGGGCGTCGTGGAAGGACGGGTGGCTTTATGTGCAGCAGCGGCCGGAGATGACGCGAGTGAAGGACGAGGATGGTGACGGGCGGGCGGACGTTTTCGAGACGGTGTCTGACGCGTGGGGATTGAACGGGGACTATCATGAGTATGCGTTCGGGTCGAAGCCTGACCGCGAGGGGAATTTCTGGACTGTGCTGTGTCTGACGGGATCGTTCGGGAGTGATGATCCATTTCGCGGGTGGGCGTTGAGGATTACGCCGGAAGGGAAGACGATTCCGACGTGTTCGGGGATCCGGAGTCCTGGTGGGATCGGGTTCAATGCGGAGGGGGACGTGTTTTACACGGACAATCAGGGGCCGTGGAATGGATCGAGTTCGCTGAAGTGGCTGAAGCCGGGGTCGTTCCAGGGGCATCCGGGGGGATTGAAGTGGTACGAGCAGGCTCCTAACTTGAAGGAGAAGCCGATTGAGCCGATTGATAATGGCCGGATGGTGAAGGAACGGGAGCGGAATCCGCTGCTGGTGCCGCCGGCGGTGATGCTGCCTCACAGCCGGGTGGGTCAGAGTCCGACGGCGATTGTGACGGATCTTTCGGGTGGGAAGTTCGGTCCGTTTCAGAATCAGATGTTTGTGGCGGAGCAGTGCTACAGCAACATTGAGCGGGTGTATCTGGAGAAGATCGATGGGTTGTATCAGGGTGCGGTGTTCATGTTCCGTGAGGGTTTTGGGTCGGGGCTGATCGGGATGGTGCAGTCGCCGAAGGGGCATTTTTTTGCGGGTGGGAGTGATCGGGGATGGGGCGCGCGCGGTGGGAAGCCGTGGAGTCTGGACCGGGTGGTGTGGACTGGGAAAGTGCCGTTTGAGATGCATGAGATGCGGGCGCAGCCGGACGGGTTCACGGTGACGTTTACTGAACCGGTGGATGCGGCGACGGCTGGGAAGGCCGAGTCGTGGACGATGGATGCGTGGACGTGGGCGTTCCGTGGTGAGTATGGCGGTCCGGAGGTTGATCAGACGAAGCCTGTGGTGAAGAAGGCGGAGGTGGCGGCTGACGGGAAGTCGGTGCGGCTGAGGATTGAAGGCCTTGTGAAGGGGCATGTGCATCTGCTGCATGCGGATGGCGTGCGGAATGCGGCGGGCAATCCGCTGCTGCACCGTGAGGCTTACTACACGCTGAACAACATCCCGGCGAAAGACCGCTGAGGGTTGGGAGCGTGTGGGATTGCGGGGTGCGGGAGATGGTATCGCGCTTGCGTGTGTCAGAGTGGCGGCGCATGCGTCGGTGAATGCTGATTCGATTGCTGATCCTGATTTCCGCGGCTGCGGTGGTGCCTTCCATGGCTGGTGAGGGAGGGGTGAGTCGTGTGGTGATGGTGCTGCTGCGGGGGGCTGGGGCGGAGCAGTGGGGAGTGACTGGCAATCCGGGGGCGGCGACGCCGAGGATGGACCGGGTGGCGCGGGATGCGGTGCTGCTGACGGATTTTCACACCGAGCCGCTAGCGAGTCCTGCGCTGGTGGCGGTGCTGACGGGTGAGGAGCCGAGGCGATCCGGGGTTTGGGCGGATGGAGGCGGGCGGCATTTGTTTGGTGGGGGGGTGCGGACCCTTGCGGAGGCGGCGCGGGAGGCTGGGGTGGTGACGGCGGGGGGGGGGACGTGGGGGCTTGGGGATGCG
>QQNF01000054.1 GCA_003402705.1 Verrucomicrobiota bacterium | reverse complement strand
GTCAGGCTCCGTGAAATTATACTGCCCCGGCGTCCCCCCCACCTCATAACTCGCCCGCCACATCTCCGGCAGTTCACTGTTCTTCAACTCATCCATCTTCGCTAGCGTCGCCCCCGTCCCGTCCGCCGCCACCGGCCACGGCTGCCGGTCATCGTACTCCACCTCATCCATCCTCCGCCCATTGTTGTTCTTCAGCGTCACCCGCTCGCCTTCGTTCGCCAGCGCATTCGCAAACGGCCCCATCACCCCCGCCACCCCTGCCGCCGCCATCGCCGCAGGATCCGCCGCCACCACCAGATACTTCCCCGCCCGAATCACCGTCCCCGCCGGAAATACATAGTCCACCCCGCCATCCAGCCGCCATCCTGACAAGTCCACGTCCACCGAATTCTGATTCTTCAACTCAATCCACTCGCCCGTCGTCTGCCCCAACCCAGGATTGTAATGCACTTCATTGAACGTCACCACAGAATCAACTCCCGCCCACACCGCAGGCACCGCCGCCAGCATCAGCACCAGCCGCACAACTAAACTCAGGGGATCGCAACGCATAGGAAATCAGGGGGAAATCTCGACGCCCAGTCTGCCGGATCCATGGCCCGTTGTCCCGCGAATTCCTCGCCCCATCCCCGAACCTCACCGCACCGCCGGAACCCGCGGCAGCATGTTCTCCCACCGCGCCAGTTGCCACGCCCGCAACCCGCCCCGGTACTCCCCGAAATCATCCACCGCCATCGCCACCGACCCACGCCCGCCATGCGCCTCCAGCAGCCGCACAAGGCTCGGCGTATCGCACAACTCACCCTCAATCCCGCACGGCCGCTCCGGCAGCTGCCGCCACCGCAGCACCCCGCTCCGCATCTCGTAAATCCACAGCGGTGCCCCCGGCCCATCCACCCCCGACGCCTGCCGCTCCGCCGCCGCCAGCAGCAACCCGTCCGCACTCCAGTAAAGGGTCCCCGTCCTGTCATACTTCGACCCCGCCAGAATATGCTGGAAACACACCGGCTTCCCTAGCAATCCATTCGGCTCCGCCAGCAGCCACACGTCCCGCCCGCCCGGCCCGCTGCACGCATACACATGCACCCGCATCCCCCCAGGCCCGTTCAGCACCGACAACGATGGCTTCCTCACCGCATTCCGCGCCTCCATCGCCACCAGCACCACCAGCGCCGCCACCATCACCGCAAAAAACACCCGCGGCACCCACGCCCCCGTCGCCTCTCTGTCTGCTTTCTCGCCCATGATTCGCTCCAGTTTCGTCCCTCCCTCTTAACGCTTCGCCTCCGCCTCCCCAGCCACCAGCTCCACCAGCGACAGAATCGACCGCGCCGGAATGCAGAACTTCACCACCATCTGAACATCATCGTCCGGATCCTCATCCTTCCTCCCGTCATGCGTTGTCATCATCCCACCATTCATGCCCGCTCCCCTCAACCCGGCAAGCACACACATCATCCCGCCATCCCCACACGATTTCGCCTTCCACCCCACGCCCTCCCCTCCTACACATCCCCCATGCGCCCCTCCCTCGCCCACCTCCGCGCCGGTGTCATCGGCACCGGCTTCATCGGCCCAGTCCACATCGAAGCCCTCAATCGCCTCGGCATCCAAGTCACCGCCGTCTGCGGTTCCTCCGCCAGCGCCGCCGCCACCGCCTCCCAATGGGGCATCCCCCACGTCTTCGGCGACTACGACTACAAAGCCCTCATCGCCTGCCCGGAAGTCGATGTCGTCCACATCACCTCTCCTAACAATCAGCACGTCGAACAGTCCATCGCCGCCCTCAAAGCCGGTAAACACGTCATCTGCGAAAAACCCCTCGGCATGAACAGCCGCGACACCGCCAAAGTCGTCAAAGCCGCCGCCGCCTCCAACCGCGTCTTCGCCGTCAATTACATGTGCCGCTTCTTCCCAGCCGTCCTCCAGATGCGCGCCATGGTCCAGCGCGGCGACCTCGGCCGCATCATCCACGTCCAGGGCCACTTCTTCCAGGACTGGCTCCTCAAGGAATCCGACTACAACTGGCGCCTCCTCGCCAGCGAAGGCGGTAAACTCCGCGCCGTCGGCGACATCGGCACCCATTGGGTCGACGCCGTCTCCTTCATCCTCGGATCCAAACCCTCTCGCGTCTTCGCCTCCCTCGAAACCTTCCACAAAACCCGTCTCCGCCCCACAGGCGAAGTCAAAACCTTCGCCGCCGCCGACCCCGCCTCCATGACACCATACCCGGTCGATACCGAAGACTTCGCCAGCGTCCTCCTCCAGTTCGCCGACGCCCCGCACGGCTTCGCCTCCAACGTCCACGCCAACGCCGCTATCTCCCAGGTCGCCGCTGGCTGGAAATGCAGTCTCGCCATCGGCATCTATGGCACCCATGGCAGTGTCCGCTGGGATCTCCAGCAGCCCAACGAAATCCACGTCGGCCGCCGCGACGAACCTAACCAGATCCTCCAGCGCGGCACCCCGGGCTTCTCCGACGACGTCGCCGGCTTCACCGACTACCCCGGCGGCCACGCCGAAGGCTTCAGCGACAGCCACAAAATGCACTACCGCGCCGTCTATCAGCACATCGCCTCCAACGCCACCTCCCCTATCCTCTTCGCCACCGCCACCGACGGCCACGACGAGGTCCGTCTCTGCGAAGCCGTCCTCCGCAGCCACGAAAAACACTCGTGGGTCAATCTCTGATCCTCACCACGCTCACCACGACCCACCCGGCGCCTTGATCAGCCTGACCGTCGCCAGATAACGCTGCGCCGCCAACTCACTCTGCAATCGCGTCCGCTCCGCATCCAGCAAATCAAGATAACTCACCGCCCCGCGCTCGTGCGACGCCCGCATCCAATCTGTCGCCTTCCCCGCCTCCGCCTGATCCCTTGAATACCTCACCTGCGCCAAGCCCGACTCCACATCCCGGATCGCCGTCGGCACCGCCTGTCGGTACTGCGCCACCGCTTCCTCCCGCGCCGCCACCTGCGCCTTCGCATTCACCACCTCCCCGCGCGCCCTCGCAAAATCCTCGTGGATGATAAGGGCCAGCGGTTGGAATTGCCGAAGCCTGGGGATCGATCTGCAATGCACGCAGACCGCTCGACATGCCTCCAAGAGCCTGCACCTCTCCAGAATTACCCATGTATCCCACCACCCCTCATTTCACCCATCTGTTCGCCAGAAAATTGGCGGAGAGAGAGGGATTCGAACCCTCGGTACGGTTTAACCCATACGACGCTTTAGCAAAGCGTTGCTTTCGACCACTCAGCCATCTCTCCAGGTCGTTTTGATTTGACCAATACACCATCGATCGCTCGCCGGTGATCTGGTCACCATGTCGACTTTCTCCCCGCCGTCAAGGTGGGAATCTCATTGTCTTCACCCGCCCCGCTCACGGGCTCAATCGCTCCACCCGCCACGCCCCGTCCTCCCCCACCCGCACATACCGGATCCGATCGTGCATCCGGCTCGGCCGCCCCTGCCAGAACTCAATCGTCTCGGGCACCAGTCGGTAACCACCCCAGCTCTCCGGCAGCGGCACCTCGCTCCCCTCCGGCCACTGCGCCTCCAACGCCGCAAACCGCTCCTCCAGCCACGCCCGACCCGGCACCACGCTGCTCTGCTCGCTCGCATGCGCCCCTAACCGGCTCCCGTGCGGCCGCACCCCGAAATACGCCGCGCTTTCCTCCCGACTGCACCGCTCCACCCACCCGGTCACATTCACCTGGCGCTCCAGTTCCCTCCATAAAAATGTCAGCGCCGCATGCGGATTCACCGCCAGCTCCCGCCCCTTCCGACTCGCATAATTCGTGAAAAACGTAAACCCGCGCCCGTCCAATCCCTTCAGCAGCACCGTCCGCGACGACGGCCGTCCCTCCGCGTCCGCGGTCGCCACCGTCACCGCATTCGGCTCCACAATCTCCGCCTCCCGCGCCTCCCGGAACCATTGATGAAACTGCACAAACGGATCCGCATGCACATCACCCACATCAAGGCTGTGCTTTCGGTATTCCATGCGGAGGCTGGCAAGATCACTCATCGGTTGGTCGTTTTCGCGGTTTTCACTCTTCTTCGTCACCACCACGGAACATCAACCCTCCTTCCCCGGAAACCGCAAATTCCCGACGCCGATGCACAACGACATTGCCGAAGTCCTCCACCACGAAACCACCATCCTCAGCAGGCTCGACGCCATGGCCCGCGACATCATGCGCGACTACAAGGACAAGCCGCTCACCGTCGTCGCCATCCTCAACGGCGGTCTCATCCTCATGGCCGACCTCCTCCGCCGCGTCCAGCTCCCCCTCAAAATCGAAACGGTCTCCGTCTCCAGCTACCACGGCGGCACCGAAAGCTCAGGCACCATCACCTTCAACCAATCCCGCCTCCCCGACCTCTCCGGCCAGCACGTCATCCTCCTCGACGACATCCTCGACAGCGGCCGCACGCTCCACGCCATCCGCGAACGCTTCGCCGCAGAATGCCACCCCGAAAGCATGCGGATCTGTGTCCTCCTCCGCAAACTCAAGGAACGCACCTGCGCCGTCTCCTCCGACTACACCGGCTTCGACATCGGCGACGAATTCGTCGTCGGCTACGGGCTCGATTACATGGGCCGCTATCGCAATCTCCCCTACATCGGGGTCCTCAAACCCGAGGCCATCGCCGCCCCCTCCACCCCATGACCGCCCGCCTCCTCTGCTTCGGCCAGCTCGCCGATCTCACCGGCCCAGGCCCCCACTCGCTCGACCTCCCGGACCAGGCCTCCGTTCAGCACGTCATCGACGCCGCCTTCTCACGCTGGCCAGCCCTCGCCCCATGGGACGCATCCCTCCTCGTCGCCGTCAATCTCCAGTTCGCTTCCCGCACCGACCCCATCCCGCCCGACGCCGAAATCGCTCTCATGCCTCCCGTCCAGGGCGGCTGATAACCCTCACACTCTCTCCCCCATGCCACGCATCGTTGTCGTCGACGGCTTCACCCTCAACCCAGGCGATCTCGACTGGCAACCCATCGCCGCCCCCGGCGACCTAACCATCCACGACCGCACGCCGCCAGACCTCGTCCTCGATCGCGCCCGCAACGCCGACATCATCCTCACAAACAAGATTCCTTCCTCGCCGCCGCCGACGTCATCTCGCTCCACTGCCCGCTCACCCCGGAAACCTCAGGCATGGTCAACGCCGCATGGCTCGCCGCCATGAAACCCTCCGCCTTCCTCATCAACACCGCCCGCGGCCCGCTCATCGACGAACCCGCCCTCGCCACCGCCCTCCGCCACCACACCATCGCCGCCGCCGCCCTCGACGTCCTCTCCGCCGAACCCCCGCCCCCGGACCACCCGCTCCTCGGCATCCCCAACTGCCTCATCACCCCGCACCTCGCATGGGCCTCCCGCGCCGCACGCCAGCGTCTCCTCCTCACCGTCGCAGATAACCTCCGCGCCTTCCTCGCCGGCACCCCTCAACACGTCGTCAATCCCTGACGCCCCCGCACCACCACCACCCCAACTTTCCCGTAGCCCCGCCACCATCGCCCCTGTATTCTCCGCCCGAATGAAGTCCGCGCTCGCCAGCCTGCTCCTCGTGTCGTCCGCCGCTTTCCTGCGGTCGGCACCGCCGCAGTCTGTCCCCGAACCGCCCCTCCCAGGCGAAGACGGCCCCGTCCCCACCGGCGAAGCCTTCGAAATGCTCCCCATCACCGGCGAAGCACCCCCGGAAAGCCAGGTCGATCAACCCATCATCCCGGAAGCCGATCCCCCCATCGAATCTCCCCCAGTCTACGACCAGATGCCGGACCTCCCGCCCCTCGGCCTCCCCGCCGACGGCGAAGCCATGCCAGCTCTCCCTTCCGTCCCCGGCCTCATCGTCCCCAGACTCCGCACCGCTCCCAACGTCCCCGCGGATCCTTCCAATCCCTCCGCCCCACAAGGCACCGACGCACCTCCCGCTCTCGAACCTCTCCCCGACGACCCAGCCCTCGAACTCGCCCAGAAGGCCTACTGGCACCCTAGCCCCATCGCCGCCCGCAAAGCCTCCGTCTCCCAGCAGCGCCCCCTCCTCATCTTCTTCGCTAGCAAATGGGACGGCGAATGCCCCGCCGTCGACCTCGTCGACGATCTCTTCTCCCAATCCGATTTCAGCGAATTCGCAGGCGCTCACCTCGTCCTCACCACCGTCTTCGAACCCGTCGGCGTTCGCCCCCCAGGCTTCACCGATGCACGCATGGCCGCCGTCAAACGCTTCAAGGAATACTTCAAGGTCCGCAGCTTCCCCACCATCATCGTCCTCGACAACCACGGCCGCGAACTCGAACGCCTCAAAGGCTACTCCCGTCTCAAAAAATACGGCCGCGTCGGCAACTCCATGAAGGAAACCGGTCGCTTCAGCACCGCTCACCTCCACCTCCAGAAAATCAAAGACGCCGTCAAACGCCACGAAGAACGGCTCCAGAACGAACGCGTCCGCCGCGAATCCCTCACCCGCCAAGGCTACCGTCTCTGGACCAGCCGCGCCGGTTCCTCCCTCCTCGCAAAACTCACCGAGGTCCGCAGCGACGGCATCATCCTCATGGACGAACAAGGCCGCTCCCGCCGCGTCCACCCTAAACAACTCTGCCTCTTCGACTTCGAATGGGCCCGCCGCAAGCACGCCGGCACTCTCCCTCCCCCACGCCCCCCAGCCACCACCACCGCCCTCAACCCCTGATCACGGAACGCGGACTTTCCAGTCCCCCCGCAGCCACCGTAGCAAGCAAAGTGGCACGGGCGTCCCGCCTGTGACCTCAATGCCAAAGATCATACAAGCAGCCGCACCCAAAGGAGGGGGGACATTCCTGTCCCCCTCACCCACTTAACAACGCCCCCCGCCGCCGCCGCAACACTGCCCGCCCTATGTGCCGCAATCGTCAATTGCCGCACCCATGCGTGCCATCGACTTTTGCTAATCTCAGCAATCCCATGCTCCCGCCTTGTCATCGCGATTCTTTCCCTCATCCCATTCTAACAACATGAACCCTCCTCCCTCCAGCCCCGACCTCACCCGCCGCCACTGGACAAAACAATTCATCCTCGGCTCCGCCGCCGCCATGTCCGGCCCTCACTGGTCCGCTGCCGTTCTCGCCGACGTCGCCTCCACAGGCCCCGGCCCCGGCATCATTCGCATCAAACCCTCCGCCTTCCCCGCCCTATCAAACCCCGGCGGTTCCATCCAGTTGCTCTTCAGCCAGCTCTACGCACCACTCACCCTCAACCGTGTCAGCCCGGACCGCTTCGTCACCCTCGACTCCGTCTGCAGCCACGCCGGCTGCACCGTCGGCCGCTACATCGTCACCAGTGGCCAGAGCAGCATGACCTGCGGCTGTCACGGCTCACGCTACGACATCGAGGGCCGGGTCTTCCGCAACGATCAGGGCATCTCCACAGAACCCGCCCCGGACGATCTCGGCCGCTACGAAACCGCCTACGACGCCACCGCCGGAATCATCGCCATCACGCTCCCCGGTCTGCGCCTCCACATCGACTCCCTCACCGTTCACCAGAAGGACCAAAACGGCAACATCCGCCTCAAACTCGTCTTCCCCGTCGCCTTCGGCGCAGTCTACGAGATCCGCTATCAGCCCGACCTCTCCTCGCCCTCCGTCCCCATCCGCTACTCCACCACTCCCTCCGGCACCGCCGACAAATCCACCATCGGCCCAGCCACCTCCGGCAACTTCACCGCCTACGTCGACGCCATCGGCAGCAAGGGATACTTCACCGTCGGCGTCAAACTCACTCCCGTCTCCTGATTCCTGTCAGGCTTTGCCTTTGCGGAAACCCCCGCCCGCAGCTTCCTTCCCGGAATGTCTCCTCTGTTCCGTCTGCTCTGCTGCTGCCTCTTCTTCTCCGGGGCCCTGCCGCTCGCCGCCCGAGTCACCGCCACCGACGGCATCACCTTCGACGCCGTCCCAAACTCCCTCTTCATCCCCCTCGACGAGGTCACCCGGCTCTTCTCATGGTCCCCAGCATGGGATCCCGCCACCAAAGGCCTCATCCTCAACACCACACCCATTCCCGCCGCCGCCACCCGCCAGCTCCCCGACGGCACTCTCCTCGTCTCCACCTCCGCCCTCATCTCCGCCGGCGCTTCCCAACTCCTCTCCTCCGCCAACCCGCGCGACCCCGCCACGGTCCTCCAATGGAAACGCCGCACGCTCCGCATCACCCCCGCACCCCAGCGCGCCGAAATCAATCTCGCCGAACAAAAACTCCGCGCATGGCAGGGCCAGCGTCTCATCCTCGAAACCAACATCAGCTCCGGCCGCAACGGCCGCACCCCCGCAGGCAACTTCAAAGCCGGTCCCTACAAGGCACGCATGCACCGGTCCTCACGCTATCAAAACGCACCCATGCCATGGAGCATCCAGATCAACGGCCACATCTTCATCCACGGCTTCTCCTCCGTCCCAGCCTACCCAGCCTCCCACGGCTGCATCCGCGTCCCCCTTACCGGCCCCAACCCTGCCCGCTGCTTCTACGAGTGGATCCACCGCGGCACCCCCGTCGCCGTCATCCAAGGCAACAAACGCTGAATCACTCCCCGGCCCGATCCTCCCTCCCCGGCGGCAACGTCGCCAGCCACTCCCGCGCCGCTTTCATCAGCCGCGCCACCACGTCCGGATTGTCAGCCGCCAGATTCTTCGCCTCCCCCGGATCCTCCCGCACCCGATAAAGCTCCGCCCTCCCGCCGTCCTCCGCACTCAGCAGCTTCCACTCCCCATCCCGCACCGCAATGTCAGGCAGCGGGTCCTCCGACAACGCCTTGATCACCGCTCGATCCGGCGGCCGCCGCCAGCAGATCACATCTTCCCGCCGCACCGTCTCGGCTTTCCCTAGCAACACATCCGACGCATCCACTCCGTCAAACTTCACGCCCTCCAGCACCGCCACCCCGGACAATCGCAGCAGCGACGGCACCACATCCATCGCCGCCAGCACCGCCCGATCATTGTGAAATCCCACTCGCTCACGCCCCATCAATCCCGGCCCCCACACCACCAGCGGTGACCGGATCCCACCCTCGTACAGCGATCCCTTGCACCCCCTCAGCGGCCCGCCACTCCCAGCCCCCGGCTCCGCTCCGTTGTCCGAACACAACAGCACCAGCGTGTTCTCCCGCAACGCCGCATCGCTCCGCAGAAACTCAAACAACACACCCAACTGACGATCCAGATTCTCCAGCACCGCCAGATACTTCCCCCGCTTCCCCTCCCGCCAGTCACTCACCGGCGGCCACAACGGCGTATGCACGTCGTCCGGCCACACATTCACATAAAGAGCCGAAAACCTCCCGCCCTCCGCCGCCAACCGGTCAATCACAGGGGTCTTTCCCTCCCGATTCCCAAAACACGACAAATCCCCCCACCCCATGTCATCAATCAGCACCAACACAAAATTCGGCGGCCCCCCAGCCGTCGCCACCCCGCAACCCATTCCTAGCACAATAATCAGTCGCATCATCCAATTCATCCTTCCTCCCTCACCCCACCCCGCCACCCCCGCTAATCCTTTTCCGCGGGCTTCCCCGCCCTCAACCGCTCCGCGCCCACCGTCTCCCGCCAGATCTCATTCCGATCCCACGTCGCCGCCGCCGCCGCCCCGAAATACAACTCCGCCTTCCCTCCTCGCCACTCCAGAAACGGCGTCACATGCCCGCTCGCATCCGCCGCCCCATTCCCCTTCGCCACCAGCAACCCACAGGCTTTCCACACTAACCCATCCGCACTAGCCGCCCAGCGCGTTCCCTCCACCGACTCATAAACCATCACCATCCCGCCATCCGGACCCTTCGTCACCTGCACCCCGCCCGCATCCTCACCAAACACCGGATCCCCATGCTTCTTCCAGACCCGCCCGTCCTTCGACGTCGCATAGCCCACCCACCGCCGCGAATTCGCCGACTTCGGAGCCGCTGCATCCGGCGCTCCCTCCGGCAGATCCTTCCGCCCGTCATACCACATCCGGAACACCCCGGCTTCATAACAAACACTCGGCCGCCCCACCAGCAACGCATCCCACGCCGGTGCCGCCGACGGCCCCAGCACGGTCCCCGCATCCTCCCACTTCATCCCATCCCGCGACGTCGCCAGCCCGATCGTATCCGTCACCCCAACCGCCGCCCGCGTGTAAAACATATACCACTCGCCACCCACCACCACCACCGACGGATCATTCACATGATTCAACCCCGGTGGATCAAACACCACGCCGCGCCGCTCCCATTTCCCATCCTTCCCCTCCACCGCCGCATGAATCCGGTCATGCCCATCCCGTCCCTGCCCACCATAAAACAACACACGCCGTCCGCCCGACTCCACCATCTCCGGCGCATAGACATTCCCCGCCCCGTGCGGAGCCACCTCCGTCTCTCCCGCCGCCGCCAGCACGCGCTCGCCACTCTCAACACGCCCCGCCACCAGCACTATCACCAACCAGAACACCCTCACCACGCCGCCACCACGGCCCCAGCCGCCCCCTCGTTAGTCGTCATCGCCTCCAAGGCCCCCGGAATCTCCCCAAACCCGATCACCCGCCCCATCAACCTCTCCGGCTTCAAACGCCCGTCCCCCACCATCGCCAGCATCTCCGGATACGCCGCCGCCGCCATCCCATGACTCCCGATGATCCGCAACTCCCGCGCAATCACCAGTCCCATCGGCACCGCCGGATCCGCATGCCTTCCTAGCAACAACCCAATCTGCACCATCCTCCCCCGCGGCCGCAGGCTCCGCACCGCCAGCGCACACACCTCCGCCCGTCCCACCGCCTCCACCGCCACTTCCGTCCCGCGTCCTCCCGTCCACACCCGCACCACCTCCAGCGCCTCGTCCACCCCGCTAACCATCTCCGCCCCCAGCTCCTTCGCCTTCTCCCGCGCATCCTCCCTCGGATCCACCGCCAGCACCCGCGCCCCCAATGCCACCGCAATCATCACCACCGACAATCCCACCCCACCGCACCCGAAAACCACTAGCTGTTCCCCACTCCGCACCGCCGCCTGATCCCCATGCACCAGCGCCCGGAACGCCGTCGCAAACCGGCACCCTAACGCCGCCGCCGCCGCAAAACTCACCCCCTCCGGCAACCGCACCACATTGAAATCCGCGCTCGGCACCGCCACCAGCTCAGCAAACGCCCCCGCCCCGCTGAACCCAGGCTGGTACTGCCGCGGACAAACCTGCGCCTGCCCCGCCGCACATTCCTCACACGCGTCCCCGCCGCACCCGCACGCAAACGGCACGGTCACCAGATCGCCCTCCCGCCACCGTCTCACCCCGCGACCCACCGCCGCAATCTCCCCCGCAAATTCATGCCCCGGCACATGCGGCAGCACTTTGATGTCAGGATCATGCCCCTGCCACGCATGCCAGTCGCTCCGGCACACCCCAGCCGCCCGCACCCGGATCACCACTCCACCATCCAGCACCGCCGGATCTGGCAGCTCCATCTCCCTCAATCGCTCCCCGAACGCTCCATAAACCATCGCTTTCATCCCCATCCCTCCCCCATCTCCCCGCACCTCTCCACCGGAAATCCCATCCCATCGGAATCCCGCGTCCGCCGACGTCCCTCTGAAAGAGTCGGCGGATCGCGGAATCGATGATCGTGTGCGGCCACTGCAGCTGCCGGTTCCCATGCAGAGGGGCAGGAAATCCGGGCTCACAGCGCGTCACCACGCCATCCTCCCGCATAACCCGCTCCCGCTCGCGCTCAAGGCCGCACTTCAGGAATTTACCAACCCTCAGACTTTCCACTCGCCACGGTAACTCCGTGTCAGCTCCGACAACGCACACGAATCCTCACGGAATGTGTTCGCCGCAGGATCCCACTTCAGGGTTTTCCCAGTCCGGTACGCAATGTTGATCAGGTGACACGCAATCGCCGACCGCCCACCCACAATCTCACTCGTGATCGGCTTCGTCCGCGCCCTCACCGCCTTCAGGAAGTCATCCATGTGATTCGTGCTGTTATACAGCTTCACCGCCGCATCCTTCAGCAACTCCTTCTCCGCCGTCATATACGCCCGCTCCACACTCGTCTTCTCCCCCTTCGCATACGCCACCTTGCCATTCAGCACGACCTCAAACTGCCCGCGGTTCACCTTCACTTCCCCATTCTCCCCAAAGAAGTGCGCCCCGAACCCTCTCTGCACGTGCTTCACCACCACGCCATTCCCGTAGACCAACTCGCATCCCTCCACTTTCCCATTCTGCCGTTCCTTCAGCAGTTCGGCACAACCCTCCGGAGCCCTGACCTCCACCGGCCCGCTGTCATCCACTCCCAAACCCCAGTGCGCAATGTCCAGATGGTGCGCACCCCAGTCCGTAATCATCCCGCCACCATACTCCGCATTCATCCGCCAGTCCGGAAAATGCCCGTGCACCCCACGCGGCGACAGCACCGAATTGTAAGGCCGCACCGGCGCAGGCCCGAGCCACCGATCCCAGTCCAACCCGGGCTCCATCGCCTCCTCCGGCAGATTGCACGGCAGCGGCGGCGGCCCGAACTGCACTTCCGCCCTAACCAGCTTCCCGATCACCCCGTTCCGCACCAGCTCGCACGCCACCCGGAATTCCCCGCTCGACCGCTGCATCGATCCCGTCTGCAGCACGCGCTTCTCAGCCTCCACCGCCGCCATCACCGTCACCGCCTCATGAATGTTATGCGTCAGCGGTTTCTCGCAATACACGTCCTTCCCAGCCTTCAGCGCCGCCACCGTGATGATCGCGTGCCAATGATCCGGCGTCGCAATGCACACCGCATCAATGTCCTTCCGCCCCACCACATCTCGGAAATCCCCAGTCTCCATGCAACCCTTCCAACCCTCCGTCTTCTGCGCCGCATAGTGCTCCGCCACCTTCTTCGCCGCATGTTCCCTCCGCGTCTTGTCCACATCACACACCGCCACCACTTCCACCCCTGGCTGCCCCAGAAACGCCCTCAGCAAGTGATCACTCTGCTTCCCCATCCCAATGAACCCCATCGTGATCCGCCCCGACGGCGCAACGTCCGCACTCCACACGCGCGACGGAAGGATAAACGGCACACTCAGCGCTGAAGCGCGCAGAAACTGACGACGATTGGATTTCATGTTCATTTTGGGGGGTAATTGCTGTCCCTCTCTGCTGCCAGACTCGCCCCTCAAGGAAAACTCTTTTCTCGCCCTCAATCGCGGCCACTTTCCACCCACCCCCATGCCTCACTTCCCCCTCCCCACCACCAACGGTCTCCCCTTCTACCGCTACCGCGACGGTCTCTACGCCGCCGACCTCATCGCCGCAGCCATCAATGGCTTCGACTTCTTCTCCCGCCTCGCCTCCCAGCCCGATTCCCTCGAAGGCATCTGCCAATCCTTCGGCTTCCACCCGCGCCCAGCCGACGTCCTCCTCACGCTCTGCCGCGCCAATGGCCTCGTCGACCTCATCGACGGCACCTACCACGTCTCCGCCATCGCCCGCGAACACGCCACCCAAGGCACCCCATGGAACCTCGCTCCCTACTTCGCCTCTCTCCACCACCGACCCGTCGCCCGCGACTTCCTCAAGGTCCTCACCTCCGGCAAACCCGCCGGCTGGTCCGGTGATCAGGACTCCGCCGATTGGCACAAGGCCATGGAAGACCCCGCCTTCGCTAGCTCCTTCACCGACGCCATGGACTGTCGCGGCGCATGGCTCGCTCCAGCCCTCGCCGCCTCCCTCGACCTCTCCTCACACCACCACCTCATCGACATCGGCGGCGGCTCCGGCATCTACGCCTGCGCCCTCGCTGCCGCCAACCCACACCTCCACGCCGTCGTCTTCGACCAATCCCCCGTCGACCGCATCGCCGCCAATCTCATCGCCTCCCGCAATTGCTCCGCCCAAGTCTCCGTCGCCGCAGGCAACATGTTCGCAGGCCTCCCCGACCACGCCGACGTCCACCTCTTCTCCAATGTCCTCCACGACTGGGACGTCCCCGAAGTCACCCAGCTCCTCGCCGTCTCCGCCGCCACTCTCCCCAAAGGCGGTCTTCTCGTCATCCACGACGCCTTCATCAATCCTGACAAATCCGGCCCGCTCCACATCGCCGAATACTCCGCCCTCCTCATGCACAGCACCCAGGGCAAATGCTACAGTTCCTCCGAATACGCCGACCTCCTCGACGCCGCAGGCTTCTCCCCAGGCCCATACCACGACACCGTCGCCGGCCGCGGCTTCATGACCGCTCTCCGCCGCTGATCCCCAGCCCCCAAGGCGTTCCCCTACGACCCACCCCGGTTGCCCCCCAGCCCCCCCATCTCCTACCTCTCCCCATGCACCTGAAACTTCTCTTCTTCTGGCTCTCCGGAGCCGGTTCCGACGCCCTCGAACGCTGCCCGGATTGGGAACAGCGCAAGTACGTCGCCTTCGGTGCCACCGTCCTCGTCCCCGCAGGCTTCGCCTTCATCGCCTCCGCCTACGCCATATCCACCCTCACCGACAACTGGCTCGCCACCTTCGCCATCGCCGCCGTCTGGGCCTTCATCATCCTCACCATCGACCGCGCCCTCCTCGCCTCCTACCGCTCCTACATGTCGCCGTTCCGCAAGATCGGCCAGTTCACCCTCCGCTTCGTCGTCGCCGTCCTCATGGGCCTCACCATCGCCCACCCGCTCGTCCTCCTCCTCTTCCGCGACACCGTCTCCTCCGTCATCGAACGCGAACGCGACGCCGACCTCGCCACCGTCTCCGAGGAACATCAGGTCACTAACCTCCGCCTCACCGCCGCCGCCGATTCCATCAAAGCCGAAATCGCCACCCAGCAGCAGAAATGGAACGATAGCTTCAAAGCCGAATTCCTCGCCGCCGAAGCCGCTTCCTCCGACTCCCCAACCGCTGGCCTCACCCCGGAACAACAGGCCGATCTCAAGAAATCCGTCGACGAAGCCACCGCCGCCTTCCGCACCAGTCTCGCCTCCGTCGAATCCCAGATCGCCGAACTCTCCCCAGCCTACTCCAAACTCCAGTCCGAACTCGCCTTCTGGCAGTCCGAATTCGAACGCGAACTCAATGGCCAGCGCTCCGGCATGGCCGGCGAAGGCCCTCGCGCCAAATCCATCCGCTCAGACCAACTCGACTGGCGTCGCACCGAGGTAAAACGCCTCGGCGCCCTCCTCGACGCCGCCAGCGCAGAAAAATCCGGCCTCGATTCCCGCATCAACGACGCCATGAAGGCCGCCACCGACGCCTTCGATCTCCGTCTCGCCGCCGACGCCGCCAAAAATGCCGAGGAAGCCAAACGCATCGCCGACCTCCGCCGCCGCATCCAGCAGGACCAAGCCGCCCAATTCGTCACCCAGCAGAACGGCATCCGCGCCGCCATCCGCCAGCAGATCGACACGCTCCTCGCCGACCTCAAACGCGCCCAGGACGACATCGCCGCCGCCTCCGCAGCCCTCGCATCCCGCACCGCCGCCCTCCGCGCCGAACCCCGCCGCGATATCCTCACCCAGACCCTCGCCCTCCACCGTCTCTTCGACGCCCACGACGCCCGCGCCAGCTTCGCCTTCTCCACCTACGCGATCCTCACACTCCTCTTCATGCTCGTCGACACCATCCCCCTCGTCGTCAAATTCTTCTGCGCCCCAGGCCCCTACGACACGCTCGTCGATCGCGACGAAATGACCTTCAAAGCCGACCACCACGGCTTCCGCCACGCCCACCAGCACTTCCTCTCCGAACTCAAAAACGGCCGCATCCCCTTCAGCTCCCGCAGCCGCGACCTCGACCACGCCTTCTCCGACGGCGTCGAGCAAACCCGCGCCGCCCAAGCCTTCCTCGACTCCCTCGTCGAAATGGAACACCAATTCCACCAGCGCCTCGAATCCGAAGCCGCCCGACCCGGCAGCGACGCCCGCCCAGCCCTCCTCGAAGCCATGAAACAACAATTCTACCAGTCCCTCCACGCCCGCATGGAACAATACTTCGCCACCGCCGCCAACCGCCGCGCCTAACCCAACGCAAAAGCCCATCCCGCCACCCCTCTCCCCACCAGCCCCTGGGAGCGCTGAGCCCCAGCTCGGCGTTCTCCCCACACGCCCTCTCCCCACACGCCCCTCTCCGAACAAGCCAGCCGCAGGCTCTGGACTGCTGGGAGAATCACAGCTCTCCCTGCGTGCGAAGCACGCCTACAAGCCCTCCCAACCAGCCCCCCTCCCAACAAGCACCGGGCACGCGAGGCTCTGTACTCGCGCTCTCCCAACAGGCCCCATCTCAAATCTCAAATTTCAAATCTCAAATCCCCCCGCGCGCCGCAGGCTCTGGACTGCTGTCAGAATCTCAGCTCTCCCTGCGTGCGGAGCACGCCTACCCGCTCTCCCCACAAGCCCCCACCCTACCTCATCAGCCACGCCCAATCCGTGAGACGCCTTGCCAATCCGACTGGCCCGGACATTATGGCCTGCAGTCAATCACATCCATTTAATTTCCACCAATTGCAAGGCTCCCGCCACCACACCCCGATTGCAAATAGCTATTCCACCAGACATTGATAATACATCAACCGTTAAATGCCTGCTACCATGGATAAAATCTCCATCGCCGACATTCTTGGCCCCTGGATCAATCCGGACTGGGACAGCGGGTTGATCGATCGTTTGAGGGAAGCATGGAACAAGCCAATCCGCGATTTGTCGAACGAGGATTTGGCAACATTGTTGCGCCAGAGATTTGCCGTTGAGCAAATCCTTCCAATTGCCAGACAGCGATTGGCGGACGGCATTGACGATGACATGGAGATATTCGACGGAGAGCTTCAGGAAGCAATTGAAGATGCCATCAAATCCCTCTAACACAGCTCTGCCACCGATCGCCGGAGCTGCACTGTCGCACATCCATTCCTTAACTTTAACCCGCCTCCCGTTTCAACGCTCGCTACCGACCAAGCGGCGCCAGCGCTTAAACAACAAAGACACATGAGCGAGCAAACACTCCCAAAAGGCACAAAGATGTTTTTCGGTGCGCCTGTGAATCCAATGTCCGACGTCATCGCCGACGCCCTCGGGCAGGTTGTCGCTCAGGTCCCGGGAATCTGCGAAGCCTACATCCCTCAGTGTTTCATTGAAGGCGATACCGAAGCGAGGCAGGTGCTTGTCATTGGCGTCGAGACGAAAGAGAAGATCCCCGAAATCATGCCCGACCTGATGGGGAAAATGAGGCTCGCGCTTCCGGGCGGCGTTCTCATGGACATCCTGCCGTATGCGAGCGTCGACTTGCCCAACGAAGCTCGGGTCGCGAAGTGCCACATCTTTGGCGCACCCGTGAAGTCGAAGCCGTGGTGGAAATTCTGATGATGAGGAAAGACGGACAGCACCAGCCACATGACGGAAGACCGGCACACGGCGATTAGCCACACTCTCTTTCTCGTGGAAACCATCCCCTCCAGTCCATCCAGTCCATCCAGTCCATCCAGTCAATGCGGTCAATACGGTCAATACGGTCCACTCGTCTTCCCAATCCCTTCACACCTTCCCGGCCCCTGCCCCACTCCGCACAATCCCCGGCCAGGCGACGCTCGGCACTCACACTCTCCCAAAACGCCCCCCTCCGAACCAGCCATTCACACTTCTCACTTCCCCGCCAGCTCGCCGCTGGCTCTGGACTGCTGGGAACATCACAGCCCTCCCTGCGTGCGGAGCACGCCTACCCTCCGCACCAGCCACCACCTGAATCATCTGCCATGCCCAGTCCGTGAGACGTCCTTGCCAATCCAGTTGGCCCGGATATTATCGCCTCCAGACAATCACATCCATTGAATTTCCACCAGTCGCAACGTTCCCAGCCCCGCCGGAACACCCCGATTGCAAATGGATATTCCATCAGCTATAGTGGAAGGATAATCTGTTCTGCAAATATGAAGACCATTCTCGCAGCTTTGTTGCTTTGCTTGTTCCTTTCGGCGCTTGGCCACGCGGAAGAAGCCTCGACTTCAGACACAATCACGATCCGATATGTTGAGGGATATCAGGACTCAACAGTTCTTGGACGAATCTACGCGGTCTTTCAATCGGAGGGCGAAGGCCTGAAGCGTTTTGGCATTCACGTTTGGCCGGGACCAGATCCTGCTCTTGTTCCGAACCGCCATAACATTCTCAAACTTTTGCAGTCGTTTCCCACAATTCCTAAGGAGGTGACGAAGGGGCGAGGCATCCAAAGAGTCTTTGAGCCCGCTGGAATATTGACATTTCAGGTTCCTGCCAACTCGCCCGAAGAGAGTATCCAAGACTGGAAAATTCAGACTCTGAGAATCAACCAAGCAGAACAAGCCGGCACTGGGCAACCCGCTACCCGTCCCGAGTCGAAGTCGGAGGGTAGCGCCAAACCTCAACCTGAAGCGGAGGGGCGCTCCCGGTAACGGGTGCCAGGCCTCACTCCCCAACAACCAAACCGTGTGGACGCCCTCCAAGATTGAGTCCCGAAACGCGACGCTTGATTTGAGCGTGTCGGCGCAAGGCCACTGCACCATTCGACAGCTGGTTTGTGATGATGTCGTCGTCTGCAACGCCGCAGACTTCATCGATTGGTCTGCTCGTGCTGTTCAGTTTGAGTTGTGCGAAGCCTGCCTTGTCGCGGGATGTGGTGGCGGCGGACGTGTCGCCATTCGGCGCTTTGGTGACCGGGTTCTGATCATTCCCGACTTTTCGACCATGATTCAGGGAGATTGGGAGACCACGGAAGACGCGCCACCCCGATGGATGAAGAAGCAAGGCCCTCTTTCATTTTCGCCTTCGAGCTGGAGCGTGTTCCATTCAGCTTGCGTTGGATCACCCTCCTTCGACTCTATCTCTCCGGCATCCACCGCCGAGGTGCTTCGGCTCTATCACTTCATGGCTCCACGGTCGTTCTTGCCTGACCATCTTTCGCCATCGCTCGCGAAGTGGGATTTGATCCTTTGCACCAACGGGCACGACTCAGAGATTGACCTTGTTCATCTGAGACGGCTATTCTCAGATCCATCGACTTTTGGAGGTCATGAGTTCTGCACACCACAGCCAGACAGTTACACGGTTTCAGCCTTCCTTGATCTCTCAACCGTCACCGAATGGCCAATCTTCAGTTCTGACCCTGACCCCGCAGTAATCCTTTCCGATGACATCCACTTCCGGGTAAAACTCAATGGATAGCACGATGCATGCCGACACCGGCTCGTATGGCTATCGATCATATCAACAACGTCATCCGCTCGCCGTCACCGGTGACACCGAACCATTCACCCAACTCCCCGCCATGAAGACCTATCCCCGCTACTTCCTGCTTTGCCTGATGATGTTCATTGTCGCCAGCTCGGTCGGCCTGAACTTTGTTCTCTCCCGCTGGGATCCGGCCACAGCGTCCTGGGCAACGGCCAAGCCAGTCATTGGTGCGCTGATTATCTTCGCCGCACTCATCCTGAATTTCATTGGCTACTCAAGACTGATTGGAAAGGGCATTACCGGGAACTAAATCCACTCCAATCCTGAGCAGCATCGCCAATGTTTGTTTCCATCATCATCTTTTCTGCATTCCTCTCCTGGATCATTCATTGCGCCGTTCTGTGCTTCAGGGCGAGGACGCGAAGAAGAGGGGTTCTTTGCCTGGGAATCACCACATTCCTGCCTTGGGTGCTCAATCCCGATCTGACAGGCGAGACCAATGCGCTGCGCTCCGCTGCAGCAGTGCGGGGCCTGGACAATCGGAATAATGTCGAGAGGGTGTCCATCGCCACGCCTGCAGCCGGCCGCTACCGCATCACCCTCACCCATTCGGGCGGACTACCCGACAATCCCGCGCCGAGCAATCAGATGGTTTCCAGCGTCTTGAGCGGCGTGACAGCTGAATTACCGAGGATCGACTCTCTTGCTGTTTCACCCACAGCTACGGAATATCTACTCACCTTTACGGCAGATCCAGCTGCGTATTTCACCATCCAGAGTTCGCCTGATCTCGTGAATTGGTCTGATAATGGTTCGGTATTGGCGACCAATATTACCAATACAGTGCTGGTCACTTCTGCAGTCACAAACAGCAAGCTGTTTTGGCGGATGAGGAGGGGCCAGTGAAGAATCTACTCGTTCTCTCTGGTCTTGTGGTGTTCACAGCTTTTCCATTAGAAGCAGTGGTCTTGGTCCATGCGTTGCCTGAACCGCTCGATATCTACACAGACTTCGAGCCGATGATTTCAGATTTCTTTCCCTATGATATCGACGGAAATGGAACGATAGATTTTACCTTTATCGGAGATCCTTCTGCCGCTGGCCTACGAACTGAACGGGGAAATCGGCTGGTGATTACAATCGACCCACCCCCAAATATCGGTGGGCCAGTTGCATCAATCAGTTCTGGAAGCTTGATTGGACTCAATTCCCTAGCTCAAGACTCCCAATGGATATCGAGTGATATTCTTGGTGGTTTTGTTTCGCCGGATGAACTTGTCGCCAACGAAATCATTCAAGTGTTCTTCTCAGGGCATGCTACGAATTTCACGGAGCGCTCCGTGATTGGCATCGAATTCGAGGCGGAGGATGGAATCCACTACGGGTATTTTGATATATCTCCAGCGCCGTATATAGCCCCCAGAATTACCTTGCATGGCTGGGCGTGGGAGACTCAACCCGGAGTGCCTATTGTAGCAGGACGGGTTCCGGAGCCTTCCGCTTTGACTTTAGCCATAGTCACAACTGCATCTATTCTGTCACGCCGCCGAAGATAATGATAGATCGGAGAACAAGACGCTGCTGGACAACAGGTGGGGGCGGTCTTGCGTCGCGTAGCTCTTGTGCCTTTAACGCTATCGAGGCTCACCCTCGCCCCATCTGCGCCAGAGCTTCGACGTTAATGAACAAGCCTCGCAATAGCACCGGGGATGCTCCATCCGCTTTGTGTTTGGCGCTGGCGCCGTGACGATAGGATCACACCCCTTGGCTTCGCAAGCCCTTCCTAGTGCTCAAGTCTCGCCGTGGCCTCCGTGTCCCGGTCACTCGTCACCCTCAACCACCGGGCCTGAACCTCCACCGGCAGCGCTTCCCGCCACTCCTGCCCCGCCGCCACCCCGACCGTCTTCCACGTCACCCATTCGCCATCCCCCGTCAGGTCCAGCTCAACCCTGAAGTCCACAGGCTCCCCCGCCCGGTGCTTCAACTGCAACTCCCTCCGCTCAAATCCCCAGATCAGACATGGATCACTCGCCACACCAGCCTTCACCGCACTGTCCTGCCACGGCCCCCCGCGCCCGCTCGGCCGCGGCAGTTTCCACAGGTCATCCACCGCTCCCAACCACACCGCCGCCTTCCCGTCCTCGCTCCGGATCATGTGCTCGCCCGCCGCCGCATCAGGCTCAATCCCCGTCATCACCAGCAACCCACGCCACGAACAGTAATCGTGAATCCGCCGGTTGTGCGTGCACACCGGCCGCACCTTCGCAAACCCTCCCGCATTCTCCGCCGGCAATTCGTAGAACGTCCCCCCGGCATTAAACAGGTCCCGCTCCGTGCAAACCTCCCGGCACACCCGCACCGGACCCGCCGCCCCATCCTTCTCAAACCCAGGATCCCCCACCGGCAGCCGCCACCGTCTCCCCGCATCATCCGTGTAAATGATCGACGCCGCATCGGCACTCAGCACACCCGCAGGAATCGCACAGTTCGCCTTGTGATAGGCCAGCCCCGCAGAATCATCCACACGCTGCAGCTTCAACCCGGCATCAAGTTCATAAAGCGCACTCCCGTCGGCAGGCATGTAATGCAGCGTCCCTTTACTCTCCCCACGCGCCCGCACCGTCGCCGCCAGCGATTCCCCTCCAACCGAACTCACTCCCCCGAAAACCGCCCTCTCCCCGACATCCTCCGAACCTCTCGCCCTCCCAACCGTGAACAGCGCCGTCGCACCAGCCATCCCCGTCACCGACCGAAACCGCACCCACGCCGGCCCATCCCCCTTCTGACCAAGGTTCCCAAGATTCATCCACCGCCCGGCACCCGTAAACGTCACGGTCCTCTCCCTCACCCACTCACCGGAACCACCCTTCCCTGACATCTCCAACTCCGCACGCATCTCGCCATCGCCCGCCGCAGCAAGATACAGGCTCGAACCCGGCATGAACCGAAACGGATCACTAACCTCCCCCGCCTTCACATCCTCATCCAGCCACACAGCCCCCTGACTCAACGTCGGCCCCAGCTCCCGCAGCGTCTCGCGCTTCACAAACCACAGGTTCGACTGGCTCTGCGGCGGCGCAATCTTCCCCTTCGCCGCCCGCTTGTTCAGAAACTCGCTCTTCGCCGCATCATCACACCCGAACACCACCTGCCCCTGCCACTCGCAGAAGTCACCGACAACTTTGATATAACTGCTCACCGGCCGGATGCCCGTCGTGTTCCCCGCAGAAAACGTCCTCGGAAACTCCCAGAACATCCCGTGCATCGTCATCAGCAACGGCCCCTCCCCAACCTCCCGAATCCGCGGCCACTCCGTGTTCCACCCGTGCGCCCCGTCATAACTGTTGCTCGCCTTCGGCAGCCGGAAACTCATCCACTTGCCACCATCCAGCAGCATCAGAATCAGCGATTTGTGATCCCACCCCACACTCCACACCGGATCGTCAGGCTTTCCGCCGACAATCCCCCCGGGCCCCGTCACCTCCGTAAACTGATTGCGCCGCACCACCGTCCACTCCGCCGCCTTCCCGTCCCACTCCGCCAGCACGCCGCTCGCCGTCTTCGGATCACTCTGCGCATGCGGCCCGTGCTCGCCATTGTTCGCATAAACATAACGCCCCTGCGCTGAATAGAAACCCTTGCCATGATACCCCGGCAGATCCGCCGCCCGACCTTCCAACACCTCCCCAACACCCTTCTTCGCCGCCCCTCCCTTCTTCAACTGCTCGTCCACCCACAGATTCTTCACCGCCAACGTCCTCACATCCACCTCATTGATCCCCTCCTCCATCGTCGCATACACAATCTTCCCCGCAGGATCATCCAGATGCCGCGCCAATCCCGTATGCCGCCCGAACATGCTCCCGTACGGAATCGTCCGCACCCGCCGCTCCCCATCAATCACATACGGCCCGATGAACAACTGCTGGCTCTCCCCGTGAATCATCCGGTTCGCCGGGGTCCCCCCAATGCTCTCCGGCCGGATCACCTGCTCCAGACCCGGCGTGATCTCATACAGCTTGTCCGACGACCCCTTCGGCAAATGCGGCCCATACGTGATCACCCACAACCGCCCCGCCCACGGCACCACCGCCCCAGTCCCGCACTCGCCCTCATTGTTGAACATCGCCAGATGCGGGTAAATCCCGGAAATCTGCCGCTGCGCACCCATCACCACATGGGCCGAAACAAGAGAAATAAAAACAGCTGCGCGAATCATGGCTCAGGAAATGGCATTGAAAATGGCAGAAGAAATGGGAAATGTAAAACCATGACCGCCACCATCACCATCGATAGTTCTGGAAGGCTGGTGCTCCCGAAAGCCATGCGCGACGCCCTCCATCTCCGCCCAGGCTCCAAACTCCGCGCCGAAATCATCGGCGACAAAATCAGCCTCGGCTCGGACGTCGAAGAGGCCCTGATCATCCGGTCACCAGACGGCCTCCCCGTCGTCGTTGGTTGGGAAGGCTTCGATGCCGTGAAGGCGATCGCCGAATCCCGCAAGGAACATGAGGACCGAATCCTTGCATACCGGAACCGCAGGCCGTGAACTGCATCGACTCTTCCATCCTCGTCGCCGCGATAGTCCAGAGCGAACCGGAACACGATGCTTGCCGGAAACTTTTCACGTCCACATCCTGCGCTCTCTATTCCCACGGAATCGCCGAAGCCTTCAGCACTCTCACCGGCGGACGGACTGGAAACCGCCTCGCCCCCTCCGTGGCCGCCTCCCTCCTAGCTGATGCGTTCGTTCCACGACTCACGGTGCTGAGTCTCACCCCATCCGAGATGCTCCACGCGCTCCGCGATGCCGAAAACCGCGGCGTCCGCGGCGGTGCCGTCTACGATTTCCTCCACCTCGTCGCCGCACGAAAGGCAAAAGCCACCCGCTTCTACACCCTCAATCTCTCCCCCTTCCTCGCCCTCCGCCGCCACGGCGACCCCGAAATCTCAGAACCCTGACCGCTGCAAGGCACCTCCGCGGAACGCACCGCCCCCGTTTCCCAGCCGGCTCCCCATTCCCCCGCCCTCTCCGCCGCATTCATCACATCATTTCACGTGACCTCCATGTCTCCACGGGCCACAGTCAAACGTTTATGATCCGTCCTGCCCCCCCGCAGGTCCTCTCCCGCCGCGCCATGCCACAGCCATCTTCCCGCTTCCCGCTCCTCTCCTTCCCTCTCCTCCCGCTTCGCTCCACCACCCACCGCGTCGTCCCAGGCTCCAAACTCGACCAGCACCTCAGCACCGGACGCTACTCGGTCCGCATGCTCCGCTACTGGTGGACCGCTCAAGCCATCGCCCGCGAATCCAAACGCCAAGGCCGTCCCCTCGCCATCGTCGAACTCGGCTCCGAACGCGGCTGGATGAAACAATTCACCCCTCCCGAAGCCGTCGCCTCATGGACCGGTCTCGACTGGAATCCCCGCGCCGAAGCCGTCTCCGTCGCCGGCTACGATGTCGTCCATCAGGCCAACTTCGACGTCACCCTCCCACTCCCCGACACCTGCGCCGACGTCGTCATCTCCTCCCACGTCTTCGAACACCTCCCGCGCCCAGGCTTCACCATCGCCGAAGTCAGCCGCATCCTCAAACCCGGCGGCATCTTCCTCGGCACCGCACCCACTCTCCCCCAGTGGATCGCACGGCTCCGCGAAAAATGGTACCGCAAGGAACTCGCCGCCGGTCGCATCGTCCCCGGCGGACACATCACCGTCCTCTCCCCGATCCGCTGGAAACGTCTCTGCTACGACACCGGCCTCGACGTCGAATTCGCCACCGGCAGCCACACGCTCCGCCTCACCGGCAGCTTCCTTGAAAACCACCACTGGTGGGTCCGCGCCAATCAGTTCACCGCCGCCCTCATCCCTTCCCTCGGCTCCGAATGCTGCGTCCAGGCCCGCCGCGCCGCACCTCTCGTCGACACGCCGCATTCCCTCCCCAAGGGCAATGACCGCCGCCGCCGCAGAATCATCGCAGCCGCCGCCCTCACCGCCCTCTCCCTCACCGTCGCCGCCATCTGGTATTTCACGCGCTGACCGCCGCTTCCTCCTTCAATCCGCCCGCACACAGCCGCGCATACAATCCACCCATCGCGAGCAGTTCGCCGTGCCGACCGGACTCCACCACGCGCCCGCGCTCCATCACATAAATCCGGTCCGCCTTCTCCACCGTGCTCAATCGATGCGCGATCACAAAACACGTCCTATCCGCCCGCAAACGCTCCAACGCCTCCTGAATCAATCGCTCGGTCTCGTTGTCCACTGCACTCGTCGCCTCATCAAGCAGCAGAATCGGCGGATTCTTCAATAACGCCCGCGCAATCGACAACCGCTGCCGCTCCCCGCCACTCAATCGCGTCCCGCGCTCGCCCGTCACCGTCTCCAATCCCTCGGGCAACCGCCTCACAAATTCCGCCGCGTTCGCCGACTCCAGCGCCGCCCAGATCTCCTCATCCTCAGCCCCGGGCTTCGCCACCGTCAGGTTCTCCCTCACCGACGCATTGAACAGAAAACTCTCCTGCGTCACATACCCGATCCGGTCCCGCAGCCATTCCTTCGACATCCCGCTCACCGGCGCCCCATCCAGCAGTATCCTCCCGCTATCCGGCTCGTAAAACCTCGTCAGCAGATTCAACAGGGTACTCTTCCCCGCACCCGTCGGCCCCACTAGCGCAATCGTCTGCCCAGGCTGCGCCTCCACATCCACCCCAGCCACCGTCGGCACCTCCCCACCATAAGAAAACGCCACGCCCTCGAACCGAACCGCTCCCTTCAATTCCTCCAGCCGCCCGCCCTCCGCAAAGTTCGCCTCGTCCGTCTGGTCCAGCACCGCAAACACTCGCTTCCCAGCCACAATCCCCGCCGTGAACAACTGCGTCAGCGGATTCACCCTCGACACCGGATCATACAGCAATCCCCACGACATCAGCACCGCCGATAGCGTCCCTAACGTCGCCGTCCCCCGGCAGATCCACCACGCCGCAAACGCAATCGTCAGCACAATCCCGCTCTCAGCCACCAGCGACACAAACGGCCAGATCACCGCATTCGCCTTCACCACCGACAACTGCGCCGTCTGCACATCCCGGCTCCGCCTGTCAAACCGCTCCAGTTCCTCCGGCTCCACCGTGTACGCCTTGATCTGCCGGATCCCCGCTATGTTGTCGTGCAGCAGCGAATTCAACGCGCTCCCCGCCTCACTAGCCGCCTTGTACTTCGGCTCCACTCGCTTCTGATAAATCCTCACCGCCAGCGCCACCACCGGCAGCGGTGCCACCGTCAGCAGGGTCAACCCCGCGTGCTGCGTCAGCAGATACCCGAACACCACCACAAACTGCAGCACGCCGCTCAACCCCTGGTCCAATCCCTCGATGATCACCCGCTCCATCGCAGGCACATCACTCGCCACCCGCGTCATGATGTCCCCAGTCGGCTGATTGTCGAACCACCGCAGCGGCAACCTCTGGATCTTCCCGTACAACTCAGTCCGCAAATCATGCACCACTTTCTGCTCGAACACGTTGTTCGACACCGTCCGCAGCGTGAACAACACCTGCCGCAACGCAATCGCTCCCAATCCCACCAGCGCCAGCGGCACAATCCTCTCAGTCTGCCCCTTCGGGATCACTTCGTCCGTGAACTCTTTGCTCAGCGCCGGCAGCACCAGCACCAGCAACGTACAAACCGCCGCCAGCACCAGCGTCGCCACCGCACGCCATGGGTATCGCCACGTGTATCCAAATATCCTGCGCAATGTCGCCATCCCACCACATCACCGCCTTCCCGCCGCAGCGCAAAGGCGTTATCCCGTCTCCCCTCAGCCCTCCCCAGCCAGCAGATCCGGCCGCACCGCCGCCGTCCGCGCCCGCCCCATCTCCCGCTTCCACGCCGCGATCTTCGCATGATTCCCCTCCAGCAAAACCGCCGGCACCTTCATCCCCCGAAACTCC
>QQNF01000053.1 GCA_003402705.1 Verrucomicrobiota bacterium | reverse complement strand
CAAGAAGGCCGCCACGAAGGCACCCTCGCCGCCAGCCGCCAATCCGTCCTCGAAGCCCTCGATCTCCGCTTCGGCCCCATCCCCGACGGCCTCCGCGATTCCCTCAACGACGTCACCGACCCCGAAAAACTCCGCGCCCTCCACCGCGCCGCCATCATTTCCGATTCTCTCGAATCCTTCACCGCATCGCTCTGACCCCCCGCAAACCGCCGCACCACCACACTGATCACGTTCCGACACAACCAGCCTCGGAATCCCGTCCCCTCAATACCACTCCACTGGCATCCGGAACTTATCCAGCTTCATCATCGGCGAGTACAGCGTCACAAGGAATCGATTGACCGGCTTGTCCTCAACCCACCAGCAGATGGTCGTATAACCCTTTCCCCCGAGAACCATCGGCCGCACATGCGCCCGGTGAAAGGCGAAGAACGATCCCGCATACGCGGAAACCAGAATCACTAGCACCAAAATCGGTCTCCGGTCAGTTCTCATGATACGGTCACACATGCTAATCGGCAAAATGAGTTGAGTCCGATGATTCGGAGCTTGGCTTTGAGGTGAAAGCAGCTGAGAAAGTTCATGCGTTGAAGCGGCTGGAGCGTTTTTCTACCAGCAAACAGCCCGCCTCCATTCCCGCGCGGGAATGGAGGCGGGCTCCTCTAGCGAAGGGCGCGGTGCCTGCCACCGCGCCCTCGATGGGGGTGGCGTTACGGTGTCGGTGTCACCAGCAGGCGGACGAAGCTCTTGCCGCCTGGCGCTCCTGGTGGCAGGGTGTAGCTCAGCGTGCCACCCGTGGGCAGGGGCCGCGGAACGACGTTCGCCCAGTTGCCGAGGTTGGCCGATGTTTGGACCTCATAGGTGCCATTGTAGGTCGGAATCATCGGCCAGGCGACCGTGTTGGTCGCATTCAGGCCGGGCATGGCCGTGATCGTGGAACCGGTTTCGCCCATGAAGTATTCGATGCCGTTTTGCACGCCGTCTTTGTCGTGGTCCTGATCCGGGGTTTGGCCAGTGGCACCGTTGGTGCTGGCCCAATTGTTGAAACCGGTGGAACCACCGACCGTCACTGTGCCAGTGCCGGCGAAGTGGACGTCGTCCTGATTCGCCAGTGGTGCTGGTGAGGAGGAGGAGCCATAGACGCCCGGCCCTTTCACATTAACTCCAATCTTGAGGCTCGGAATGGTTTGGTTCCCGGCGTAGATGAGGTTAACCTTGGCTGTGGCGCCGATTTCCAGTGGCGTCGGCGCCACGGAAGCGACGGTCGCGCAAGCGAGCGTGCCACCCTGGACCTTGGTCGGGCCGGTGTAGGATGAAGCCCGGAGCAGTTTCAGAGTTCCCAGACCTTGCTTGGTCAGACCGCCGTCGATGGCTGGTCCGCTGGAGTCGTGCTCAAGGTCCTGGGCAATCGTGATGAGGTGGCCCGCAGTGTCAATGACCGCCCCGGACTGCACGACCACTTGGTTCAACCCCTGCATGAAACTGGTCTGTCCTACAGTAGCGGAGAGGGCGCCGCTAGGGTCAACAATAATAAGGTCGTCCATGTTCGCCACGAGTCTGCCGCCGTTGAAGTAGAGCTTGCCACTGCCACCAATAGAGCCGCAGTTCAAAGTGCCACTGTTAAGGTGGTAGTCGCCAGGCCCGGTACCGCCAATCATAAGAGCTGGACGCCCCAAACTATAATCTGCTGGCGTGGTGACAAGAGTGACCGTGCCGCCATTCTGCTGGACCGTGCCGGCGCAGGGGCCAAAAAGTCCCAGGACCATGAACGCCGTGTTCAGCTGGGCGGTGTCCTGGATGATCAATCTGCCATTGTTGTCACCAGAGATGCCAATCGCAACATCGCCGCCGGTGGTGTGAGTTTGGTTCCACCGGCCGGAGCCTTTCAAGATCACCGTGGCGGTAGCGGTCGAGTCGCCGGAACCCACGGGAAACAGCGTTCCCGCGGTGTTTAGCACGCCCGTCACTTCCAGTGTGCCGCTGCCATCAACGCGCATGCGCGTGCCCGGGTCAAACGTGCTGGTGCCGGAAATACTCAGCACCCCGTCACTGACAAACATCGCGATGTTGCTGGCCGACCCTGCTTGTTGATGGGCTGCCACGGTGCCGGAAAGGTTAACGGTGCCGCTACCGAGCTTCGTGCCCGAGGAGATATCGACATTGGCGCTGATGGAGTGCGTCCCTTCCACCGTCAATTCGGCGCGGCTGGTCGGCACGGTGGCCAGGGTCAGGGTCTTGCCGGCTGGGGAGGCGATGACCTGATTGGCCACCAGGTTGTTGAATGTCAGGCCGGCGACCGCAGTGTGGGCGTCCAGGGTAAGCGTCTGGCCTGCGGTACCGCTATCCGAGAGGATTGCGATATCCGCAGCACCTGGCACCGTGTTGTTCCAATTGGCCACATCAGTCCAGTTGCTGCCGACCACGCCCTTCCACCTGAACTCGGGCGTAGAGCCAGCCAGCCTGATCTGAAAACCGTTGATCGGCAAACGGATGTCGTAGGTGGGCTGTTCGGTAATGGCGGATCCGTTGACGGTGATATTGCCACTCACGTCGGGCTCAACATCTTCGAAGAGCACATAGTTGTTACCGCGCACCCAGGTGGTGCCATTTTGGTCGAGCCGGTTGTCGCAAACCTGACTTCCCGGGGTGCTCGTCGTGTTGGGGGTGCTCCACTCGCCTTGGCTCCTTTGATTGGTGTCGATCAGGATGGCCGAGGCGATGTAGAGATCGTAGGTCTTGGCAGGATCGAGGCCATTGATCACCAGCTGCTGCGTATTTGGTTCGCTGAAGTTGATCCATCCATGCGTGAGCAAGCTGAGGTCTTGGGGGGGGGACAAGTTAGCCGTGGTACCGAAGAACCAACCACCGGTTCCGCTGCTGGTGAAGCCCACGCTGGTGGCTGGGCCACTGGCGTGGCTCAAGTTGGTAGCCGAGTCTGCCGCAATCGTATTCCAAACGGCGCCGAGCCCGCCGTCGGGGCCAAAGAGCCCGGTCCGGACGGTGTCGTCGATATTCACATTGATCGCTAAAGGGGTGGCGGGGTCCACGACGGTCAGGGTAGCGCTGACAAACAATGTGAAACTGTAGTTGGACGCAGCCAGCGTGCCCACGGCGCAGGTGATAGGGTAGTTTCCGACGGGCGACGAGAGGGCCGCAGTGGTGCTCAGGGCCGCAGTGCCGCCCACCCCCGATGTGGCGAGATTTTCACCGTTCTGAAAGCCGGTGATCTCGTAGGGAAGCGGATTCGGGTTGGCGGTGTTCGGGAAACGGTACGCGTTTTTCGCCGTCACGGTCAGTCCTGCCTTGTTGACCACTTGCGAAATCGAGGCGGCGGTTGTGCTTGGTTGGTGTATTTGGTGGCCGCTGTAGGCCGCAGTGATCACATGGGTGGTCGCACCCAGCGCGGTGGTGGTGTAGGTTGCCTCACCCGCAATGACTGCCACCGGGGTGCCCAGGGAATTACCACCGTTCTTGAACTGCACCGTGCCACCCGAGGGGATCGGCGAGACCGTTGCGGTGAAGGTCACGCTATCCCCATAGATCGAGGGACTGCCTGAGGAGGCGACCGTGGTCGTGGTGGAGATGGCTGGGGCCACCGTGAAGGTACTGGTCGCGGAGGTGGCGGTGACCGGCGGGCCCGCACTGTCGGTGACCGTGGCATAGATCTCGTAGCTTCCATCACTCAATACTCCGAGGCTGCGCTTATAGGGCGAGGTGGTCAAAGCAGCACCCGCTTGGGCAAAGGTGCCACCCGGCAGGCTGCGGGTGAACAATTTGACGGTATAGGGTGCGGTGCCCGACACCACCGTGGCGGTGGCGATAATGGACTTGCCCGAGGGATAAGCCTGATTGTTGACCGGGCTGGTCAGCCCCACGGTCAGGCCGGTCGGATAGGTCGTGGTCAGGTCGTACTTTGCTGTCAGATACCCGCCGACCGCGAGTAGCTCGTTCGAGTCCAGGATCCGGTTGTAAAGGATGACTTCCGCGATGTCGCCATTGAGCCCCCCGCCGGTGCTGCCATTTCCGATGACAAGCGCACCACCGGCATTGTAATTAGCACCTACGACACCTTGGCTGACCCCGTTGATCGACATCTCCCAGGCGGTGGCCGAACTGGAGATTGCGAACAACTGCGACCCGGAATTGGGCATGGCACAATAGCCTTCCAGCCGGTCTCCCCGGAAAAACCCAGGATAGGAGTTGCCATTACCATCATAACGCCACCATTCGTCGACCCCGGGATTTGCTTTAACCAGCGTGTATGCATTATCATTGTCGATGGTCGTCACGATAAAACTCGTGGCTGCCGATGGGAACTGGGCCGATAGATCCGCCGTCTGTAATGCGGAATTGTTGTCGAACCGGACGACCGGCTGCCCGTTGAGAATGCCGATCTTGTAGATGGGTGTGCCGCGAGATGTGGTGGCATTGTTGGCCGGAACGGACCCGGACACGTCGGTCCAGGTATTCACCGTATCGCCGTCGCTCAAGCCCGTGATCTGCGACGCGTCCAAGTGCAGCGTCAGGCCAGAGGTGACGGGTGGTGCGGCGCTGGCGGGTGACACCCCGAAATACATCGCCGCACCGAGCATCGAAACGAGGGCGAGGTGCTTGAGTGCGTTTCGTATCGGAGGATTTGGATTCGGTGTTTTCATTGCGATTCTGGTTGGTTGAGATTCATCCGGACAGTTGGTTGATTGGGCGGATTCCGAACCTTTTGGGGGGATTTTTGAGACGGGAATACGACACAACATGGGCTGCAGGGGATAGTGGATTCTATCTTTAGGGTTCTGTCACTTGCCGCGGGGGCCGTCGAGGAGAACTTTCATTTGAACAGGCATGGAATTCATGCAGGCTCATGCCCCCATGAGCGCGCTGAGGATTCTTTCGACTTCCAATCAGATCGCGGCCCACCTGCGGGGAGAAATCGCCCGCGGGCGCTGGAGCGGAATGATGCCGGGTCGAAAAGAGCTGGCGAGGCAATACGAGGTCGGCATCACCAGCATGGAAGAGGCATTGCGAGAGCTCGAAAAGGAGGGGATCATCGCCAGTCAAGGGACGGGGCGGATGCGCCGGATCACAGGTTCCGCGCGGAACATCGATACGCGGCGTCTCAGGATCGCGGTATTGGGATACGAGAGATCCAGTCCCAGCGAACCGGTTTTCTCCGAGGCGATCCATGTCCTCCGGGAAGCGGGGCATGACGCGTTTTTCACCCGCAGTTCGCTGGTGGATCTGGGAATGAACGTCAGGCGGGTGGCCGGTTTGGTGGGGAAGACCGAAGCCGATGCGTGGATCGTGTGCGCGGCCCCGCGACAGGCAGTGGAATGGTTTGCCTCGCGATCCAAACCGTCGTTCTCATTGTTTGGCCGCCGGCGGGGAGTGCCGATCGCCAGTGTGGGAGCCGACAAGCGACCGGCCGTTGTGGCGGCGGTGAGGCGGCTGATCGACCTCGGGCACACGAGGATCGTCATGCTCTGCCGCCCGGATCGCCGGCTGCCGATGCCCGGAACCGTGGAACGGGCATTCCTCGCCGAACTCGACACCCACGGGATCACGTCTGGACCGTATCACCTGCCGGACTGGAAGGATGGCATGAATGGCTTCCAGACGACACTCGAGAGCCTGTTCCGGGTGACCCCGCCGACCGCGTTGATCGTGGACGAGTTGAGGATTTTTGTAGCGACGCAGCAGTTTCTCGTCATGAAAAAACTGAGCGTTCCGGGGGATGTTTCACTGGTCAGCATGGAGTCGGATCCGGCCTTTGATTGGTGCCATCCAACCATCGCGTGTATTCACTGGGCCCACCGGCCTGTCATGCGGCGTGTCGTTGGCTGGGCCAACAACGCCGCCCGCGGGATAACCGACCTGCGCGAGACACACACCCTGGCGGAATTCATCGACGGTGGGACGATCGGGCCGGCGAAACGATGAGTCCGCTGTACATGTAGGTGACGGCTAGGTGGAAGGTGTCGATGATGCCTCCGAATCCTTACTCGCCCGCGTCAACCTAGTCTCCTACGACGGTGCGATCGGCCTCGATCTCCCCATTCTCATGGCCGGCACCACCACCATCGGCGCGGAAAGCCAGATCCTCGGCACTGGCCTCACCCTCCTCTGGCGCCCCGTCCTCGACTCCGGCGACAAATGGTCATGGGCCGCCGCCGCCACGATCCCATGGGTCTGGGTCGATGTCACCGCCGACGTCAATGTCCTCGGCCCTCGCGGCCGTCAGGTCAGCAAAGAGATCACCCCCTCCGCAAACGGGCTCGGCGACATCATCTTCATGCCGCTCATGCTCAATTACAAAGCCAGCGACGATTTCAGCATCAACTTCCGCCTCGCCGCCTACGCCCCCACCGGCGACTACGAAGTCGGCCGCCCCGCCAACCGAGGCCGCAACTACTGGAGCTTCGAACCCCCCCTCGGCTTCTTCTACTTCGGCAAAAAATCCGGCATCGAAGCCTCCCTCTATACCGGCTAATTCCTCACTTTTCGAAACAGAAACGCATCGGACGTGACGAGGGCGGCCACCAGTGCCTTCATGCTGCCGTTGTTGTCGCGGTAGGCACGGTAGGCGGTTTGAAGGATGGGTGCGTCATTGATGGTCTCGTTGCGCCCCATCCAGAAACGAAAGGCATGCCGAACAAATACCTCCTTCACACGTTCACTCCTAGCGAGTCTCTGAATCATCTCCATCGGATCCTTGACTGGGCCGTCTAACGCAGGGTCGCCGCTGAGGATGATCTCGCCCGTGGTGTCCACCGGGTGACCCCAGTTGTTGCTTGGATTGGTGTCGAGCAAAACGCCCAGCTGATTGTACTTCTCAAAGGGCAATCCGAGCGGGTCCATCTTCTGATGGCAGCGCCAGCATTCCTGCTCACGGGTCACACGCATCCGGTGCCGAAGCGTGGAGTCGCGCTCGACCGGCAGCTTGGCGTCCACCGTAACGGGAATGTCCGGCACCGCATCACCGAGAAGCCGCTCGCGAATCCACCGGCCGCGTGAAATCGCATGGTTGTCCATCGCATCGGAATGCGCCACGAGCCAGACTGGATGCGTCAGGATTCCAAGACGGTCCTTCGTGTCCACCGTGGTGATCGCCTTGAGGGCATTGGTGGCAGGAGGATGCCTCCCTTGGTCGAACTGCGACTGCCGGACGTAGATAGGCTGGGCCGGGTTCGGGAACATGTGATGCAGCATGTTCCGGTCGTAGGCTTCGCGCTCCGCCCTCTCGATCATCAGCCGGTTGTCCTTGGTGGGCTCGATCTTCTCCGGCTTGATGAACTCCTCGAATCTCTTTCCCCTGTCCATGAAATAGGCGATGTCAGTCTTGAACAGGATGCCATCCCGAAAATTCGCGCCGGACGTGTATGGCTGGTAAATGACACGGTTGGTGGTCAGCAGTTCCTTCAGGACGTCTCGATCCTCCCGCAGGATCAACTCAATGAGTCCATCAGTATTTGCGACCATGCTGTTCATCGCCGCATAGTACGTGTCGAAATGGCCTCCATCCTTCTCGAGGATCATCCTGTCTTTGCAGATGCCTGGTGCCCGGTCATAATCGAAATACTCGCGGAAGAACTGAAGCATGCGCGGCTTGCGGATCGTGTCGTCGTTGAGAATGCGGGTGACTTCACGCAGGACTTCTTCGCGGCTCTTCAACCGCCCCTCGCCAAGTGCCGTCCGGAGATGATCATTCTCGGGTCGAATGTAGGAAAAGGCCGCGTTGATGGCGAGGGCCAGCTCGTCGCCCTGCAGCATCACACGACCATGCTCGTCGGGCGCTCCGTCCTCACATAGCTCCGGGCGAAAAAGGGCATCGCGGTCCAGGAAAATCGGCACGAGTCCAAGGATCACACCGTCCTCCTTGCCCAGACCTTTGATCGATTGCTGAACCATGCCCAGATAGAGGGAGGCTTCCTCCTTACTGGGCGGGCGCAGGGTCAGCGATTCAAACAGAAAGCGAATGACCTCAGTCAGTCGCTCATCGCTGACACCCGGATCCCTCATTAACTCATACAATGGCGTCAGCGGGCGCTTGACCTGCTTGCTGTAGAAAATCACATTGAGACCCCGATACTCAGACGGAATCTTCTCGACATCATCGGCAAACTGATAGGGTTCCGCCTCCGGACCATAGGCCATGAAACGCAGGACCTTCTCCGCAACGCCGGCAATCTGCAGCGCCTCGGAGCTGTTGACTGAATAAAGATAGGCGTAATTCCGCAACCCGTGGTCCCTGATCATCGAAAGGCTGGATTGAAACCCGCTCACACCCACACTGTAGGCATCCTCAAACGACGCGACATACTGATCCAGTCCGAAATATACCTTGGTCTCCCCTTCCAGATTCGACGGAATCTGATCACCGTGTGTCCACAAACCAGGACGCCCCGGATCGTACTTCCGCTTCAGGCAGATGAGATCATTGAGTCGAACCAGTTGTTCCTGCGGGTGAATTCGCCAGAGGCGCGCCGGCGTGGACGCGGGCTCGAGGTTCTCCAGCGTCGTGTTGAACAGGAGATCGTGATCGAGATGATTGCCTTTGCTAGGGCGCAGGTGGTCAGTGAACCCTCCCTTGTCCTTCATCGCCTTCGTCATTCCAGCCGTAATCCAATTGGAAAGCTCCAGTCGCTCCCTCAGCTTGGGTTGATCCGCCTCCTTTCTCGGCGGCATTTCCTTCAACGCCACCTGTTCCCAGATGCGCCTCCACATCGCGGCATTCTCCGCGCTGACCTCCGTCAGGCCCTCCAGCGATACCCTACCCTTCTTAGTCTCCTCATCATGGCACTCCAGACAGTAACTCTCAAAAAATGGTTGCACCGTTTGCTTCAAGCCATCTGAAACACGGTCGGATCCCTGCGCCTGAACCGCAGCGGGCCACAGCGCACTCAGAACCGCACACACTGCCGCGGAACCCATCAATCGGACGATGGTCATTCTAGGCCAGAAGTTCTTCGATAGGACCAACCCTGCTGTGATGAAGATTGGCCATGTTCTTGTCCATGTTGAAGCGGTCCACCGGCGCGCCCACTCCATGCAGGAACGTGGCGTAGAGATCGTTGATCGGGCGCTCCTTGATGTTCGTGTACTGTCCGGTCCTGAATCGTCCACCCGCATTCCCAAGCAGCACAAACGGCCACGTCGCGCCCTCGGAATGCTGCTTCTCCGCGTTGTTGCTGGAATAGACGATCAGGGTGTTGTCCATCATCGTGCCCGAACCCTCAGGGGTCGCCTCCAGTGCCTTCATGAGCCTGACCAGCATCCCGCAGTTGTACTGGCGGATCTTCGTCCAGATCTCATTGCCGGGCTGATCGATGTGCCCCAACCCGTGCCCGGTTTCATTGATCCCCAGTCCTTTCCAGGAGCCGAAATACTCACCGCACCCGGAAGCAATCGTCAGGACATTCGTCAGATTCGCCTGAAGCGCCGCGATCCCCACGTCCAGCAGTGCGTCGTGCCAGTCAGTTTCAAACTTCGGATTCGTGTACCGCTCATCAAGCTTCGGGGCGAACTGTTTGAGCCGATCCGAAATCCCGGACAACTTCTCAGTCAATCCGTTCAGCTCCCGGAAACCACTGACGTACCTTCCGTAGCGCTCGCCGTCGCTCATCGGCAATCCCTTGGCCTTCAGCCCGGCCGCACGCTCCACTTCCAGCATCACATTGGCACGCGCCTCGTAATGCTGCTTGATTGCCCCCTCGGCGATGCTGCCAAATAACAACTGATAAAGCATCGTCGGGTCGCAATGCATGAAGATCGGCTGGTTCGGCCCCGAAGCAGAAAGCGTCGCAAGGGTCGGACGCGCTCTCATGCTGTCCAGAGACTCCATACCGATGCACAGCGGCGGCATGATGGTCGGCGGAAGCGACTGGCTGAGCACATAGTCAATCGTCGCCGCCGATGGAGGAACCCCGGTTCCGCCACGATACGCCCCAAGGGCTCCGAAATAGGCACTGTGCCCCGGATTCGTATGGCGGCCATGCAGACCCGTGATAATATGCATCCTGTCTTTGTATGGCTCCAATGCCTCCATCGGCTTTTCAAGCGTCAGGCCATCCAGAGCGCAGCTCTCCTTGTTGAGGTCCTTGGGAATGCAGGTCAGTGGGTCGAACCCGTGGTTCTGCATAAAGAAAATGACCCGCTTCGGACTGCCAGGTGTCTGAATCACCGGCATATCCGCACCCACGGCGTGTCCGGGAAACAAGCCAGCGCCAAGCAGCGCCCCGGCTCCGCTCACGGCTCCATGAAAGATTTCTCTGCGCGTGATCATGATTGTATGGTCGTTAGTTGGTTCGCTGGGAAAATGATCTCGCTCTCGCCGCCCACACCGTGGGGCGCGAGGCTGTGAACAGGCGACATCCAGAATTCCGAATCTCAAGCGTCGCATCCTGCGACGAACAAGATCCAGAACCAGCCGGTTCACCGGCGAGCGTTCCGTTCGTCCCTCGAAGTTGGTCGTTCATCATTCACTCCACCTCGCTGTTTGTCGCAATGCCATCGGGATGGCTTCAACCTGTTTCGCCCCGTCCAGCACGCACGTCAATTCCTTCGATGCATCGGCACCGAATTTCAGACACCCGAACCAGGCAACCTTGCGGTCCATTTCAAACCACAAAACGCCTCCATCCCCCCGCCTCAACCGTGCCCACCATGAAGACGAAGTCCGTATTCGGTCTCGCGAAATCACCTGAACAGTCGTTCGCCCCAACCGAGCTCGACGAACCGACGTCCCGCCCAATCACATGACATGTCTCCAAGTCTTGCCTCGTTTCCGGAACTGTGTCCCTCCCGAATCTCCGATCCCAAATCCAATGCCCGCTGGAAAAATCAAATTCCCATGAGCCATCCACGACGACTCCACCCATCCACGATTACGGCAACTGCATGGGACCCGTCAGGCCCTTGATTCATCGGTTCTCAAAATCACCAGTAAAACAAGTACTGACTTTCCTGGGGGTCGTGTTCGCGACGGCGGTTCCCGGAACTGCTGAATCAACCGATGTCACCGCCCTCGTCACGGCGGCGGTGACGAAGGATGGAATTGCACTGGTCATTGGGAACGACAGGTTCGGAGACCCCTCACCGGGCATTTCCAAACAGCTTCATGTCGAATATTCCATCGGCGGCGAGATGCTCTCGCTGGATGTACCGGAGACCGGGAAGTTGGCGATTGCTGCGCCTCCCGGTCAGAAGCTGACGATCTTGAAAGCGATTTATGGCCCAGCCGTTGGGCAACCGGAATTGAGTGAGGCCACTCCAGCTTCGGCAATCCAGGTCCATGAGGGCTTCTCGGTTCAGCGCGTACATTCCGTGCCTAGGGCTGATGGCTCATGGGTGGCCATGTGTTTCGACGACATGGGACGAATCTATGCGTCGGATCAGGGACCAAGGCTGTTTCGATACTCGCCCCCGGGTATTGGCCATATCACGGAGGGAAAGGTCGAGGTGGTCTCGGACAAGTGGGGGTATTCGCAAGGCATGACATTCATCAACGGCGACCTCTATCTTGTTCAGCACGGGGATCATTCGGAAAACAATTTCCGTCCTGAGTCGGTGCTGCGCATTCGGGACACAAACGGTGACGACAACATGGACAAGGCGGAGACGCTCTTTGAATTCCCGCGGGTCACAGGCGATGCCGCCAATTGGTATGAACACAATGTCCACAGCATCGTGGCGGGACCGGATGGCCAATCCATTTATGTCGTGAGTGGTGATCGCAATGGCCTGCCCTGCCCTGAGGGGCGGACGCCAAAACACTGGAATCGGGATGGCTGGGACTTTGAATACACCAAGGAACCCTACTCGGGCGGCTGGGTGATGCGTGCGGACCTGGATGGAAAGAATCCCGCGTATCTCTGCATGGGACTGCGCAACAGCTACGACATCGCCTTCAACCACCACGGCGATCTGTTCACCTATGACAGCGATTACGAAGGCGATCTCGGACTGACAAACTACCGCCCCACTGCCATCCGCCAGATTCTCAGCGGGACTGATAGCGGCTGGGGTGGCCGCGCCGGGGAAATGCGCTGGAACTGGAGCTCCAAGTGGGAAGACATTCAGCCGCCGCTCAAGAACATTGGCCCAGGCTCGCCCACGGGAGTCACCTTTGGCTATGGCGCAAAATTCCCCCCGCGCTATCAGGAGGCTTTCTTCGCCTGTGACTGGAGTTGGGGGCGGATGTTTGCCGTGCACCTCACACCGGAAGGATCATCGTATGCTGCTGAGGCGGAACCCTTCCTTAGCGCTCAGGGCTTGCCCATCGCCGACGTCGCGGTTTCCCCCGTGGATGGCGCGCTGTACTTCCTGATCGGTGGACGAGGCACCCAGTCGGGAATCTACCGGGTTACCTATGTGGGGAATGAGAATACGAACCCCAAACCGCCCGCAGCAATCGATCCAGCCACCGCAGGCCTGCACTCGTTGCGGAGGGAAATGGAGACGTTTCATGGGAAGGCGAACCCTGCTGCCTTGGCAAAAGTCTGGCCTCAACTGTCCCACGCGGATCGGGCCATCCGCAGTGCCGCCCGCATCGCCCTCGAGTGGCAACCGCCAAGCGAATGGAAACAGCGGGCCCTTGATGAATCAGATTCACGCACCGCACTGCAATCCCTCATGGCACTGGCGCGCTCCTCTGATGGGGACCCCACCGTGCAACCCGCCCTGCTCAAGGCATTGGAGCGATTCGATTTCCGAAAGCTCAGCGCTGATGAACAGTGCTGGTATCTGCGCATCCTCACGGTCACGGCAAAGCGTCATGGCATGTTTGCCGCAGACGTTGCCCCAAAAATCATCGCCGTGCTGGAACCTGTGCTTCCTTCTGCCGATTCCCGGGTGAACGAGGAAATCGCCGCCATATGTGCCGCGCTGCACAGCAACACTTTCCTCCCTGCGGCCCTTGATTTGCTTGCACAAAGCCGCACCCAGGAGGAGCAGATGCATTACGTGTCAGTGTTGGTCAACTCAGCTGGAAGCAGCGGCTGGAACGCTGAACTCCGCGGAAAGCTCTTCAAAACAGCCATCGAACGGGTGCCCCATTGGAAAGGCGGCGCAAGTGTGCGTCCCTATAGAGAATGGCGCATGAATAGCATCATTGGGATGCTCAGCGACGATCAGCGCAGGCAATTTGCGGACAGCATCGCCAAGGCCTTGACCCCCCCGGGCATCATGCCCGCGACTTCCAGGAACTTCGTCAAACACTGGAAGATCGAGGACTTCACCGCCGCTCTGGAGGCTGGACTCAAGCAACCACGCAACTTGGAGAATGGCCGCACGTTATTCACCGCCACGGGATGCGTCGCCTGCCACAATTTCCACGGCGAAGGCGGACTGGCTGGTCCGGATCTCACCAGCGCCAGTGGCCGCTATAGTGCCCGCGATCTGATGGATAACATTCTCAATCCCAGCAAAATCATCAACGAGCAAAACGCGATTCAGATCTATACCATGAAAGACGGGAAGACAATCGCCGGACGCACCACAAACCTCGCTGGAGACATCATCATGGTCGCCACCAATCCCATGGACCCCGGAGGCTCGGAAGTTCGCTTCAGCACCAAAGACCTCCTGAGTATCGCCAGATCGCCCGTGTCCTTCATGCCTCCCGGACTGCTGGACACTCTCACGGAAGGTGATTTGCTCGATCTGCTGGCGTTCCTTACCCATCCGGATCCAATGAAACCCGCCTCCATCCGATGAGGTGCCACCCCGCCACCACGGAGCTATACCGACGAGCGAGCTGAAAACGTGATCGCCCAATCACTCATTCCTCCATCCGCCAACCACAATTCATTCGTGCATCCATGATATTGCCTCGTTTCCTTCGCCGTCATCTGCTGCCGAGCACCGCACCTCTCGTGGGGGCGGGCGTGGATTGTGTCCAACAACAGAAGGCGCACGCCTTGAAAGCCATACTTGACCGCTCCCCTTCCCCATACACCGGTCGATCTTTGCTCGCCATTTCTCTAGCAACCGCCCTGTGCCTCTCTTCGGCATCGGCGGGAGAAATCCGCTGGAAGATGACCACCATCAACGATCAATCCCCTTTCGAGGCCTGCGGCACCGCAGACTTCAACGGCGATGGAAAGATCGACATCTTCTGCGGCGACTCATGGTACGAGGCCCCGGCATGGATTCGTCACAAGGTGCGGGAAATTCCCATTGGCGTTCCCAATCCCCACTATAGTGAGGACTTCTGCGATTCACCCATGGATGTGAACGGCGATGGCCGGGCCGACATCGTGACCTGCAATTTCTTCGGCAAGCGCGCCGGCTGGGTTGAGAATCCTGGGGGGAATGCCACCAAACCCTGGATCGAGCATGAAATCGACCTCCCCGGTCACATGGAGGCTGGTGGACTGATCGACATCAATGGCGATGGCAGACCGGACTTCCTTCCGAACCCCGGCGGTGTCGTCGTCTGGTATGAACTCACCCAGCAAAAACCGTCCGTGGTCTGGAAGAAGCATGAACTGAGCAACGCCGGCGCGGGTCATGGAGTGGGAACAGGCGACGTCAACAGCGACGGAAGATTGGATATCATCACGTCAAAAGGATGGTATGAACAGCCAGCAGACCCCGCGTCCAATGACTGGCCATTCCATGCGGAATTTGACCTCGGGGCTGCCGGAATCTACATTTACGGACGGGATGTCGATGGTGACCATAAGACCGACATCGTATGGGGCCTCGGCCATGCCTTCGGGCTTCGCTGGCTCAAACAAACCGTGTCAGCGGACGGAAAGCGTGAATGGCAACGGCTCGTCGTTGATGTGACGTTCTCCCAGGTGCATACGCTCCTGTATGCCAATCTCGACGGCGTGGGCGAACCTGAACTCATCACTGGCAAGCGCATCTACGCCCACGAAGGCGAACCGGGCGCCACCCATGCGCCGGTCATTTGCTACTATCAGTTTGACCGGCAGACCAACCGGTGGACCAGGCATGAGATCTTCAATGGGGCTCCCGCCAGCAACGCTCCGGAGGACCCCGCGCAACGCTGGGCTTTGAAGGACTTTCCCCGCGCCACCGCCGGAACAGGCCTGCAAATGTCCGCCGCAGACATCGATGGAGACGGGGACACCGATCTTGTCTGTCCCGGCAAATCAGGACTGTATCTGTTCGAGAATCTGGGACCCTGACATCCGCCCTTCTATTGTTTGTCAGCACTTCCGCTCTCGCATTTGATCCACCTCATGGCCGCCCCTTCCTCCCGCCATGGAGAATGGGTGCCGATTCCCAAACCTTCAATCCTGTCTTTCCCTTGCTGAAAATCATCCTGTTCCTCGGCCTTTTTGCCCTCACCTGTACCGCGCAGGAAGCTGCGCTGCGGGAGATCATTCCATGCGCAGAGGCTCACTACAGTTTCGGCACCGCCGTGGATGCCGAGGGCTGCGTGTTGTTTACGGAATTCAGCCATCGCAAGATTCAGCGATGGAATCCCGTCACGCGCCGCCTTGATGTCTGGCGGGGCACCGACACGCCGGGCATGTTTGGCCTCGCCACCGGAACCGGAAACGATGTCTTTGTAGGGCTAGACCTTGGCGATACGGGAAATCCCGGGAAAATTTTGCGCATCGCCAACGACGGACAGGAAGAGTTCATCGTGGAGAACATCACCCGCCCCCGGCAGTTGACCTGCGACTCCACAGGAAATCTCTTCGCAGTCCTTGAAGGCGGACGCGTCCTGAAATGGGAAAAAGCCACGAGGGTTATCACGGAAGTAATGACCGCCCTTTCCCCCACCAGCGGCATCGCCGTCGGAGCGGACGGCTCCGTTTACCTGAGCGAATACGGTGCCTTTGAAGTCTCACCGACCGGCTACTCGCGTCCCTCCGCGCCAGGTCAAATCAAGGTCAGACGACCTGGTGGGCAGATTGCCGTTTTAAACAAAGGATTCTGGCGCCTCCGAGGCATCGCTCTTCACGGCCACAACCTTTATGCATGCAGCGAGGCGAATCGCGAGGACCATGGCAACTCTGGTCAGCTCATGAGGATCGACACCATCAATGGCAATGAGGAGATCCTATTCAACCGGCTCGACTACCCGCAATTTCCCGCCGCCAGTCCGGATGGAAAGATTTACTTCACGCTGGGAAGAGACAACCGCCTCGTCTCCTACCATCCCACGGCCGCCTATCACGATGCTGCCGCCCCCGCCGCGATAGCCACGCGCTCCAGCGTCCGGGGAGGATCCATTGCGTGGGGCAGCCCCGAGACTGGCCACGCGTTCACCCTCAAGGCGCAGTCGGTTTCTCTGACCGGAAATCTCCTCCCGTCAGCAGGCGCAGCCCAAATGGACGGGTGGATCGAGATTCCGGCCAATCGTTTCACCCTCAATCCCCACGATCTCTACCCCATCCACGATGCCGAGCACCCCGGCCCGGGCTTGTTTGAATTGCCCAAAGTAGAAGCCACCTGTGGCTCAGGCCAGTTCCATGTCGAAGTCATTCCGCTCCGTCGGCACACAGGAAGCCGCTGGCCGATGCAGCACGTGGGCACCGCCCATGAATCGCCCAACGCCAACTTCAGCGAGCAGCCCGATGCCTTCCGGTTCTATTTCTCCTGGACTGCGTCTCCAATCAGCAAGCCGGACCGCCATCCGCTCATGATCCCCCGTCCCTCCAAGCCCTGGAAAGACGCCACTTTGCTCGTGGGCGACGGCAAAACGCTGCACAGTGATTTCCATTTCATCATTGATCAGAAGGACCGGGTCCATTGCATCGGCACCTTCGGACGCGAGCCCGGCAGCACCAGCAATGGTATGGCGGTGGAGGATGGATATGCCCTCTTCCATTCAGTGGGAGATTCCCTGGAGGCTCCCATGCAGTCGCTCCCGAAAATCGGCTATCAGATCGACTCCCCCCAGGCCATCATGTGGGCGCCCGGCATCACCTGGAATCGCGGACGCACCACCGCATTCCTATACTACTTCCACTACTTCGGTGGAAAAGACCCCGCCGCCGGAGGAGCCCGCGTGCTGACTTCCAGCGATCCCGATCTGGCCCACTGGGCACCCTACAGCGGCACCGAACTGACCGAAAAGAATCTCGCGTTCCGAGAATTGGATGACCGGGATTTCTGCGCTTTCTGGGATGAACGATTGCAGACCCACCTCATGTATTACTGCTCCGGCGAAGGCTCCGGCCCCCGGGTCCGCACGTCACCAGACCTGATCCACTGGTCTCCGGGACGCACCGTGCTGCGGGACACATCTGCCTCTCCACACGGGTATTCGGAATCGCCCTGCGTGATCTTTCGGGATGGCTATTACTACCTTTGGACCAGCGGCATCGATTACAGCCATACGCATCTCTACATCTCCGAGGACCCCTTCAATTTCGGGGAGTCCGTGGCCAACACCATCGAAACTCAGCCTGGCCACGCCGTGGAGGTCATCACCCATCGCGGTCAGGAATATATCGCTGGCTCTATGCTCAGCTCCGTTCCCAGCGCCACACCGGCTGAACATGATCTCGAAGGCATCTACGTCCAACCGCTGAAATGGGAGGCAGCACCAGTGGAAATGGAATCACGCGTCACCCGCAAGCCGTGAGGGATCCACGAATAGCATACCCATTCCTCCCCGATTCCGCCCCCCGTCCCCGCCCACCCTGGAACAGCAAACTCCTTCCATGTCCCCCACATCCTGCCCGGAGAAATCCAAATAGCAGACGTTTGCCTCGCTCCCCGCTACCTTTCCAGTCTTGGCAGAAACTGATGTCACCCCTCTGAACACCGTGATCACAGAGTCTTCCCTTCCCGCTTCATGCCGACGTCCGGCCGTCTGAATTCACCCTCTCTCCGCAATCGCACTCCGCGACATGCCAGCACAACACCTCGGGGTTTCAGCACCGTCAAAGCATAGCGCAACGATCATGACACGACCGCACTCACGCCCCTGACGCCAGCGGCGTAAAAGCCCAGTGCTTTCCCCACGGCGCACCTTCAGCGATCCACCGCTGCAGAGTCGCGATCTGCGCCGGAGTGAGATCCTTTTGCGCCTCCGGCGGCGGCGTCAGTTCATCCGGGTTCTTCGACAAAATGCGCTGCACCAGCAGGCTCTTCTCCAGTGCCCCGGCTACGATGGCGGAGTGCAAAGACAGATATTTCGGACGAGTTAATTGGATGCTGAAGCAACGGAATGGCCAGCCAAGGCGGGTGCCACATTTCACGCGATGATGTCGTGCACGACATGGCCGTGGACATCGGTGAGGCGGTAGTCGCGGCCAGAGTAGCGGTAGGTGAGCTTCTCGTGGTTGAGGCCCATGAGGTGGAGAATGGTGGCATTCATGTCGTGGACGTGGACGCGGTTTTCGACGGCGGAGCAGCCAAATTCGTCGGTGGAGCCATAGCTGAAACCCTTTTTTACGCCGCCGCCGGCCATCCACACGGTGTAGCCGTAGTGGTCGTGATCGCGGCCTTTCTCCCCTTCCGAAGTGGGGGCGCGGCCGAATTCGCCGCCCCAGACGACGAGGGTTTCATCGAGCAACCCCCGGCCTTTGAGATCGGTGAGCAGGGCGGCGATGCCCTGGTCGCACGCTTTGGCCAGCGCGGCGTGTCCGCCGATGATGTCGCCGTGGCCGGTGTCCCATGCGATGTCATAGCCGTCTATGCTGTGGGAGAGTTGCACCACACGCACGCCTTCCTCGATGAGGCGACGCGCGATGAGGCAGCCTTTTGCGAACTCGGAGTCGCCATACAGGGTGCGGGTCGCTTCGCTTTCCCTGGAAACATCGAACACCTCCGGCACGGACGCCTGCATGCGAAAGGCCATCTCCATCGCCTGGATGCCGGCTTCGAGATTCTGATCCTGTTCGAGGCGGGCCAATTGCATCTGATTGATTTTGGCTAGAAGATCGAGCTGCTCGCGCTGCTGGGCAGAGGAAAGCCCGGCGTTCTTCAGATCTTTGATGACAGCCTCGGGCTTCATCTCGTGGATGTTCACATAGGCGCCGGCATAAGCCCCGGGCAGGAAGGCGTTGCCCCAGTTGGCGAATTTGCCGCGGGGCAAAGCGCGCGGCGACATGGCGACAAAGCCTGGCAGGTTCTGGGTTTCCGCGCCCAGCCCGTAGGTCAGCCATGCCCCGAGACTCGGACGGTTAGGCTGGAGCGCGCCGAGGTTGGTCATGAGGATGCCGCCGGCGTGTTCCGGAATGTCGGTGTGCATCGAATGGACGAACGTGATGTCGTCCACGCACTTCGCCACTTCAGGAAAAATGTCGCTCACCCACTTTCCGCACTGGCCATACTGCTTGAAGCCAAACGGCGAGGGCATGAGGCCCATTTTGGTATTCCGCAGCGTCTTGCGGTCCACGAGGGCAGGCCGCTCGCCTTTGTGTTTCGCCAGCATGGGCTTGTAGTCGAAAGTATCCACCTGTGACGGACCGCCTGGCATGAAGAGCTGGATGAGCCGCTTGGCCTTTGGTGCGAAATGCGGCAGCTTCGGCGCAAGCGGTGACGCCTGCTCCGCCGCCACCGCATTGCTGCCGAACATGGACGCGAGTCCGATGCCGCCGATGCCTGCGCCCATTTTGAAAAGCGCTTCCCGTCGGGAAAGCTGGCGCTGCGTGGCAAGGCGATAGGCGAGTTCGTGCTGGAGGAATTTCATAACATTACTGAACTTGGATGAGTTCGTGGGCGCTGAGCAGGACTTGAGCGTAGCGGTACCATCGTTCGGGTTCGGAGTTCGTGCCCAGCCATTGGGCACCGAGGTCTATTTCGGGGGGGGCAGGAGCGCGGGAGTAGAGGCGCAGGTAGGTGGCGTGGAGTTTCTGCGGAAGCTCGCCCGGCAGTTCGTGCATCCAGTTGCCGAGGGCTTCGGCGCGGGCCTTCATGAACGCGCTGTTCATCATGAAAAGATACTGTTGAGGCACCGTGGTGGTGACGCGCTTCTCGCTGGTGGCGGCTGGCGAGGGCAGATCGAATAACCGGAGGAAGCCGTCGGATTCGAAGACGTCGCCGGACCTGCTGATCTTGATATAGAGTGTGCGGCGTTTGCTGTCCCAGATGGCATCGGACGAGGGGCCGCCGGGCTCGCGCTCCAGTTCGCCGGTGATGGCCAGGAGACTGTCACGCCACGCCTCGGCCTCGAGCTTGCGGGGATTCATGCGCCAGAGCAGACGGTTGTCGCCGTCCCGGGAAAATTTCTCTTTGTCGAACCGGCTGCTCATTTGCCAGGTGGATGAGAGCAGAATCTTCCGGTGCAGGCGTTTGAGGGACCAGCCGTGTTCCATGAAATCGGCCGACAGCCAGTCGAGCAGTTCCGGGTGGGTGGGCTTTTCGCCCAGCGTGCCAAAGTTGCTCGGCGTCCGCGCCAGCGGCTCGCCGAAGTGCCAGCCCCACACGCGATTCACGATGACGCGGGCCGTGAGCGGATTGTTCCCGGCGACCACGGAACGGGCGAGTTCCAGCCGGCCGCTGCCTTCGGTGAATGGGGGAGGCTCTTTGCCAGCGATGATTTCAAGGAACCGCCGCGGCACCATTTCGCCGGGTTTGCGCAGGTCGCCGCGCAGAGCCACCGGCATGTCAGCGTTCCCGGCTTCCTGAAGACAGTGCGCCGTTTCATAGGGTGGCGGCGCGGACTTCTTTAACTCCTCCAGCTGTGTGCGGAGCGCGGCCAGTTCGCGTTTCGATTCCTCTTCCAGCACCGCCTCCACCTCATTCGGCTTCTTCTCCAGTCGTTTGGCAGCAGCATGGAGGAAATCGTGAACCCGCTTGTCCTGCTCCCGGATGGCCGCCTGAGCTGCTTCAAACGCTTCCACCTCGGCCTTGGGAGACACCGGGTGCTCCCGCTGCCCGGTGTTCCGGAAGACGCCCGCGATGGCATAATAATCCTTGATGGTGATCGGATCGAACTTGTGATCGTGGCAACGGGCGCAGGCAGCCGTCAGGCCCAGAAAGGCGCGGGAAAAGGTATCCACACGATCAGATAACGTCTCTGCATCGAACACCGCCTTGGCTTCCGGATCGCCGCCGTCGTCTCTGTATGTCGGGCCGACGACGAAAAAACCCGTCGCCACGGGATCAGGGTTTTCCTTCAGTGCATCACCGGCAATCTGACGCGTGACAAACTGATCGTAGGGCATGTCGGTATTGAACGCCGCCACGACCCAGTCTCGGTACCGCCATGCGTTAGGCAGGGCGCGGTCGTCGCCAAAGCCGCCGTGACCGTCGCTGTAGCGGGCCACATCAAGCCAGTGGCGCGCCCAGCGTTCCCCGTAGTGAGCCGATGCCAAGAGGGAGTCAACGACCTTCGCGAAGGCCTCCGGCGATTCATCTGCAAGAAATGCCGCGACCTGCTCCGGCGAGGGCGGCAGGCCGGTGAGATCCAGAAACGCACGGCGGATGAGCAGGTGCCGCTCGACTGGAGAGTTAGGCTTCAGCCCCGCGGCTTCCAGCCTGGCGAGGACAAAGCGGTCCACATCATTCTGAATCCACGCGGCTTCCGTGACCTCCGGCTGCGGAGATTTCACGACGGGCCGGAACGCCCAGTGACCGGTGCGGAATTTCGCCCAGTCGTAAGGCTCATCGCCATGCGGCCCGGCCACCACGGCATCACTGCCCGGCCAGGGCGCACCCATTTGCACCCACTCCGTCAGGATTTGAATCTGCGCTTCGTCCAGCTTCGCCTTCGGCGGCATGGCCATGTCTTCATTCCGGTAATTCACCGCTTCCACAATGAGACTCTTCGCGGGATCACCTGGCGTGAGCGCCGGACCGGAGTCCCCGCCTTTCTTGAGGCCCTCCAGCGAATCCATGCGCAGCCCTGCCTTGAGCTTTCCCTTGGCCTCCGCCTCCGCCGAGTGGCAGCTATAGCAATGCTCCACCAGCAGCGGTCGGACCTTGTTTTCGAAGAATTCGACCGGCTCCGCCGCGGCGAGCCCGGACAGAGCTATCCCCATGCTCCCGGCGAGCAGGAGGAGTGGATTGTGGAGTGCAAAGACAGGCATGTCGGATGAGTGAGTAAGGCGTTGCGGGGGATTCGACAGGAAGGGGCGGCGCTAAGCGATGATTTCTGAAATCACGTGGCCGCCGATATCCGTCAGCCTCCGGATGCGGCCGGCGTGGAGGTAGTTCAGTTTTTCGTCATTCAATCCCATGAGGTCGAGAATGGTGGCGTGGATGTCGCGGACGTGGATAGGTTCGCCGACGGAGCGCAGGCTGTAGTCGTCGGTCTTGCCGGCGGTGGCACCGCCTTTGACATTGCCACCGGCCATCCACATGCAGAGGGCGTAGGAATTGTGTTCGCGTCCCGGAGTGCCGCTGGCTGACCCGTTCACGAAGGGGGTGCGCCCCATTTCCGAGGCCCAGACGACGAGAGTTTCCTCGAGCAGGCCGCGCTGTTTGAGGTCCTCGAGCAGCCCGGCGACGGGCAGGTCCACTTCAGCTGACTTTTTAATCATGCCGTCTTTGACCTTGCCGTGGTGATCCCAGCTGTCGCCGCCAATCTGGACTCCATTGATGAGCATGGTGTAACGAACACCTCGCTCGACGAGACGGCGGGCGAGGAGGCACTGGCGGCCGAAGCCGGCGGTTTTGTCGTTGTCGAGACCATACAGCTTCTTGATGGACTCCGGCTCACCGGATACATCCACAATCTCCGGGGCGGCGGTCTGCATGCGGAAGGCGAGTTCGTAGGCGCTGATGCGGGCCTCGAGTTCCGACGCTCCCGGACGCGCGGCCAGATGGAGTTCGTTGAGGCGTTTGATTTTGTCGAACTCGCGGCGCTGCTCGGCTTCGGTCAGGGAATGCGGGCGGGATAAGTTGAGAATGGGGACGCCCTTGTCGCGCAGCAATGTTCCCTGGTAGGCGGCGGGCAGGTAGCCATTCGCCCAGACCGCCGCTCCGTTGACCGGCGCACCACGAGGGTCCTGGATGACGACGTAGCCGGGCATGTTCTGGTTCGCGGTGCCGAGACCATACTGAATCCATGAGCCGACGGAGGGATTCCCGGGAAACTGGCTGCCGGTGGTCACGTGGTAGGTGGACGGGCCGTGATTCTGGTTGTCCGTCTTGATGCCGTGAATGAAGGCGAGATCGTCCACCTTTTTCGCCAGATGAGGAAACAGCGAGGACATCCAGCGCCCACTCTGACCGTGCGGCGCAAACTCAAACGGGCTGCCCACGCATTCGTGAGGGAACGTCAGCCGCCCCTGCAACTCCCCCGAGACGCCTGTATCAGGCATGCGCTGGCCGTGGAGTTCGCGCAGACGCGGTTTGTATTCGAACGAATCCATCTGCGAAACGCCCCCCTGCATGAAGAGGAAGATGCAGTGCTTTGCTTTGCGCCCATGCACCTGGAGCCGTTCCCGAAGGGGATCGCCCGGCACCGGCGGAACCTCCGCCAGCAGATCATTTCCCCGCAAGTCGTCGGCCAGCAGTCCACCGAGCCCGAGTGCGCCAATGCCATTCCATGCCCGGTGGAGGAAATCCCGGCGGGTCTGGAATGGATGGTGAAGGGAATTGTCAGTCCACATAGACAAATTCGCTGGCGTTAAAAAGAATGCGGCAGAGCCCGGTGAGCTTCTCGTCACTTGCGGCGTCGACCCTCAGTTCGGTGATTTCTGCGGCGGTTGGAGCGCGGCCAAAGGCGATGGCGAACGCGCGTTCAAGGCGGCGCTCCGGGTCGTCGCCCGCGTCCTTGATGACCCGGGCCGCGAAGTGCTTGACCTCTACATTCACAAGATCGCCGTTGTACATCTCGAGCGCCTGGAGCGGCGTCACGGACAGCCTCCGCTCCGGCACGGAATCTTCACACACCAGCCCGTCGAACGACTGCATGAAGGGCATGGTCAGCGTGCGCTGCTGGTAGATGTAGATGCTGCGCTTGCGCCCATCCGGGCCCCTGTCGGTCGCCCACTTGCTCTGGTCATACTTTACCCGCTGCGCGATGTCTTCCGGCAGAGGAGGGAAGATCGGGAGACCGAAAACCTCCGGATTGAGACGACCGCTGACGGCCAGCACGGCATCCCGCACGGCTTCGGCTTCGACCCGGCGACGGTTGGAGCGGGAGAGCAGGGTGTTGTCAGGATCCACAAGCGCGGCCCGGTCGCTCCCTGACATAGAGGATTGCCGGTAGGTGCCGGAGTTGACCATCAGCCGATGCATGGCCTTCAGGCTCCAGTTGTGCTCGACAAAGCGGTGGGCGAGCCAGTCGAGCAATTCCGGGTGCGATGGCCCGCCGCTGAGTTTGCCAAAATCGCTGAGGGTTGGGACGATGCCGCGGCCGAAGTGCTGAGCCCACAGGCGGTTGACCATGACGCGGGCAGTTAGTGGATTTTCCGGACTGGCGATCCACTGCGCCAGGGCCATGCGCCGGCTCCGTGTCGGCCAGCGTTTGAACGGATCCAACCGGATCCTGGCCGGCTCCTGGCTCCCGGTGATGCAGCTGAGGAACCCCGCTTCCACCGGTTCGCCCGGCTTGTCGTATTCGCCGCGCAGCATGACACGGGTCACCGGCACTCCTGGCTCATAGGGCGGCCCTAACGAGTGGCGCAGCGTCATGGCCATGGGTTGCAGCCTCTTGAGATGCTGCTTCACAAACGGGAGCCGCTCCTTCAGTTCGAGGAATTGCTCCCGCTCCGCGCCACTGATGGCCTCGTTAGCAGGATCGCCGATCCACTCGTCCAGCTTGTCGGCGCGTTGCTTCGCGTCCGGAAGCTGCTTTTCGTCCGGAAGGGCGCCGCCCGCCCGGTTTCCAAAATCGGCCCGCAAGGCGTCGAGCTGCCCCTGGATCCCATGGAGTTCCTTGCGCTTGTTCTCGGCCCACTCCTTCTCGCCTTCCCGGTAAAAATCAGCCGGCAGCGGGCCTCCGATCTGAAAGATATCCCCACGCTCCGGAGGGGCGATCTGCACGGTGTTGAAGAACGCCTGCATCCGGTAAAAATCCTTCGTCGGGATCCTGTCATATTTGTGGTCATGGCACTTCGCGCATCCGACCGTCAGGCCGAGGAAGACGGAGCTCACCGTCGAGGTCATCTCGCCGAGCATCTCGTGCCGACTCTCATCGCCTCGCGGCTCGGTGAACGGTGCCAGACGCAGAAAGGTGAGCGCGACAGCCTGCTCGGGCGTTGCCGAAGGCAGTTCACCAGCACCCATGATTTCTTCAAACTCGTCGCCGGCGAGTTGCTCCCTGATGAACTCGTTGTAGGGCTTGTCACGATTGAATGAATTGATGACGTAGTCGCGGTAGCGCCAGGCGTGAGGGAGGTCTGGATCGCCCTCGTACCCGGCTGTGTCCGCATAGCGGGCGAGGTCCAGCCAGAACTTCGCCCAGCGCTCACCGTGGCGCGGATCGGCCAGCAGGGAGTCGACCAGCTCCCCATAGGCGTTCTGGGCCGGATTGTTCACGAATGCCTCCACCTGCTCCGGCGTCGGCGGCAGACCGATGAGGTCAAAGTAAAGCCGGCGCACCAGAGCACGCCGATCTGCTTCCGGTGCCAGTGTCAGCCCGTTCGCCTCCAACTTCTGCAGGACAAAGGCGTCGATGGGATTGACCACCCGGTCCGCCGATTTCACCTCCGGGGGCGGGGAATCCAACGGTCTGCTGTAGGGCCACTCCTCTGGGCCAGCCGCCCCAGCCCCTCTGGATCCGGCAGCGAGCGTCAGCAGCGCTGCGGCCGTAAAAAAGCACCGGCACCCCTTCATGAAATTTCTGGAAAGCGCGCGGATTTCAGCCGCGATGGAAGCAGCATGGGGCCTCGCAATCTGATTCATGGGTGAAGGGCTGCGGAGAGAACTCATGGATAGACGACAGGGTGTCATACGTTGAGGTTTGCCTCCTACTTTGCAAACAAAAGGCTTGCAGCTTTGGTATATTCTTGTCATGACAGATTACCCCGCCTGTAAAGCATGCTGAAATCCATCATCACCCCGGATCACAAACACGCGGAGATTTCCCGCGTGCTGCGGGAAGCGATTCTAGCGGGGATTTATCGGGGCGGGAGCCGGATGCCGAGCGAGTCGCAACTGGTGAAGCGGTTCGGTGCCTCACGGCCCACCGTGGCCCGGGCGCTGCGCACGCTCGAAACCGAGGGACTGGTCCACCGCCGCGCTGGTTCGGGCACCTACGCGACAGAGGGGACCAACGCCCGGCGCACCGCCACCCGCACACTAGCGCTGCTCATTCCCGACCTGCGGAATACGGAAATCTTCCAGAACATCGCCGGCGAAATCGCCACTATGGCGCGGGTCGCCGGGTTCGGCTTCGTCTGGGGTGGCTCCAGCGAGCCGCGGCTGGAAACCGATGTCAGCGTGCCGCACGGCGAAAGCCTCTGCCAGCAGTTCATCGAGAGCCGGGTGGACGGCGTGTTTTTCGCTCCCTACGAACTCATGGAGGGCCGCGCCGAAGCCAGCCGACGCATGGCGCAAATGCTGCACAATGCCGGCATTCCCGTGGTGCTGCTCGACCGGGATTTCCTGCCCTTCCCGCGGCGCAGCGGCTTTGATCTCGCCTCCGTGGACAACGTCGCCGGCGGCCACATGCTCGGGGAGCATCTCATCAAGCTAGGCTGCCGCTCCCTGTGCTTTCTCCATCCGCCGCACTCCGCCCCCTCCGTCGCGGGCCGCATCGCGGGGATCCGGGCCGCCATGGAAGACTATTCCCTGCCATGGAGTCCGCATCTCGTTCTCGAAGGCAATGCCGGCGATCCGGCATTTATCGAGCGACTGCTCCGGTCCGAACGCGACGCTTTCTTTGCGGCGAATGACCATACTGCCGCGCTGTTGCTGCAAGGTCTGCTGAAGCGCCAGATCGATGTCCCGCGGCAGATCCGAGTCGTCGGCTTCGATGATGTCGGCTTCGCCACGCTCGTTTCGCCTGCTCTCACCACCATCCACCAGCCATGCCGCGAGATTGCCGTCTGCGCCTTCCAGGCCATGGTCGAGCGCCTCAATGATCCCACCCTGCCCGCCCGCCATATCACCGTCGCACCCCGACTGGTGGTCCGCGACTCCTGCGGGGCGTACCTGTGAATTCAGAGCGGATGGAAACTTGCTTCCGAGGCCGGCGCTGGGAACGCGGGTCTGGGTCGTGTGATGGAGGCGGACTGTGCTGTCGATCGCGTTCGAGGAACGCCGTCAGCTACTCGGATTTGGCGGGCTTCCCGAGGTTGGGTGCCGGGCTGGAGGGGAGGGCTTCGGCGAGGCGGGCTTTTACCTCGGCGAGGGCGGGGTCGGCGGCTCGGTTGGTAAACTCGTTAGGGTCGGTTTCGAGGTCATAGAGTTCCTCAAAGCCATCGCCGTAACGGATAAGCCGGTAACGCGCATCCGACACGGCATGTGAGGCGGTTTTCTCCCCGTGGAAAACGTAAGAGGTAAGCGAGGTGCGCGAGCACGGGGCGGCGGGGTTTTTCAAATGCGGGACGAGCGAGGCACCGTCGCACTGCGCGGGCACAGGCAGGCCGGCGAGTTCGCAGAGGGTGGGGTAAAGGTCCGTGAGGGTCGCAGGCTGGCGGGT
>QQNF01000052.1 GCA_003402705.1 Verrucomicrobiota bacterium | reverse complement strand
GGGGGGGGGGGGGGGGGTGGGGGGGGTGGGGGGGGGGGGGGGGGGGGGGGGGGGGGGGGGGGGGGGGGGGGGGGGGGGGGGGGGAGGGGAATGAGGGATAGAAAGTGGGTCAGTGGCGGATGGATTGCGTGTGGTGTTCGGGTTGCGGCGGTGAGGGATTGGATGGAACGGGGGAGGAACCCATCCGGAAATCATGCGCAATCCAATTGTACTAGCCCTGACTGTGACGACGATGCCGCTGGTGGCGGCGGACAAGGAATGGAATCCTGACACGGCGTTTCCGGCGCTGAAGCCTGAGGAGGCGCTGAAGACGATTGAGGTGCCGAAGGGGTATCGGCTGGAGTGTGTGGCGAGTGAGCCGATGGTGGAAGAGCCATCGATGATCGCGTTTGACGGGGATGGGGCGATGTATGTTTGCGAGTGGCGGACGTACATGCAGGACGAGCATGCGACCGGGCAATTGGATCCGGTGAGCCGGGTGGTGAAGCTGCGGGACACGGATGGGGACGGGAAGATGGACCAGCGTACGGTGTTCATTGATAACGCGGTGCTGCCGAGGTCGGTGCTGCCGATGGGGGATCGGGTGCTGGTGGTGTTTACGGGGTCGACGTCGGTGTGGTCTTATTTTGATGATAACAAGGACGGGGTGGCGGACCGGCGGGAGGAGAGTTTCAAGGGGGAGCCTGACAATGGGAACATCGAGCATCAGTCGTCGGGCCTGATCTGGAATCTGGACAACACGGTGTGCACGAATGATGTGCGGTTTCGTTATGAGAACGGGAAGCTGGTGCCGATGCCGCATGCGGTGGGCCGGGTGAGCCAGTGGGGACTGGCGCAGGACGGGGATGGGCGGCTAGTGTGCAGCTGGGGTGGGGGTGCGAATCCGGCGCATTCGTTTCAGTTGCCGGCAGGGTATCCGATTGTGCAGTTGAAGGAGCACGATGACGATTATGAGCGGCCGTGGTCGGCGTGTCCGGTGTGGGATTTTTCGGATGGCGGGTATGATGTGAAGCTGCAGCGGATTCTGACGCGGTTTTCGGCGACGTGCGGGCAATCGGTGCTGCGGAGCCCGTTGTTTCCGGAGCTGGCGGGATGTGCGGCGACGTGCGAGCCGGTGGGGAGATTGGTGAGGTTGAGCCGGTTTACTTGGAAGGACGGGATGGGGACGGCGCACAATGCGTTTCCGGGGAGTGAGTTCATCCGGAGCAGCGATGGGTATTTCCGGCCGGTGTGGACGGCGAGCGGGCCGGATGGGGGGCTGTATGTGGCGGATCTGTATCGGGGGATCATTCAGGAGAAGACGTGGTTTCCGACGGAGGTGGAGGACAACAAGGATTGGCGGGACCAGCATCAGGAGCGGTGGGTGGCGCGGTATCACCGGGTGAAGAAGTGGGGGATGATCAAAGTGGTGCGGCACGGGAGGATTTACCGGGTAATGCCGGAGGGCGGGAAGCCGGTGGCGGCTCCGAAGTTGCTAGAAAAGACCGGGGAAGCGCTCGTGATGGAGCTGGCGAATCCGGACGGATGGTGGCGGGACACGGCGCAGATGCTGCTGGTGTCGCGCGGGGACAAGACGGCGGTGCCGGCATTGGAAGCGATGGTGAAGGGGCATGCGGAGACGAATGCGCGGGTGCATGCGCTGTGGACGCTTGAGGGGTTAGGGGAATTGAAGCGGGACGTGCTGCTGGGTGGGTTGAAGGACAAGGCGGGGCGGGTGCGGCGTGCGGCGGTGCAGCTGGCGGAGCGTCGGGTGGTGGCGAAGGATGGGGAGATGGGGGCGGTGCTGACGGGGATGAGCGGGGACGAGGATCCTTTTGTGGTGACGCAGTTGTATCTGGCGTTTCGGGCGGCGGCGGCGGCTGGGGTCGGGATGATGCCGGAGGTGGTTAGCGAGAAGGCGGCGGTGCTGCCGGTGGTGAATGCGGTGATGGATCAGGACAGGGCGGCGGCATTGGAGGGACCGCTGGGCGAGACGGCGCGGAAAGGGAAGGAAGTGTATGAGTCGCTGTGCATTGCCTGTCACGGGGTGGACGGGAATGGGGTGAAGGCCGGGGACAAGTTTCTTGCGCCGAAGCTGGTGGAGTCGTCGTGGTTTGCGGATGGTGGGAATGTGAAGGTGCTGGCGCGGGTGTTATTGAAGGGCCAGAGCGGGCCGATTGACGGGGTGACGTATGGGGAGGGATTGATGCCGCCATTGGAGACGAGTCACAGTGACGAGCAGATTGCGGCGGTGCTGACGTATGTGGGTCAGCGGTGGCACGAGTGGAAGAATCCGGTGGATCCTGCACTGGTGGCGCAGGTGCGGAAGGAGACGGCGGAGCGGAAGCAGCCGTGGACGCACGAAGAGCTCAAGATGGTGGCCAAGTGAGGCCGTGGGCGGCGCGGGCTTTGCGGCATTGGTCGTCGCCTGGGGAGACCTCGCGGCAGGGGTGGGGACGCTGGTGGTAGATGCGGCAGGAGACTTGGTGGCCGACGGTGCCGTCGAGGTGCGTGCAGCGGACCGGGTGTGATTGCGTGCCGTTGAAGCAGACGAGGTGAGGGGAGACGGGGACGAGGTCGGATTCCGGCAGGTTGCGGGCGGCGGCTTCGAGGTATGGGAAGGAGACGCGGAAGTGGGCGCAGCAGGCGCCGCAGTTCAGGCAGGCAGAGGCATCGTCGGGCATGCGTGGAGGCGAGAGAGTTGGGACGGAGGGATTGAGCGAGGGGGAGCACGGGCGGGCGGGTCGTGCAAGGCGGAGGCGAGGAGAGATTCCGTGAATCGGGGGTGGTCGAGTGGGTGAAATCAGTCGTAGGGGGGAGGTATGCAGGAGAGATCGCTGAGAGATCGAGAACCGGAAGCGGCGTGGGCGGGGTGTGCGTTGGCGGAGCGGTTGCGGTGCGTGGCGCGGTTTCGGGATTTGCTGGCGGGGGCGGGGATGGAGGCGGCGGTGGCGGCGCGTCCGGTGGGGATGGAGGCTGGGGAGCGGGCGATGCGGGAGGCGCTGACGGCGCAGGTGATTCCGCTGGCGGAGGCGGCGGCGTTTCTGGTGCGGGAAGGGCCGGGGTTGCTGCGGGTGCGGCGGTTGTCGTGGTGGCGGCAGCCGGTGTGGCTGAGAGGGGTGCGGACGGAGATCAGGCGTGAACCGGTGGGGCGAGTGCTGGTTTTAGCGCCGTCGAATTATCCATTGTTGTTGCCGGGGGTGCAGGCCTTGCAGGCCCTGGCGGCGGGGAATGCGGTGTGGTGGAAGCCGGCGGTGGGTGGGGAGGCGGCGGCGGAGTTCATGGTGGGGTTGCTGCGTGCGGCGGGGGTTCCGGAGGGCGTGATGCGGGTGCTGGGGTCGGATCCTGCGGTGGTGCGGGTGGCGCTGGATGAGCGGGTGGACAAAGTGGTGCTGACCGGGTCGGCGGTGACTGGGGCGGCGGTGCTGGCGGAGCTGGCACCGCGGCTGGTGCCAGCGGTGATGGAGTTGTCAGGGTGCGATCCGTGTTTTGTGAGGGAGGATGCGGACGTGGGGCTGGCGGCGCGGGCGGTGGCGTTCGGGTTGCGGTTGAATGACGGGCGGACGTGCATTGCGCCGCGGCGGTTGCTGGTGAATCGGCGGGTGGCGGGGGCGTTCCGGGAGGCGCTGCGGGAGGCACTGGATGGTGTGGAGAAGCGGGAAGTGCCGGCGCGGTTGAATGAGCCGGTGAATTTCGAGGGGACGACGGAGGTTTACGGCGGGATGGGGGAGGATGGGCGGCGGATGATGCCGGTGGTGGTGGCTCCGGAGGCGGGCGGGCATGTGCTGACGCGGAGTGATTTGTTCACGCAGATTGGGACGTGGGAGGAAGTGGAGACGGATGAGGAAGCGCTGCGGTTGAATGCGGCGTGTCCGTTTGCGCTGGGGGCGTCGGTGCTCGGGCGGGATGAGGGAGCGGCGCGGGAATTGGCGGCGCGGATTCCGGCTGGGGTGGTGGTGATCAACGACGTGGTGGTGCCGACGGCGGATGCGCGCGTGCCGTTTGGCGGGCGGGGGCGGAGCGGGTTCGGGGTGACGCGCGGGGCGGAGGGATTACTGGAGATGACGGTGGTGAAGGTGATTCAGGTGCGGCGCGGGAGCGGGCGGCGGCATTACGAGGATGGGGGCGGGATGGAGGCACCGTTCTTTCAGCGGTATCTGGAAGCGGCACACAGGCGTTCTCTTGCGGGACGTCTATGTGCTGTTTATCGTCTGTTGAGGATGGCGATGCGGCGGCAGACTGAAAAAAAGACAACACCCGACCTTATTCAAGACACACCATGAAGAACGAACGAGTTGGCATCATTGGCGGCGGACTGGCTGGATTATCGGCGGCGGTGGTGCTGGCGGGACGCGGGCATAAAGTGACCTTGTTCGAGGCGAATCCGTGGATTGGGGGGAAGGCGGCGCAGTGGGAGCAGGAAGGGTACCGGTTTGACATGGGGCCGACGATCCTGACATTGCCGTCGGTGCTGCGGAAAGTTTGTGAGGAAGCGGGGACGACGCTGGAGAAGGAGTTCAACATGGTGCGGCTGGATCCGCAGTGGCGGAGCTTCTTCACGGATGGGTCGGTGCTGGATCTGGTGGAGAATGTGGATGCGATGGCGGGGAATGCGGAGGCGTTTGCGCCGGGGAAGGGAGCGGGGGAGGGTTACCGGAAGCTGCTGGCGCTGTCGGAGAAGCTGAACACGATTTCGCAGAAGTACTTTTTCTACAAGGCGATTGGAGGGATCAAGGACATGTTCCGGCCTGGGGAGATGGTGAATCCGGGGGTGCTGCGGGATGTGCTGACGATGCGGATGGGGCAGTCGGTGGGGAGTGTGCTGCGGCAGTTTGTGCCGGACGCGAAGATCTCGCAGATGATGGATCACTTCACGCAGTATGTGGGGTCGTGTCCGGAGACCTCGCCGGCGGTGTTGTGCGGGATTGCGCACATGCAGACGGATGAGGGTGTGTGGTACCCGATCGGCGGGACGCGGGCGGTGCCGGTGGTGCTGGGGAAGATTGCGGAGCGGTTAGGCGTGGAGATCCGATCGGATAGTGAAGTGAAGCGGATTCTGCAGGAGAATGGCCGGGCGACCGGGGTGGAACTGGCGAGCGGGGAGCGGGTGGCCTTGTCGGCGGTGGTGAGCAACATGGACAGTGTGCGGACGCATCGGGAGCTGGTGGGCGGGCCTGCGGCGGCGGCGTTCGAGGCGCGGCGGAAGTATGAGCCGGCGTGTTCCGGGGTGGTGCTGTATCTCGGGCTGCGGGAGCGTTATGAGCATCTGCTGCATCACAATTTTGTGTTCAGCCGGGATCCGCATGAGGAGTTCGAGGCGATTTACCGGAAGGGTGAGCCGGCGCCTGATCCGACGGCGTATGTGTGTGCGCCATCCGGGACCGAGCCAGCGGTGGCACCGCCGGGAGGGGAGGCGCTGTATGTGCTGGTGCACACGCCTTATCTGAGGCCGCATCATGACTGGAAGGCGATGCTGCCGGCGTACCGTCGGGTGATTCTGGAGAAGCTGAAGACGACTGGCGGGATGCCTGACATTGAGGAACGGATTGTGACCGAGCACTGCCTGACGCCGCAGGGGATTCATGACCGGTACCGTGTGCTGAACGGAGCGATTTACGGGTTGGCGAGTCACGGGCGGTTTACGGGGGCGTTCAAGCCATCGAACCGGAGCCAGGATGTGAGGGGGTTGTATCTGGCGGGTGGTGCGGCGCATCCTGGGCCGGGGATGCCGATGGTGCTGATGTCGGGGTGGATTGCGGCGGACGCGCTGCATGCGGATTCAGCGGCGTGAGTGCGGGCGAGACGAAGGCGAGCGGGTACCGGCCGGCGTCGCGGCATGTGCTGCGGTTTTTCCGGTGGTATATCCGGCGGCACCTGCGGCGGCATTTTGCGGGGGTTCTTTTGTTAGGTGAACTGCCGGAGTTGTCGGAGGAGCGGCCGGTGGTGGTGTTTTCGGCGCATCCGTCGTGGTGGGATCCGCTAGTGTTCATGTTTCTGCATGAGATGGCGTTTGGGTGGCGGGCGCAGGCTGGGCCGATTGATGCGGGGCAGCTGGCGAAGTTTCCGATCTTCGGGAAGCTGGGGTTGTTTGGGATTGAGCCTGGGACGGCGGCGGGGGCGCGGGAGTTTCTGCGGTGCAGCCGCGAGCATTTCCGGGAGCGCGGGGCGGTGTTGTGGGTGACGCCGCAGGGGAGGTTTGCGGATGTGCGGGAGCGTCCGCTGGGGTTGGCGGGGGGTGTGGAGATGCTGGCGCGGCGGGAACCGGAGGCGTTGCTGGTGCCGCTGGCGCTGGAGTATTGTTTCTGGAATGAACGCCTGCCTTATGTGTTAGTGCATTTCGGCGAGCCGGTGGAGGCGGGCGGGATGGAAGCGGGATTGGAGGCGGCGATGGACCGGCTGGGGGCGGCGGCGCGGCGGAGGGAGGGCGGGGAATTCCGGTGCCTGCTGCGTGGGAAGTCGGGGACGGGGGGAGTGTATGACTGGCGGCGGGAGTGAGTTTGTCAGGAGATGGCGGAGACGGCTGGGGGCGGGCTTTTGATTTCCTTCATGAGGACGCGGGAATTGCGGCCGCTGCGGCGGAGTTTGTCGAGACGTGAGGCTGGGAGCCTTGTGGGGTCGACGGTGGAGTAGCCGAGTTTGCCTTCGAAGAAGTTGTAGGCCTGGGTGCTGAGGGCGAAGACGGTGGTGAAGCCGAGGTCGCGGGCGCGGCGTTCGGCGAACTGGACGAGCGTGCGGCCGAAGCCCATGCCTTCGTGGGATTTGCGGACGTAGAGGCAGCCGATTTCGGCCATGGCCTGATCTGGCCATGGCTGGACGGAGACGATGGCGACGATGGTGCCGTCGACTTCCATGACGTAGTAGCTGTCGATGGAGGCGCGGATTTCGTGGCGGGAGCGTGCGACGAGTTCGTCGTCGGCGACGGCGGTGCGGACCATGCGGACGATGGTGTCGATGTCGTTGCGGCGGGCTGGGCGGATGCTTTGATAGGCGTCGCCGTAGACCATGGTGCCGACGCCTTCGATGCTGAAGAGTTCGCCGAGGAGGGCGTCGTCGGTGCGGCCGTCGAGGAAGTGGACGCGTGGGACGCCGCCTTCGCAGGCGCGGGCGGCGTGGCGGAGGAGGAGGACCTTGCTGCTTTCGGATTCCGCGGTGTCGGAGCGTCTGGTGGAGAGGGCGCGGGCTTCGTCGATGGAGAGCTGGCGGATGCGGCGGTGTTGGGTGTCTTCGACGACGCCTGCGCCGACGAAGAGGAGCTTGGAGGCATGGAGGGCGACGGCGACTTCGACGGCGACGGCGGCGGAGTTGAGGCGGAGCGTGCGGCCCTGGCGTTCGCAGCCGCTGGGTGGGACGAGCGGGGTGATGCCCTGGTCGATGAGTTGCTGGAGCGTTTGGGTGTCGATGCGGTCGATGGCTCCGGAGTAGCCGAGGTCGCGGCCGCGGATGACGCCTGCGGGGTGAGCGGAGACGGCGTTGGAGACGGCGGCGCGGAGACCGACACCGGCGAGGTGCTGGAGCATGGTGGTGGAGAGTCGGCTGATGGCGTCGATGGAGGCCTCGAGGGTGGCTTCGTCGGTGACGCCGGTGGCGTCGGGGCTGGAGAGGGTGACGCCGCGGCTGGCGGCGAGTTCCATGATCTGGAGTCGGGCACCGAAGACGACGACGACGCGGATGCTGAGGGAGTGGAGGACGGCGAGGTCGAGGAGGACGTTGCCGAAGTTTTCGTGGCTGATGATGGCGCTGTCGATGAGGACGACGAACGTCTGGCCGCGGAACTGGGGGACGTAGCGCAGAATGCCGCGGATATCGTCGTATTTCATCGTGCGAGGGTCGGAGGCGGGGATCAAGGGAGGGCGAGTGTGGGGCCCTCGGCGGGAAAATCAACCATGGTTTGGGGCCTGGAGGAGTGGACAGGTGGTTAAAGCGGGTCATGGTGAGCGGAATGGCAGCGTATTCTTCCCATGCCCGGCTCAGCAGATGGCTCGCGTTGCTCGCGGTGACGATGGTGGCGGTGTATCTGTCATGGAAGCTGATCGAGCCGTTCATGGAGGTGCTGCTGCTGGGGGTGGCGCTGGCGGTGATTTTCCGTCCGTGGCATTTGAGGTTTATGAAGTGGACGGGGAAGCCGGTGGTGGCGGCTGGATTGTCGACGTTGTTCACGCTGCTGGTGCTGGTGGTGCCGATGGCGTTTGTGTCGCTGACGCTGGTGAAGGAAGTGCCTGGGGCGATTGCATCGCTGCAGTCGGGGGCGGAGACGGTGCAGGCGAAGTGGGCGGCGGATGCGGGAGCGGATTCGTGGCTGGCGACGGTGCGAAGGGACTGGGAGCTGGATGAAGTGCTGGGGCCGGAGAAGTTGCGGGAGTACGGTGGTCAGCTGACGGCGTTTGTGCTGAAGAATGCGGTGAACGTGGTGGGAGGGGTGCTGGGGTTCTTTCTGAATTCGGTGTTTCTGGTGTTTGTGCTTTTCTATCTGTTCCGGGATGGGGGGAAGTTAGGAGGTCGGTTTCTGGAGCTGGTGCCATTGCCGCGGGATCAGACGATGCAGCTGGCGGAGCGGACGGGGGAGGTGCTGCATGCGTGTGTGTATGGGGTGATCATGGTGGCGAGCGTGCAGGGGTTGCTGGGCGGGCTGACGTTTCTGGCGCTGGGGTTGCCATCGCCGGTGACATGGGGGGTAGTGATGACGCTTTTGTGTACCCTGCCGATTGTGGGGGCGTGGCTGGTGTGGCTGCCGGCGGCGGCGGGGCTGGCGCTCCACGGGAATTACACGAAGGCGGTGATTCTGCTGGTGGTGGGGCAGTTTCTGATCAGCAGCATCGACGGGTTTCTGAGGCCGGTGCTGGTGGGGCAGCGTGCGAAGCTGCATGAGCTGGTGATCTTCTTCGCGGTGCTGGGGGGGCTGCGGTACTTCGGGCTGCTGGGGATTTTGCTAGGCCCTGTGGTGGTGTCGCTGACGTACGGGTTGCTGGGGGCGATGTGGCGGGTGCAGCAGAACGAGACGGGGGAGGGAAGTTAGAAGTTAGAAGTGAGAAGTGAGAAGTGAGATGGGCTTGTGGGGAGAGGGGGGAATGGAAATTGAGAATTGAAAATAGTGAATAGTAAAAGGGGGCTTGTGGGGAAGTTAGAAGTGAGATGGGCTTGTGGGGAGAGGGGTGGTGGCGGGGTGGTGTTGGTGGAGTCGGGCACCGGCGGTGAGGAGTGAGGCTCCAGAGGGAGGGTCTGCTGGACAAGGAGGGCCGGAGCATGGATGATTGTGGGCATGATGAAGCAGCCGGGTTTTGTTGGTGATCGATGTGGGTGTCAGACTGCGGGGATCGGCCCACAGGCTGCATCGGATGCGCTGCATACTGCGGTGGCGTCGGTGCACGGGGTGGGTTACGTTGTGGAGTGGAATTTCAAGCACATTGCCAATCCCTTCATCCGCGCTCGTCTGCGATTCGCTGTGGCGAGAGCGGGAATTGAGGTTCCGGTGATATGCGGTCCGGATGAAGCTGGATTTCAACCCAAGAAAAAACGAAGCATGAGCACTCCTGAAAACAAAACCACGGATAAGCCCTCGTTCTCGGGGCTTTACATGAGTACTTTTCTGGCGATTGGCGTTGCGATGGGGGCAGCGTTCAGCGCCATACCTGTCTGCATTTGTGTCGGATTGGCGATTGGGGCTGGATTGGACTGGCTTGAATACCGGGCAGCGAAGAAGCGGGGTGCCGATGGGAGCAAGGAGTGACTGTTCTGGACGCGAGATGAAAACAGGGCCTCCGCCAAATGACGGAACTGCAGACGAGCTTGCGACGGCGCGTCGCGTGGTTGCTGAGCGCGGATTGACTGGGGCTGGGAACGACGCGAAGTGGTCTGAGGATTTGAACCACGGATTTCACGGATGGACACGGATGGGCTTGTTGGGAGAGAGGCGGGAACGGAGAGGGGCGCGTTGGGAAAGGGGGGAATGGAAATTGAGAATTGAAAATAGTGAATAGTAAAAGGGGGCGTGTTGGGGGGGCTTGTGGGGAGAGCGCGAGTACGGAGCCTCGCGGTCCTGGGCTTGAATGGAGGGCGGGCCGCGCGCACTCCGTGCGCCCTGAGAGCTGTGATGCTCCCAGCAGTCCAGAGCCTGCGGCTGGCTAGTTCGGAGGGGGCGGGGGGAAATTGGAAATTGGAAATAGTGAATAGTAAAAAGGGGCTTGGCTGGTGGGGTTAGGAACCGTTGGTGAGGGGCGGAGGTCGGGCGGGAAGGTCTGCTGGACAAAAGGCCGGTGCGCATGCATGATTGTGTTCGGTATGAAGCAGTCGGTTTCTGTCGTCGTTTTGGAAAGGGGGCACCTTGGGGAGCCTGGTTTTGGAATTCCGGCGGGGGAGACGACAGCCGCCAATGACCTGAGTTTGCACCATGACGACGAAGTTTACCTACTGGCTGGAAGACGACGGGAAGTTCCTTGGGTATTTGAACGACTACCCCGATCATTGGAGGCAGGGGGAATCGCTTCAGGATCTCAAGGAACACCTTCGAGATCTGCATGAGACCTTCAGTTCGGAAGCGATTCCGGGCAAAGCGACTAGCTGAACACTGCGCGGGGATTACTCGGCGGCGGCGAGCATGGTTGGGGGGGTGGGCTGGGAGGAGTGGATGGCTAGGGTGCCGATGCGGGATTCGAGGCAGACGATGAGTTCGCCGATGGCGGCCTGCTGGGCAGGGGAGACGTGGCCGGGGTGGCCGATGAGGCAGATGGTGATGGCGTCGGTTGGGTTGCCGAGGCGCCAGCGGGCGGTGGGTTCGATGGCGCCGTCGGGGGCGCGGTGGCCGTTGCCGATGATGAAGTCGGCTGGGGCTCCGAGGGGTTGGCCGCGCCAGCGGGAGTGGAAGGCGTCGAGGGAGGCGGCGTTTCCGGCGTGGGTGTTGGACCAGCGGAGGCGGACGGCGGGGGTGGAGGGGAAAGAGGCGAGACGTTCTGAGACCTCGTGGCGGAGGGATGGGTGGAGATGGGACCAGCTGGGGGCGTGGGCGGCGTCGAGGGCGGCCTTGCGAGCGGAAGCGGCGAGGGCGGAGGCGGCTGGTGAGGGGCTGGCGGGGCTTGCTGGAGAGGGTGCGGGTGCCTTGGGAGGGGCGTTGAGATGGATGGTGGGGCGGTAGCCTTGGTCTGGGGAGAGATTGGTGGCGAGGGCGGCGGCGAGCGGATTGAATTCGCTCTCGCGGTGGGCGGGGGAGTGTGAGAAGAGGAACCAGAGCGCGGCGACGGCCCATGCGCCCATGAGGAGGCGGACCTGGACGAGGGGGCTGCGCCAACCGGGCCATGAGACGGCGCGGGTGGCGTGATTGACGAAACCTAGATGTTGACCCTTGGCGTCCATGCTTTACTCGGGGGGAAGGTATTTTCGACGACTGAGAATTCAAGCTTCATAAACAAATTTTTCTGTGAGAGACCCGCGATTACCGGTGATGTTGCTGACGGCAGGATTTGGCGAGGGCCATAATTCTGCGGCGCGGCAGCTGGCGAAGGCGCTGGGGGAGGAATCGGGTGGGCGGGTGATGCCTGAGCCGAAGGATCCGGTGACCTTGGCGTCGCCGCGGCTGGCGGCGGTGGCGAAGCGGATTTATCATGATGTGACGACGCGGGCCCCGGAGGTGTGGCGGATGGCGTTTGAGCTGTCGCGGGGTGGGCCGTTCGGGCCGGGGTTGTGGGATCGGGTGGTGGGTGTTCAGGCGTGGCTGGAGCGGGCGATGTGGGAGTTGCGGCCGAGGGCGGTGGTGACGACGTATCCGTTGTATCCGTATTTTCTGGAGGCGATGCCAGCGGATGTGCCGAGGCCTGAGCGGGTGTGGGTGGTGGTGACGGATTCGATCACGATTCATCCGATCTGGATGCGGATGCGGGCGGACGGGTGGCTGGTGACGGATGAGTATTCGCGGGAGTATCTGATTGGGGAGGGCATGGAGGCTGGGAGGATTGAGGTGACGGGTTTTCCGGTGGATCCGGCGTATGCGGTGGGTCGGCGGGAGGCTGGGGAGCTGGGGCGGCTGCGGGTATTGTATTTTGCGACGACGGGGACGACGCATGTGCGGGAGACGGTGGCGTCGTTGGTGAGGGAATTGCCGGAGCGGGCGGAGTTGACGGTGGTGACGGGGCGGAGCGAGGCGCGGTTGAGGCCGGTGGTGGAGAGTGTGGTGGCGGCGAGCGGACGTGGGGGCGTGCGGGTGGAGGGCTGGTGCGGGGATATTCCGGCGCGGATGGCGGCGAGTGATGTGGTGCTGACGAAGGCTGGGGGGGCGACCGTGCACGAGTGTCTGGCGGCGGGGGTGCCGGCGGTGGTGAACTATGTGATTCCGGGGCAGGAGGAAGGGAATCTGGAGTTGCTGGAGCGATTGGGTTGCGGGTGTCGGGCGCCGGTGGCGGGCGGGGAGACGGGGAGATTTCTGCGGGAGCTGGTGTCGGGCGGGCGATTGCGGGCGATGCAGGAGGCGGCGACGCGGGAGCGACGGCCGGATGGAGCGGTGCTTGCGGCGCGGCGAATTCTCGCGGATACGCCGGGGATATGATCAAAGCCTTTCTGTTTGATATCGGGAATGTCCTTGTGCGGTTTGACTATGGCCGGGTGTTCCGGGCGGTGGAGAAGTATGCGGGAGCGGGTCGGGTGGCGGAGGTGGAGCGGGAGGTTCGGGCGATGGGGCAGGAGATGGAGTGCGGGGTGGTGAGTGCGGATGAGTTTGTGGCGCGGTCGGTGGAGTTGATCGGTGGGGGGATGGGGGCGGCGGAGTTCCGGGCGGCGTTCAACGATATTTTCTGGGTGAATGAGCCGATGCTGGCGGTGGTGGATCGGTTGGTCGGGCGGGTGCCGCTGTATTTGTTTTCGAACACGAGCGAGCTGCACGAGCGGTATCTGTTTGAGCGGTATGAGGTGTTCGGGCGGTTTCAGGGAGGGTTTTATTCGTGGAGTGCGGGGTGCATGAAGCCTGACGAGGCGTTCTACCGGAAGGCGCTGGATGAGTTAGGGCTGGAGCCTGGGGAGATCGCGTACATTGATGATCTGCCTGACAACATTGCGACGGGGAGGAGACTGGGATTGGTGAGTCACGCGTATGATCCGGAGCGTCATGAGACGCTGGAGGCGTTTCTGGCGGGGCTGGAGGCGGGATGAGGAGGTTCCGCGGAAGCGTGGGGGAATGGATTGACCGAGGGGGAGCGGGTGTGGCATGGCGAAGGGGTGAAGACTAATGTTTTGAGAAGTGCTGCTGTGTTGTGGGGGATGGCTGGGTTGGTGTGGGGTGATCCGCTGCTGACGCCGGAGGAAGCGCTGGCGAAGTTCACGGTGCCTGAGGGATTCCGGGTGGAGTTGCTGGCGGCGGAGCCTGAGGTGGTGCAGCCGATTGCGTTCTGCTGGGATGCGAGAGGGAGGATGTGGGTGGTGGAAGGGCGGACGTACCCGAATCGGCGGGGGAATCCGCCGGAGGGTGGGGGTGCGCGGCCGGAGGGGACGCAGCTGGCGGATATTTTTGGTGGGGAGGATCGGATTCTGATTTTTTCGGATGAGGATGGGGATGGGAAGTTTGAGACCCGCAAAGTGTTTGCGGAGAAGTTGAATCTGGTGAGCGGGATTGAGCTGGGTGGGGGTGGGGTGTATGTGGGGGCGGCACCGTATCTGCTGCATTTGAAGGATGCGGATGGGGATGACCGGATGGACGGCGTGCCGGAGGTGCTGCTGGATGGCTGGGGTTGGCAGGACACGCATGAGACCCTGAATTCGTTTGTGTGGGGTCCGGACGGGTGGCTGTACGGGTGTCACGGCGTGTTCACGCACAGCAGTGTGGGGGTGCCGGGGGCGGCGAAGGAGGCGCGGGTGCCGATCAATTGTCATTACTGGCGGTATCATCCCGAACGGAAGACCTTTGAGGCGTGGGCGTCGGGGACGTCGAACTCGTGGGGGTTTGACTGGAACGAGCGGGGGGACTGGTTCAGCGAGGCGTGCGTGATCCCGCATTTCTGGCATATCATTGAGGGCGGGTACTATCTGCGGCAGAGCAATCCGCTAGGGCATTTCAATCCGTATGTGTACACGAACATCGAGACGATTGCGGATCACCTGCATTACGTGGGGGACACGCCGCACAGCGGGAATGGCGTGAGTGACGAGGCTGGGGGCGGGCACGCGCATTGCGGGTTGTGCATTTACAACGGCGACAATTTTCCGCCGGAGTACCGGGGTCGGGCGATGATGTTCAACATTCACGGCCAGCGGATCAACCAGGAGCAGCTGGTGGCGGAGGGATCGGGGTACGTGGCGAAGCACCTGCCGGATTTTGTTAAGGCGAACGACAAGAATTTCACGGGCGTGGCATTGAAGGTGGGGCCGGACGGGGCGGTGTACTTCATTGACTGGTATGACATGCAGAAGTGTCATCGGACCCAGCCGGAAGTGTGGGATCGGAGCAACGGGCGGATTTACCGGGTGAAGTATGAGAAGACGTGGAAGCCGTGGAAGGGGGATGTGGCGAAGCTGGGAGGTGAGGAATTGCGCGGGGCGTTGGCGGGGACGAACGGGTGGCTGGCGCGGCAGGCGCTGCGGGTGATGGCGGAGCGGGCGCGGGTGGCGAAGACTGGAGCCGAGGATGGGGCGTTAGGAGAGCTGGCGGTGAAGGCGGGGCGGACGGGGGAAGCGCTGATGGGGTTGTGGGGGATGCGGGCGTCGGGCGCGGGTGCGGGGAAGTTAGGCGGGCTGGTGGCGGTGGACGATGTGGTGGTGGCGGCGAAGAGCCTGCTGATGATGCTGGATGGTGAGGAAGTGGCGGCGGAGATGAAGCTGGCGGCGGTGGAGCGGTTTCATGCGAAGCACGGAGGCGGGCCGGTGGGGCGGCTGGCGGTGGCGTCGGCCTTGCAGCGGTTGCCCTTGGGGATGCGGTGGGGGCTGGCGGAGACGCTGACGGGATATGGGGAGGATGGGAAGGATCACAACCTTCCGCAGATGTACTGGTATGGGATTGAGCCGCTGGTGAGCGGGGAGCCGGAGCGGGCGCTGGCGCTGGCGGGGAAGTCGAAGATAGCGTTAGTGGCGCAGCATGTGGCGCGGCGGCTGGCGGAGAGCGACGGGGGGATCGGGCATCTTGTGAGGGCGATGGGGAAAGAGAAGACGGCTGGCGGGCTGGTGCAGCTGATGAAGGCGGCGCAGGAAGGATTGCGTGGGCGGGTGGGGGTGGCGATGCCTGAGGCCTGGGACGGGGCGTGGGGGAATATGGATGATGTGCTGGGGCGGCGGGCGGATGCGGCGGCGCATGCGGGGGAGATAGTGGATTTGCGGAGCGGGCTGGCGGTGGCGTTCGGGGACAAGCGGGCGTTTCCGAGGTTGAGGGAGCAGGTGCGGGATGGAGGGTTGGCGGTGGAGCGGCGGGAGGCGGCGCTGATGGTGCTGGTGCAGGGGGAGGATCCGGAGCTGGGGGCGCTGGTGGGGGCGTTGCTGGATGATCCGGCGATGCGGCTGGCGGCGTTGAAGGCGTTGCCGCGGGCGCTGAAGTGATGAACGATGGATTTTTCCGTTGCAAAGCTGGAGGGAGGCACTTAGCTCACGGGGCCGAAGAATTTCACATTTCCTTATCATGTCCCAACACAGCAGTCTCAAGTCCGGCGGTGCCTCCGTGGGTGCCAAGCGCAGCGTGCTCAAGCGTTTTGAACGCGTGAAGCTGATGAAGAAGCGCGGCGTGTGGAAAGAGGGGCAGAGTGCGCTTGGGTTGCCGAAGATCACGGCTGATCTCTGAGGCCTGAGTCTGAGACAGTGAACCTTTTCCGGGCTGGCTGCAGGTGTTGCGCCAGCCCGGTTTGCTTTTCTTCGAGATGCGACTGAACCGATACCTAGCGTTGTGCGGACTGGGGTCGCGCCGTGCCTGTGAAGCGTTGATTCTGGAGGGACGGGTTACGGTGAACGGGCGTCGGATTCAGGAGTTGGCGACCTCGATTGAGGCTGGGGACCGGGTGTCGGCGGACGGTCGGGAGGTGAGTGCGGCGGAGCATCTGACGCTGGTGCTTTACAAGCCGCCGAAGGTGATGAGTACGAAGTCGGACCCGCAGGGGCGGCTGACCCTGTATGATCTGCTGCCGCCGCATTACCGGCACCTGCATTATGTGGGGAGGCTGGACAATGACAGTGAGGGGTTGATTGTGATGACGAATGACGGGGCGCTGACGCAGAAGCTGACGCATCCGAGTCACAAAGTGGACAAGGAGTACATTGTGACGACGGATCGGCCGTTCCGGAAGGAGATGATTGAGAAGATTCTGAAGGGGATACCGCTGGAGGAAGGGTTGGCGCGGGCGGTGGCGGTGCATCCGATTTCGCCGCGGCGGCTGATTGTGGTGCTGCAGCAGGGGTTGAACCGGCAGATTCGGCGGATGTTTGAGGCCTTGGGGTTTGAGGTGGAGCGACTGATCCGGTCGCGGATTGGGAGTTTGACGATTGAGCATTTGAAGCCTGGGAAGTGGCGGGTGCTGCGGCCTGACGAGGTGAAGCGACTGGGGCAGGAGGCTGGTGGCGAGAAGAGTGCGGCGAAGCGAGTGCCGCGGATCCGGCTGCCGGGTGCGTCGGCTGCGCCGAGTGTGCCTGAGGCTGAGGAGTGAGTGGTCCGCCTTCTTGACATCCTGTGGACGGAGGTATGCTGAGGCCCCGATTTGCGATTGAGTGAACCGACCCTTGCGAAGTGAAGCACGTTCTATTTGTCTGCACAGGTAACATCTGCCGGAGTCCGATGGCGGAGGGGTTGTTTGCGGAGATGGTGCGGCAGCGGCCGGACGTGGTGGTGAGCAGTGCGGGGTTGAGTGCGGCGGATGGGCAGCGAGCGAGTGCGCATACGGTGGAGGTGCTGAAGCGGGAGGGGATTGATCTTTCGTCGTTCCGGAGCAGCATGATCACGCGGGCGATGGTGCGGGAGGCGACGCATATTTTCTGCATGACGTCCGGGCATCGGGAGGGGATTGAGATGATGTTTCCGCAGGCGGCGGAGAAGACGTATCTGGTGTGTGAGTTCTGTGCGGGTGATGAGTTGAGGGGGGAGGACGTGCCTGATCCGATTGGGATGGGGCGCGGGGCTTATGAGGAGACATTCCGGACATTGAAGCAGGCGTTGCCGAGTGTGCTGGCGTACATTGACCAGACGTGGAAGGAGCCGCCGGCGAAAGGATCCTGAGAGAAGAGAGACAAAAGAGAGATAGAAAAAAAGGTATAGAGAAAAGGTATAGAAATAGAGTTTCCCATGCAACCCCCTGAATCTGCTACTGCTGCTGCATCTGACCGAGTGAAACGCATCATTGCCGGTGCTGACCATGGCGGGTATGTGTTGAAGAATGCGCTGGTGGCGCGGTTGCGTGCGCAGGGTTACGAGGTGGAGGACGTGGGGACGCAGAGTGGGGATCGGGTGGATTATCCTGATTATGCGGAAGTGGTGGCGGCGGCGGTGCTGGGCGGGGCAGCGGATGCTGGGTTGCTGGTGTGCACGACGGGGATTGGGATGAGCATCGCGGCGAACCGGCATGCGGGGATCATGGCGGCGCTGATTCAGGATCGCGGGGCGGCGGAGATGACGCGGCGGCACAACAATGCGAACGTGATGGTGTTTGCGGGGTCGACGGCTGAGGAGGAAGCGGGGGCGGCGGCGCTGACGTTTCTGAGTACGGAGTTCGAGGGTGGGCGGCATGGATGCCGGGTGGAGCGGATGAATGCGGGGATGGCGGCGACGGATCCTGCGATTGCGGGGATGATTGCGGACGAGGGGATGCGGCAGCAGAATAACATCGAGCTGATCGCGAGCGAGAATTTTGCGAGTCGGGCGGTGCGTGAGGCGCAGGGGTCGGTGCTGACGAACAAGTACGCTGAGGGATATCCTGGGAAGCGGTGGTATGGTGGATGTGAGAATGTGGACAAGGTGGAGCAGTTGGCGATTGACCGTGCGAAGGAATTGTTCGGTGCGGAGCATGCGAATGTGCAGCCGCATTCCGGGAGCCAGGCGAATGCGGCGGTGTATTTTGCGTTTTTGAATCATGGCGATCCGATTCTGGCGATGAATCTGGCGCATGGCGGGCATTTGACGCATGGGAACCCGGCGAATTTCTCGGGGAAGTTCTATACGATTCATGCGTATGGGGTGGGGGAGAATGACGGGTTGATCAATTATGATGAACTGGCGGCGAAGGCGCTGGAGGTGAGGCCGAAGATGATCACGGCTGGGGCGAGTGCGTATCCTCGGGTGATTGATTTTGCGCGGATGGCGGAGATTGCGAAGAGTGTGGGGGCGTTGTTGTTTGTGGACATGGCGCACATTGCGGGGCTGGTGGCTGGCGGGGTGCATCCGAGTCCGGTGCCGTATGCGGATTTTGTGACGACGACGACGCACAAGAGCCTGAGGGGGCCGCGTGGCGGGTTGATTCTGTGCAAGGCGGAGCATGCGAAGAAGATTGATTCGATGGTATTTCCGGGGGTGCAGGGCGGGCCGCTGATGCATGTGATTGCGGCGAAGGCGATTTGTTTCGGGGAGGCGTTGCGGCCTGGGTTCCGGGAGTATCAGGAGCAGATCGTGAAGAATGCGCGGGCGCTGGCGGCTGGGTTGACGGGGCATGGGTATCGGCTGGCGAGTGGCGGGACGGACAATCACCTGATGTTGTTGGATCTGCGGCCGCAGGGACTGGATGGGAAAATTGCGCAGGAGACGCTGGATGAGGCTGGGATCACGGCGAACAAGAACAGCATTCCTTTTGATACGGCGAGTCCGTTCAAGCCGAGCGGGATTCGGCTAGGAACGCCGGCGGTGACGACGCGTGGGATGAAGGAAGCGGAGATGGGGGTGATTGCGGATCTGATTCATGAGGCGCTGACGCATCGTGAGGATGTGGCGCGATTGCATGCGATCCGGGAGCGGGTGGTGGCATTGAATCGCGGGTTTCCGCTGCCGTGAGGCTGCGGGGGCGTAGACGTTGCGGGTGAGCGTGAGCGCTTGCGCCTGAGGGTGACGCGCGTGAGTGAAGATCCCGCCTGAACATCCGGCGGAGAGAACATCCATGCTGCTATCCAGGCTTCGCCAATCCCGTTTCGGGCTCCCGGTCATTTATGCTGTGCTGCTGTGTCTGCTGGGGCAGGTGCTGCGGCTGGTGATCTGGCTGGAGTTTGCGCGGCAGACTCCGATGAGTGGGGGGGAGGCGGTGCAGGTGGTGCTGACGGGCCTGCATGTGGATGTGGTGACGGCGCTGGCGGTGACGACGCCGCTGGCGTTGTGGTGTGCGTTGAGGAAGCGGCCGTGGGAAGGGACGCGGGCGCGGCGGGTGCTGTTTGTGATGGCGTGTGTGGCGTGGAGTGTGCAGGTGTTTCTGTTCATCACGGAGTATTATTTTTTTGAGGAATTTCTGTCGCGGTTCAACACGGTGGCGATCGACTATCTGATTTATCCGACGGAGGTGACGACGAATTTGTGGGAGTCCTATCCATTGGGGAGACTGGTGGTGGCGGCGGTGGCGATGGGGAGTCTGCTGGCGTGGGTTGGATTCCGATGGAGTCCGCCGCGGGCTAAGGGTGGGGAGCGGTTAGGCAAGCGGTGGGGGCGGGCGATGGTGTGGCTGGCGGTGGTGGCGTGCGGCGCGCTGACGGTGAATCAGAGCCGGTTGCGGGTGAGCCGGGAGCGGATTGTGAATGAGGTGGCGGTGAACGGTGCGGTATCCGGGGCGATCGCGGAGTTGTCGCGGAATCTTCCGTACGATGCGTTTTATGCGACGCTGGAGGTTGGAGCGGCGGTGAAGAGGGCTCGATTGGCGCTGACGAGTCCGGGGGTGGAGTTTGTGCATCCGGAGGCCCCGGCGGTGCCTGGTGGTGGGAAGACGGATGAGGAGTGGCTGGATGCGGTGAGGCGGTCGCTGGTGAGGAAGATTCCGGGGGATGCAGCGAAGCCGAGGCTGAACGTGTGCATTATTCTGGAGGAGAGCCTTGGGAGTGAGTTCTGGGGTTGTCTGGGGGCGAAGAACCGGGCTGGGGAACCGATCTCGATGACCCGGCGGATGGACAAGCTGGCGACTGGTGAGGGATTGCTGTTTGAGAATCTGTGGGCGGATGGGAACCGGACGATCCGGGGGTTTGAGGGCGTGTTTTCGAGTTTCCCGCCATTGCCTGGGGATGCGATTCTGGCACGGGACCGGACGGAGAATGTGGAGACGATTGCGCGGGTGCTGAAGCGTGATGGTTACCGGACCTTGTTTTTGTATGGCGGGCGTGGGACGTTTGATTTCATCAAGAGTTATACGGGGCGGAATGGTTGGGACGGGTTGATTGAGCAGGATGATTTTGTGAATCCGGCGCACACGACGGCGTGGGGGGTATCGGATGAGGACCTGCTGGGTCGGGGGATTGAGGAGATGCGGGCGCTGCATGGGAAGGGTGAGCCGTTTCTGGTGTCGTTCATGACGGTGTCGAATCACCGGCCGTACACGTTTCCTGAGGGGAGGATCAAGGATGCGCCGAATCCTGCGGATCGGAGGCCGGCGGTGCGTTATGCGGACTGGGCATTGGGGGATTTTTTCCGGAAGGCGAAGAAGGAAGCGTTCTGGAAGGACACGATTTTTGTGGTGGTGGCGGATCACGGGGCGCGGGTGTACGGGAGCCAGCAGATTCCGCTGACGAGTTACCGGATTCCGATGGTGGTGCTGGGGCCTGCGGCGGTGGCGGCGGCGCGGCGGATTGATGCGTTAGGGTGCCAGCTGGATGTGACGCCGACGATTCTGGGATTGATCGGGCGGCCGTATGAGAGCTTGTTTTTCGGGTCGGATCTCCTGGCGGAGGGAAGGCCGAGGCGTGTGCTGATGCATCACAACCGATCGGTGGGGATTTACCGGGATGAACGGCTGGCGGTGTTCGGGTTGAACAGTACGGTGACGTATTATCGGGGGGATGCGCGGACGGGGTTGCTGGGGACGATGAGCGAGCCTGACGGCGTGGCGTTGGAGATGGCGGAGGAAGGGAAGTCGTTGTTTCAGGTGGCGGACCTGCTGTATATGAATCGGCGGTATCGGTTGGACCCGTGAGCGGGGCGCGGGTGGTGGTGGGGTGGTGGGTTGACTCGCCGGTTGACGCTGGGGGAACGAGCGGGCACGGGAAATGAACGAGTTCTGCCGATGCCTTCGAGAATTGCTGTGGTCACAACTGCTGTCCGGGAGATGGTTGGGGCGGTGCTGCGCGGGGTGAGGGCGGTGCCGTGGCTGGCGAGTGTGCTGGGGCTGGTGGGAGTGGGGTTGTTCACGTGGCTGACCTTGCGGGACATGAGGGGACTGGCGTCGGACGGGATGGCGGCGGAGCATGTGCGGTTTGTGAGACGGCCGGAGGAGCGGTGGAGCATGATGGCGGTGTTTTTCCGCGAGCACATCCGGCTGGGGACGTGGTGTCTGCTGCCGGGGCTGGTGGTGGCGCTGTTGCGATTGCGGGGTCGGGATCTGGTGCTGCCGGTGACGTTGGCTGGGCTGTGGGTGGCGCTGGCGTGGGTGGGCGGGGATTTTCTGACGAACTGGGAGAACGTGCGGTATGATCCGATGGGGATGGATGCGTCTGCGGGGCCGTATTTTGTGAAACTGGGGCTGATGGTGCTGCTGGCGCTGAGTCCGGCGGTGCTGCTGCTGCTGTATCATGGGAGCAGCCTGATGGACCGGTATCTGGTGAGGAATTTTGCGGTGCCGTTTTTTCTGTGCACCGGGGGGATCGCGGGGATCATGATCACGATGGATCTGCTGAATCATGCGAATGATTTTGTGGAGGTGAAGTTCGGGGTGGGGGAGGTGCTGGGTTTTTATGTGAGGCAACTGCCGCATATTCTGACGACGATTGTGGAGCCGGCGCTGCTGCTGGCGACATTGTATGCGTTAGGGAAGATGTCGCGTCATAACGAACTGATTTCGATGATCAGTGCGGGGCGGAGTGTGGTGCGGGTGCTGATGCCGCTGTTTGTGGCGGGGTTGTGGTGTTCGCTGGTGGTGCTGGCGTTGAATTTCGAGATGGCACCGCAGGCGCAGCGGGTGCAGGAGCAGATCCTGAAGGAGGCGAGGGATACGGTGCGGGGGAAGGGGAAGAAGAAGCTGATGGCGGAGGCGGATCAGACGAGCACATATAACGTGCTGTACCGGAATCGGGAGGCGCACCGGACGTGGTACATCTGGAAAGTGAGCCTGACGCCGCGGGAGGCGAGCCGGTTTACGGAAGTGTGGCTGCTGGAGCAGAATGAGAAAGGCGAGATGGAGCGGGCGATTTTTGCGCGGAATGCGCGGTGGAGCCCGGAGAGTGGGGTGTGGCGGTTTTATCAGGCGTGGGAGTATGGGTTTACTGGTGGGGTGCCGGTGGTGCGGCTGGAGCATCCGCGGCGGGTGTACAAGGAATTGATCGAGGTGACGGAGCCTGTGTGGTCGGAGACGCCGGGGATTATCCTGAGCAACCGGTTGGATCCGGAGCATCTGGGGGTGCCGGAGCTGCTGTCGTGGCTGCGGACGAACGAGGCGTTGCCGGAGTTGACGCGGGCGCGGTTTGCGGTGGCGCGGCACTGGCGGCTGGCGTTGCCGTTCCGGTGTTTTCTGATGGTTTTGATAGCGGCACCGCTGGGGATTGTGGCGTCGCGGCGGAACATGCTGGGTGGGGTGTCTGCGGCGGTGGGGTTGTTTGTGCTGGCGTTTTTCCTGTCGACGGTGGTGTTGAAGGCTGGGGAGGGCGGGTATTTGAAGCCGGTGGCGGCGGCGTGGGCGGTGAATGGGGCGTGTGCGCTGGCGGGGTGCTGGATTTTGTATTTCCGGGCGGCGGGGCGGCCGATGCCGTCGTTGAATCCGTTCCGGTGGTTCCGGCGCGAGGCGGTGTTGTGAAGGCGGGGATTGGGGTTATGCTGGGCGGATGATTACGAAGCCTGCGATTGGGACGGTGGTGAGAGGTTGGGAGCGGACGCCTGAGGTGATCCGCGGGTTGGCGGAGCATGGGTTTGAGTGCTGGCAGCCGGCATTTCCGCTGAAGCACGGGCCGATGCCGCCGTTGCTGCCGATGGCAGGGGAGATTCGGGAGATTTGCGAGGAGACGGGGACATTTGTGAGTGCGCTGGGGGTTTATGGGAATCCGCTGGATGGGGGTGAGCGCGGGGAGGAATCGCGGCGGTGTCTGCGGGAGGCGATGGATGCGGCTGAGGAGATAGGGACGGGGGTGATCGGGTGCTTTGCGGGACGCGTGCCGTGGGCGTCGATACCGGAGTCGGTGGAGCGGTTCCGGGAAGTGTGGACCCCGCTGGCGGAGGAGGCGGCGGAGCGCGGGCTGGCGTTTGCGTTTGAGAACTGCCAGCAGGGAGGGACGTGGGAGCGCGGGGATTGGAACATGGCGCACCAGCCGGATGCGTGGAGGCTGATGTTCGAGGCGGTGCCGTTGACTTCGTTAGGACTGGAGTGGGAACCGGCGCATCAGATGTGTCTGCTGATTGATCCAGTGAGGCAGCTGGAGGAATGGGCACCGCGGGTGCTGCATGTGCATGGGAAGGATGCGAACGTGAGGCGGGACGTGCTAGCGGTGCATGGGGTGAGCAGTCCGGAGCGTTATGCTTGGCACCGGACGCCGGGGTTCGGGGACAGTGACTGGACGGAGATCATGGAGTTTCTTGTGAGGGGCGGTTCGAAGGCGGCGATTGCGATCGAGGGGTTTCACGACCCTGTTTACCGCGGGGAGCGCGAGCTGGAGGGGCAGTTGGCGGCGCTGAGTTATCTGAAGGCGTGCCGTCAGAGGATGAGCATGCAGTCGCCGTAGCTGTAGAAGCGGTAGCGTTCGGCGACGGCGGCGGCGTAGGCGGCTTTCATGAGGTCGGTGCCGGCCATGGCGGAGACGAGCATGAAGAGCGTGGATTTGGGCAGGTGGAAGTTCGTGAGGAGGGCGTCGGCGCGTTGGAACGACCATGGCGGGTGGATGAAGATGGCGGTATCGCCGTGGTGCGGGGTGACGGTTCCGTGGGTGGCGGCGCAGTGTTCGAGGACGCGGGTGACGGTGGTGCCGATGGCGATGCGGCGGGAGGCGGATTCGATGGCGGCGGCGGCGGCGGGGGTGATTTCGTAGCGTTCGCGGTGCATGACGTGGTCGGTGATGACGTCTGCTTTGACTGGTTGGAACGTGCCTGCGCCGACGTGGAGGGTGATGGCGGTGTGGGGGATGGTGGCGAGGATTTCCGGGGTGAAGTGGAGCCCGGCGGTGGGGGCGGCGACGGCGTCGGCGGCATCGCGGCGAGCGTAGACTGTCTGATAGCGTTCGTCGTCCTCGGTGTCGTCGTCGCGCTGCATGTAGTGCGGGAGCGGGAGGTGGCCGAATTTCTGTTCGTCGGGGATGGCGTCGAAGTGGATGAGGCGGGTGCCGTCTGGTTCGACGGCGGTGACGGTGCCGGTGCAGCCGCCGATGGTGAGGGAGTGGCCCTCGCGCATGCGTTTGCCGGGTTTGACCATGCATTGCCAGTCGAGCGGGGTGGCGGCGTTGAGTCTGAGGATTTCGATGCGGCCGTCGTCGGAGAAGAAGCGGGCGCGGGCGACGCGGACGTTGTTGAGGACGACGAGGTCGCCGTGCTGGAGGAAGGAAGGGAAGTCGCGGAAGCTGCGGTGTTCGAAGGTTTGGGCGTTGCGGTGGACGACGAGCATGCGTGAGGCGTCGCGCTGGGGGAGCGGGCGGCTGGCGATGAGTTCGGGCGGGAGGTGGTAGTCGAAGTCGTCGGTGCGGAGCATGGGGAGGAGGGGTACGTGCGAGCTGGGCGGGGAGGGAACGGGAAAAGTGAGGAGGGGTCAGGAGAAGTGGTCCCAGCCGCCGGAGAGAGGTGGGGATTTGATGTCAGGGTTGGTGAGAGTGCCGATGGCGGTGAGGGGGACTTTTGGGAATTGGAGACGCCATGCGGCGGAGAGGTCGGGCCAGAGGTCTGGTGGGAACGTGGCGAGGAGTTCGTAGTCTTCGCCGTCGCTGAGGGCCTGGTGGATGGAGCAGCGGCGGTGGCGGCGGATGGAATCGGGGAGGAGGTGCCAGCCGGTGCGACTGGCGGCGGCGAGGCGCGGGAGGTCTTTGGCGAGGCCGTCGCTGAGGTCCATCATGGCTGAGGGCGGGCCGTGGGCGGCGAGCCATTGGGCTTCGGCGAGACGGGGTTTGAAGTCGAGGTGGTGGCCTGCGAGGGAGCCGCCGAGGCGTCCGGTGACGGCGATGATGTGGGAGGGTTGGCCTGTGGAGCGGAGGACGAGGTGAGGTGGGGCGACGGAGCCGAGGAGGGCGATGGAGATGACTGGTGGGGCTCCTTTGGGAAGGGAGGATGTTTCGCCGCCGGCGATGCCGGTGTGGGAGCGGCGGGCGGCGTTGCGGAGCCCCTTGTAGAGGCCGAGGGGCCATGAGAGCGGGAGGTCCGGGGGGAGGGCTAGGGTGACGAGGGCTTCGGAGGGTTGGCCACCCATGGCGGCGATGTCGCTGATGGTGCGGTTGAGGGCTTTGGCTCCGACGCGTGCGGGGTCGGTGTCCATGGTGAAGTGGATGCCGGCGACGAGGCAGTCGGTTTTGAAGAGTGTCAGGGAAGAGGAATCGTGGTTCTGGAGGACGGCGCAGTCGTCGCCTGGGCCGTGGAGCGTGCGTGCGGACTGGGGGAGGTTTTGCGTTAGGAGGGAGACGAGTTGGTCTTCTCCGGTGGCGGCGAGGGAATCAGATGGGGACATCCGGGGCGAAGACGAGGATGAGGAAGTTGGAGAGATTGAAGAAGCCGTGCATGATGACGGGGACGGCGAGGTTGCGGGTGCGGTCGTAGACTTCTGCGAAGAGGGCTCCGAGGGCGGCGAGGGGTAGGAAGGAGAGGAGGTTGCCGTGGACGACGGCGAAGAAGATTGAGCTGGCGGCGAGGGCGTACCATTTGGGGAACCAGCGTCGGGCGTTGCTGTAGAGAACGCCGCGGAAGACGATTTCCTCCATGAGGGGAGCGCCGACGGCGAGGGCGAGGGCGGAGAGGGCGAGGAGGGAGGGGTTGGAGACGTCTTTGAGGGCGTGGGTGATGGGTTGGGGGTCGAGGGCGACGCCGGAGGATTTGAGGAGCGTGATGAGGCCGATGTTGAAGAGCGCGAGGATGAACATGGCAGGGATGATCCAGAGGAGGGCGGTGCCGGTGGTGGCGATGATGCCGGTGCGGAACCAGCCGGAGAGTTTGCGGACGGGGAAGCCGCGGTAGTCCTTAAGGAAGACGATGACGAGAGCGGTGATGCCCAGCTGGAAGACGAGCTGGACCTGCATGTGGAGGGGGGTGAGGCTGGTGGAGCGGGGCGGGGTGGATCCGTTAGCGACGGGGCCCATGATGAGGGAGAGGCCGAGGGTGAGGATGATGGCGAACCATGCGTCCTTGCGCTGCCACCAATGGTGGAGCGGGAGGGTTTCGAGCGGGAGGTGGGGTGGCGCGGGTTCGTTGGGTTCTGCGGGGGTGTCCGGGGGAATCGGGTTGAGGGGAGCGGGGAGGACGGGGCGGTGCCACCATGCCATGAGAGGGATGGAGAGGATGACTGCGAGGAGGATGGATTGCAGGATAACGGGCTCCATGGAGGGGGACATCGGGAGGGATCATGGCCCGGGGCTGCGGCGGCGCAATGCGGTTGCTGGCGGGGCTGGAGCGGAGGAGAGGGAGATAAAGGACTGCAATATGATGAAGACGAGACTACTGATGATGAGTTGTGTACTGGCTGGCGTGGTGCTGCCGTTGCGGGGCGAGGACGCGAAGCCTCGGGAGGCGGCGGGACCGCCGGCGGTGACGGAGTACAGAGGGAGGAAAGTGGCGCAGACGATGCATTGGACGGGAGCGGAGTGGCTGCTGCGGGCGAATCGGGAGCAGGAGGAGAATGCGGCGCTGATGCTGGAGGAATTGAAGATCAAGCCCGGGTGGACGGTGTGTGATCTGGGGTGCGGGAACGGGTATCATGCGCTGACGATGGCGCGGACGGTGGGGGAGAAGGGGAGTATTCTGGCGGTGGACATTCAGGTGCAGATGCTGGAGCTGCTGAAGGCGCGGGCGGAGGGTCGGGGGTTGAAGAACATCCGGACGATTCAGGGGGAGGCGTGGGATCCGAAGCTGCCGGAGGCGTCGTGCGATTTGATTCTGCTCGTGGACGTTTATCATGAGTTCAGCCATCCTGAGGAGCAGATGAAGGCGTTGCGGCGGGCGTTGAAGCCGGAGGGGCGGATTGCGCTGGTGGAGTTCCGTGAGGAGGACGAGACCGTGCCGATCCGGCCGGAGCACAAGATGAGCAAGGTGCAGATTCTGAAGGAATGGCTGCCGATGGGATTTGAGTTGGATCGATCGTTTGACGAATTGCCGTGGCAGCATCTGATGTTTCTGAGGAAGGCGGAAGCGAAGCCTGCGGCGAAAGCCGAGGGAGCGAAGCCTGAGAGTGCGCGTTGAATTGAGAAGACTAAGTGACCATGCCCCGACCAGCCCGATACAGTGATCCCCGTCGTCAGCCGAGCCCGAGCCAGCAGGGGCCGAGGCGGCACAAGCATACTGATTACACGAAGGAGGCGGCGAGCGGGACGGAGGAGGATTTGTTTGCGCTGCTGGAGACGGTGACGAATCCGCTGCTGCTGATCCTTGATCAGGTGACGGACCCGCACAATCTGGGGGCGTGTCTGCGGACGGCGAATGCGGCTGGGGTGGCGGCGGTGATTGCGCCGAAGGATCATTCGGCGGCGCTGACGGAGACGGTGCGGCACATTGCGTGCGGGGCGGCGGAGGCGACGCCGTTCATTCAGGTGACGAATCTGGCGCGGGTGATGGAGAAGCTGAAGGAGCGTGGCATCTGGATCACGGGGACGGCGGAGGAGGCGACGAAGAGCCTTTACGAGAGTGATTTCACGGGGCCGTGTGCGATTGTGGCGGGAGCGGAGGGAGCGGGGATGCGGCGGCTGACGGGGGAGAAGTG
>QQNF01000051.1 GCA_003402705.1 Verrucomicrobiota bacterium | reverse complement strand
GCGGCACCGTGACTTGTGCGATGACCCGGGCGGCTTTGACGGCTTCGGGTAACTCGGTGGGGGAAGGTCGGCTGGCTTTGAGGTCCTCGGATAGTGTGGCGGCATCCAACGGAGGAGGGTCTGAAAACACTGCGGCGGTGTCGTCAGCGCAGACGATAACCGGAACGAGGATGGACAGGAGGGAACAGAATCGAGCTGCGGCTTTCACAGCGCTGACAACAAACGGGCATTTCAATGCTTGTGCAAGCGGATAGGATTCGTCAACTTGAGAGGGGTGTCGCGCCCGGCTCAATTGGATCCCATCGAACGGACGGTCGTTCTTCTCCTGAGAGAGGAACGATTGCGTCAGGGCGTGTCCGCGACCCGGCTGGCGGCGCAGAGTGGAGTGAGCCGGACGACGATCACGCATCTGGGAGAGCGATGATGCCAGGCCGACGTTATGGGTGCTGCTGAAGGTTGCGGGAGGGTTGGGCGTTGAGCTTGATGAGTGCCTGCGCAGGGCGCAAACGGCCCACGAGTGAGGATGGCAGGTCCGAGGAACTGCGCTTGGGTGCGGGCGGGCCAACTAACGACGAGCGGCCATCCGTCTGCGCGGGACAGGGGGCCGTCCGAAGTCGAAAGTGCTCAAGTGGGCAGACCTGGAAGGTCTCGTTCCCGGGCTGGGTTCTCGCGCCCAGTCAGGGCGCGGGGATATACAATCCGGGCATCCCAGGGCCTTCGCATCCCAGGGCCTTCGCTTTGCTGCGTCCTTGGGCTTGGTTCTTGGGGCCCGTTGGGCCGGAAGGGGCGGGCGTGTGGGGAGACAAGGCCGGGACGGCCTGGTACGGTGGTTGGCTGGGATGGAGGAGGGAGTGGGGTTGCGGTTGAGGGATGGGGAGGTGTGGGAATGGTCTGGGGATGCTGACCCGATTTCGACTCCTGATGCGCAGCCTTGTGTATTACTGGCGGTGGCATGCCGGTTTGTTTCTGGGGGTGGCGCTGACGGCGGCGGTGATCAGCGGGTCGCTGGTGACTGGGGATTCGGTGCGGGCGACGCTGGCGCGGCAGGCGGCGTTGCGGTTGGGAGGGACGGAGAGTGTGGTGATGTCGCAGGATGGGTTTTTCGGGGAGGCGCTGGCGGGGAGGTTGCGGACGGCGGGGACGGCGGTGCCGGTGTTGCTGCTGCAGGCGACGGTGACGGAACCGGACGGGCGGCAGAGGGCGGCGGGGGTGAACCTGTACGGGGTGCCGAAGGAGTTCTGGGGGTTTGGGGTGGAGCGCGGGTGGTTGCCTGAGGCTGGCGGCGTGGTGGTGAACCGGTCGCTAGCGGCGGCGCTAGGGTTAGGGGGGAAGGCGGCGGGGGCGGAAGTGATCGTGAAGTTCGAGAAGCCGAGCCTGCTGTCGCGTGATGCGCCGTTGTCGGGGGAATCCGATCTGACGGTGACGCGGCGGTTGAAGGTGGTGGGTGAGGCACCGGATGGGGCGATGGGGGCGTTCAGTCTGAAGGCTGGGCAGACGGCTCCGTTGAATGTGTATCTGCCGTTAGGGGAACTGCAGGAGGCGGCGGAGCTGGCTGGGCGGGTGAATCTGGTGTTGTGCACGGGGTTGCCGGATCTGGGGGCGGCGGGGGTGATTACGGCGGAGGATGCGGGACTGGAGGTGAGTGAGGTGAGTGGAGCGGGGGCGGTGCGGGTGAGCACGTCGCGGATTTTCATGGCGGATGAGACGGCCGCGGCGGTGGGGTTGGCGGCACCGGGCTCGCGCGGAGTGCTAACTTATCTGGTGAATGGGATTCGTGGTGGAGCGGAGGGGAAAGTGACGCCGTATTCGATGGCGGCGGCGGTGGAGCCGGGGACTGGGGGGTTGCCGGAGGAGTGGCCGGAGGGGAGTGTGGTGGTGCATCCGTGGCTGGCGGAGGATCTGGGGGTGAAGAGTGGGGACCGGGTGACGCTGGAGTATTTCCGGGTGACGCAGTCGAGGAATCTGGAGGCGGCGACGGGAGAGTTTGTGGTGCACGCGGTGCTGCCGGCGGGGAGTCCGGCGTTGCGGCGGGAGTGGACGCCGGATTTTCCGGGGATCAGTGAGTCGGAGAACTGCCGGGACTGGAAGCCGGGGATTCCGATCGAGCAGGATCGGATCCGGGAGAAGGATGATGCGTACTGGCAGGAATTCCGGGGGACGCCGAAGCTGTGGCTGCGGCTGGGGGACGGGCAGAAGCTTTGGAAGAACCGGTTTGGCGCGGTGACGTCGTTGTGGGTGCCAGGGGAGACGGATGCGGCGGCGGTGAGGGGGAGGATTGGGGAGCGGCTGAGTGCGGCGGCGGCGGGGTTGCAAGTGGTGGAGGTGCGGGCGCTGGCGGCGCGGTCGGTGGCGCAGAGCATGGATTTCGGGGCGTTGTTTCTGAGCATGAGTGCGTTTCTGATCGGGACGGCGCTGCTGCTGGCGGGGTTGCTGTTTGTGTTCGGGACGGGGCAGCGGGCGGGTCAGATTGGATTGCTGCGGGCGACGGGCTGGACGGGTGGGCAGGTGCAGCGGTTGTTTGTGGAGGAAGCGGCGGCGATCAGTGTGCCTGCGGTGCTGGCGGGGACGGCGGCTGGGTTAGGGTATGCGAGATGGACGCTGGGCAAGCTGGAGCGGGAGTGGGCGGATGCGGCGTTAGGGTTGCAGTTTGTGCCGGAGGTGCGCGGGGTGACGCTGGCGGTGGCGGCGGTGAGCACGCTGCTGCTGGCACTGCTGGTGGTGTGGGTGGCGTCGCGGCGGATTGCGAAGGCGGTGCCGCGGGATCTGCTGAGTGGCGGGGCGGCGGCGCTGAGCGGGGGAGAATCGGGTGGGAAGGCGCGGCGTTGGTTGCCGCCGGGATTGGCGGGGTTGGGTGCGGTGGTGATGCTGATGTTTTCGGGGCGGGTGGCGCAGGTGTTTGCGCCGATGCTGTTTTTCGGGGCCGGGGCGCTGCTGCTGGTGGAGGGGTTGAGGTTGCTAGGGGCGCTGATGCGGCGGGTGGAGGCGGGCGGAGCGGAGGGTGTGGGATCGGTGCATGCGTTAGGGGTGAGGAATGCAGTGAGGCGGCGCGGGAGGAGTCTGGCGCTGACGGCGCTGCTGGCGGCGGGGGTGTTCATGGTGACGGCGCTGCATGCGTTCCGGCAGGATGCGCGGGTGACGGCGGCGACGCGGGAATCGGGGACTGGGGGGTTTGCGTTTGTGGGGGAGAGCACGCTGCCGGTTTACGAGGATCTGAATACGGAGGCGGGGCGGAAGGTGTGGGATTTTGATGCGGAGGAGACGGCTGGGGTGAGCCTTGTGAATTTCCGGGTGAGGGATGGGGAGGAGGCGTCGTGTCTGAATCTGAACCGAGCGCAGAGTCCGCGGGTGATGGGGGTGGATCCGGGGGTGCTGGCGGAGCGTGGGGCGTTTGCGGGCGGGGCGTCGGTGCGCGGGGGCGGGGATCCGTGGAGGCGGCTGGAGGGAGGAGCGGAGGATGGGGCGGTGCCGGCGCTGATGGATCAGTATTCGGCGATGTTTGCGCTGGGTAAGAAGCTAGGGGATATGGTGATGGTGACGGACAGTGCGGGGCGTCCGGTGAAGCTGCAGCTGGTGGCGCTGCTGAACGGGAGTGTGCTGCAGGGGAATGTGGTGATTGCGGAGCGGGAATTTGTGAGGCTTTATCCTGACACGGGCGGGTCGAAGTTTTTTCTGGTGGATGCGGGAGCGGGCCAGGCGGAGAAGTTCCGGGTGGCGGCGATTGATCTGCTGGAGGGGCGGGGGTTTACGCTGGTGCCGACGGCGGAGCGGCTGGTGCAGTTTCAGGCGGTGCAGAACACGTATCTGACGATTTTCTCGACGCTGGGCGGGCTGGCGTTGGTGCTGGCGGCGCTGGGTCTGGCGGTGCTGGTGGCGCGGCATGTGCTGGAGCGGCGGAGCGAGTTTGCGGTGATGCAGACGGCTGGGTTCACGGTGGGGCAGTTGCGGCGGATGGTGCTGGCGGAGCACTGGTTTCTGCTGGTGGCGGGGGTAGTGCTGGGGACGGTGGCGGCGCTGCTGGCGGTTTGGCCGAATCTGAAGCTGGCTGGAGCGGGCGGGTTGCCGGTGCGATTGCTTGCGGTGCTACTGCTGTCTCTGCTTGCCGGGGGGCTGGTCTTCTGCTGGGGTGCGGCGCGGCTTGCTCTGTCGCGCCGTCTCGTCGATGCTCTCCGCCATGAATAGCAAACTGCTGCTGCCTGCCTGTCTCCTTGTGTGTGTCCTGAGTCCTCGAGCTGAGGAACCGGCGGCGGCTCCGGCGATTGATTTCAAGGATGTGGCGGCGGGGGAAGTTCCCGAGGCATTCATGTCGACGGATCAGGAGGCGAAGTTTTCGATCGTGGCGGATGGGGAGAATAAGGTGCTGGAGTTGGCGGGGCAGCCGATTGTGGACGGGGGGATGCTGGTGGGGAAGACGGTGAAGGGGGCGGGGACTGTGACGGCGCGGATCAAGACGGCTGGGAAGCGGCGGACGCAGCCGAGGTTCGGGGTGGGGCTGCATGGGGTGAGCGGGCCGAGATTGCGGGTGGTGCCTGCGACGAAGCAGGTGGAGATTGTGCTGACGAGTGACAAGGAGGAGGCGATCGGGACGGCGGCGTATGGGTGGACGAGCGGGACGTGGACGTGGCTGGAGTTTACGATCAAGGCGAAGGCGGGAGGCGGGAGCGAGATGGAGGGTCGGGTTTGGGCGGAGGGAGAGAAGAGGCCTGAGAAGCCGACGGTGACGGCGACGAGCGAGGAGGCTCCGTCGCAGGGGAAGGCGTCGGTGTGGGGGACGCCGTATGCTGAGTTGCCTGTCTGGTTTGATGACATCACCGTGCGTGCCGGCGAATGATCCGGCCTTCTCCCGGGCAGCGCTGGAGCAGCGATGCGGAACCGGAATTAGGGCTCGGGACGGTGCGTGAGAGTGGCGGCGGGCGGGTGCTGGTGCATTTTGGTGCGGCTGGGGTGGATCGACTGTATGCGTGGCCGGGCGCGCCGCTGCGGCGGATGGCACCGGGGGTAGGGGATCCTGTGTCGCTGGGTGACGGCCGGCGGGGGAGGATTGCGGGGATTCGTGAGGAGGACGGGTGCCGGAGGTATCTGCTAGAGGGAGCTGATGAGGTGGGCGAGGATGCGCTGGCGGACACGCTGGCGGCGAGTCATCCGGCGGATCGGATCCGGCGCGGGCTGACGGACAGTCCGGAGGAGTTCAATCTGCGGATCGAGGCATTGCTGCGGCGGGCGAAGATGAGGCAGTCGCCGGTGCGGGGTTTTGTCGGGGCGCGGATTGATCTGCTGCCGCACCAGCTGGCGATTGCGGGGGAGGCGACGGCGCGGCGGCATCCGCGGGTGCTGCTAGCGGATGAGGTTGGGTTAGGGAAGACGATTGAGGCCGGGTTGATTCTGCAGCGGCTGCACCTGACGGGAAGGGCGGCGCGGGTGCTGATTCTGGTGCCGGAGCCACTGATACATCAGTGGTTTGTGGAGATGCTGCGGCGGTTTCAGCTGAAGTTTGCGATTTTCGATGCGGAGCGGTGTGAGTCGTTAGGGGGTGACGGGATGAATCCGTTTCTGGACAGCCAGCTGGTGCTGGCGTCGGTGGGTTGGCTGAGCGGGGATGCGGAGGCGGCGGCGTGGTGCGCCGGGGCGGGCTGGGATTTGCTAGTAGTGGATGAGGCGCACCATCTGCGGTGGGACGAAGGTGAGCCGTCTGCGGCGTGGCGGCTGGTGGAGGGACTGGCGGAGCGGGTGGCGTCGGTGCTGCTGCTGACGGCGACGCCTGATCAGGCTGGGCTGGCGAGTCATTTTGCGCGGCTGAGGATTCTGGATCCGGTGCGGTTTGCGGATTACGGGGCGTTCTGCGGGGAGATGGAGCGGCATGGGGCGACGGCGAAGGTGGCGCAGGCGCTGCATGCGGGAGGGGAGCCTGACGCGGAGGTGCTGGCGGAGCTGACGGCGGGATCGCCGCGGATGGTGAGGCTGGTGAAGGCGTTTGCGAAGGGCGGGGCGGCGGCGCGGCGGGCGCTGCTGGACGCGTTGCTGGATTCGTTCGGGCCGGGGCGGGTGATGTTCCGGAATCTGCGGGCGGCGCTGACGGGATTTCCGGGGCGGGAGTGTCATCTTGAATTGTTAAATGGCGGGGAGGGAAGTGTGAGGGAGCGGAAGCTGGACTGGCTAGCGGGATTGCTGCGGCGGACGGGTGGGGAAAAGGTGCTGCTGATTACGGCGACGGCGGATGAAGCGGAAGCGGTGCAGGAGGGATTGCGGGGGAGGATCGCGGTGGATGGGGCGGTGTTTCACGAGCGGCTGACGCTGCTGCAACGGGACCGGCATGCGGCGTGGTTCACGGAACCGGAGGGGGCGCGGCTGCTGATGTGTTCGGAGATCGGGAGCGAGGGGCGGAATTTTCAATGTGCGCGGCATCTGGTGCTGTTTGATCTGCCTGACGATCCTGCGTTGCTGGAGCAGCGGATTGGGAGGCTGGACCGGATTGGTCAGGAGGGGACGATAGAGATTCATGTGCCGTATGGGGAAGGGACGCGGGAGGCGGTGCTGGCGGCGTGGTATGACCGGGCGCTGCTGGTGTTCGGGGCGCATTCGCCTGGGGCGGTGGCGACGGCGGCGCATTTCTGGGAGCGGCTAGGGGCGTGTCTGGCGGTGCCGGGGGATGTGGCCGGGCTGGAGGTGCTGATTGGGGAGGCGAGGGAGTTCTGCGAGGTGCGGGCGCGGGAGCTGGAGGAAGGGACTGCGCAGCTGCTGGCGCTGCATTCGGGGCGGCCGCTGGAAGTGGCGGAGACGATCCGGCTGATTCGGGAGGCAGACGGGGATTTGAGGAGCGAGGCATTTTTCCTGAGATTGATGGATCATTTCGGGATGGTTGCGGAGGCGGCGGAGGAGCGGACGTGGGTATTGCGGCCTGACGATGTGGCGTCGGTGGTGCTGCCGGAGATGCCGGCGGAGGGGATGACGGTGACGGCGGACCGTGCGAGGGCGCTGGCGAGGGAGGACGTGGGCTTTCTGACGGTGGATCATCCGCTGTGGCAGGCGGCGCTGGATGCGTTGCTAGGGAGCGAGGATGGGAATGCGTGTCTGGCGGTGGCGGAGGGCGGGGTGGCGGCGTTGTACTGCGAGGCGTGGTATGTGGCGGAATGTGTGGCTCCGCCGGCGCTGCATCTGGACCGTTTTTTTCCGCCGACGCCGATTCGGGTGCTGGTGGATCATCGGCTGGAGGATTTGAGTGCGGATCGAGCGCTGATCGGGATGAAGCTGGTGCCGTCGCCTGATCCTGCGGCGATCGCGGCGGCGCTGCTGGCGTCGGGGCGGCTGGCGGCGCTGATGGAGACGGCGGAACGGGTGGGGGGTGCGAGGTGCGGGCAGCTGGTGGAGAAGGCGCGGAAGGCGGCGCGGGCGCAGTTTGCGGCGGAGACGGCGCGGCTAGCGGATCTGGCGCGCTGGCCGGGGCATCCTGCGGGGGCGGAATTGGAGGGGCTGGCGGCGTTTGCGGCGGCGACGGATGCGGCGTTGAGCGGGAGTCGGCTCCGGCTGGATGCGTTGCGGATCATCAGCCGGGGATGAGTTGAGTGGAGGGGAAAGCTTGTGTGATGGGGGCAAGTTCCGCTTTCGCTGGGCGGGAGAGCAGGTAGCGGGGGACCATGGCTGACGAACCGACTGTCCTTCATCCGCTGCCGGCGTTGCTGACGCTGGCTGCGTTCATGGAAGGGCGGCAGCGTGCCGGGCAGCAGCGGATCTGGATGAGCGAGCCAGCGAGGCAGGCGTTGAAGGAGATGATCCGGATGAAGCCGGGGCGGATGGAGGTGCGGCCGGTGGTGGTGGCGTCGGTGGTGGAGCCGAAAGAGGAGCCGAAAGAGGAGATTGTTTTGGAGAGAGTGGAAACGGTGCCGGTTGTGATGGTTCCGAAGGTGGAGACGGTGGTGGAGACGGTGGTGGAGAGAGAGGAGCCGATGGTTTCGGTGATGGTGGTGGAGCGGACGAGGGAGGAGAGGGAGGTGGCGCTGGCGGCGGTGAAGGCGCGTGCGGAGATTGGGGAGCGTGCGCGTGGGTTGGGGACATTGCGCGACACGATGGTGTTTGCGGTGGGGAATCCTGACAGTCCGCTGATGCTGGTGGGGGAAGCGCCTGGGGCGGAGGAGGAGAAGCAGGGGGAGCCGTTTGTGGGACCGGCGGGGCAACTGCTGGACAAGATGCTAGTGGCGATGGGGTTGGACCGTGGCGGTGTTTACATTTCGAATCTGTGCAAGTTCCGGCCGGCGATCAGTGGCGGGGCGCAGGGGTCGGGCAATCGTGCGCCGACAGCGGAGGAGATGGCGGCGTGCGTTGAGTTCGTACGGGAGGAGATAGCGATCATCCGGCCGCGGGTGATTGTGGCGCTGGGGGCGACGGCATCCGAGGGATTGCTAGGGCGCAAGGTGGCGATCACGAGAGAGCGTGGGCAGTGGCAGACGTTTGAGGGCATTCCCCTGATGCTGACGCTGCATCCTTCCTATCTGCTGAGAGCGGCGCAGGAGGGTCCGGTGCGCGGGAATGCGGAGAAGCGGAAGGTGTGGGAGGATCTTGTGGCGGTGATGGACCGGCTGGGCATGCTGGTATCGGAGAAGCAGCGCGGCTTTTTCCGCAAGGTGCCGAGGGAGTGATGGATTCGCGGGGGAGGAGGCCCGTGATGGAGTGTGGCAGGCGGGGATGCCGGGGATGGCCTCAGTGAGCGAGGGCGGCGCGATCGAGTTCTTCGCGCATGAGTTCGATGACGTCGCGGAAGCGATCGGCGTTGCGGCAATCGGCGGCGGCGAGGGCTTGATGGGCCTCGAGGCAGACTTCGGTGCGTTCGGTCCGGGAGCAAGGCTGGGAGTCGATGGGCAGGCATTCTGGTGTCTGGGAGCACCAACCTGCGGTGTCTTGGTGGACAGGGAAGACCTCATCGAGGCCGAGGCCGTGGAGCAATTCGGAGTTACGGCCTGCGGCGTTGACGACGTGGAGGGAGGCGTTGCGTTCCTCGAGGCGGGAAGCGAGGCCGGCGAGGGTGCCCATAAAGGTGCTGTCCATGCCGGTGCATTCGCGCAGGTCGATGATGACTGTGGAGTTGGGAGCGGCGAGCGCGTGTTCTTTGACGAACGTTTTGAGGGTTGGGCCGTTGAGGTGTGAGCCCTTGCCGAGCACGCGCATCCACAAGCGTCCTTCGACACATCCGGCGAGAATCCCTGATGACGCATTCATGAAGGCATGAGGGTGACACCGTTGGGGGTGGGCACCATCGCGATGGGTAATGATGGCATCGGTTGTGAAAAAAGCAACCCCGGCCTAAACCGATAGAGGTCGAGGACCGGGGTTGCCTGAGGCCTGCTGAGTTCAGGAGGGCCTGTCATTTGGGCCGATTAGAGCCCGCGTTCGTAGTCGAGGATACGACCGAGGGCGTCATGGAATTCCTGGAGGACTTCGATGGGCACCATGATGGTGTCGCGGCGGCCGCGGACATCTTCGGTGATTTTGACGACGCGGCCGCGGTTGTTTTCCTTGAGATCGAGGAAGAACTGTTTCCGTTCGGTGACGATTTTCTCGGTTAAGAGAGGCGGAGAGTTTTGCCGTTGGTAGCTATCGCCGCCGCTGGGGCCGCTGGGGCCGCCTGTGCTTGGCCGGTAGCCTTCTTCGCTGCCGGTCTGATATGAGTCGTTTGCTTGATAGGAGTCCGAATAATAGTCCATGAGGATCCTCTTTCCCTTTTTGTTTTCTTTACTGTATGTGGTATTTGTCCGTGGACAGCGGGAGAACCGCTGTGATTTTCCCCGAACCACTCTGGAAGATAGTCCAACCACGAGACTTGTCCATCCTTGATTTGAAGCAGCCATTGGCTGCTGAGGGAGTATCAGCACGGTTCTGAAGTAGAGCAAGCGCCAATTTTTTTTGGCGATTCCGGCCATTTTTTCATTGCGTTCGAGGCGGTGATTGCTGTGAAGTCTGAGTGCGGGGTAAAAAATGTGGCCTACTTCCCCCTGAAGGACCCCTGTTTCTTTCCCCGCGCATTGCACCACAACTATGAAACACCTGCTGTACCCCAGCCTGGTGGCTTTGCTTGCGTGTTCGGGAACACCGAATGCGTATGCGGGCTCTGCCAGTCTGAATTTTGACACGGATCCTGCCGGGATTCTTGACTTCACTGGAACTTCGACATGGCGGCCGAGTGGCGGCGTTGGAGGATCCGGATATCTGTCGATCACCGACGCCCTAGATGGGCAGGCTGGGAAGATCGTTTTTGACGAGCTTGAGCCTGGGTTGGTGATTAATTCGTTTATTTTCTCTGCTGATCTGCGGACTGGCGGGGGGACGGCGGACCCTGCTGACGGGTACAGTGTTTCGTTTGCCCGTGAAGGGGATCCGGTGCTGGTTCCTGGGATTCCGGCGACGGAAGGGTTTGCTGGGACGGCTGGCGAGCCGGGGAATCTACCTGAGGAGGGCACGCGGACGGGGGTGTCGGTTGGGCTGGACGAGTGGTTCAGCGGGGATGCGACGCCGGGGGTTCCTGATGTGATTGGGATTTCTGTTCGGGTGGATGGGGTGCTGGTGAATCAGACGCCACTGCCGACGAAGAACGGGGATGCGACGGATGTGACGTCGCTGCAGACTGGGCCTGCTGGGGTGCCGGTGGATGGTAATTTTGATGTTCCCGGGCATGCCTTTGTGAATCTGACGATTCAGATGAAGGAAGACGGGAAGTTGTCGGTGAGTTACAAGGGATTGCCGATTCTGACGGATCTGCCGACGACGTTTGCGCCGAGCCGCGGGCGGATTGTGCTGGCTGGGCGGACTGGGGGAGCCAATTCGCATCACCATGTTGACAACGTCAGCATCACGACGACCTCGGCGAACCAGCCGCTGCTGACTGGTACGCCGATGACGGCGAACACTGCGACTGGAGTGGTGACGAATGCTCCGGGCATCAATATTGATATTACGAAGCCGTACACGATGACGGTGGATGGGACGAGCTATCCTGTGGTGGCGACGCAGACTGGGTCGGACACGATGTTCAAGGTGACGACGGCACCGCCGGCGCTTTTTGCGGCAGGGAATCATGAGATTGTGATCACGACCCGTGACACGAGCAACACGTTGTACACGTTCACGCGGACGGCGACGCTGGCGCCGTACACGCTGATGGAGACTGCGTGGAAGGCGCAGGTTGGTCAGGTGGACACGTCGGTGCCGAGTTTTCTGGCGAGCATTCACCAGTTGAATTTCGGGCGTTATCCAGGTGATGCGAATGCGATTCCGCTGCCGGACCGTCAGCTTGCGGATGGGTATTATGATGCGGGTCTTCCGGGGATTGCGCAGAACGTGTTCAATCCATTGGCGGTGCCGCCTGGAGCGGTGGCGCAGCCGGATGGAACGTTCATTATTCCCGGGGTGCTGAACTGGGATCAGGATGGATTCAACCAGGGGAACTTCAATGGTGGCAACGGGTATCCTGAGACGATGATTCCTGGCATTCCCGGTATGACGGGAAGCACTGACAACGTTGTCGGTGAGATTTTCACGTGGATCCAGCTTCCTGCGGGATCGACGACGCTTGGGGTGAACAGCGATGACGGGTTCACGTTTGCTGTTGGTGCGACGGCGCTGGATCATTTCACGCGCCGGGTGGCTGGGCAATTCAGTGGCGGCCGGGGAGCGTCTGACACGACCTTTACGGTGGCCGCGCCGACGGCTGGGCTTTATCCGGTGCGCCTTCTCTGGTGGGAAGGTGGCGGCGGTGCCAATCTCGAGTTCTTCAGTCTTGATGAGGCAGGCAACCGGGCGCTGGTGAATGACGCTTCGAATCCGGCGTCGCTGAAGGCGTACTATGCTGGGCTGCCGGCGAAGCCATCGATTCACGGGATTGCGCCGTTTCCTTCGCTTTCGTTCCGGAATGACAACCGTCATCCGATTCGGATTGAGTTGATTGACGGGGTGGCTGCGGTACAGGACGCGTCGATTGTGCTGACGGTGGACGGGAAGGCCTACAAGCCGACGATTGAGAATGCGGGGATCCGCACGCGAGTGTCGATGGGGCCGGTTGGACCTGGCGGCAAGTGGACGAAGGGACTGCACAAGTTGTCGCTGAGCTTCAGTGATGCGACGGGGACGAGCCGCACGGAGTCGTGGGCGTTCTTTGCGGATGGCGAGCAATTCTTCCAGGCGCCGTTTGGTCCGGGAGGGAAGTGGCGGATTTATGAAGTGGTGCGCGCGGGTGCGAACTTCAAAGATGCGCTGGCGGATGCGCGTTCGCGCCGTGACCCGGTGACGGGGACGGTGTCTGGCGATCTGGCGTCGGTGACGTCTGCTGCGAAGAACCGGTTCCTGCATCGGACGCTGGGTTTTGGGTCCGAGATGTGGATTGGTCTGACGGACCGTGAAGGCGCGGCACCTGATGCGCAGGAATCGCAGACCTTCGGGAATCCTGGCAACTACACGAATGGCTGGGCGTGGACGAATGGTGATCCGTTCTCCTTCAATGTGTGGGGGCCGGGCGAGCCGAACGACTGGGCTGGGACGGAAGACGCGGGACACCTGCGCGGCGACGGGAGGTGGAACGACAACCGGAGCGGGTTCGGGTTTGATGATCCGATTTCGCCGGTGATTCAGCCGGGAACGAGCAATGACGAGCCCGGCGGGCCTGGGCTGATCCGGGTGGTGGAGTACAAAACGGATTCGGTGTATCCTGTGCCGGGGATTCGTTATGGGGCGGTGCTGCCGCCTGCGGAGCGTCTGCCGCTGCCGCGGAATAGCGAGGGCAACTGGAGCGTGCGTGAGATCCGGGGCGTTGAGCTGTCCGGCAACATCATGGATGCTGTGGATGTGGCGATGAACACGGGACTGAGATCGTTTGATGCGCAGGTGCCGTACCTCGACTTTGCGGATCCGCAGACGAACGTGAATGGTGGACCGATGATCACGACGCCTGTGATGCCGTATTTGAGCAATGACTACACGGGGTCAGGAACTGCAGATGACAACATCGTGGTGCTGGCGACGACGAAGCTGAACATTCCGACGACTGGGGACTATACCTTCCAAGTGCGTTCGGATGACGGGTTTGCGTTGCGGATCCGGGGTTCGGCCTTCAGTGCGGTGAATGGAGATGGCTACATTGATCCGCTGGATCCTTCGACGATTGTGTTCGAGCGCGGGACTGGTGATGCGAATACCCGCGGGGTGATTCGGCTGGTGGCCGGGCAGCACGACGTGGAGTTTGTGGCGTGGGAAGGTGGCGGCGGAGCGTACCATGAAGTGACTACGGCGACGGGTGCGCGTCTGACGGTGGGTGAGGCACGTCAATGGCTGCCGCTTGGATCGAACACGTTTGTTCCGGAGTTGAACTCGGTGAATGCGGTGGCGCTGAAGGCACCAGCGCAAGTGGCTAACGCGAATCTGCGCGACCGCGGGAATGTGCTGCCGGCGATGCGTGCGATTATTGACAAGGCGATCGCGAATGGATCGGCGACGACGGATGTGCGGTCGAATCTGGAGCTGGGTGAGCCTGACATGCCGAACAACAACGGCGGAGACAACTACATCACGAAAGTGACTGGTTCGATCACGCTTGCGGCGGATGCGGACGGCAATGGAACGGTGGGAGAGTCAGTGGATGTGACGTTCGGGCTGTACTGCGATGACGGTGCGAGCCTGCGCATTCTGGGTCAGGACTTTGCTGTGGCGCAGGGCGACGGCAACACGACGCTGATAGACAATGGCGGGGACGCGACGCTGACGGCAGACTTCTATACTGGGAATACGAATGCGCGTGGTCTGATTCGGCTGACGGAAGGTGGGACGTATCAGTTCGTGTCCTACATGTATGAAGGCGGGGGTGGCTCGAACTACAATCTGCGGTGGCAGCTAGGTGATTGGGTGACTGGTCTGACGGCTCCGACGGCGCTGCGCACTGCTGATGCGGCGGAGTTGGCGGGGGTTTCTGATCTTGTCTGGCTAACGAGTCCAGCGACGGTGTCGAATTCGAACAATGGGTTTGGCCCACCATTCCTTGCAGATACCCGCAACATCATGCGGGAAGCGGTGGCTCAGGGCGTCACGGATAACGGCACGACGGCGATCACGGTGCTGCGTGATGGAGGAGAAGACATCTGCTGCGGCCGTCCGGGGAACAACATCTATAGTCAGGCGACGGTGATGCCGAATGGCGGGCCGGACAACTATGCGACGCGGATGACGGGTCGGTTTGTGGTGAACAACCAGAACGGAATTCCGGGGGAAACGATCCGGCTGACCTTCGGGATCTTTGCTGACGACGGCTGTGAGCTGCGGATTGTGGGGCAGGACTTCCTGACGGCATTCGATACGGCTGGCGACGGTGTGGCGGGTCTGGCGGATATCAACGACGACGTGGCGCTGCAGGCTGACTACTGGACTGGCAACACGCAGGCGTTCGGGACGATCGACCTTGTGGAAGGCGAGTATGACTTTGAAGGACACCACTTTGAAGGCGGCGGCGGTTCCGGGTTTGAGATCTGGTTTGCCGAGGGTGATCAGACTGGCTTGAATGGCAATTTCCGTCCGGTGACGACGAACCCCGGGTTTTACCTGCCGCCGAACACGGGGATTGGGCTGGCACCGACGCCGAATCCTGACCTTGATAACGACGGAATTCCCGGGCTTTGGGAAACGGCGTTCGGGATGAGCGACAGCAATGCTGCGGATGCGGGTACTGATGTTGACGGGGATGGGCAGACGGCGGCGCAGGAGTATGCGGCTGGGACGGCTCCGAATGATCCGAACAGTGCGTTCCGGATTACGAATATCGCGTTCATTCCTGGACAGATCAGCCTGACGTTCCCTGGAGTGGTTGGGCGCGGGTACGAAGTGGTGTCGAGTGCGACACCGAATGGCGGCTGGACGGCGGTGGGACAGGTGCTGCCGCGTACGACGGACGGCCCGATTACGTTCCCGGTGACGAATCCGGCGCTGGTGGATGCCGCGGCGCGCGGGAAGGTGTTCTTCGCGGTGATTGCGAAGGCGTATCCGTAACGGAAGTGATCGAATGGCAACGGCGGCCGGGGTGTGGCGAGAGCTGCATCCCGGCCGTTTTGTGTCTGGTGAGGACGGAGCGGCGGCGGAGGTGGGGCGGGCGCGGAGACCGCGGGATGGGGCTAGCGGTGGTTGGCGGCGGGGGACTCCTCCTGGCTGGGCGGCCCTGAATCAGGGGAGTTTTGCGTTGAGGGATTGAGAGACGGTGGCGGGGTCGGTGGTGGGTGGGAGGCAGGATTTGCCGGTGCAGACGTAGGCGGTGGCTTTGCCGTCTTTTGGCTGGAGGGTGAGGGCGAAGGATTCGACTGGGCCGGAGGTGCCGAGGATGACGCGGAAGGGTTGGTAGACCTTGTGGGCGGCGGCGAGGAGCTGGCGGGCTTCGGGGGAGGCGGGGTCGCCGGCGATGACGGCGCGGAAGGGTTCGCGGGAGGCGAAGGCGGCGGCTTTGAGCATGAGGGTGAGGCCTTGCGGGGAGCTGACGAGTTTGGGTTTGACGAAGTGGAGGGCTTTGTCGGCGGCGGCGCGGAAGGCGGCGTTTTCGGTGATGGCGGCGAGGCGGAGGAGAGCGGAGACGGCCATGGCATTGCCTGAGGGTTCGGCGCCGTCGTAGTCGTCTTTGGCGCGGAAGAGGAGGTCTGGGCTGGCGGTGCTGGTGAAGAAGCCGCCTTCTTTGGGGTCGGCGAATTTATCGATGAGGCCTTCGGCTAGCTGGATGGAGAAGGTGAGGACATCGGGGTCGAGCGTGGCCTGATAGAGTTCGACGGTGCCGTGGAGGTAGAAGGCGTAGGCGCTGAGGAGCTGGGCGGTGTCGCGGCCGCCGTCGCGCCAGCGGTGGAAGAGGGTTTTGGAGGCGGGATCCCAGAGCGTGCTGCGGACGAAGGCGAAGTTTTTGCGGGCGGCGGCGAGGCAGGAATCGTCGTTCAGGATGATGCCGGCGCGGGCCATGGCGGCGAGCATGAGCCCGTTCCACGAGGTTAGGATTTTGTCGTCGAGGTGAGGGCGAACGCGTTTGGCGCGAGCGGCGGCGAGTTTTGTGAGGACGGAGGCGAGCCTCGCTTTTCCGGCGGCATCAAGGGACTGGGCGTCTTTGGAGAGGCTGAGGACGTTGAGGCCTTTGAGAGGATCCGGGTGGCTGTGGTCGAGGAAGTTGCCGTTGGCGGAGACGCCGAGCATGGGGGCGGCCCAGTCGGCGTCGTCGGGCCCGGCGGCGGAGCGGAAGTCTTCGAGCGTCCAGCAATGGAATTTGCCTTCGTGGCCTTCGCTGTCGGCGTCCTCGGCGGAGTACCAGCCGCCGTCCTTGTGGGTCATGTCGCGCTGGACGTAGCGGGCGATGCTGCGGGCGGTGTCCATGAAGGCGGCGTCGTTGCTAACGAGTCCGGCGTCGAGGTAGAGATCGAGGAGCTGGGCGTTGTCGTAGAGCATTTTTTCGAAGTGGGGGACGAGCCACTGGGCGTCGACGGAGTAGCGGGCGAAGCCGCCGCCGACGTGGTCGCAGATGCCGCCTGCGGCCATGCGGCGGCAGGTGAGGAGGACCTGGTCCTGCATGGCGGAGTCGCCGGTGAGTTTTGAGGCGAGGAGGAGGAGGCCGGGGACCTGGGGCTGGGGGAATTTGGGGGCCTTGCCCCAACCGCCGTCGACTGGGTCGAAGGAATCCATGAAGGCGCGGGCGGTGGCGGCCTGGATGTCGCGGGCGAGGGGTTCGGTGTTTTCCGGGGCGGTGCGATCTGCCATGTGTTTCTGGAGGGCGCGGGTGAGGTTTTCGGCGTCGGCGGTGAGTTCCTTGCGGTTTTCCTTCCAGAGTTTGTCGACGTGGTTGAGGGTGGCGATGAAGCGGTCCTTGGGGAAATAGGTGCCGCCGAAGAAGGGCTGGCGGTCGGGGGTGAGGAAGACATTGAGGGGCCAGCCGCCGCCGAGTTCGACGGCCTGCATGGCGGTCATGTAGATGTGGTCGATGTCGGGGCGTTCTTCGCGGTCGAGTTTGATGGCGATGAATTTTTCGTTGATGACGGCGGCGACGGCGTCGCTTTCGAAGCTTTCGCGTTCCATGACGTGGCACCAGTGGCAGGTGCTGTAGCCGATGCTGAGGAGGACGGGTTTGTTTTCGCGTTTGGCTTTTTCGAAGGCTGCTTCGCCCCATGGGTACCAGTCGACTGGGTTGTGCTGGTGCTGGAGGAGGTAGGGGGATTTTTCGCTGGCGAGCCTGTTGGTGTGGCGAGGCTGGGCTGGGGAGTTCACTGGTGGTGGTGGGGATTCGTCTGCTGCGGGGAGTGGGGGAGGCGTGGCGAGGCCGAGGACGGCGGCTGGCACGAGGCAGGAGGCGGGGAGTTTCATGGAGTGGCGATCCTTGAGAAGGGGCGGTGCGGCAACCGCGGGATGAGGTTGAGGGGAGGGAGGAGGAGGGGTGAAAAAGTTCGCATCAAGATATCTTGATGCGTTGATTTATGGCTTGCGTGACGGGTGGGTGCAGGCACGATGGGTGTCCGATGCCTCAGCCGAACTGTGAAATTGAACTGCGCGCCGAACTAGCCCGGCGGATCATGGTGATTGACGGTGCGATGGGCACGACGATTCGGGGGTATGAGTTGACGGAGGCGGATGTGCGGGGGGAGCGGTTTGCGAAGGCGGAGAAGGACGTGAAGAACAATGGGGATCTGCTGCACCTGACGCGACCGGATGTGATTGGAGACATTCACCGGCGGTTTCTGGAGGCGGGAGCGGACATTCTGGAGACGAACACTTTTTCGGCGACATCGCTGGCGCAGAGCGAGTTTTTTCCGGTGGGGGATGATGAGCGGAAGGACCCTGAGTATTTCCAGCGGGTGCTGGAGGATCGGTTTCTGAATGATCTGGCGTGGGAGATCAACTATGAGTCGGCGCGGATGTGCCGGAAGTGGGCGGATGAGTTTACGGAGAAGACGGGGCGGAAGCGGTATGTGGCTGGGGCGATCGGGCCGATGACGGTGTCTTTGTCGCAGTTTCCGAATCCTGACGATATGTCGTTCCGGCGGATCTACTTTGATCAGGCGGTGGAGGCGTACCGGCATCAGATTCGGGCGCTGATTGCGGGTGGGAGTGATGTGCTGCTGGTGGAGACGATTTTTGATACGTTGAATGCGAAGGCGGCGCTGGCGGCGATTGTGGATGTGTATGGGGAGCACGGGGATCCGCGGCTGTTGCCGGTGATGATTTCTGCGGCGGTGGGGAATGGAGGGGAGACGATGATCTCGGGGCAGGTGGGCGAGGCGTTTCTGAATGCGGTGCGGCACATCAAGCCGCTGAGCATCGGGTTCAATTGTGCGTTAGGGCCGGAGCAGGTGCGCCCGCATCTGGCGGATCTTTCGGCGCGGTGCGACACGTTTGTGTCGGCCTATCCGAATGCTGGGCTGCCTGATCCGATGTCGCCGACGGGGTTTCCGTTTCTGCCGGAAGACATGGAGCGGCTGATGGGGGAATTTGCGGCGGCGGGGATCATGAACATAGCGGGTGGGTGTTGCGGGAACACGCCGGATCACATTGCGGCGATTGCGCGGGTGGTGGCGAAGCATGCGCCGCGGGAGGTGCCTGCTGCGAAGCACGAGATGCAGCTCTCGGGATCGCAGCCTTACAATCTGCGGCCGGGTTCGAATTTTCTGATGATCGGGGAGCGGACGAACGTGACGGGGTCACCGAAGTTTGCCCGGCTGGTGAAGGAAGGGCAACTGGACGAAGCGCTGGCGATTGCGCGGCAGCAGGTGGAGAACGGGGCGAACGTGATTGATATCAATTTCGACGAGGGACTGATTGATTCCGAGGCGATGATGACGAAGTTCCTGATATTGATTCAGGCGGAGCCGGAGATCACGAAGGCGCCGATCATGATTGATTCGTCGAAGTGGACGGTGATCGAGGCCGGCTTGAAGTGTCTGCAGGGGAAGGGGATTGTGAATTCGATTTCGCTGAAGGAGGGGGAGGAGAAGTTCCGGGAGCAGGCGCGCGCGGTGCTGCGGTATGGAGCGGCGGCGGTGGTGATGGCGTTTGACGAGCAGGGGCAGGCGGCGACTTACGAGGACAAGATCCGGATCTGCGAGCGGGCGTACCGGATTCTGGTGGATGAAGTCGGGTTTCCGCCGGAGGACATCATTTTCGATCCTAACATTCTTACGGTGGCGACGGGGATCGAGGAGCACAACAACTACGCGGTGGATTTCATCAATGCGACGCGGTGGATCAAGGGGCATCTGCCGTATGCGAAGGTGAGCGGAGGGGTGAGCAACATCAGCTTCAGTTTCCGGGGGAACAATGTGGTGCGGGAGGCGATGCACAGTGCGTTTCTGTATCATGCGGTGAAGGCGGGGATGGACATGGGGATTGTGAATGCGGGGATGCTGGAGGTTTACGAGGAGATCGAGCCAGAGCTGCGTGAGATGGTGGAGGACGTGCTGCTGAACCGGCGTGGGGATGCGACGGAGCGGCTAGTGGATTATGCGGAGCGGTTCAAGGGGCACGCCGGGAAGAAGGTGGAGGCGGATCTGTCGTGGCGGGAGGGACCGGTGGAGGAGCGGCTGAAGCATGCGCTGCTGAGGGGCCTGACGGATTTCATTGATGAGGACACGGAGGAAGCGCGGCTGAAGTACGGCGTTCCGCTGAAGGTGATCGAGGGGCCGCTGATGGATGGGATGAGTGTGGTGGGCGATCTGTTTGGTGAGGGGAAGATGTTTCTGCCGCAGGTGGTGAAGAGTGCGCGGGTGATGAAGAAGAGTGTGGCGTGGCTGGAGCCGTTCATGAAGGCGGAGAAGGAGCTGGCGAAGAAGATTGCGGCGCTGATGGCGGAGATTGTGAGGCAGGAGGCGAGTGGGAGCGTGACGCTAGCGGAAGGGTTCACGTATTCGCCATATGAAGGACTTGATGACGAGGAGCGGGCGCTGGAGCGGAAGTTTGCGGCGCAGCTGGCGGTTGATCTGGAGGGAGCGGCGGAGCGGTATGTCTTCAGGTTTGGAGCGGTTCTCGACCGGAACAATGCGCAGGAACTGAGCGCGGAGTACGCGGAGAGCCGGGAATCGCGTCAGCGTTGGAGCGTGGCGACGCTGGAGCCTGCGGGCGGGTTTATTGACTGGTACTTCGCGAAGCTGCTGGCGGGAGCGCAACCCGGGGATACTGTGATTTTCAACGCTGGCGGTCAGGGGAGCGGGAAAACGACAGCGACGGAGGGCCTGATCAATGAGGGGAACAGGCTGATTGTGATGGATGGAACGCTGCAGAATTATACACGCAGCAAGGAGCATTTCAGGCAGGCCTTCGCCGCTGGATGCCATGTCCAACTCCGTTACATTTTCATGCGCTGGACGAGCGCGTTGCACCTGATGGTGGAACGTGCGCTGAAAGGAAAGGGGAGGATCGTGCCGCTGAACCGTGCGGCCCGCGGACACTTCCAAGCGCCGAGGACTACTTTGGCGCTTGTGGAGGACTTTCTCGGAGCAGAGGGATTCCAGGTCGTTGTGATCGAGAATGTTCTTGAGCCTGGTACGGAGAGCGTCGTGACCGAAAGAACGCTTGAAGGGCTGCATGACGAAATGTATGATTCCGAGTACGAGCTGCTGGAACAGGCTGCCGGACTAGTCCCTGAAATTCTCTCAAATTATGAAGAAAGCCGCGAAAACTCTGACTGGCTCCTGGCGCAGTTTTTCCGCCAAAACGACACCGGCGAGCGAGGCGCTGCTGCAGCGGATCGCCATCAAGACGGCCGAGAATCTGAGCGCGGCGTCGAAGCAGTCGAAGATCCGGATCGTGCGGGTGCGTCCCATCGAGGCGGGAGCGGCGAAGTAGGGCAACCGGAGTCCGGGGCGGATGAGGCGCCGGCCAAGGTGGTGTCTGCCAATGGGCGGACGATGGTGCTGGCGACGGTGAAGGGGGATGTGCATGACATCGGGAAGAACATTGTGGGCATTGTGCTGGCCTGCAATAATTTCGAGATCATCGACATGGGGGTGATGGTGTCGTGCGAGAAGATCCTGGCGAAGGCGAGGGAGGTGGGGGCGGACGTCATTGGGTTGTCTGGGCTGATCACGCCGAGTCTTGATGAGATGATGCATGTGGCGTCGGAGATGGAGCGGTTGGGGATGAAGACGCCGCTGCTGATTGGCGGGGCGACGACGAGTGCGGTGCATACGGCGATCAAGATTGCGCCGAGGTATTCGGGGTCTGTGGTGCATGTGCTGGATGCGTCGCGGAGTGTGCCGGTGGCGACGGCGCTGCTGAGTGACAATCAGCGGGAGGAGTATGTGACGGAGAACGAGGCGCGGCATGCGAGACTGCGGGATCAGCATGCGAGCCGGCAGAAGAAGGCGGTGGTGGGGCTGGAGGCGGCGCGGGCGAACGGGGTGGTGACGGATTGGGGGGCGATGGTGCCTGCGGTGCCTGAGTTTCTGGGCACGCGGGTGATCCGTGAGCAATCGCTGCGGGAACTAGCGGGGTACATTGACTGGACGCCGTTTTTTCACACGTGGGAATTGCGCGGGGTGTGGGTTTACGGGGAGAATCGGTTCAAGTCGTCGAATCCTGCGGTGGTGGAGCAGGCGGTGAAGCTGCATGCGGATGCGACGGAGTGGATGGAGCGGATCATTGCGGAGAAGCGGTTTACGGCGCGTGGGGTGTACGGGTTTTTCCCGGCGAATCGCGAGGGGGACGACATCATGGTGTGGACGGACGAGAGCCGGGCGACGGAGCGGTGCCGGTTTCACACCCTGCGGCAGCAGGTGGAGAAGACGGGCGGTGGGGATGGGCGGGCGAACGAGGCGCTAGCGGATTATGTGGCTCCGGCGGGAGTGCGTGCGGATTACGTCGGTGGGTTTGTGGTGGGGATTCACGGGGCGGATGAGTTTGCGGAGGAGTTGAAGGCCGAACAGGATGATTACGGGGCGATCATGGTGAAGGCGATTGCGGACCGGATGGCGGAGGCGTTTGCGGAGCTGCTGCATCACCGGGCGCGGGTGGCGTGGGGTTATGAGCGGCCTAACGAGTTCAATGCGGAGCAGCTGATCCGGGAGAACTACCGGGGGATTCGGCCTGCTCCGGGGTATCCGGCGCAGCCTGACCACACGGAGAAGACGGTGCTGTTCGAGCTGCTGGATGCGGCGGCGGTGACTGGGGTGACGCTGACGGAGAGCATGGCGATGCATCCGGGGTCGGCGGTGAGCGGGTTGTATTTCAGCCATCCGGAGAGCCATTACTTCATGATCTCGGACCTCCAGCGGGATCAGATCGAGGATTATGCGCGCCGGAAAGGGATGACGGTGCCGGAGGTTGAGCAATGGCTGGGGCCATGGCTCGGGTACTGAGAGCGGGGCCTTGGGTCAGGCGAGGAATTGCCTGACAATTTCGAGGAGAGCGAAGTAGTGGCGCGTGTTGCAGCCGCGGCGGAGCCGTTCTTTGACGAGATCGGCTGGGGAGTCGCAGGGGCAGGGGGTGAGACTGCTGGTCTGCTGGCCGGCGATGTCGGTGCGGCCCTCGATGAAGGGGCTGCGGGGTTCTCTGGTGAGGAGGATGGTGCCGCCGGGGGCGGAGAGGTGGACTCTGGCGATGGCGCAGGCACCGGGGCAGTCCTTGAACGTTAGTGTGAGGGTGCGGCCGTGGTTGCTGAGGGTGAAGCCGGAGGAGCTGGCGCCGCCGGTGACGGACCAGCCGGCTTTTTCGGCGATCCATGCGGCGAGCATGCGGGCGGCGAGGGCGTGACCGGAACCGTGGGTGATGGTGATTTCGCTGATGGCGGGGAGGAGGGCGAGGGCTCCGGGTTCGTCGAAGCAGGCGGCGAGGGCCATGCGGAAAGGGAGGACCCGAGTCCACGAGAGGTCGTTGACGGAGAAGCCGCGATTGGCTTCGTGCCATGACTGTTCGAGGGTGGTGAATTCGGCGAGCGGGTTCTGCCAGCCGCTGCTGTCGATGACGAGACGGTCGATTTCGGTGAAGAGGTGACGTTCCCAGCGCGGGGAGAACGGGCCCTGCCACCAGAGCGTGAGGGGGAGGTCGCTGTCGACGTGGGCGAAGAGCGTGTTAGGGAGGAGCTGGGGGCCGGAGCCGGAGATGGCGAAAGTGATCTGTTCCGAGCAGACGCTTTTACGGCCGCCGGCGGCGAGCTGGCAGTGTGCGGTGATCCACGCGCGGATCTCGGGAGGGCCGGGGGCAGGGGTGATGGCGATGAGGATGGCGCGGCAGGCGTGTTCGCGGGTGACCTCGCGAATGAGATCGGTGTTAGGGCCGAGACTGGCGCCGTCTTCGCTGCAGATGGCGAAGTTCATGGCGGAGGCGCGGGTGACGGCGGCGGTGGATTCCCAGAGCTGTTTGAGGCTGCGGGGGATGGCGGCGAGAGGGACTGGGGAGCCGAGGTCGAGGCCAGCGGCTGGGTCCGGCGAGGCGGAGAGGCTCATGGGGATCAGAGACGTCGCCATTCCCGGCCGTCGGCGGCGAGGAGGGCATCGGCTTCGGCAGGGCCCCATGTGCCGGCGGGGTAGGAGCACATGGGAGGAGGTTCCGGCGACTGGTGCCATGCCTGTTCGATCTGGTCGATGTAGCGCCATGCCCATTCGACCTCGTCGCGGCGGGCGAAGAGCGTGGCGTCGCCGCTCATGGCGTCGAGGAGGAGACGTTCGTAGGCTTCGGGGCTGGCTTTGCCGAAGCTGGTGCTGTACTGGAAGTCCATTTTGACGCGCTCCATGCGAACGGCGGGGCCGGGGATTTTGGACTGGATGCGGAGGGAGATGCCTTCGTCGGGTTGGATGCGGACGACGAGGACGTTGGCGGAGTCGTCGCCGGTGCCGCGGTTGAAGAGGACGTGAGGAGGTTTGCGGAAGTGGATGCTGATTTCGGTGGCCTTTTTGGGGAGTTGTTTGCCGACGCGGAGGTAGAAGGGGACGCCTTCCCAGCGCCAGTTGTCGATGTTGATGCGGATGGCGGCGTAGGCCTCGGTCATGGAGTCCGGGGCGATGCGGTCTTCTTCGCGGTAGCCTGGGACGGATTTGCCGCCGGAGGTGCCGGCGGTGTACTGAGCGCGAACGACATTGCGGGCGACGTTGGCGGCGTCTTTGAATGGGCGGAGGGATTTGAGGACCTTGACTTTTTCGTCGCGGATTCCGTCGGCGGTGAGGTCGGCCGGGGGTTCCATGGCGGTGAGCATGACGAGCTGGAGGAGATGGTTCTGGACCATGTCGCGGAGACAGCCGGCCTTGTCGTAATAGCCGCCGCGGCCGCCTTCCATGCCGAGGTTTTCAGCGCAGGTGATCTGGACGTGGTCGATATGGCGGTTGTTCCAGACGGGTTCGAAGAGGGCGTTGCCGAAGCGCAGGACCATGAGGTTCTGGGCGGTTTCCTTGCCGAGGTAGTGGTCGATTCTGTAGGTGTCGTTTTCCTTGAAGGTTTCGCTGACGACTTGGTTGAGAGCGTCTGCGGTGGCGAGGTCAGTGCCGAAGGGTTTTTCGATGACGGCGCGTGCCCATTTGCCGGGTTTGGGCTGATTGAGGCCTGCGGCGGCGAGGCCGCGGAGGACGATGGGGAAGTATTCGGGGGCGACGGAGAGGTAGAAGAGCCGGTTTCCGCCGGCACCGGCTTCGTCGAGGGAGTCGAGGAGACGGGCGAGGCTTTGGTAGCCTGCGGCGTCTTCGAATTCTGAGCGGTGGTAGAAGATGTTCTGCTGGAAGCTGGCCCAGAGTTGGTCGTTGTGGCCGGAGCGAGAGACCTTGCGGTTCATGGCTTCGAGTTCCTCGCGGAAGCTTTCGTGGGATTTTTCGCGGCGGGCGAAGCCGACGACCTTGAGGGTGGGCGGGAGTTCTCCGTCGGCGGCGATGTTGTAGAGGGCCGGGATGAGTTTACGGCCTGTGAGGTCGCCGCTGGCTCCGAAGATGACTACGGTGCAGGGTTCAGGACGTGTGCGGGTGGCAAGGTCCTCGCGGAATGGGTTCGTCGCTTCCAAGGAATGAGCAGGTTGGGGCGTGGTGAAGTGGGATCAGCGCGCCGCTGAAGGAGAGGTTCACTTCATGCACGGGAGGGCTGGTGCAAGCGTCATTCAGGGAGGAGGAGGAAAGACGTTTTGGGGGGAAGGGTCGAGGAAACCGGAGATGGAGGAGTGGTCGCGGCGGATGCGGATGGTGACGGCTCCGGCGGTGGACTGGTCGATGGGTTGGATGTGTTTGCGTGCGAGGAGGGCGAGCCATCCGGGAGGGGCTTTTTCGCCGGCTGGGAAGTGGGTTTGGTTGAAGACGATGGAGTGCGGGGAGACGGCGTTGAGGAACTCGGGGAGGGCGGAGAAGTCGGAGGCGTGCCAGCCTTTGACGATGATGTGGGCGTTGAGGTTTTGGGATGGGGAGCTGAGGAGGTGTTTTTCGGTGATGAAGCCTGCGTCGCCGGTGAGGAGGATGCGGGTGGTGAAGCATTCGAGGAGGAGGACGGCGCAGGCATCGTCCTGCGGGCCGGCGAGCCAGCGGGGAGGCGGGAAGAGGACGTGGAGGGAAGTGTGGGGGTCGAGGGAGATGGAGGAACCGGCGGTGAGCGGTTCGCCGTTTGGGCCGCCGATGGTGCGGAGGGGTGAGAAGTCGCGCTGGACGGCTGCGGCGGCACCGGAGTGGTCGCTGTCGTTGTGGGTTAGGATGAGCCCGTCGAGTTGATTGACTGGGGAGCGGGAGAGGTGCGGGTGGACGGTGCGGTTGTAGTGGCGATTGGCACCGGAGTCGATGAGCCAGTGGCGGCCGGAGGGAGTGTCGATGTGGATGGCGGAGCCGCCGTGGTCGAGGTCGAGGACGGTGACGTCGCAGACGTGGCCGCGCCAGAGGCGTGCTGGGTCGACGCGGAGATTGCCGCCGGGGATGGCGGCGAAGAATTTGGCGCTGGAGATGCTGAGGGAGGCGAGGAGCCAGTTGGTGTGGTTGAGGGAGGCGGCTAGGTAGGGGAGGTGGCAGAGGACGGCGGCCATGGCCATGCAGGCGACGACGAGGATGCAGAGGGAGAGGAGGACGAGGACGAGATTGGCGGCGATGCCGACTGGGGTGATGAGGCGGAAGTAGCCGATCATGAGAGGGGCGGAGCCGAGGGTGGAGGCCATGGAGAGGCTGAGGGATTCGGCGATTTTCCGGCGGAGCCAGAACCATGCTTCCTGGCGTGGCGTGTAGAGTTCTGCGGGGAGGAAAGGGTCAGGTTCGTGGAGCGGGCGGAGGGCGGAGAAGATAGGCTTGTTGAAGGCGGCCATGGCGAGGAGGACGCCGAAGGAGAGTGTGAAGCCTGGCTGGAAGAGATAGGCGGGGTCGGTGCCGAGGAGGAGGACGGCAGCGGCCCCGAGACTGCTGAAGAGCGAGCCCTCGCGGTTCCAGAGAGGACCGGCTAGGAAGATGGAGGCCATGATAGCGGCGCGCCATGCGCTGGCGCGGAGGCCGGTGACGTAGACATAGAAGAACATCAGCGGGAGGGTGACGAGGACGACGAAGCCGCGGCGGAGGCCGAGGAGGCGGAGGACGTTCCAGACGATGACGGTGAACATGCCGACGTGGAGACCGCTGACGGCGAAGACGTGCATGGTGCCGCTGGCGATGAAGGCGTCTTCGATGTCCTGCGGGGTTTTTTCGCGGGTACCGAGGACCATGGCGCGGACGGTGGCGGCGCGCGGCGGGTCGTCGTTGATGTCCATGGTGACGGCGGCGGCGATCCAGTCGCGGGTTCTGATGGCTGAGGCCATGATGGGGGAGCCGTGGCCTGAGGAGAGCGTTTCGATGCGGTCGTGGAGGCCTGAGATTTCGGCTTCTGCGCTGAAGCCCTGGCGGCGGAGGAAGGAAGCGAAGTCGAATTCGCCGGGGTTTCGAGGTTGGGCGGGTCTGCGGAGGAGGCCGGAGCAGGCGATGCGGTCGCCGTAGGCGGGTGGCTGGGGGACGTCGCGGAGCCGAACATAGAGACGGGCGGCGGTGGAGGGCCATGGGCCGCGGCCGGTGACGACGAGGGAATCGGGCTGGAGCGTGAAGATCCAGCCGCCGGAGGCGTCGGGTTCGGGGGCGTCGAGGACGAGGCCCTGGAATTCAGCGGGCAGGGCTCCGCCTGGGGAGGTTTCTGCGGCGAGGCGGTCGCGGAGCGGGTCGGTGTCGGTGGCGAGCTGGGCGAAACCGAAGGCGACGGCGGAGGCGGTGATGAGGGCTGGGAGGGAATGAGAGCGGACGAGCCAGAAGAGCGTTGGGATGGTGGCGGCGAGCCACCATGGCCATGGGATTCCGGCGCTGTCGGCGATGAGGATGCCGCCTGAGGCGGCGAGGGCCATGAGGAAGAGCGGCTGGCTGATGCTGGCGAGGCCGCGGCGCAGGTGTGCTGCGAGAGCGGGCCGGGCAGACGATTCGCCGGCTGGCATTGGGGGTCGGGGTCAGGCCTTGGTGCCGCGGGAGGCGATGAATTCGGCTTCTTCGATTTCGCGGAGTTTGTGGACAGCGTTGGCGGCGTGGCGGCTGCCGGGGAATTCCTGCTGGACCTGAGCGAGCAGGTCGCGAGCGCGAGTGAAGTCGTTGCGGTGAGTGGCGTGGAGGTCGGCGAGGCGGAGGAGGAAGAAGCATTTGTCGTCTTCCGGCCAATCGCCTGCGGCGGCGGATTCGAGGACGGAGATGGCGGCGTCGGCGTCGCCTAGCTTATCCTGATGGAGCCGGGCCATTTCTGCGACGGCGAAGCGGTCGTTAGGGGACTCGGCGAGGATTTTCTCGAAGGCGGCGAGCGCCTTATGGTACTCGCCCTGAGCGACGAGGGCCATGGCCTTGTGAGTGGGCGTCTGTTCGGAGGCTTCGGGGCTTGAGTAGAACGAGTCGGCGACGCGGTCGCCGATGGCTGGGATGATCCATTTGAGGACCATGACGCCGCCGGCGACGGCGATGAGGATGAGGTAGGTGAAGAGAGTGACTTGGTTGCGGTAGCCGCCGGGTGGTGGAGTGGGGGGCGGGGTTGGGGCGGATTCGCTGGTGCCGGCGTCCATGAGGGAGGAGCCGGTGAAGGCTGGGGGATCCGGTTTTTTGGATTCCTGGACGGCGAGGATGACGAGGGCGGCGAGCAGCAGGGCAACGGCGGCCCGCACGAGGAGAGTATTCATCGGTTCGGATATGATGGGCTTCCAGAATGCCGTATTGCCGCAGGTTTGGCAATACAGAAATCAGCCGTATGGGCCCGAAGGGGGAAAGTCGAGGGCCTTACCCGGGAAGGCTTTCCGTGCGCGAAGGCGGGGGCAGTCGGAAGAGGGTAGAGTGCGATGATTAGACAGACCTCTTCGTGGGCGCTCGGGGGAATCGTGGGCGCGCGGTGCGGAGGTGAACGATGAGACAGACCTCTTCGTGGGCGCGGGAGAAGAGGGGGCGGCGGGGACGCGTGGGGGGGCGGTGCCTTGTGAAGGGGGGGCGATGGGTGGCGGC
>QQNF01000050.1 GCA_003402705.1 Verrucomicrobiota bacterium | reverse complement strand
TGCGGAGTATTCCTGAGGATCGGTATGATGAGGCGAGGCAGTTGTTCCGGCGGTTGCAGCGCGAGTGGCAGATTCCGCTGGAGGTGGCGAATGACGGGGATGTGACGGCGCTGGCTGGGGCGATGTCGCTTGGGGAGAGCGGGGTGCTGGGGATTGCGATGGGATCGAGCGAGGCGGCGGGTTATCTGGACATGAACGGGCAGATGACGGGGTGGCTGAGTGAGTTGGCGTTTGCGCCGGTGGACATGAATCCTGAGGCGGCGGTGGAGGAATGGTCAGGCGACCGCGGGGTGGGGGCGCTGTATTTTTCGCAGCAGGCGGTGAACAAGCTGCTGCCGGCGGCGGGGATTGAGTTGTCTGAGGGGATGGGATTGCCGGAGCGGCTGAAGGAAGTGCAGGCGCTGATGTGGGCTGGGGATCTGCGGGCGGCGGCGATTTACGAGACGATCGGGGTGTATCTGGGGTATGCGATCGGGTCGTATGCGGCGTTTTATGATTTCCGGCATCTGCTGATACTGGGGCGGGTGACGACTGGGCCTGGTGGGGATATTATACTGGCGAAGGCGAAGGAAGTGTGTGCGGAGGAGTTTCCGGAGCTGGCGGGGCGGGTGAGTGTGCAGTTGCCTGATGAGAAGAGCCGCCGGGTTGGGCAGGCGGTGGCGGCGGCGAGCCTGCCGGCGATTTTGTGAACCCTGAACGAAGACGACTATGGATTTTCAACTGACGACGGCGCGAGTATTCATTCCGGATGGCAAGCCTGAGAGCGAGGCGCTGGCGCGCGTGACGCATCTTGGGGTGGGGGCGCATCAGGACGATCTGGAGTTCATGGCGCTGCACGGGATTCTGGCGTGTTTTCATGGCGTGGAGCGGTGGTTTGGAGGGGTGACGTGCACGAATGGCTGCGGGAGTTCGCGGATTGGGGATTACGCGGGGTTTTCGGATGAGGAGATGATGGAGGTGAGGCGTGTGGAGCAGGAGACTGCGGCGGTGACGGGGCGGTACGGGGCGATGATCCAGCTGGATTATCCGAGCAGTGCGGTGAAGAGCGCGGAGGACGGGAGGTTGAGGGAAGATCTGGTGCGGGTGCTGAAGGCGACGCGGCCGGAGTGGGTGTACACGCACAATCCTGCGGACAAGCATGACACGCATCTTGGGGTGCTGGTGGCGCTGGTGGAGGCGATCCGGAGCCTGCCGGCGGGGGAGCGGCCGCGGGCTTTGTATGGGTGCGAGGGGTGGCGGAATCTGGACTGGATGGATGACGGGGAGAAAGTGGTGCATGATGTTTCGGGGCATGAGAACATCGCGGCGGCGCTGAATGGGGTGTTTGATTCGCAGATTGCGGGTGGGAAGCGATATGATCTGGCGGTGGCGGGGCGGCGGCGGGCGAATGCGACGTTCTTCAATTCGCATGCGTCGGACACGGCGGCGCTGGCGGAGTATGCGATGGATCTGACGCCGCTGATGGTGGATGACGGGCTGGACATTCTTGAGTTCACGCTGGGGAAGATCGCGAAATTTGCGGAGGACGTGCGGGTTCGGCTAGGGAAGCGGCTGGGGCGCTGAACGATGGGCGGTTTGGTTCCAGGGCATGAACCGGGAGGGGGGAAGGGAGATGAGCTGGGGTTGAAAATGAATGTTTGACAACAAAGCGGCAGCGGGCCAAGAACGGTTTCCCCCGCGGGCATGTCCTGATCCGGCGGGAGTTCCCCCCAACCTACCGAAAACAACAACATGACTAAACTCGCTATCGCTCTTGTCAGCGCTGCTGTCGCTGGTTCTGCCTTTGCTGGCACGCCTGCTCCTGCGCCGGTTGCCCCTGTGGCTCCTGTGGCTCCTGTGGCTGCGGTTCCTTCCGACCTGTCCTACAACCTGCTCGAAGTGGGCTGGCTCCACACGGAGTTCGACACTCCAGGTCTTGATTCGGCGGACGGCGTGGGTCTTTCGCTGAGCTACTCCCCGTTCCAGAACTTCTACCTCACCGCTGGTGGTGCATGGAGTTCGGTGGACACGGCCCGTGACACGGCTGACCTGTGGATGGCCAACGTCGGCATTGGTGGTTTCATTCCTGTGACCAGCAACATTCACTTTGTGACGGAAGTTGGCGCGGCCTTCTACGGCTTCGACAACAGCGCGGTTGGTTCGGATGATGATTCGAGCCTCTATGTGCGCCCGCACTTCCGTGGTCGCTGGGGTCGTTTTGAAGCCCACGCCGGTGCTGCCTGGTCGAACATCGACGTCACCAACGAATGGGCTGGTTTTGGCCGCCTGTACTACGGGATCACTGACAACATCGACCTCGCTGGCGGTTTGAGCGCTGGTAAGGAAGAGATCACGTTCAACGTTGGTCTGCGTCTGCGCTACTGAGTTGATTCCGGGAATATCCGGAAACAGCTGAGAAGAATTCGAAGGGTCGGTGCCGCGAGGTGCCGGCCCTTTGTTTTTTTGGTGTGGGGAGAGGGAGGGGTTTTTGGGGGTGAAGTATTGAGGTGCGGACTGGTGATGGTGCGGGTATGGTGGAGGAGGATGAAGGCGCGGATGGCCGCGAAGGATTTCCTGAATCAACCCCTGACCTGATCAACACGATGAAGATGCAAGTTCTGCTGACGGCTGTTGCCCTTGTGGGTGCGGCGATGCCTGTGCTGGCTGACAAGACGCACATTGAGCATGTGGCGTTTGCGAAGGGGAAGAGTTCGACCGTGATCAGCGGGAAGGTGAGCGGTGGGGACACGGCGCTTTACCGGGTCCATGCGAAGGCTGGGCAGTATTTGAGGCTGAGTCTGGTGCCTGACAAGGAGTCGGCGGATTTCAACGTGTATGTGCCGGGGCGAGGGCCTGGGGACGAGGCGTGGTTTGCGTCGGCGACGGCGGAGGAGGGGCGGAAGTTTACGGGGAAAGTGGAGAAGACTGGGGAGCAAACGGTGACGGTGTTTTTGAATCGGGCGGCGGGGCGGAAGGGGGCGACGGCGAATTTCAAGCTGCGTGTGGGGGTTACGGACAAGCATCCGGGGGAGCATGCTGAGGAGAAGCCGGCGGGAGGGGAGGTGCCGCAGAAGGTGGTGGACGATTGTCTGGCGGCGCTGCGGAAGCAGATTGGGGACAAGAAGATGAAAGTGATCAGCAAGAAGCGCGGGGAGGCGTCATTCGTGGTGGATGTGCAGGCTGAGGGGGTGGAGAAGCCGTGGCGTTGTTTTCATGACGGCAGCAAGTGCACGGGAACCGAATACCAGGGGGAAGGATGAGGCGGCGCGGGGTGGTTCTGGTAGTGGGGGTTGGCCTTTGGCTTGCGGCGGGATTGTGCGGGGAGCCGGGGGTGCCGGTGTGGCCGGAGGACTTGGGGAAGGAACGGCGATCGGTGCTGGAGCGAGCGCTGGCGTTTCTGAAGGCGAATCCTGAGGTGCCGTACAAGCTAGGGAGTGCGGATGCGACGGGGATGGATTGTTCCGGGGCGATTTATTTTCTGTTCAAGGAGGTCGGGGTGGAATTGCCGCGGAGTGCGCACGGGCAGTACGAGTGGATGAAGCGGGAGGGAAGGCTGACGGAGGTTCCGGCGAGTGTGCGGAAGGCGGATGATCCGGTGTTTGCGAAGCTGGAGCCGGGAGATCTGGTGTTTTACGCGCACGACGGGCCGGAGGCTCCTGCGGAGGTTCGGGTGAGTCATGTGCACATGTACCTCGGGAAAGAGGCGGACGGCCATGGAATTATGATAGGGTCGAGCGAGGGACGGTCGTATCGCGGGAAGAAAGTGAATGGTTTCGGGATTACGGATTATCGGGTGCCAGCGGCGGGGTCGACGACGCGGGTGGTGGCGTATGGGATGGTGCCGATGGAGGCTGCTGCCGGGGCAAAGCCGGAGGAAGGAAAGGGGCGCTAGTGCACCGGGAGAAGGTCGAGCGTGGTGCGGGGTGGGTCAGGGGAAGGTGCGGGTGATGCGGTAGAAGCGGCGGGTTGCGGAGGCGGATGTGGAGTCTGTGAAGGTGGCGAGATCGTTGGTGACGGAGGCGGTGAAGGGGGAGCCCTGGAGGTTGGAGAGCCATGAGGAGAGACTGGCGGACCATGCGACCTGGTAGGAGTAGCCCGCTTCCTGAGCGAAGGTTAGGGTAACTGCTCTGGAGGAAGGGTTGCGGGCGAGGGATGGTTTGGGGACTGGGAGGGAGTCGGTGCGGACGAGCCAGTCGTCGAAGAGCATGTAGTTGTCGCCGGGTTGGGGTGTGCCTGTGAGGGAGGTGCCGACGATCTGGAGTTGAGCGGCGATGGGGCCGAGGTTTCTGGTGCGGGAGCCGGAGTGGAAGGTGGTGTCGGCGAAGATGGAGATACCATCGAGGTTCATGGACCAGCGGTTGGTGCGGAAGTTGATGCGGAGTTCGAGTTGCTGGAGCGTGTCGTGGAGGAAGACGGCGTTGGTGTTGACGAGGTCGAAGCGGGAGGTGGTGGTGTTCCACTGGGTGCGATAGATGATGCGGCGGGGGGATTGGGTGGCGGAGTCGATGGTGGAGTTGTCGAACTGGACGCTGGCGAGGAGCTGGAGAGATTGGTTATAGATGGCGAACTCGAAGTTGTCGCGGCGGGTGGTGAAGCCTGAGGAGGATGAGTCTTTGATGCCGACGAGGGAGCGGAAGGTGAGGATTTCCTCGTTGAGGGCGACGGGGTCGACGTTGACGTTGCGTCTGACGTTGATGGAGCGGCCGGCGGCGGCGGGAGTGGCAGTGGAATTGCCGCCGATGAAGGCGGCGTTGCCGATGCCGATGATGCCGTGGGTGGCTTCTGCGTCGACGCCTGACATTTTGAGGCCTGAGAAGGCGGTTGAGCCTAGCCAGCTATCGGTGCCGGCGATGGTGTCGTAGCCTGTGGGAAAGCTATCGAAGCCGGTGTAGTAGAGTTCGCCGCCGAGGGCGGAGGCTGCGAAGGTGAAGAGAGCGAGAGAGCGGGAGATCACGTGATGGGGGAGACAGAGGGAGGAGGAGTTTGGATTCTACGCGACTGCGGCCTCGTTTGGCGATGATAAAAGGCGGTGAGGAGGTGCAAAAAAAGCGGCCCGGAGGACCGGGCCGCTTAGCGGAATTGCGTTGAGGGTTGCCGGAGTCGGGCCTCCGGCAAAGTGGGTCAGCGGCGGCCGCCGCCGGGTGGTGGGGGAGGGTCGTCGCCGTGGTCGGCGTCGTCGTCATCGTGCGGTGGAGGGGGCGAGCCTGCATCGCCGGGGCGTGGTGGATGGGGTGGGCGACCGGCGTCGCCGCCGAGAGCGGCGAGGAATTCGGTGAGGCTGACGGAGCCGCTGGAATCCTTGTCGAGGCGGGCGAGGATGGCGGCGGCGCGGGCGGCGTTCATGTGGGGAGCGGCGGCGAGTTCGGCAGCGGAAAGGTCGCCGCTGTCATCCTTGTCGAGTTCCTTGAAGCGCTTGGTGCGTTCTTCGACGATTTTGGCGCGGAGGGCTTCCTGAGCGGCGGCGCGTTCAGCGTCGCTGAGTTTGCCATCGCCATCGGTGTCGAAGGGATTGGTTGGCTTGGGGCGGTTGGTGCCGGCGTCCTTCATGGCCTTGATGAAGGCCTGACGTTCTTCGACGGAGAGCTTGCCGTCTTTGTCGAGATCGTAGGGTTTGAGGATTTCGGGGAGTTCGCCGATACCGAAGGCCTGGCGTTTGGGCGGGGTGGGCACCTGAGCGAAGGCCGTGGTGACGGCGCTTGCGAGGACTGCGGAGAGCAGCGCGGGTTTGAGCAGTTTCATGATAGGGGTTCGGGTGTGGTTGTTTGGGATCGGATGGGCAGGGAGGCGAGGCCTTGGAAGCTCATCCGTTCGAGGGTTGAGACGGGTGGTGAGCGTGGTGGTTACAGGGCGCGGAAGTTTTCCCTGTGTGGTGGTGGAAGGGGAAGGGATAAAAAAGGGCGGCCCGGGAGACCGGGCCGCCTTGAGAGATGGAGAATCGGTGGACCGGAGAGTGGTCCTAAAGGGATTACTTTCCGTTAGGTGGGAAGGGCGGGAAGGGCGGGAAAGGAGGCATTGGGCGCACTGGCGGCGGGGTGGGAGGCGACGGCGGGGTTGGGGGAGTTGGAGGGGTTGGGGTGACGCGAGGCGGCACTGGCGGAGTTGGTGGGACTGGGGGGAGAGGCGGGAGAAAGGGGATTCCGCCGCCGAGAGCGGCGAGGAATTCGGCGAGGCTGGCGGTGCCGCTGGCGTCCTTGTCGAGACGCGCGAGGATGGCGGCGGCGCGCGCGGCGTTCATGTGGGGAGCGGTGGCGAATTCTGCGGCGGTGAGGTCACCGCTGTCATCCTTGTCGAGTTCTTTGAAGCGTTTGGTGCGTTCCTCGACGATTTTGGCGCGGAGGGCCTCCTGAGCGGCGGCGCGTTCGGCGTCGCTGAGTTTGCCATCGCCGTCGGTGTCGAAGGGGTTGGTGGGTTTGGGGCGGTTGGAGGCGGCGTCTTTCATGGCCTTGAAGAAGGCCTGGCGTTCTTCGACGGAGAGTTTGCCGTCTTTATCGAGATCGTAGGGTTTGAGGATTTCCGGGAGTTCACCGGTACCGAAGGCCTGGCGCTGGGGCGGGGTGGGGGCTTGGGCGAGGGCGGAGGAGATCGCTGCGGCGAGGACGGCCGAGAGGAGGGATGGTTTGAGGAGTTTCATGAGATGGGAGGAATTGGGGCGATAGGGGTTGGGGAGGAGAATGGGTGAAGGTGGTGCTGGAACGCAATCCGGATGTAGAGACGGCGGGCTGGCGTGGTGGTTACAAGTGGTGAAAATTTCTGGTTGGGGAGGTGGAGGGAGGAGAGGGGAAGGGGAGCTTGTGAAAAATTTCACAAATTGGCCTTGCCGCTCGGGAGGCCCGGCGAATAATCGGGGAACGGTATCCGTACCGCACACATCTGACCACATGGATTGGTTTCTTGTCCTTTCTTCCCTGATCAAAATTTCCGGGTTCACGTTTCTCGTGATACTGCCGATGGTGGCGCTGTGTTCGCTGGCGGAGCGGAAGGTGAGTGCGTACATTCAGGATCGGGTGGGTCCGAACCGGGTGGGGGTGCCGATGACGATTTTCGGGGCGAAGAAGGATTTTCCGTTGTTTGGGCTGATCCAGCCGCTGGCGGACGGGTTGAAGTTCATTTTGAAGGAGGATCTGACCCCGAAGCACGTGCGGAAGTTTTATTTCTGGCTGGCACCGGTGCTGACGATGGTGCCTGCGCTGCTGACGTGTGCGGTGATTCCGTTCGGGAGTTACCTGAACATAGGGGGTCGGGAGGTGAAGATGGTGATTGCGGATTTGAATGTGGGACCGCTGTTCACCTTTGCGATCGCGAGTCTCGGGGTGTATGGGATTGTGCTGGCGGGGTGGGCGTCGAATTCGAAGTATCCGTTTCTGGGTGGGGTGCGGAGCAGCAGCCAGATGATTTCGTATGAGATTGCGTTGGGATTGTCGGTGGTGCCTGTGCTGATGGTGTTTCAGGAGTTGAATCTGGGGATGATTGTGGAGGAGCAGGACCGGAACGGGTGGTTGCTGCTGCCGCTGTGGGGTGAGGGGTTGTCGTGGCAGCGGTGGGCGCTGTTGTTGCCGATGGGGATCTCGTTTGTGGTGTTCACGATAGCGATGTTTGCGGAGACGAACCGGATGCCATTTGACTTGCCGGAGTGCGAGACGGAGTTGGTGGCTGGGTATCACACGGAGTATTCGTCGATGAAGTTTGCGATGTTTTTCCTTGGGGAGTATGCGGCGATGATTATCGGGAGCGGGTTGATTGTGACCTTGTTTCTGGGTGGGTGGTCGATTCCGTTTCTGCCGACGGCGGAGCTGGCGAAGACGACGTGGTGGATGGGGTTGCTGCACATGGGGTGTTTTCTGACGAAGGTGGCGGCGTTCATCTTTTTCTTCATGTGGGTGCGGTGGACGCTGCCGCGGTTCCGGTTTGACCAGCTGATGCGATTGGGCTGGGTATTTTTCTTCGAGCTAGCGCTCGCGAATGTTTTTCTGACTGCGCTGATCCTGATGATCGTCAAACGCTGACGGCACTTACACGAACCACCCCATGGCCTACGTTGTCGAACGCCCGAAACTCTCTTTCGCGGAGAAACTCTATTTTCCTTCGATTCTGAAGGGATTGAAGATCACGCTGGGACACATTATCCGACTGATGAGGGGGCGGACGAAAGTGACGATGCAGTATCCTGAGGAGAAGTGGGATGCGAGTCTTCCGGCGCATTATCGGGGTGCGCCAACGCTGGTGACGGACGAGGTTGGGCGGGAGCGGTGTGTGGCGTGTCAGTTGTGCGAGTTCATCTGTCCGCCGCGGGCGATCACGATCACGCCGGAGCAGATTCCGACTGAGGACAAGTGGGCGAAGGTGGAGAAGCGGCCGCGGGAGTTCAAGATTGACATGATCCGGTGCATTTACTGCGGGATGTGTGAGGAAGTGTGTCCTGAGCAGGCGATTTATCTTAGGAAGGACTATGCGATCACGGGGACGACTCGGGAGGAGATGGTGCACGACAAGAAGCGTCTTTATGAACTTGGCGGAGTCCGCGAGGGACTGGTGAACAAGTGGAATGAACTGAAGTAACGGTATGCCCCAGCCATTGTTTTACTTGTTTGTTGCGGTGATGCTCGGGTTTGGAGCGGCGGTGGTGCTGTTGCGGAATCCGGTGTCGAGTGCGTTGTCGCTGGTGGTGTCGTTTGCGGGATTGGCGGCATTGTATGTGTCGTTGAATGCGTATTTTGCGGGGGTGTTGCAGGTGCTGGTGTATGCGGGGGCGGTGATGGTGCTGTTTTTGTTCATCATCATGCTGATGGACATCCGGGAAGAGCAGCGGCGGAAGATCAACAAGGTGGCGGTGGTGGGAGGGGCGGCGCTGGTGGTGGGGTTTGTGGTTCAGTTGGGTGGAGTGCTTGCGGGTTATGAGGCTGGGAGGAAGCCGCTGGACCGGGTGCCGCTGCAATTGGCGGAGGCGGCTGAGGCGCGGCGTGCGGTTGGGAATGTGAGTCCGGGGATCACGGCGGATCTGGAGCGTGGGACATTGCCGGACACGAAACTGGTGGGTGAGGCGCTGTTCACACGGTATCACCTGCAACTGCAGATGGTGGGGGTGCTGCTGCTGGTGGCGACGGTGGGGGTGATTGTGATCAGTCGGCGAGAGGACCGGGTGGTGTCGGGGAGCGGTGAATGAAACTCTGAGCATTGCGGACCATGGTAACCCTGAATGACTATCTGATTGCGAGTGGCCTGTTGTTTGGCACCGGGCTGGCTGGAGTGGTGCTGAGGCGCAACATCATTGTGATTTTCATGTGTCTGGAGATGATGCTGAGTGCGGCGAATCTGAGTCTGGTGGCGTTTTCGAGGTTCCGGCCGACGGGAGGGCTGCCGGATTACGATGGTCAGATGCTGGTGTTTTTCATTATCACGGTGGCGGCTGCCGAGGTGGCGGTGGGGTTGGCGATCATTGTGGCGCTGTTCCGGACGAAGCGGACGGTGCATGTGGAGGACATCACGTCACTGAGCGGTTAGGAAACCGACGAACATTCTGCGACCATGACCATTTCCAGTCCGGCTGTCATCCTGCTGCTGCCATTTTTTTCTGCGGTGCTGATCCTGCTTGTGCTTAAGCGCAGTGCGGGGGTGAGCGCGCTTGTTGCGACGGGGTCGGCGCTGCTGACGCTGGTGTTGAGTGCGGGGGTGCTGATGAAGGGAGGGGCGGCGGAGTCGGCGGTGCTTTACAACTGGTCGCAGGCGGGAGGATTGAGTCTGGATATTGCGCTGAAGAATGATGCGTTGAGCCGCGGGATGATGATTGTGGTGACGGGGATCGGGACGCTGGTGCATATTTTCTCGCTGGCGTACATGAAGGATGACGCTGGGAAGGCGCGGTTCTTCGCTGGGTTGTCGCTGTTTATGTTTTCGATGACGGGGATTGTGTATGCGGACAATTTCCCGATGATGTTCATCTTCTGGGAGCTGGTAGGGGTGAGTTCGTACCTGTTGATTGGTCATTGGTATACGAAGGCGAGTGCGGCGGATGCGGCTAAGAAGGCGTTTCTGACGAACCGGATTGGGGATTTCGGGTTCATGATCGGGATCCTGCTGTTGTGGTCGATGACTGGGGCGCTGACGTTTGACGGGATGAAGGAGAAGGTGGATGCGATGCAGGTTGCTGGGTTGAGTGCGGCGCAGATTTCGGCGCTGACGATTGCGACGCTGCTGGTGTTCTGCGGGACGGTGGGAAAGAGCGCGCAATTTCCGCTGCATGTGTGGTTGCCTGATGCGATGGAGGGCCCGACGCCGGTGTCGGCGTTGATTCACGCGGCGACGATGGTGGCGGCTGGGGTGTACATGATGGTGCGGGTGGCGTTTCTGGTGGGGGTGTCGCACGCTGGTGAGGTGATTTCCTGGATTGGCGGGGTGACGGCATTGCTGGCGGCGCTGATGGCGACGCAGCAGAATGACATTAAGAGGATTCTGGCGTATTCGACGTTGTCGCAGCTGGGGTACATGGTGATGGCGGTGGGATTGGGGGCATCGGAGGCGTCGATGTTCCATTTGTTCACGCATGCGTGGTTCAAGGCCGGGTTGTTCCTCGGGTCTGGGGCGGTGATTTATGCGTGCCACCACGAGCAGGACATCTGGAAGATGGGTGGGTTGTCGAAGAAGATGCCGGTGACCTTTGCGACATTTGCGGCGTGCACGGCGGCGCTGGTGGCGGTTCCGTTTGTGACGTCGGGTTGGTATTCGAAGGAAGCGATTCTGGAGGCGGCGAAGGAGAAGGGCGGGGTGTTGTTTGTGCTGGCGGCGTTTACGGCATTGCTGACGGCGTTTTACATGACGCGACTGGTGGTGGTGGCGTTTCTAGGGAAGGCTCGGGATGAGCATGGGGCTGGGCACGCGCATGAAGTGGCTCCGGTGATGTTTGTGCCGCTGGTGATTCTGGCGGTGATGGGGGTGATTGGAGGATTTGGAGCGGTGGCTGGGGCGATTCTGGGGCATGAGCAGCTTCCTGCGCACGGGCATTTCGGGCTGGTGGGGATGGTTTCGATAGCGACCCTGATCATCGGTGCGGGCGGGGCTTTTGTGCTGTATCGCGGGCGGGATCGGGATCCGGTGAATATCAAGTTGTTTGCTAACAAGTTCTATTTCGACGAGCTGTATGCGAAGGTGATTGCGGTGGCGCAGGACGGGTTGGCGACGGTGGTGAAGGTGCTGGATGGGTTGCTGATTGACGGGCTTGGGGTGCGTGGAGCGGCGGGATTGGCGGCGGGTGCGGGTGGGATGCTGCGGAGATTGCAGGTGGGGAACATTCAGGGGTACGCGTTTCTGTTTGGGTTGGGGGTGCTGCTGCTGGTGTTTCTGGCGCTGGCGAAGTGAGGCGGGCTTGAGTCCGAGAGGTCACCGGGGGGATGGAGCGTTGATGTGATGGAAGGCTGCCGTTGAGTCGAGCTGTTGGCGGATGGCAGGAATTGGGTGGATTTTAATGCGGGTGGGCCTACCATGCGATGTGTGCGGATCTTTGCGGGACCGCGCGATCTCCCCCTGAAATGAGCGTTCCGCTGCAGCCCCCCTTTGGATCATGAATGTTACCCCGAGAGTTTACGGATGGTGCGCGGCGGCGCTGTTGATGAGTGCGGGGGAACTGGTGGCGGAGCCGGTGATTTCCGAGTTTGTGGCGGACAATGTGAGCGGGTTGAGGGACGAGGACGGGACGTTGCAGGACTGGATTGAGATTCACAATCCGTCGACTGAGCCGTTCAGTATACAGGGATGGAGCCTGACTGACAGTGCGGGCATTCTGGGGAAGTGGCGTTTTCCTGCGGTGACGATGGCTCCGGGGGAGTTTCTGGTGGTGTTCGCGTCCGGGAAGGACCGGCGGGTGCCGGGTGGGGTGCTGCACACGAATTTTTCGCTGGCGAAGGGCGGAGAGTATCTGGCGCTGGTGAGGCCGGATGGTGTGACTGTGGAGCAGCAGTATGCGCCGAAGTATCCGCCGCAGGATGCGGACCGGGGGTTCGGGCTGATGTTCAACCGGACGGTGCTGGTGGCGGATGGGGCGACTGCGTCGTATCTGGTGCCGGGCAGTGCTGCGGCGCTGGCGGGGACGTGGAATACGGCGCCGGTGACACCGGCGGGCTGGACACTGAACAAGCCGCTTGGGTTAGGGTACGGTTTCAATGTGCCTGGGCTGACGATCACGGTGCGGGCCAAGAACACGGCGACGGGGACACTGGACACGCAGGCGTCTGCGGAGTTGCTGCTGTCGCGGCCGAGCGGGCACAGTGACATTGCGAACGAGCAGGTGTGGGTGCAGCCGACGTTCAACGTGCTGGGGAACGGGGGAGACGGGAATTACGGGAATAACAATCCGCTGCCGCTGTGGGCGCAGGATGATTATGTGGTGAGGGCGCAGGGGATCATCAGTGTGCCTGTGGCTGGAGTGTACACGTTCGGGATCAACAGTGACGATGGCGGGAAGATCACGATCGACGGGGCGGTGGTGATGGACGATCCGACGCTGCATGGGCCGGCGGACCATCTGGGAACGGTGGTGCTGACGGCGGGGAATCACGTGATTGATGCCTATTTCTGGGAGCGGGGGGGTGGTGACGAGGGGGAGTTGTTTGCGCGGGCGGGGTCGGTGACGGTGTGGGACAGCAGTTTCCGGCTGGTGGGGGATGTGGCGGGAGGCGGACTGGCGGCGTTCACGACGCCGGTGGGGACGGTGACGACGGCGGCCGTGCGCACGAATGTGGAGGGGGCGATGCGGAATGTGAATGCGTCCTGTTTTGTGAGGGTGCCGTTCACGGTGGCGGCGGGAGCGGGCGGGTTTACGAGTGCGAGCCTGCTGATGCGTTACAATGACGGGTTCCGGGCGTGGCTGAACGGCGTGACGATTGGCGAGGCGAATGCGCCGGCGGGGACGGTGTGGAACGGTGTGGCGAGTGCGGCGCGGCCGGGTGAGGCAGCGACGGTGGCGACGGCGTTCAACGTGACGGCGGCGCTGCCGGGGCTGGTGAACGGGACGAATCTGTTAGCGTTGCATGGGATGAATGTGACGGCGGCGGACGGGAATTTTCTGGTCTTGCCGGAGATTGTGGCGGGGTCGGTTCCGGAGGGGAGAGAGAGTGCGTTTTTCAACCGGCCGACGCCTGGCGGGATCAACACGGTGCCGGACAGCCTTGGAAAGGTGGCGGACACCGTGTTTTCGCCGAGGCGGGGATTTTATCCGAATGCGGTGGTGGGGGCGGTGCCGTTTGCGGTGACGATCAGCAGTGCGACGCCGGGGGCATTGATTCGTTATACGACGGATGGCAGCGAGCCGACGCCGACGAACGGGACGTTGTACAGCGGGCCGTTGAGCATTGGGCGGACGACGGTGCTGCGGGCGATGGCGTACAAGGAGAACTGGGAGGAGACGAATGTGGACACGCACAGTTATCTGATCCCGGATGACATAGTGGTGCAGTCGCCGACGGGTGCTGCGCCTGGGCCGGGGTGGCCTGCGCCGGGGAATTCGGTGAACGGGCAGTCGATTGATTACGGGATGGATCCTGACATTGTGAACAGCATGAATGCAGCGATTGGGGGTGTGGCGATGGTGAAGGCGGCGCTGCTGGCGATTCCGAGTGTGTCGATGGTGACGGATCCTGCGAATCTATGGAATGCGGGGACGGGGATTTATGTGAATGCGTGGGGGCGGGGACTGGGATGGGAGCGCCAGGGGAGTCTGGAGATACTGAATGATCCGGCTGGGGGGATCAAAGCGAACTGCGGGATCCGGATTCGGGGAGGTTTTTCGAGGAGTGCGGACAATCCGAAGCGGTCGTTTCACTTGTATTTCCGGGCGGAGTATGGAGATGGGAAGCTGAACTATCCGGTTTTCGGGGATGAAGGAGCGGAGACGTTCAATCAGATTGATCTGCGGACATCGCAGAATTACTCGTGGTCGTTTGGAGGTGATCCTGCGAACAGTTTTCTGCGGGAAGAATTCACGCGGCAGACGCATGTGGAGATGGGGAGGCCTGACAGTCATGTGAAGTATGTGCATTTGTATCTGAATGGGCAGTACTGGGGGTTGTATGAGTTTGATGAGCGGACGGAGGCGGATCATTGTTCGGAGTACATTGGGGGGGATAAGGCGAACTGGGATGTGGTGAAGTGCGAGCAGTCGGAGGGGTATGTGACGGGGGTGACTGATGGGTATGAGGACGCGTGGATACAGCTGGCGCGGAAGGCGAATCCGGTGACGGAGCCTGGAGGTTTTGTGCGGCGGGCGCTGACGGCGGCGGATTATTATGATATGCAGGGGTTGGGTGCTGACGGGGTGACGCGGAACGGGGCGCCGGTGCTGCTGGATCCTGATGTATTGATTGACTACATGCTGCTGACGTTCTGGAGCGGGAATCTGGACGGGGCGACGTCGGCGTTTCTGGGGAATGAGACGGCGAACAACTGGTTCGGGGCGCGTGATAGGACGGGGGGGAGAGGGTTTGTGTATTTCGTGCATGATTTCGAGCATGCGCTGTTCAATCCGGGGGAAGACCGGACGGGTCCATTCAACCGAGTGTTCAGTGATGCGGGGACGTATGTGGAGAAGACGGAGAACCGATATAACCCGATGTTTCTGCATGCGGATCTGCTGGATGTGGCGGAGTACCGGGTGCGGTGGCATGACCGGGTGCAGAAGTATCTGTTTAATGGCGGGGTGCTGAGTCTGGCGGCGAACACGGCGCGGGTGCAGCGGTTGGCGGCGGTGGTGGATGCGTGCATCATTGCGGAGTCGGCGCGGTGGGGTGATGCGAAGACGGCGGTGCCATTGAACCGGACGCACTGGCTGGCGCAGCGGGACACGATCCTGACAAGTTATCTGCCGGCGCGGACGGCGAATGTGATCAGCCAGCTGCGTGCGGACGGTTTGTATCCTGCGGTGGATGGGATGACGCATGTTCCGGCGGGGGGATATGTGGCGAGCACGACGGCGGTGACGATGAGCGGGCCGGCTGGGAGGGTCTGGTATTACACGACGGATGGGAGCGATCCGCGGTTGGCGGGTGGCGGGATCAATCCTGCGGCGAAGGTGTTCACGCCGTCGGGGTTGGTGACGGAGAATGTGGTGTCTGATGGGGTGGCAGGGCCCGGGGCGACATGGAAGTACCGGGATCCGAGCGTAGATCTGGGTGGGAGTGAAGTGGTGGCTGGTGATCCGGGGTATGGCGTGGGGAACTGGAAGCATCCGATGTTTGACGACAGTAATGGGGCGGTGTGGAAGAGTGGAGACGCGGAGCTAGGGGCCGGGGACGGGGGTGAGCGGGCGGTGATCAACATCGGGGCGGTGAATGCGCGGTCGCCGGTGTTGTATTTCCGGAAGAAGTTCACGGTGACGAATCCGGCGCAGTACAACAGCCTGGAGCTGGAGGCGCTGATTGATGACGGGGCGATTTTCTATCTGAACGGGAGGGAGATCGGGCGGATGAACATGCCGAGCGGGGCGGTGGGGTACGGTTACACGAATCTGAATGCGCTGAACGAGGGGGCGTTTCTGCCGGTGACGGATGCGAGGATTGTGCCTGGGGCGCTGGTGGCGGGGGAGAACACGATGTGTGTGCAGGTGCACCAGGCGAACAATACGAGCAGTGATCTGAGTTTTGATATGAGGCTGCGGGGGAGGCGGACGGTGGTGAATTCGCCGGTGTATCTTGCGCCTGGGGAGCAGGTGGTGAAGTCGCGGGCGTATGATACGGCTAGTGGTGGCTGGAGTGCGCTGAGTGAGGTGATGTATCTGGTGGATGCGGAGCCTGCGTCGGCGGCGAATCTGGTGATTTCCGAGCTGCACTATCGACCGGCTGGGCCGAGTGGTGAGGAATTGGTGGCTGGGTATGGGGATGACCGGTATTTTGAGTATGTGGAGCTGGAGAACATCGGGCCGCGGCTGGTGGATCTGAGCGGGATCCGATTCAACGAGGGGGTGTCGTGGGTGTTTGATGCGAGTGCGACGGTGCCTCGGCTGCTGGCTCCTGGGGCGAGGGTGTTAGTGGTGGGGCACCGCGAGGCGTTTGCGATGCGGTACGGGGCGGGGTTGCCGGTGGCGGGAGTGTTCAGCGGGCAGCTGGACAATGGGGGGGAGATGATGGGACTGGTGGATGCGGGCGGGGTGGTGATCCGGCGGTTTGCGTATGGTGATATCGCGCCATGGCCTGCGGATGCGGATGGGAAGGGACCCTCGCTGGTGCTGATGCGTCCTGAGCGGAGTCCGGATCATGGGGTGGCGTCGAATTGGCGGTTGAGTGCGGCGACGGGGAATCCGGGGGCGGGGGATGCGGTGCGGTATGCGGCTTGGAAGCAGGCGAATGCGCCGGGTGCGGGGGATGCGAGTGATGCCGATGGCGACGGGTTGGCGCTGTTCATGGAGTATGCGCTGGGGGGGAGCCCGGGGAGGGCGGACGCGGGACTGCTGCCGGTGGTTGGGGTGGAGGCGGTGGTGGTGGCTGGGGGCGAGGTCCGGTATCAGACGATCTCGGTGATGGTGCCGCCGGGGAGGGATGATGCGGTGTTTGGCGCGGAAACGTCGACTGGGCTGGCGGAGTGGGATGGGATGGGGGTGGTGGTATTGCGGCGGATGCGGGAGCCTGATGGTGAAGAGGTGGTGACGTGGCGGAGTGTGGTGCCGATGGAGTCGGTGACGCGGGAGTTTCTGCGGGTGAGGGTGAGGCAGCCGTGAGTGTGAGTGGCGATTGGTCAGGCTGGAGATTCCGGTGTCAGGGTGGCTGGGGGTGAGGGCTGGCGGGACAGGTGCCAGCGGTAGATGAGGAGAGCGATGGCGGTGGCGAGGAGGAGGACATCGCGGGTGATGAGATCGCGGTAGTTGGAGACGTCGGGGTTTTCGCCGAAGCAGCCGCATTGGAGGTCGATGCCGCGGTGCCATGAGTAGAGGATGGCGGCGAGGAAGGCGGCGAGCATGCCGGTGATGGTGAGGAGGGCGCCGTCGAGGAGGAGGCCGGAGAGGAGGGCGAGGCCGCAGAGGATTTCGAGCCATGGGAGGCCCATGGCGAGCCATGCGGCCCATGGGTCGTCGAGGAGCTGGAAGCTGCGGACGTCCATGAGGAAGGCGGCTGGGTTGAGGGCCTTGATGTAACCGGCGGCGATGAAGACGGCGGCGAGGGACCATCTGGCGGTGAGGGCGACGACGCCTGAGGGGGAGCGCGGGAGTGCGATCATGCGGAGGCGAGCTTGAGGTTAGGGTCGATGTCGGCGTCGAGCGGGGAGGATTCGCCGCGGCGGAAGCGCTGGAGTGCGGCGAAGGCGATCATGGCGGCGTTGTCGGTGGTGTGGGAGCCGGTGGCGGGGATGAAGGAGCGGCGGGCGCGGTGGGCGCGATCTGTGAAGGCCTCGCGGAGCCTGCGGTTGCAGCTGACGCCGCCGCTGAGGCTGATGGATGGGGCGTTGAATTCGCGGGCGGCGCGGAGGGATTTGGTGACGAGGACATCGACGATGGCTTCCTGGAAGCTGGCGCAGAGGTCGGGGAGGCGGTCGCGGAGGGAGTCGCCGAGTTGGGGGAGGAGGTAGAGGAGACTGGTTTTGAGGCCGCTGAAGGAGAAGGCGTAGTCGCCGCTGTCGAGCATGGAGCGTGGGAAGGCGTAGGCTTTGGGGTTTCCGGAGCGGGCGGTTTTCTCGATGGCCGGGCCGCCGGGGTAGGGAAGGCCTAGCATTTTGCCGGCCTTGTCGAAGGCTTCGCCGGCGGCGTCGTCGCGGGTGGTGCCGAGGAGACGGGAGGAGCCGTCTTTATTGAGGAGGAGGAGGAGCGTGTGGCCACCGCTGACGATGAGGGCGATGCCGGGCTGGATGCCGTCGGGGAGGCCGATGAACGGGGAGAGGAGGTGGCCTTCGAGGTGGTTGATGGCTAGGAAGGGACGGTTGCAGGCGAGGGCCATGGCTTTGGCGGCGGTGCTGCCGACGAGGAGTGAGCTGGCGAGGCCTGGGCCGCTTGTGGCGGCGAAGCCGTCGATGGCGGAGAGGTCGAGGTTGGCTTCGGCGAGGGTGGCGGCGACGACCGGTTGGAGCCGCGTCATGTGATTGCGGGAGGCGAGTTCGGGGACGACGCCGCCGTAGGGTTGGTGTGCGGCGATCTGGGTGGAGATGACCGAGGCGAGGATGGTGCCGTGGCCGTCGCAGATGGCGGCGGCGGTTTCGTCGCAGGAGCTTTCGATGGCGAGGATGACGGGGGCGGCGGGCATGGGAGGCAACGGAGGGGGCTGACTGCGGGGAGAAGGTGGGGTCAGGGCCCGTCGATGTCGACGGGTTGGACCTCGCGCCATGTGCCTTCGGGGATACCGTCGAGCGTGAGGGCGCCGACGCCGGAGCGGTGGAGGCGGGTGACGGTGAGGCTGTGGGCGGCGAACATGCGGCGGACCTGGTGGTAGCGGCCTTCGAGGAGACGGACGGTGGCGGTGCGAGGGCTGGTTAGGGTGAGGGTGGCGGGGCGGCAGGGTTTGGATTCGCCGTCGAGGAGGAGCGTGCCGGAGGCGAAGATGGCGACGAGATCTGGTGGGATGTCAGCGTCGACGGTGACCTCGTAGGTTTTGGCGGTTTCGTGGCGTGGCGAGGACCAGCGGTGGACGAAGGCACCGTTGTCGGTGAGGAGGATGAGCCCGCTGGTTTCCTTGTCGAGACGGCCGATGGTTTCGGGGGGTGGCTGGCGGCGCATCCATGCGGGCGGGAGGATGTCGTAGATGAGCGGGGCTTCGGAGGGGTTGTGGGAGCAGGTGACGCCGGTGGGTTTATGATAGGCGAGGAGCATGCCCTCGGGGAATTCGAGGGGTTTGCCGTCGACGAGGACGGAGGTTGGATCGATGCGTTTTTCGGGGCGGTCGATGATGACGCCTGCGGCGGAGAGCCGCTCGGCGTGGAGCCAGGCGGAGGATTCGCGGCGGCTGCAGAAGCCGAAACGGGAGAGCAATTGATCGGCACGGAGCATGGGCATGTGGTTGCATGGCACGGGAAATTCGCGCTGTCATCCAGAGCCTCTGTGCTGCAAGGCTGGGGTCATGCTGCTATATTCATTTCCCGAGGGGCCGGTTGTGGTCCGGAACGACCATGCGGTGCTGCTGAGCGGGCTGACGATGGACGAGATTTTCCGTGCGGAGGATCCGCGGGAGTTGCTGGAGCGGGCGCTGGGAGGCGGGGTGGAGGTGCCGATGCCTGATCTGGGTGGGGCGGTGCCGCCGCCGGTTGGGTCGCAGGAGATCTGGGCGGCTGGCGTGACGTATTTCCGGAGCCGGGCGGCGCGGATGGATGAGTCGAAGGATGCGGGGGCGTCGGTGTTTTATGACCGGGTGTATGAGGCGGCGCGGCCCGAGTTGTTTTTCAAGGGGACGGGGCGGCGGGCGCGCGGGCATGGGGGAGGGGTGCGGGCGCGTGCGGATTCGACGTGGAGTGTGCCGGAGCCGGAGTTAACGCTGGCGGTGACGGCTGGGGGTCGGGTGTTCGGGTTTACGATTGGGAACGACATGAGTGCGCGGGACATTGAGGGGGATAATCCGCTGTATCTGCCGCAGGCGAAGGTTTACCGTGGGTCGTGTGCGATTGGACCGGCGATTCTGGTGGCGGATGCGGTGCCTGCGGAGACGGTGATTCGGATGACGATCGAGCGGGAGGGCGTGATGGTTTATGAGGGGGAGACGACGGTTGCGCAGTTGAAGCGGACTCCGGAGGAACTGGCGGGGTGGTTGTTTGCGGAGAATGAGTTTCCGGATGGGGCGTTGCTGCTGACGGGGACTGGGCTGGTGCCGCCGGGGAAGTTCACATTGTCGCCGGGGGATGTGGTGTCGATCAGCATTGGCGGGATTGGGTGTCTGGTGAATCCTGTGGAGGCGTGATGGGGAGGGATTGCGGATGAGCCCGTTTACGATTCCACCGGCGGTTGATTATGCGGCGGTGTTTCTGTTTGGAATGACGGGAGCGCTGGCGGCGACCCGGCGCGGGCATGACGTGATCGGGCTGGTGGTGCTGGCGTTTGCGGCGGGGGCTGGTGGCGGTTTTCTGCGGGATGGGTTGATCCTGCAGAATGGGCCGCCGGCGGTGCTGCTGGATGGGGGTTATGCGGTATCGCTGGTGGCGGCTTGTGCGGTGACGTGGGTGTTTCACGCGCGGGTGGAGCGGTTTGCGAAGCCGTTTCTGGTGCTGGATGCGTTAGGGGTGGCGGCTTATGGAGTGGTGGGAGCGAGCAAAGCGCTGGTGGCGGGATTGTCGCCGGCGGCGTGTGTGTTCACCGGGGTGGTGAATGCGGTGGGCGGAGGGATGATCCGGGACGTGCTGGTTAGGGAGGAACCGCTGATGCTGAAGCCGGGGCAGTTTTATGCGGTGGCGTCGGCGGCTGGGGTGGCTGCGTTTGTGCTGATGGTGACGGCGATGCATGCGCCGGTGGAAGCGGCGGCGGCGGTGGGGATGGCGGTGACGCTGATGGTGCGGCTGCTGTCGATCCGGTTGAACTGGACGACGCGGCCGGTGCGGCGACCTGACGACGCCTGAGGTTTTCCGCTGGGGGATCGGGCGGAGGTGTCAGGGTCAGGGGATGGCTGCGGCTTTGGCGCGGAGGAAACGTTACGGGAGATCGCTGGCGGAGAGTAGGTGACGGAATTGTAACGCAGCGCTTATTTACTTGGCGGGGCGATTCTGAATTTGGGGCATTGTGAGGAGAAGGGACCGCTGATGCGGAGTCGACGGGGGAGGGTGGATGGGAGAAACGGGTGGGATGAAGACGAGACGACAACTGATGGCGGGGATGGCTGGATTGTGGCCGATGGTGTGCGGGGCGGTGCCGCCGATGGGGCGGAGCGGGAAGGCGCGGATGAGACTGAGTCTGGCGGCGTATTCGTTTCGGGATCAGTTCAAGGATGCGGCGGTGATGGATTTTCCGAAGTTCATTGATTACTGTGCGGAGCAGGGGTGTGACGGGGCGGAGCTGACGAGTTATTATTTCCCGCAGGATGTGAGTGATGAGATGCTGCTAGCGGTGAGGCGGCATGCGTTTCTGCGCGGGGTGAGTGTGACGGGAACGGCGGTGGGGAACAGTTTTGCGTTGCCGGAGGGGCCGGAGTTGGAGGAGGAGAAGGCGCAGGTGAAGCGGTGGATTGATCGGGCGGCGGTGCTGGGAGCGCCGCACATCCGGGTGTTTGCGGGGAGTGCGAAGGGGATTGATGAGGCTGGGGCGAGACGGCAGGTGATCAAGGCGCTGGAGGAGGTGGGGGATTATGCGGCGTCGAAGGGTGTGTGGCTTGGGGTGGAGAATCACGGGGGTGTGGTGGCGACGCCGGAGGGGTTGCTGGAGATTGTGAAGGCGGTGCAGAGCCGGGCGGTGGGGATCAATCTGGACACGGGGAATTTTCATGGGGCGGATCCGTATGAGGAGCTGGCGCGGTGTGCGCCGTGGGCGGTGAATGTGCAGGTGAAGGTGGAGGTTAGGCGTGCGGGTGCGAAGGCGGCGGAGCCTGCGGATTTGAAGCGGGTGGCGGGGATTCTGAGGTCGAGTGGGTATCAGGGGTGGGTGGTGCTGGAGTACGAGTCGAAGGAGGATCCGTTTGTAGCGGTGCCTGAGCATTTGAAGGCATTGAGGGAGGCGCTGGCGTGAGGGGGGCGGGGTGGTTTCTGGTGGTGTCGTTAGGGGTGGCGGGGATGGTGGAGTGCGGTCGTGCGGCGGAGAAGCCGGACATTGTGGTGATTCTGGCGGACGATCTGGGGTGGTCGGATCTGGGGTGTTATGGCGGGGAGATCCGGACACCGGCGCTGGACGGGCTGGCGGCTGGCGGGGTGCGGTTCACGCAGTTCTACAATTCGGCGCGGTGCTGTCCGACGCGGGCGTCGCTGCTGAGCGGGTTGTATCCGCACCAGGCGGGAGTGGGGAGCATGACGAGTGATCTCGGGCCGGGGCATCCGGGGTACCGGGGGACCTTGCAGCCGCATTGCACGACGCTTGCGGAGGTGCTGGGCGAGGCTGGGTATCACACGAGCATGGTGGGAAAGTGGCATCTGCATAACCGTCAGGGAGTGAAGCCGACGGACCGCGGGTTTGCGGAGTTTTACGGGATGCTGGGTGGGTATAACTCGTGCTGGGAGGAGAAGCCGTTTTACAGCCGGTGGCCGGAGGGTCGAGCGGTGCGCGAGTACACGTCGGCGAGTGGGGGGAAGCCTGGGAGTTTCTATGCGACGGACGTGTTTGCGGACTATGCGATTGATTTCATGGGTGAGGCGCGGCGGGCGGGGCGTCCGTATTTTCTGTATCTGGCATTCAATGCGCCGCATTTTCCGCTGCATGCGCCGGAGAGTGATATTGAGAAGTATGAGGCGATGTATTTCGAGAAGGGCTGGGATGTGATTCGTGAGGAGCGGATGGCGCGGGTGAAGGCGCTGGGGTTGGTGCCGCAGGATTTGAGGTTGCCGGAGCGGAGTGAAGTGCCGGCGAAGTCGCACGCGGTGCCGTCGCCTTATGCGGGGAAGGCGAATCCGGCGTGGCTGACGCTGCCGGAGGACAGAAGGCGGGATCTGGCGCGGCGGATGGCGGTGTATGCGGCGATGGTGGATCGGATGGACGTGGCGATTGGTAGGGTGGTTGCGGACATCCGTGCGCGGGGGCGGATGGAGAACACGCTGATTGTATTTCTGAGTGACAACGGGGCGTGCTGGGAGTGGGATCCTTATGGGTTTGATGGGAGCAGCGGGCCGCAGAATGTGCTGCATGCCGGGGATGAGTTGAAGCGACTGGGGCAGCCGGGAGATTACATGAGTTACGGGAGCGGCTGGGCGAATGCGGGGAATACGCCGTGGCGGCTGTACAAGCATTTCAGTCATGAGGGGGGGATTCGGACGCCGATGATCATGCACTGGCCGGCGGGATTGAAGGAGCGTGGCGGGATGCGACGGGATGCGGGGCATGTGATTGATCTGATGCCGACGCTGGTGGCGGCTGCGGGTGCGAAGTATCCTGCGGAGAGGTTAGGAGTGCGGGTGCTGCCGATGGAGGGGAGGAGCCTACTAACGGGTGGTGATGCGGTGCGGCCGGGGTTGCTTTGTTTCGAGCATGAGGGGAGCCGGGCGGTGCGGGAGGGTGACTGGAAGCTGGTATCGCTGCGGGGCGACCGGTGGGAGCTTTACGAGCTGGGAAGCGATCCTAACGAGATGCGGGATCTGGCGAAGGCGGAGCCGGGGCGGGTGCAGGCGATGGCGGCGCAATGGGAGGCCTGGGCGGCGCGCTGCGGGGTGGAGTATGTTGGGAAGCGGTCGGGGGAAGATGGAGTGAAGGATAGTCCGCAGGTGGCTGGCAGGCCGCTGGTGGTACGGGTGACGGTGGCAGGGGCGACTGGTGACGGGGTGATCCTTGCGCAGGGCGGTCGGGAGCATGGGTATGCGCTGCATCTGGCGGGCGGGCGCGTGCATTTCACGGTGCGTCGCGACGGGAAGGCGGAGACGATCGCGGCAGCGCGGGAAGGTGAGGATTTTGCGGTGACGGCCCGGCTGGGGGCGGACGGGGCGATGGAATTGCAGGTTGGCGGCGGGGTGGTGGTGCGCGGGAGTGCGGGCGGATTGATCGCGGTGCAGCCGAAGGATGGACTGAGTGTGGGTGAGGACGCGGGCAGTGCGGTGGGTGACTATGTGGCGCCGTTTCCACTGAAGGCGAAGGTCAGCGAGGTGAGTGTGAAGGCGGGTGAGGGGTGAGGTGGGGGCTTGAATGGGCGGGAAATTCTGATGGTCTGGTGTGCGGGGGCTACTGTGGTATTGGGTGCTGCCTTGACATGGGGAGGGCTGGAGGATATGGCGCGCTTGTGATTCCACGCGAGATCTGACATGAAGCTAGCGATTGCCAGTTCTATGATTCGAAGGGCGGTGCCGGCTGGACTGGCCGGACGCCTGGGCATGGATTGTCATAAGCACGCGAGGGAGTACTTTGAGCATTACATTGACGATGCTGGCTGGATGATTGCCAACATCAGAGTGCATGGGATCGGGAAGATCGATGGGCAGTTGCAGGGAGGGGTTCCGGGCCTTGCGGCGCATGGGATTATTGAGATTGCGAGGTCGGACATGGCGGAGCGATATCTTCTTGATGTCGGGAAGGGGCACGTGATACAGTATGCGTCGCATCATTTGGCGCATTTTCTGGGGAGATTGACGTTGGGAGGCGAGCAGTTGCGGAAGATGCTGAAGGCGGACGCGGAGTATGTTTTTCCCCATCTGCTGCATCTGTTTCTTTGTTTCGAGGACCTTGCGGGCGACGAGTATGCGGATCAGCCATTGCGGCGGCCGATTGAGTCGCGAGGAGAGGCTGGAGAGTCTGCGGAGGGAGACGATGTCTGAGAAAATGCAGGTGCCCGAACGGCCGACCCTCGGTAGCTGCCTGCGCTGGATGGGAGGGCAGTCAGTGGAGGGGGACGTATGCATGACTTTCTGGAGGATTTGCGATGAGTGACGCCTTGAAGTTGTACAGCAATCGGTCCCAGGGTCTGATTATGGTGATGAAGGCGGTTTCGCTTCTCGGCGGGTCGAACACGGAGCAGATGGTCCGGGAGTTCATCGACGCGGCTGACTATTCCCGTGCTGATCGGCACGACCTGCCGCCGTATCCTGGGCTTGATGCAGGGAAGTATTACGTACTGATGGCATGGGCGCGGAAAGATTGCGTTGACCGTGGAATGATTCGGGAGCGAGGGGAGGATGCGTGGGAGCTGAGTTTGTCAGGGCGCTGGAGAATGAGGAAAATCCGACGTTGGTGTGAGAGTGGGCGATTGGATCCGCGGCAGTGCTACCTGTGGACACCGAAGTTCAAGGGGCTGATGGATCCGGAATACAAGTACTCCAGCAAGGATGCGAGGGGACCGGAGGACGTGATTGATCAGGTGACAGACCTTGAGCTATGATCCGGATGTGGGGATTTCCTGAAATGAATGGCGGTGAGAAGACTGACGAATTCAAGTGAGCAATCTAGTCGGCCGATGAGGAAGGCGGCGGTGAGGTTGCCGTTGGGTATCGAAGGTAGGATGTTTCTGATGATGGAGGAGTGGATTGACAGAATTCTGTCCAATGGGAATTGATGACTCATGCAGACGATCAGCTACAGTGAAGCGCGCAATCAGTTGGCGGGGCTGATGGCGGCGGTCAGTCGGGATCGGGAGCCGATCATGATTACCCGTAATGGGGCGGGGAGGGTCGTGCTGCTGGCCGTTGAGGAGTACGGGCCGATGGAGACGACGCTGCGCCTGTATTCCACCAGGGCGAACGCAGAGCAGATCCAGGAGAGCCTTGCGGACTATGCTGCCGGGAGAGTGCAGTCGGGGGAGCTATGCGACTGACTTGGCGGACTAACGGATACAAAGCATGTCTTCACTGGCTGGAGCATGACAGGAAGGTCCTTCAGCGTGTGAATGATGTGATCCGCGATGCGCTGATGGCATCGAGTGTCCGGAAGAGGTGTCAGGCAGTGTTTGGAGAAGCAGGAGGGGAGGTAGCAGGAGGCTGTTTCTGGCGTGGGAAGGGACTACGGAAGCGCGGCGGGGGGGCTTCGCTGCGGGAGCGACAAGGCCGGGACGGCCTTGCTAAGGCGGCGTGCGCTGACGGAAGCGAGTGCGCGGGTGGTGTGTTATTCTGGAGATGGGGTGGTGGAGGATTCCGGGGTGTCCTGGATCTCCGAGGATTCGGGGGATTGCGGGGTGTCTGGGGTCTCGGCGGGTTCCGGGGGCTCTGGGGATTCGGAGGCTTCCGGGGTGGTGGGGGGATCCGGGAGCATATCGGCGGGGAGTTCGCTGATGGGTGCTTCGTGGTCGCCGGCGGAGGCGCTGCGGCGGCGGGACTCGGAGTTGTCGCCGCTCATTTTCATGCCGATGGGTTTGGAGACGCCGAATTCTTCCATGGTGACGCCGTACATGACATCGGCGCGGCGCATGGTGCGTTTGTTATGGGTGACGATGACGAACTGGCTTTTCTCGATGAATTTATCGAGCATTTTGAGGAAGCGGCCGATGTTGGATTCGTCGAGGGGGGCGTCGAGTTCGTCGAGGATACAGAACGGACTGGGTTTGACCATGTAGATGGAGAAGAGGAGGGCGACGGCGGTCATGGAGCGTTCGCCGCCGGAGAGGAGGGAGATGCTGGTGGGTTTTTTGCCTGGGGGTTTGGCGATGACCTCGATGCCGCTTTCGAGCGGGTCGTTTTCGTTGACGAGGATGAGGTCGGCCTGGCCGCCCTGGCCGAAGAGTTCCTTGAAGGTGCCGCGGAAGTTGTCGCGGACCTTGATGAAGGTTTCGACGAAGCGTTTTTTGGTTTCGTCGTTGATGCGCTGGATGATGCCGAGGAGTTCGGATTTGGCGTTGGCGAGGTCGTCGTTTTCGCGCTGGAGGAAGTTATGGCGTTCTTCGAGTTCCTCGAATTCCTTGATGGCGTCGAGGTTGACTGGGCCCATGCTGTCGAGGCGCAGTTTGAGGTCGGTGACGGAGGATTCGACGAAGTCCCAGTCGATGTCGGAGGCGAGGACTTCGTCAGGGGAAGGGGCGTCGGATTCGGTGCTGGGCGGGGCTGGGGGATCGGAGTCCTGGAAGCCGGCGGCGGCGAGGGCGGCTTCGGCGATGGCCTCGTCGTCGGCGTCTGGTTCGTCGTCGGAGGACGAGCGGGCGTTAGGGTTCTGACGGCGGGTGGATGGTCTGGAGCGGGCGGCTTTGAGACTGTCGATGGTGGCGACGAGGGCTGGGAGGGTGGGTTCGAAGGTGGTGAGGTCGATTTGATAGCGCTCCGAGGCGTAGGTGTGGAGACTTTCCATGCGGAGAGAGACCTTGGTGACGCGGACTTCCTCGCGGCCGCGTTGTTCGGCGAGGGCGTGGATCTGGCGGCGGGTGGAGTCGAGGGCGCGTTCGCGTTCGGAGAGGGAGGCGGAGCGGGAGGTGCGTTCTTCCGAGCGGCTTTCGATCTGGTCTGCGAGTTCTGCGACGAGCGAGCGGGAGGCGGCGATTTCCTCGTGGAGCCTAGCGTTTTCTGCGTCGGCGTTGGCGATGCGCTCCTTGTAAGTGATGATTTCGTGTTCGCGGCGCTGGATGACGTCGAGGAGTTCGCGGAGACGGGCGTCCATGGGGGAGCGCTGTTCGCGGAGGGCTTGTTCGGCGCGTTGTTCGACTGCGAGGGCGGTTTTGAGTTCGCCGAGGAGGTCATTGGCATCGGCCTCGTTGCGGGAGGCGGCGTCCATGGCGGCTTCGAGACTAGCGGCTTCGTCGCGGTGGGACTGGAGGGCGTCGGAAGCGTCGGCGAGACGGGCGGAGGCGTCTTCGAGTTTGAGGGCGACGGCGTCCTGGCGTTTGGCTAGTTCCGAGCGTTCCCAGTCGAGGGATTCGAGTTTTGAGGAGAGCGCCTGGAGGTCGCGGGAGACGAGGGTGAGTTGGCCGGAGAGCTGACTTTCCTGGACCCTGCGGGCCTGGAGGATTTCGCGTTGTTCGTCGAGAGCGATGCGGGCGGAGCGGGCGTCGTTCTGGCGGGCGATGAGATCGGCGTCGGCGGCGTTGAGATTGGCTTCGAGGGTGGCGACTTCGGCGTCGAGGTCGGCTAGTTCGGTCTGGCGCTGGAGCATGGAGCCGGCGCGATCGGCTTCGGTGCCGCCGGAGACGACCCCTTCGATGCTGATGAATTCACCGTGGAGCGTGGCGAAGACGATTTCGGGGTTTTCGCGTTTGAGGCGGAGGGCGGTGGCGACGTCGGGGACGATGAGGACGTTCGCGAGGAGCTGATGGACCATGGGGCGGACCGATTCGCGAGCGCTGACGACATCGGCGGCCCATGCGAGGCCGCCTACTGGCGGGGTGAGCATCTGGTATTCGCCGGTGGTGCGGAGGAGGTCTTCGGGGAGGACGAGGGCCTGGCCTAGCTGATCGCGGCGGAGGGTTTCGATGATGGATTCCGCGAGGAGAGAGTCGGAGACGAGGACGGCCTGGAGGTTTTCGCCGAGAGCGGCTTCGACGGCTGGGATGTACTGACGTTCGACCTCGATGAAGGAGGAGAGGAGCCCGCGGACCCCGGCCTTGAAGTGATCGGGCTGGTTGAGGCCTGCGAGGACCTTGCGGGTGCCTTTTTCGAGCCCTTCGCCTGCGGCGATGAGCTGGCGGAGGACGCCGGCGCGGCTGGAGCGTTCGCTGTGGAAGCGGGTGAGTTCCTGAAGTTTTTTATTGAGTTGAGCGGCTTCGATGTCGGCGGCCTGGGCTTCTTTTTCGCGCTGGTGGAGGGCGAGTTCGAGGGATTCGATTTCGTCCTTGAGGGATTCGATGGATTCCTTGAGACGGGATTCGTCGGCGAGTCTGGATTCGCGGTCTGCGGTTAGGGAATCGGAGTCGCGCTGGAGCTGGTCCTGGCGGAAGCGGTCGGTGTCGCCCTGACTTTGGTGACTGGAGATCGCGGCCTGGGCGGAGGCGATGTTGCTCTCGGCGAGATGCATGGCCTTGCGGGCCTCGCGGAGGGAGGATTCGATGCGGAGCCGGTCTTCGCGGGTGGCGGCGGCGATGCGGAAGTGTTCCTCGATCTGAGCTTTCTGGCGGACGAGGTTTTCGGTGATGGCGGAGAGTGCGGAGTCGGTGGAGCGGAGTTCTTCTTCCTGATGGGAGAGCCGTTCGTTGCTGGCGGCGATGTCGTGTTCGTTGCGTTCGATGAGGGAGGAGAGTTCCCGTTCGCGTTCGGAGTTGAAGCCGATGCGGTTTTCAGCGGAGTGGATGAGGTTCTGGCGTTCGTTGAGCTGGTGGCGAAGGGAAGTGAGGAGGGATTCCATTTCGCGGAGGTCGGCGCGTTCTGCGGCGACATCGGCTTCTTCGTCGCGGATGCGTTCTTCGGCTTCGGACTGGGTGGAGCGAAGGGAGGCGATGCTGGCGTCGAGGGCGTCGCGTTCGGAGGAGAGGTCGCGGAATTTTCTGGAGTGGAGGTGGGAGTCGAGGATGAGGACGTCCTTGTGGAGGTCCTGCCAGCGGCGGGCTTTAGCGGCCTGGCGTTGGCTGGTGCCCATCTGGCGTTTGAGTTCTGCGAGGATGTCGTTGACGCGGAGGAGATTGGCCTCGGTGTATTCGAGTTTGCGGAGGGCCTCGCGTTTTTCGGCTTTGCTTTTGGTGATGCCGGCGGCTTCCTCGAAGACCTGGCGGCGGTCTTCGGGTTTGGCGCTGAGGAGCATGTCGATTTTGCCCTGTTCCATGATGCTGTAGGCGCTGCGACCGACGCCGGTGTCCATGAAGAGCTTGTTGATGTCCTTGAGACGGCAGGAGTTGCCGTTGAGTTCGTATTCGCTTTTGCCGTCGCGGAAGACACGGCGGGTGATGCAGACCTCGTTGAAGGCGACGCCGAGGTCTTTTTCGCAGTCGTCGAAGATGAGACTGACCTCGGCCATGCTGAGGGGTTTGCGTTTATCGGTGCCGTTGAAGATGACGTCGGCCATTTCGCCGCCGCGGAGGGCTTTGGCGGAGGTTTCGCCGAGGGCCCAGCGGACGCCGTCGACGACATTGGATTTGCCGCAGCCGTTTGGGCCGACGATGGCCGTGACGCCTTCATGGAAGTCGATCTTCGTCTTATCGGCGAAGGATTTGAATCCGTGGAGTTCGAGACGTTTCAGGCGCATATTTTAGAAATCTTGACAATTTCGTTCCCTTAGAGAGAGGGATTGGGTGGGTAAGATGGAGGAGTGGCGGGAGGGTGCCAAGCGGATTCTGAGGAAAGGCACAAAATGTTGTGGTGTGGATGGGGTGTGGGCGCAAGATATCGGGTAGATTATTTTAAAAAGACTTTAGGAGGAAGGGAAGGGAGCGGGGTGCGATTGACAGAGGGATGTGGGGGAGGGCAGAGTGGCGGGGATGATTGAGTTTTGCGTGCTGGGGAGCGGGAGTGGTGGGAACGCGGCGCTGGTGCGCTGTGGGGGGGAGGTGTTGCTGATTGATGCGGGGTTGAGTGCGAGGGAGTTGCGGGTGCGGATGGAGGCGGTGGGGGTGGAGCCGGGAGGGTTGAGCGGGATACTGCTGACGCATGAGCATGGGGACCACGTGAAGGGGTTGGGGAATTTCACGAAGGCGCATGGGGTGCCGGTGCTGGCGACGGCGATGACGCGGGCGGTGCTTGGGGAGTTGGTGGATGGGGGGAAGTGGCGGACGATTCCGTGCGGGGGGAAGTTTGAGTTTGCGGGGATGGGGGTGGAGACGTTTGCGGTGCCGCATGATGCGGTGGAGCCGGTGGGGTATGTGTTTACGGCTGGGGGTGTGCGGTTGGGGGTGGTGAGTGATCTGGGGCACGCGACGCGATTGGTGGAGACGCGGTTGGCCGGGGTGGATGCGTTGTTTCTGGAGGCGAATTATGATCCGGATTTACTGGCGAAGGACACGAAGCGGCCGTGGTCGACGCGGCAGCGGATTGCTGGGAGGCACGGGCATTTATCGAATCAGCAGGCGGCGGAGCTGGTGGTGGCGGCTGGGGTGGGGAGGTTGCAGCGGGTGGTGCTGGGGCATTTGAGTCGGGACTGCAATCATCCGGAGCTGGCGGCGGCGGCGGTGGCTGGGGTGGTGGGGGGAGAG
>QQNF01000049.1 GCA_003402705.1 Verrucomicrobiota bacterium | reverse complement strand
GGAATGGGAATGGGAAAGGGACTTGGTACAGTGAAACTGGGTGGTGGGTAGGGCTGGTGGTGGGGGTGGGCAAGGAGATGCGGGCAACGCATTGCTGTATTGCGCGGCGGGTGCCCGGGGAGGTCAACCGCGGCGGTGTTCGAGGATGGCGAGCATGAGGAAGGAGAGGATGAGGTTGAGGATTTCGAGGGGGCTGGCGGGGCCGGATTGATCGATGGCGAAGGTTCCCTGTCTGAGGGCTGGGCGTTTGATGAGACGGAGGGCGTGGGTGCCTGAGGGGTTGGATGCGAGGTAGCGGGGTTGAAAGAAGGGGATGGTGAGGAAGTTGAGGACGGGGATCTGACTGAGGGTGCGGTCGATGGTTTTGGCGAAGGGGTTTTCCTCGCGGATGGTGAAGAGCGGGGTGGAGTTGTCGGGGTTGAAGAGCGTGTAGCGGGCGCGCCAGAGCGAGCGCCGGTGCTGGCGGCCGATGGTGCCGATGTGGGCGTTGGAAGCGTCGGTGAAGCGGTAGCGTGTGGACCAGCCGGGGATGTGGGCGGGATGGATTTGGGCGAGACGGGCGGTGGCTGCGGTGTCGGTGAAGACGTCGACGTGTTCGCGGAGGCTGAAGAATTTCTGGCGGGCGTGGAGGACGTGGCGGCCGTTGGCGTCGGTGATGTCGATGCGCGGGCCGAGGGCGAGACTGCGGAAGGAGAGTCGGAGAGGGAAGACGATGCCGTCGAGGTGTTGGGCGAGGGCATCCCCGTTGATGGGCTGAGACGCGGCTGGCGGGGCGTATGGATTGGGGATGTCGAGTGCCACGGGCCTGGTGTGATGGTGGGAGGATCAGCCGCGGCGGCGTTCGAGGAGGACGAGCATGAGGAAGGAGAGGAGGAGGTTCATGATTTCGCGTGGGCTGGCGGGGCCGGTTTGTTCGATGTCGAATTTGCCCTGCCAGAAGGCTGGGCGTTTGATGAGTCGGAGGGCGTGGTCGCCTGAGGAGCGGGAGGCTAGGTAGCGGGGGTGGAAGAGGAGGACGGTGATGAAGTTGAGGAGGGGGATCTGGCCGAAGAGACCGTCCATGACTTTGGCGAAGGGGTTTTCTTCGCGGATGGTGAAGTCGGGGATGGAGTCGCCTGGGTTGAAGACATCGTAGTGGGCGCGCCAGAGGGAGCGCCAGCCTTTGCGGCCCATGGTGCCGATTTCGCCGTTCCATGCGTCGGTGAAGCGGTAGCGTGCGGACCAGTCGATGATGCGGTCGGCTTTGATTTCTGCGAGACGGGAGGAGCGGGAGGCGTCGGTGAAGAGTTCGACGTGTTCGCGGAGGCGGAAGAGCTTCTGGCGGGCGTGGAGGACGGAGCGGCCGTTGGCGTCGGTGATGTCGATGCGCGGGGCGAGAGTGAGGATGCGGAAGGTGACGCGGAGGGGGAAGGCGATGCCTTCGAGGTGGGTGGAGAGGGCGTCGGTGGGGACGGGTGGAGCGGAGACTGGGGAGGCGTAGGGATTGGAGAGGTCGGAGGACATGGTGGGGAGATGGTTCGGCAGGATTGAGGTGGTGACAAGACCTGGCGCACAGATTTTTCCGGGTAGCTGGAGGGAATTCTGAGGTGATGGAGGGGGGAGGGGAGCGTGATGATCCCGGTTGCGCGGGTGGGGGGGCGCAGCAGGCTGCTGGGCCGGGCGGAGAGCCTGGAAGACCCTGACAAATCCATGCAAAGCCACTGGTCCGACACTGAAACTGCCTTGTTTTCCGAGAGTGATCTAGCGCTGCGCGTTTACACGTCGCGGTTGCTGGGGCGGGAGCCGCAACTGGTGCTGCACGGGGGAGGGAACACGTCGGTGAAGAGCACGGTGCGGGATTTTTTCGGGGCGGCGGTGGAGGTGCTTTATATCAAGGGGAGTGGGGGTGATCTGGCGACGATTGAGGCGAAGCATTTTCCGGCGGTGCGGATGGAGACGCTTTTGAAGCTGGGGGCGCTGGAGAGCTTGAGTGATCCGGACATGGTGGCGCAGCAGCGGGCGGCGCTGTTGGATCCGGCGGCACCGAATCCGTCGATTGAGGCGATTGTGCACGCGGTGCTGCCGCAGAAGTTTGTGGATCACACGCATGCGAATGCGGTGATTGCGCTGACGAATCAGCCGGATGGGGAGGCGCTGGTGAGGGCGACGTGGGGTGAGCGGGTGATTGTGATTCCGTATGTGATGCCTGGTTTTCTGCTGGCGAAGGCGGTGGCGGCGGCGACGGCTGGGGCGGACTGGGGGAAAGTGGAGGGTTTGGTGCTGATGCAGCATGGGATTTTCACGTTCGGGGCGACGGCGCGGGAGAGTTATGAGCGGATGATCCGGTTGGTGAGTGAGGCGGAGGCGGCGCTGGAGCGTCGCGGGGGCGGGGTGGGGTCGGTGGCGCGCGGGGCGGGGACGTTTGTGAAGGAGGATTTGCGGGAGCTGGCGGCGATTCGGCGGGAGGTGTCGAAGGTGCGGGGGCGGGCGTGTCATGCGCTGTTTGAGGGAGGGGAGGAAGCGGCAGGGTTTGCGGGTCGGGCGGATGTGGATGGATTGGCGACGCGGGGTACCCTGACGCCGGATCACAGTATCCGGACGAAGCGGATTCCTGCGGTGGTGAGTGGTGCTAGTGATGTGGCTGGGTATGCGGCGGCGTGCGGCGAGTATTTTGCTAGGAACGCGAGCGGGCAGACTGAGTTGGATGGGGCGCCGCGGTGGGCGGTGTGGCGCGGGAAGGGAGTGATTTCGTTCGGGGCGACGATGGGTGAGGCTGGGATTGTGAGGGACATTGTGGAGCACACGGTGCGGACGATTCAGCAGGCGGAGGCTGCGGGCGGGTGGTGTGCGCTGCCGGAGAAGGATTTGTTTGCGGTGGAGTACTGGGACTTGGAGCAGGCGAAGTTGAGGAATGCGCCGGCGGCGTTGCCGTTGCAGGGGAAGACGGCGATTGTGACGGGAGCGGCGGCGGGGATTGGGCGGGCGATTGCGGTGGCTTTGGCGGCGCAGGGGGCGGTGGTGACGGGGATGGATTTGAATCCGCAGACACCGGAGCGGTTGAGTGGCGTGCCTGGGTTGAGCGGGAAGATCATCAACCTGACGGATTATGAGCGGGTGAAGGAGGCGGTGGAGGACGTGGTGAGGGCGACTGGCGGTCTGGATATTTTAGTTAGTAATGCGGGGATTTTCACGGCGGGGGCGAATTTCGAGGACATGGATGCGGGGAACTGGGCGAAGAGCCTTGAGGTGAATCTGACGAGTCACATGAGACTGCTGCAGAGTTGCGTGCCTTATTTGAAGCTAGGGGTGGAGCCGACGGCGATTTTTGTGGGGAGCCGGAACGTGAAGGCACCGGGGGCTGGTGCGGGGAGTTATTCGTGTGCGAAGGCGGCGGTGACGCAGTTGGTGCGGGTGGCGGCGCTGGAGCTGGCACCGGCGGGGGTGCGGGTGAACATCATTCATCCGGACGCGGTGTTTGACACGGAGTTGTGGACGCCGGAGGCGCTGGCGCGGAGTGCGGAGCGTTATGGGGTGACGGTGGAGGAGTATAAGACGCGGAATCTGATGAAGACGGAGATCCGGAGTGCGGATGTGGCGGCGATGGTGTGTGCGATGGCTGGGCCGGTGTTCGGGAAGACGACTGGGGCGCAGATTCCGGTGGATGGAGGTAACGACCGGGTGATCTGAGGGTGAGGCGGAGACGGCTTTGACGACGATGAAGCCGCCGAGCACTGCCCTGACTGATTTTTCGGACCGGTGGTCGCCGGTGCTGGTGAAGGAGCTGCGGCAGGGATTGCGGTCGCCGATGTTTGTGCAGCCGTTTCTGCTGATCCACTTGTGTGTGCTGGTGGCGCTGATGGCGGAGATGACGGCGGCAGGTGAGGGCGGCGGGTCGCGGAGCGGGTTGGGGCTGGTGGTTAGGCTGGGAGGGAGCCCGTTCTGGGTGGTGACGGCGCTGGTGACGGTGGTGGTGATGCCGTTGCGGAGTTTCGGGTCGCTGTTTGAGGAAGTGAGGGCGGGGCAGTCCGAGCTGCTGCTGCTGGGCGGGTTGTCGCGGTGGCAGGTGGTGGGAGGGAAGTGGTGTGTGCAGATGCTGTTCTGCGGATTGGTGCTGCTGTCGCTGACGCCTTATCTGATCGTGCGGTATTTTCTGGGGGGCTTCAATCTGTGGGAGAATGTGATGACGATGTTGAATGTTGTTGGGGCGGCGTCGGCGATGAGTGGCGGGGTGATTGGGGCGAGCGGGTATCGGTCGGTGACGATGCGGCTGGTGGCGGTGGCGGTGTGCGGGTTCTGGGTGCTGGGGGTGGGGTTGTTCAATCAGCAATTGATCAGGACGGTGGCGACGGGAGGGGGGATGGTGCTGTATGGGGTGGTGTCGGGATTGAGTTTTTATGTGGTGTACACGGCGACGGGGCTGCAGTTAGGGAGGAGCCATCTGAAGCTGAGCCTGCTGCCGTATGAGATGAGTCCGCGGGGGAACATGATGGCGCTGCTGTGTTTTCTGCCGATGATGGTGATTGCGGGCGTGGTGGTGACGTGCGGGTTCGGGGCGCTGCCGGTGCTGGTGATTCTAGCGGTATCGATGTTCCGGCATGATGCGCCGTGGCGGCCCGGGAAAGGGCGGCGGCCGGAGACGGTGACGGGGTTTGATACGGGGTGGCGGCCGATGTATTGAGGGGCTTGTGCGGAGACGAGGGCGAGGTGGCTTGTTACGGGGGGCTTGTGGGGTGGGGTCACAGGCAGGATGCCTGTGCCACTTTTGGGGGCTTGTGCGGAGGCAAGGGCGGGACGCCCTTGTTACGGTGGGGGTGGGTGGTTGGCTTTGACCCATGCGGTGGCTTCCTCGGGGGAGGTGAGGCGGCCTTCGAGCTGAGCGTCCTGGATTTCTGTGAGGATGACGGCCATGCGGGGGCCGCTGGGGTAGCCCATGGCGAGGAGGTCGCGGCCGGTGAGGAGCCTTGGTGGGAGGGACGCGGAGGCGGGGGCGTCGGTGAGGGCCTTGTGCATGAATTCCCAGTTATCGAGGAGCCCGTTGCTGCCGAGGCAGTCGACGCGGTGGAGTTCGAGTTCGTCTGGGAAAGTGGGTTGGACGACCCAGCGTTTGACCTTGGCAGGGCGCATGTCGCGGACGTGCATGAATTTCATGTGATTGGCGACGGCGGTGGTGGTGGCGTCGATGACCTCGTTAGAGCAGCGGAGACGGCGGAGGATGTCGGCGGACATTTCTGCGCCGAGTTTGTCATGGCCGTTGAAGCGGATGCGGCCTTCTGCGGGGTCGCAGGACCATGTGGCGGGTTTGGCGATGTCGTGGAGGAGAACGGAGAGGACGAGCGGGGGGGAGACGACGTCGGGGAGGAGAGAGAGCATGAGTCGGGTGTGGATCCAGACATCGCCTTCCGGGTGGTATTCGGGTGGCTGGGAGCAGCCTTTGAGGGCTTCCATTTCGGGGAGGAAGACCTTGAGGAGACCGGAGGAATCGAGGAGATCGAAGCCGCGGACCCGGTTAGGATGGAGCATGATTCTGAGGAATTCGTCGCGGATGCGTTCGATGCTGATGGAGGCTAGGGAGTGCGCTTCCGAGCGGAGGGCGTCCCATGTGAGGGGATCGATGGAGTAGTCGAGGGAGGCGGCGAAACGGACGGCGCGGAGGAGACGGAGCCGGTCTTCGGAGAAGCGGAGGGAAGGGTTGCCGATGGCGCGGAGCGTGTGGTTTTTGAGGTCATCGCGGCCGCCGACGAAGTCGATGAGGTGACCGGAGAGCGGGTCGAGGAACATGCCATTGACGGTGAAGTCGCGGCGCTGGGCGTCGGCTTCCGGGGAGGAGAAGACGACGTGGTCCGGGCGGCGGCCGTCGAGGTAGGTGCCGTCGGAGCGGAAGGTGGCGATTTCGAAGAGGTGGCCGTGGAGGTGGACGACGACGACGCCGAAGTGAGCGCCGACGAGCTGGGCGCGTGGGAAGAGGGCGAGGACCTGATCAGGGGTGGCGCTGGTGGCGATGTCGTAGTCGTGGGGCTGGCGGCCGAGGAGTTCGTCGCGGACGCAGCCGCCTGCGAAGTAGGCGGTGTGGCCTGCGTCGGAGAGCCGCCTTGCCAGGTCGGTGGCGGTGGAGCGGAGGCGCAGCGGGTCAGCTGTGGCGTTCATGGTGGGAACGCTGGCACAGGGTTGGAGTCGGGCAAGGCGGCAGCGTGGGGCTGCGGGCGGGGTCAGCGTTCGAGGAGGCCGAACATGAGTTCGCCTTCCGAGGTGGTCTCGCCGTTGACGGTGCAGCGGCAGCGGGCGACGCCGATGTTGCGTTTCACCTTGAGGATTTCTGCTTCGATGAAGAGCATGTCGCCGGGGACGACGGGGCGGCGGAATTTGACATCGTTGGCGCTCATGAAGTAGCCGATCTTGCCCTGATTTTCGGGTTTTCTGAGCATGAGGATGCTAGCGACCTGGGCCATGGCCTCGACCTGGAGGACGCCTGGCATGACTGGGTGGCCTGGGAAGTGGCCCTGGAAGAACGGTTCGTTGATGGTGACGGCTTTGACGCCGGTGCATTTGTTTTCGCCTTCGAAGCCGACGATGCGGTCGACCATGAGGAAGGGGTAGCGGTGTGGGAGGATGCGCATGACCTCGTTGACGTCGAGGACGGCTTCTCCGAGGGGGATGGTGACCGAGCGCGGGACCATGCTGAGCATGCGTGCGTGTTCGGCCTTGAGGCGGCGTGCCATTTCAGTGTTAGGGCCGTGGCCTGGTCTGACGGCGATGACGTGGCCCATGATGCGGCGGCCGAAGAGCATGAGGTCGCCGATGATGTCGAGGATTTTGTGGCGGACGAATTCGTCAGGGAAGCGGAGGGGTTCCTTGCTCATGACGCTGTCGTCGCGGATGACGACGGCGTTTTCGAGACTGCCGCCCTTGATGAGGCCTTTTTCGAGGAGCCCTTTGACGTCCTCGTAGAAGACGAAGGTGCGTGCGGGGGCGATTTCCTTTTCGTAGATGGCGGGGGTGATTTCTGTGGAGAAGTACTGAGTGTAGCGGCCGTCTGGGCCGACCTGGGTGCAGGAGATGCGGAATTTGCGGTCTGGGACGATGGTGATGAGACTACCGCCTGGGGTTTCGACGTGGATGGGTTCGCGGATTTCGTAGACTGAGCGGAGGGCGTCCTGTTTCTGGATGCCTGCGGCTTTGATGCACTCGACGTAGGGAGCGGCGGAGCCGTCGCCGATGGGCGGTTCGTTGGCGTCCATTTCGATGAGGGCGTTGTCGATGCCCATGCCAGCGAGGGCGGAGATGACGTGTTCGACGGTGTGGACCTTGACGGAGCCTTCTGCGAGGGTGGTGGCGCGTTCGACCATCTGGACCTTTTCGACGCAGGCGGTGATGAAGGGTTGGTCTTCGAGGTCCATGCGACGGAATTTGATTCCGTGGCCGGCCGGGGCGGGCTTCATGGTGAGGGTGACCTTGGCACCGGTGTGGAGGGAGGTGCCTGCGAGGGTGGCTGGTTTGGCCAGCGTTTGTTGGTGATCCATGATGGTGGTGCCTTGGCGGGAGGGGAGGACGGTAGGCACCGATGGGGCGAGGTCAAGCCGCGGGTGGGGAGGTCAGTTCCATGCGGGGATGCGGACGGTGAAGGTGGAGCCGAGGTCCGGGGAGGATTTGACGTGGATGCTGCCGCGGTGGAGGTCGATGCAGCGTTTGGTGATGACGAGGCCGAGGCCGGTGCCGGGGAGGTCGCCGACATTGCTGCCGCGGTGGAAGGCTTCGAAGAGACTGGGGAGGTCGGCGTCGGGGATGCCGATGCCGTGGTCGGTGATGGAGAAGACGGCCATGGGGCCTTCGCGGCGAGCGGCGATGAGGACTGGTGAGCCGGGTGGGGAGTATTTGACGGCGTTGTGGAGGAGATTGGTGAAGATGTGGCGGAGGAGGGCTTCGTCGGCGGCGGCGCCTGAGAGGTCGCTTTCGGGTGCCCATGAGACTGGGCATTTGCGATTGGTGGCGGAGAGGGTTTCGTCGGTGACCTTGCGGACGAGGGCGTCGAGGTCGACGGGGGCTGGGCGGCAGGCGAGTTTACCGGCGTCGGCGCGGCCGAGGACGAGGACTTGTTCCATGAGGCCTGCCATGTTGCGGGTGGCGGTGTGGATGTCGTCGAAGAGGCGGGATTTTTCGGCCTGGGGGAGACGGTCCTCGTAGTGGCGGAGGAGTTCGACGGCGGACATGGTGATGCCGAGGGGTGTGCGGAACTCGTGGCTGACGGTGGAGACGAAGCGGCTTTTGAGGTCATTGATTTCGCGTTCTGCGGCGAGTTCCTGTTCGCGCTGGGCGGCGACTTCGGTGGCTTCGATGAATTCGGAGGTGAGGCGGCCCTGGCGGCGGAGTGCGAGGGTGCCGAGGATGGCGGCTAGGGCGACGGGGGCGAGACTGAGGAGGGCTGGGGACCATGAGGAGAGTGGTCGGGGTGCGGGGAGGGATTTGGCTGGGGGGAACGGCCAGTCGAGGTGGAGGGCGGCGAGTTCCTTGCGGAGTTGGGCGAGGTCGAGGGAGAGCATGCGGCCTTCCATGCCGCCGATGAAGAGACGGTCTGAGGATTGGGGTGCGCGGATGCTGGCGATGAAGCCGAGGTCGGGGACCTGGAGCGTGGCGACGGGGTCGCCGTTGAAGGAGAGGAGATCGATGGTGGTGTTGTCGCGGTTCCATGCGAGGACCTTGTTATCGGGGAGGAAGGCGCCGGCGGAGCCGCCGCTGAGGAGCGGTTGGCGTTCCTTGCGCCAGAGACGTTTCCATGAGCCGGTTTCCCAGAGCGTGGCGTCGTTGAAGCCGGTGGCGAGGAGGAGACGGCCGTCGCGGCTGAAGGTGATGTGGCTGTTAGGGGTGTCGAGCTTTGCTGCGCCTTTGCCGGTGGTGGCGTCCCAGATGGTGACGCGGGTGTCCATGGTGTAGCGGCCGGAGACGATCCAGCGGCCGTCTGGGCTGAGGATGATGGAGCCTGTGCCGCTGGGGGAGGCTGGGCCGGGGAGGGAGAGGTGGGAGTTGCTGGCGTTTTCGATGAGGAGGGGATTGTCAGGAGAGGCTGGGTTGATGACGAGCATGCGTTTGCTGGAGCCGGGGATGACGGCGCGCTGGCCGTCGGCGTTCCAGCTGATGGAGTGCGGGGTGAAGTCTTTGGGGAGAGGGATGGGGGTGCCGGAGGCGAGGAAGGAGTCAGGGTTAGGGAGACCGGAGGGCGGGAGGTTGAAGAGACGGAGGCCTGAGGGGCCGGCGAGCCAGAGTTGCTGGGTGAGTGGGTGGAATCCGGCGGCGTGTTTGGCTGGGAGGAGGAAGGGGAGGAGTTGACGGGATTCGAGGTCGATGAGTTCGAAGCTGTGGTTTCTGGCGGTGTTATCGGGGCCGGCCCATTCCGGGGGGCTCCAGACGGCGAGGCGGCCGTCTGGGGAGATGTCGGATTGCCAGACGGTGGAGCGGTTTTTGTAGGTGCCGAGGATATCGCGCTGGCCGGGGCTGGTGGCGATGCGCCAGACGCCGACTTTGCGGCCGGGGAGGCCCCATGCGATGCGGTCGCCGGAGCGTGAGATGACGAGACCGCGACCGGCGGTGGTGCGGCAGAGGACGCGAGCGGTGGCGACGTCCCAGAGTCTGGTGATGCCGTCGCTGCCGGAGGTGACGAGGAGGCGGCCGTCGGCGCTGAAGTTGTGGACCCATGTTTCGACGGCGATGTCGCCGAACTGGACGATGCGGCCGCTGGCGATTTCGAGGGAGTAGAGAGCGAAGTTGTCGCAGGCGAAGAGGAAGCGGTCGCCGCGGACGTCCCATGTGAGGGATTGGACGCGGGCGGCGGCTTTGTGGGAGAGGTGGAGGTTGCCGGTGGCGGTGTGGTAGATGTTGATGACGTCGCCGGAGTACCATGCGATGAGGTCGCCGCGGGGGCTGAGGCGGGTGAAGTTAGTGAAGCCGCCGGTGTAGGTGAAGCCGTCGGGGAGTTTTGGCATGGGGCGGACGTTGCCGGCCTGGATGTCGTAGAGGAGGTGGGTGCCGTCGGTGCCGTGCATGGCGAGGCACATGATGCGGTCGTCGGCGGTGAAGGTGGGGGGCCATGAGTGCTGCCGGGTGATGGGATCGAGACCGATGACGCGGGCGAGTTGACCGGATTCGGTTTCGTAGAGTGCGACGGCTCCGCCGTTGTAGCGGATGGCGGTGTATTTGCCGGAGGCGGAGAAGGTGAAGTCGCCGACGGAGATGGGGGTGCCGAGGAGTTTGCGCTGAAGGGCGAGGGAGGCTGGGAGGGGGAAGTCGCGGACGTGGGAATTGTCGTCCATGCGGTAGAGGGAGACGTCGGTTTCGGTGTAGCGGACGAGGTAGTAGCGGAGGTCGGGGTCGAAGTTGAAGCCGAAGGAGCCGCGCTGGAGGTCCCATGAGCGGTCGGGGACGAGGTCCGGGCGGATGAGGGCGGCGAGGGCCTCGTTGCGGAGTTCGAGGGAGGGGCGGATGAGAGCGGCGGTGCGGACGGCCTCGAGGGCGGCGTCGCGGTGGCCCATTTTGGTGCTGAGGTTTTCGGCGCGGGCCTGGGCGAGGGAGGCTTTCCAGAGACGCTCGGTGTTTTCGGCTTCGGCTTGTTCTGCACGGGCCTGGCTTTGGCGGGCTTTGGTGATGAAGAAGACGAGGACGGCACCGGTGAGGACGACCATGGCGAGGATGGCTCCGATGGTGCGGTTGGCGCGGAGGACGGAGCGGCGGACAAACTCGCGGCGTTCGGCGAGACTGCCGAGGTCAGGCCGCGGGTCGTTTTCGATCATCTGGCGACGGTGGCGAGGGTGGGGGTGGGTGCAAGATGAAGGGACGGTGGGGGTATCCGACTTTGGGCGGAGAGGGGGAGAGGAGGGTGGGGATTGGTATCCGGCGAAAGTCTGATGGCGGGACTCGGCAGGGGTGCGAAGGTGAGGAGGTGAAGAAGATTCTAATCATTGAAGATCAGGCGCCGATGAGGCGGAACATCGCTTTGATGCTGGAGATGGAGGGGTATGAGACGGTGACGGCGGAGAATGGGAGGGTTGGGTTGGAGATGGCGAGGAGGGAGGAGCCGGATCTGGTGCTGTGCGATGTGATGATGCCTGAGCTGGACGGGTACGGGGTGGTGCAGGCGTTGCGGGAGGACGTGCGGTTTGCGGCGACGCCTTTTATTTTTCTGACGGCGAAGAGTGACCGGAGTGATGTGAGGGTGGGGATGAACTACGGGGCGGATGACTATCTGACGAAGCCGGTGGTGCGGGATGATCTGCTGGCGGCGGTGACGGCGCGGCTGCAGAGGGCGGGGGCGGTGCATGAGTGCATCGAGGCGGCGGGGAGCGGGTTCAGTCCGGACTATTCGAGTGCGGTGCCGCTGCAGACGGCGCTGGGGATTACGGCGCGGGAGGCGGAGGTGCTGCTATGGGTGGCGCAGGGGAAGAGCAATGGGGAGGTGGGGGTGATTCTGGGGATGGCTGAGAAGACGGTGAAGCAGCACCTTGGGAGTATCTTTGCGAAACTGGGGCTGGAGAACCGGAATGCGGCAACTTTGCAGGCGGCGGAGGCGGCGCGGGTGGCGGCGGAGACGACTTCTTTGGAGATGGCAGCGTGGAGGGAGCGTGACTGGAGATTGGCGCGGTCCTGTTCAGCGGCGGCGATTTTCTTACGTTCTGGGTCGAAGAGGCCGCCGGGGCCGATTTTCCATGAGAGGCCGAGGAAGAAGTCGTGGGAATCGCGCGGGCTTCTCCATTGGTTATCGAAGCCGCCGCCGAGGGCGGCGAGGCCGTAGCCTGCGTTGACGGAGGGGAGGAGTGGGGCGATGCGGGCGCGGTCGGAGTTGATTCTGGCGGCGGAGAGGTCAGCGGCGGCGGCGCGGAGTTCAGGTCTGTTGGAGGAGGCTTGAGCGAGGAGAGAGGGGATGGAAGCGGGAGGGGAGAGGGGAACGGGGACGAGGTCGGATTTGGCTGGGCGGAGTTGGGAGTCTGCGGGGAGGCGCAGGGATTCGGCTAGGGCGGCGGCGGCGAGGTCGCGGGTTTCTTCGGATTTGCGGAGAGCGAGTTTGAGGCGAGTGGTGGCGATGGTGGCGCGGAGGAAGTCTGAGCGGAAGGCGGTGCCTGAGCTGACGGCGGCGTTGAGTTGAGCGGCGTAGTTTTCTGTGAGGGTGAGGTCGTCTGCGGCGACGGCGAGGGAGGCTTCTGCGGCGAGGAGGTCGTAGTAGCGGTTGATGGACTGGAGGATGATGGAGCGGCGGGAGGCTTCGGCGAGTTCTGCGGCGGCGAGGGCGCGCTGATTGGCGGCGAGGGCGGCGAAGTAGATTTCGCCGGGGGACCAGTCGACGAGGAGGGCGCCGCCGAGGGTGTACTGCTGTTTGTTGGCGTCGAAGAGAGCGCCGCCGATATCCTGGACCCTGCCTTGGTGGCCTCTGGAGGCGGCGGCGAGGCTGAGGGATGGCCAGAAGCGCTGCCATGCGGAGCGGGATTGGGCGATGGCTTCGGCGTGTCTGGTGCGGGCGATGGCGATGTCGTCATTGCGGGCACCGGCGAGCCGCATGGTGGTGGGGAGGTTGAGGAAGGTCGGGGAGGCGCGGGAGGTGGAGATGAGGGCGAGGGAGGCGGCGAGGTGGAGGGCGAGGGGGAAGAGGCGAGGGAGGAGCATCTGGTGAGGAGCTGGGAGGTGTGAGCCCTGAGGGGATAGGGTGCTAGGGTCTGGAGGCTGGGATGGGCTGACCGTCGGTGAGGAGAGTGGTGCCTGGGAGGAGGATGACGTCGTCGGGTTTGAGGGAAGGGATTTCGGCATGGGTGCCGTCGTTGAAGCCGGGAGTGACGGCGGTTTTGACGGCTTTACCGTTGATGAGTCTGAAGACGAAGGCGTTGGATTTTTCCATGACGAGGCCAGCGACGGGGATGAGGGTGGCGTTGTCGTGTTTTTCGACGCCGATGCGTGCGGTGGCGAACATGCCTGGGCGGAGGGAGAGGGTAGGGTTTGGCAGGTCGGCTTGAGCGAGCATGGTGCGGGTGGCTGGGTCGAGGGAGTGAGCGGTGCGGGAGATGGAGGCGTCGAGGGGTTGGGAGGGGAGCGCGCTGATGGTGGCTTTGACGGGGATGCCTTTGTGGACGAGTGGGGTTTCGAGTTCTGTGATAGGGATGTGGAGACGGATGGTTGAGGAGTCGACGAGGTGGAACATCTGGGTGGATCCGGCGGAGACGAGGGCTCCAGGGTCGACCATGCGTGAGGAGATGATGCCGTCGAAGGGGGCGCGGATTTCGGCGAAGCGGAGGAGGGTTTCGGAGCGGGCGAGACTGGATTGGGCGAGGGCGAGGCGAGCCTTGGCGTTGTCGATGGACTGGGGGAGGGTGAGGTCCGGGGATTTTTTGCGGGCGGCGAGTAGCCTATCGGATTCCGACTGTGCGGCGGAGACCTCGGCTTTGTGGGCGGCGAGGTCGGCTTCGAGTTCGGGGACCTCGATGAGGGCGAGGAGTTGGCCGGATTTGACGGAGTCGCCTTGATCGACGGAGATGGATTTGACGTAGCCGGTGACTTTGGCGTGGAGGGCGGCCTGCTGCCATGGGGCGAGGGTGGCGGGGAGGGAGATCCAGCGGAGGATGGTGCCGGTGGAGGGGTGGGTGGTGGGGATGGGAGAGGGTTCTGCGGCGGGGGAGAGGCAGGAGGAAGCGGAGAGGAGGAGGAGGCCGGAGAGCCATGCGGGAAGGTTCATGGGGAGGTCAGGGTGAGCCTGGCGGCTGTGCGTTAGGGGATGATGTCAGGTCGTCCGGGTCGAGGGAGGCGGAGGAGGCGTGGGGATTGGAGAGGAGAGCGAAGGCTGCGGGGAGGAGGAAGAGAGTGGCGAGAGTGCCCATGGTTAGGCCGCCGAGGACGGCTTTGCCGAGCGGGCCGGCCTGACCGCCGCCGAAGGCCATGGGGATCATGCCGGCGATCATGGCGAGACTGGTCATGAGGATGGGGCGGAGGCGGCTGGTGGCTCCTGCGAGAGCGGCGGCGTGGCGGGGGAGGCCGAGTTGGTGGGCGCGGTGGGCGAAAGTGACCATGAGGATGGCATTGGCGACGGCGACGCCAGTGGACATGATGGCACCCATGAAGCTCTGGACATTGAGGGTGGAGTGGAAGCACCAGAGGGAGAGATAGACGCCGAGGATGACGGCTGGGATGGTGGTGATGACGGCGAGGGCGAGGCGGACGCTCTGGAAGCTGGCGACGAGGAGGAGGAGGATGGCGATGATGGCGGAGATGAGGCCGGTGCGGAGGCCTGACTGGAGATCCTTCATGGGTTGGATCTGGCCGCGGATGGCGAAGGAGGTGCCCTGGGGCGGGGAGAGGGAGGCCAGGGATTTTTCGATGGCTGCGGCGACGGCGCCGAGGTCCGAGCCGTGGATATTGGCGGTGACGGAGATGGTGCGAGCCATGTTGTAGCGGTCGTACTGTCCGATGAGAGAGCCTGGGGAGACGGAGGCGAAGCTGCGGAGAGGGACGGTGGTGGCGGAATTTCCGGCGGAGATGGGGAGGTTGAGGAGGTCTTCGTGGTCTTTGATGAGGGATTGAGGGATCTGGACCTGGAGACTGAGGCTGACGCCTGTTTTGGGGTCTGCGTAGTAGTTAGGGAAAGTGAAGCGGCTGCTGGCGGTGGCGGCGGTGAGGCTGCGGGTGGCGTCGGACATGGTGACGCCGAAGAGGCCGGCGCGTTCTCTGTCGACGCGGACATCGACGCTTGGGTAGTCGAGAGTCTGGCCGAACTGGACATCTCTGAGGGCCGGGATGGCGGCGAGTGACTGGCGGACGGATTCGGCGAAGGAGCGGGAGGTGGAGAAGTCTTTGCCGCTGATGGCGATTTCGACTGGGGTGGGAGCGCCGAGGGACATGACGCGGGAGACGATGTCGGCGGGTTCGAAGGAGAAGGAGATGCCTGGGAGTTCCGAGGCGAGGCGAGCGCGGAGGGATTCGCGGAGTTGGGCGATGGCGACGCCGGAGTTTTCCTTGAGTTGGACCTGGATGACGGCTTCGTCCGGGCCGCTGTTCCACTGGTGGATGAGATTGACGGGGTAATTGGGGGCATGGACACCGACGAGGGCCATGGTGATATTGACGTTAGACGGGCCGGCTGCGGAGGCGATGATATCGAGGGTGCGCTGGGTGATTTGTTCTGTGATTTCGAGTTTAGTGCCGGCCGGGGCGCGGAGGCGGAGTTGGATCTGGCCGGTGTCGACTTCCGGGAAGATTTCGGTGCCGAGTTTCGGGATGAGGGTGATGATGGCGAGGGAGGCGGCGGCGAGGTAGAGGGGGATGAGGAGGTAGCGAGCGGCGATGAGGGGTGAGATGAGAGCGGAGTATGCTTTTGAGAGGGGAGAGGGAGGAGGGATGTGAGGGGAGGTTTGAGGAGTGCTGTTGGTGATAGGGTGGGAAGGGTGGAGGCGGAGCCACCAGACGGCGAGGATGGGGACGAGGGTACTGGAGAGGAGGAAGGAGGCGGCCATGCTGAAGCCGACGGCGAGGGCGAGGGGGACGAAGAGGGCTTTGGCGGGGCCGGTCATGAAGAAGGAGGGCACGAAGACGGCGAGGATGCAGAGCATGGCGAGGAGCCGTGGCGTGGTGGTTTCTTCGGTGGCTTTGAGGGTGGCGGAAGCGAGGGATGAGCGGGAGAGTGGGGAGGATGAGGGAGGGAGGCGGTGGAGGTGGGCGTGGATGTTTTCGATGGTGACGGTGGCTTCATCGACGAGGATGCCGATGGCGAGGGCGAGGCCGCCGAGGGTCATGAGGTTGACGGATTCGCCGGAGATCCAGAGGGCGAAGAGGGCGGAGGCGATGGAGATGGGGATATTGAGGACGACGATGAAGGCGGTGCGGAAGTTGCGGAGGAAGAGGAGGACCATGAGGCCGGTGAGGGCGGCTCCGAGGATGCCTTCTTTGACGAGGTCTGAGATGGCGCGGATGATCCACGGGCTCTGGTCGAACTCGAAGGTGACGCTGATGTCGTCTGGGCAGGCGGCTTTGAATTTCGGGAGATTCTGTTTAACGAGGCTGACGACGGAGAGGGTGGAGGCGTCGCTGCGTTTGGTGACTGGCATGTAGACGGTTCTGCGGCCGTTGACGAGGGCGATGCTAGTGACGAGGTCGCTGCTGTCGGAGACGTCTGCGATGTCTCTGACGAAGACGGCGCCGGCGTGGGAGGATTTGAGAGGGACGGCGGCGAGGTCTTTGATATTTTTGACGACGGCGTTGGTGGGGACCATCGGGTAGGAGTGCGGGAGGGCGAGATTGCCGCTGGGGCTGATGGTGTTGGCAGCGGCGATGGCGGAGACGACATCGTCCGGGGAGAGGCCGCTGGCGCGGAGGCGGTCGGGTTTGACGCTGATGACGATGGTGCGAGCGCTGCCGCCGAAGGGAGGTGGAGCGGAGACCCCTTTGAGAGTGGCGAAGAGAGGGCGGACGAGGTTGAGGGCGGCGTCCTGCATCTGTCCGACGGAGCGGGAGGGGTTAGAGGAGGAGAAGACGAGGTTGCCGACGGGGACACTGCCGGCGTCGAAGCGAGTGACGAAGGGGCCGGGGGTGCCTGGGGGCATGAAGGCGCGGGCGCGGTTCACGTAGGCGATGGTTTCTGCCATGGCGGAGGCCATGTCTGTGCCTTCGTGGAACTGGAGCTTCATGATGCTGGCTCCCTGGATGGTTTTGCTTTCGACGTGTTCGATGCCTGTGATGTAGAGGAAGTGGTATTCGTAGTAGTATGTGAGGAAGCCCTCCATCTGGGCAGGGTCCATGCCGCCGTAGGGTTGGGCGACGTAGATGGTGGGGATGCCGAGGGGAGGGAAGACGTCTCTGGCCATGCGCTGGATGGCGACCCATGCTCCGAGGGCGAGGGCGATGACTGCGACGACAACGGTCCATGGGTGGCGCAGTGCGGATCGGGCGATGGACATAGAGAGGTGGGGCGGGGGCGGTGAGAGGGGGGATGGCTAGTGATTGAGGCGCTGGAGGACCATGGTGCCGTGGTCCATGGAGGCGTGGTAGGTGGCGTTGAGGGAGTTGTTATGGATGGTGGCGGAGTGGGAGAAGGTGCCGCCGAAGAGCGGGCCGAGGTCTTTTGAGCCGGAGAGGGAGATGGAGCCGTCGGGTTGGGGTGAGGCGAGGCAATCGACGGAGAAGCCGGCGCAGAGGACGTGTTTCCATGAGGCGCGGTAGCGGAAGCGGAGCATGCCGGGCTGGTTAGGGATGGTGGAGACGACGGCGCGGAGACCTCCGTGGTGGCCGTTGGAGGTGCTGAGCCATGTGCCGCGCCATGCGCCGGTGGCTGGGTCGGCGGGGTGGGAAGCCTTGGCGGCGTGCCAGCCGCGAGGGAAGCCGGTGCAGGCCGGGGCAGCGAGGGCGGCGGCGGCGGCGAGGGCGGCGAGGCGGCGGAGGCTCATGGTGGAGAGGGTAGAAAAGGGAAGCGGGCGGGACCGCCGGGGAAACCGGTGGTGCCGCCCGCAGTTGCGGAGGGGATCCGCGGAAGGGTCAGGAGAGGGAAGCGAGGACGGCCTTGATGGCGGCGAAGTCGGGGAGGTCGCCTGGGTTTTCGAGGACCTCGGCGTATTGGAGGACGCCGGATTTATCGACGACGAAGGCGGAGCGTTTGGGGACGCCTGCCTGGCCGAGGTTTTTGTCAGGGAGGAAGCTATCGTAGGCGATGCCGTAGGCCGAGGTGGTGGCGTGGTCGTAGTCGCTGAGGAGGGTGAGGGTGATGTTTTCTTTATCGGCCCATGCCTTCTGGGCGAAGGGATTGTCGCCGGAGATGGCGAGGACGCGGGCGTTGAGGGCGGTGAATTCGTTGAGGCCGCCGGAGATTTCGCAGAGTTCCTTGGTGCAGACGCCTGTGAAGGCCATGGGGACGAAGAGGAGGACGACGTTGGATTTGCCGGCGTTTTCGGAGAGCGTGACGTACTCGGGGCCGTTGGCTCCGAGGGTGGTGAGTTTGAAGTCTGGGGCTGGGGAACCTGTGGAGAGAGCCATGGGGATGGGGGAGTGGGTGGGGTTTTGGGTGAGTTGGTGGAAGCCTGAAAGAGGCTGAGGAGGGATAGAGTGGAGCGGAGGGGAGGTCAAAGGCAATACGGCGCGGAGGAGGGAGGTGGTGCGGTGATTCGGGGTTGCCCGGAAGTGAGGTGGGGCCATAGGTGGGAGTCCTTACCGCACGGCATGACTGACAAGCCTGACATTCCCCGCAAGACCGTTTACCGGCTCTCGATTTACCAGCGCTGTCTGAGGCGGCTGAGGGAGAATCGGGTGGAGACGGTGTCGTCGGAGGCGTTGGCGAAGGCGGCTGGGGTGACGCCGTCGCAGTTGCGGAAGGATCTGGCGAGTTTCGGGAATTTCGGGACGCGGGGGTTGGGATATAATGTGGAGGCGTTGTCGGGGACGATCGGGGAGACGCTGGGGACGACGCGATTGCAGCCGGTGATTCTGGTGGGGGTGGGGAATCTGGGGTCGGCGCTGTTGAGGTACCACGGGTTCAACAAGGAAGGGTTTGAGATTGTGGCGGCGTTTGATGCGGAGGTGGGGAGGACGCATCCGACGGTGAAGGTGTATCCGATGGGAGAGCTGGAGGGTTTTGTGAGTGCGAACGGCGTGAAGCTGGCGATATTGGCGGTGCCGGCGTCGGTGGCGCAGCAGGTGTGCAACGAGCTGGCGGCTGCGGGTGTGCAGGCGGTATTGAATTTTGCGCCGGTGGTGCTGGAGGTGCCGGAGCAGGTGGTGGTGAACAACGTCGACCTTGCGGTGGAGTTGGAGAACCTGAGTTATTTCATCCGCTGAGCGGGCTTAGGATTTGCCGGTGGCGGCGGGGGCTGGGCGGCCGGGCATCGTGAGAGCCGGCATGGGTTCGATGCGAGGTTTGACGAGTGTGCCTTCGACGGCGAACTGGAGGGAGACGGTGCAGAGGAGTTCGCCGGGTTCGAGGCCGCTGCGGACGATGACGTGGTCGCGTTCGCCCCATGCGATTTCGACATGGCGGCTGTGGAGTTTGGAGTCTTTGCCGATGACGAGGACGGTATTGCCGTCGCGGATGGCGACGCGGGGGATGACGAAGACGTTTTTGAGGGTTTTGCCGGTGATGTCGGCGCTGACCCATGTGCCGACTTTGAGAGGGGGGACTTCGCCGGAGCGGCGGGCGTAGGGGTCCTGGACCTGGGCGGTGACGTAGAGTTGGCGGGAGCGGGAGTCGACGCCGCCGGCGGCGCGGACGATGCGGCCTTGCCATGTGCCGGAGCGGCCGCCGAAGTCGGAGCGGAGGGTGACTTCGGGGCCTGAGTCGTCGAGGGAGATTTTTTCGCCGCGGTAGCGTTCTGGGAGGTCGATGAAGGCGAGTTGTTCGCTGCTGAGGGGGAGGTCGATTTCGGCGCTGTCGACGGCGTAGATTTTGGCGATTTCGCGGCCTGCGGAGACGAATTGGCCGACGTCTGCGGACTTGTCGAGGACGCGGCCGGCGTAGGGGGCGCGGATGGTGCAGCGCTCGAGGTCGCGGGCGGCGCGTTGTTCGGAGGCTTTGGCGGATTCGATGCGGGCGGCGGCTTCTGCGAGCTGGGGTTTACGGGAGACGAGCGGGCCTGGTTCGCCGGGGCGGCCGAGGGCTTTCCAGTCGTCGAGGGCCTGGGCGGCGCGGGCGGATTCTTCGGTGACGGCGGTTTGTGCCTGGGCGACGGCGCTTTTGGCGATGGTGACGGCGGCTTTGAAGTCGCGGTCGTCGAGTTGGACGAGGATATCGCCTTGTTCGAAGAAGCCGCCTTCGCGGAAGGAAGGGGCGATGTCGATGATGACGCTGCCGACTTCTGCGACGAGGGAGCTTTCGGTGCGGGCTCTGACTTCGCCGCGGGTGGCGAGGGTGACGGTGTAGTCCTGGGGTTGGACGGTGGCGGCGGTGACTGGGACGGCGGGGGTGGGGCGGCGTGATTCCTCAGGTGGGGGGGCCTGAGGGGCGAGGCGCCAGCCGAGGGCGGAGAGGCCGCCGAGCAGGAGGAGGGGGATGAAGATTTTGCGGAGGAGCGACACGGAGCCGGGGGGCGGGCGGTTTTTTTAGAAATGGGCCGAGGGTTGGGCGCGGGCATGCGCAGATACGCCCGTGAAGGCGTAGGGGCAACTCTCACTTGTGGTGAGGCCACGCAGTGGCTAAGAGCGGCGTTGGCAGACCGACGTGATGCGCGGTTCACCGCCAGATATTTCAATGCCTAAGATCATCATTCATCATCCGGACGGCACGCAGGTCAAATACGGCTTGAACGGCAAGGCGTTCACGATCGGGCGTGCGGAGAACAACGACATTGTGCTGCGGGACGGTGCGAGTTCGAGTCACCACGCGGTATTGAAGGTTGTGGAGACTGGGGATTTTGCGGTGACGGATCTGGAGTCGACGAATTACACGCGGGTGAACGGGACGAAGGTGACGAGTCAGTTGCTGGTGAACGGGGATGTGATTCAGTTCGGGGACACGCAGGCGGTGTATGAGTCTGAAGTGGTGGTGGAGCGTGCGGGTGGGGAAGCGGTGACGCAGCCGTATGGGAATCCGCCGCCGGCGGTGGCTCCACCTGCGGCGGTGGTGCGGGCGGCTGGGCCGGCGCAGCCATATGTGATTCAGCGGCCGGTGTCGACGATGGGCGGGCGGCGGCGGCGGGCGAGCGGGCAGGGGGACGGGTGTTTTGCGTTGCTGGTGTTGTGTTTTCTGCTGCCGTTTCTGTTTGTGGTGGGGGTCGTGGCGCGGCATTACCAGGGGCCGAAGGGGGATTCGATTGTGGATGTGGCGCGGCAGGCGCTGGTGGGGAAGTGATGGGGGGTGCTCTTGGAGGGTGAGGTTGTTCGACAATGGGACAGACCCCTGCGGAGGATCGTAGTCCCGATGGGCATTCCGTTCTTGCAAGGCGGGGTGCAGGTTCTACTTTGCCAGGCAAACCATTTTCCCTCCATTCCTAACGTGCCCGGCGCAAAAGCCAAGCCTCCCACCGCCAAGCCGATGAAGCGGCTGCGCTCTCGGCTTTCCACTGCCGGGGTGAAGCGAAGGTTTTTGGATAAGGTCGTGCTGCCCTCGTGGTGGGAGGACTCCATCGCCGCGACGCCCGGCGGACTTCGGGAGGTCGCGGGCTACATCTGCGCGCATCTGGGATACAGCTTGGGCAGCCTGCTGGACGAGAAGCAGCCGCTGACCTTTGCCCACACGGGGGCGGTGAAATACAAGAAGACCAAGGGAGTGACGGATGAGGCGGTCGCGCTCGCGACCCATTATGCGCTGGGAGTGGTTCGTGCGGTGGCCACCGCCATGACGGATCTGCCTGCCGTCGCCGCCGTGCCGTCGCCCGAAGAATGGCGCAAAGAGCTACTGGACCTCTCCGACAAGCCATGGGTCTGCCTGAGCCAAATCGTCAAAGCGGCTTGGGAGCTGGGCATCCCGGTGATCCATCTCAAGAACCTGCCGGTGGGTGCCAAGAAGCCTGACGCACTGACAACAATGGCGGGGGAACGCCCGGTGATCGTGGTGATGAACGCTCGGAAGAGCCCCTCGTGGATCGCCTTCATCGTGGCCCATGAGCTGGGGCACATTCACCACAAGCACCTGAAGCCAGGGCAGACCCTTGTGGATGAGAAGATCGACAAGACGTCTGACGAACAAGACGAGGGCGAGGCGAATGACTTTGCTTCCCTGCTGCTGACGGGGCACCGCGATCTGGGGCTGAACTCCACCCGCAGCATGGGGATTCCCCAACTTGCGGCGGCAGCGACTACGTTTGGCAATAGCTACCGGATCGCACCGGGCGTGGCTGCCTTGAACTATGGCTTCACGACGGGAGGATGGCCTTTCTATCGCTCGGTTTCAGCAGCGGTCTGGCAACGCAGGAGGAACACGCGATGGAAGCCATCCGCTCCTATTTGAACCAGGTGAAGGATAGGGCTGCGGATTTCCTGTTCGCCTTTGATTCTGAGTTATGAGCCGGAACCATCTTCCGAATACACCCGTGTGCGTCCATGGGCGGCGGGGCGAGTTTGTGGACTACTGAGGTGCGCGATGTCTGGGCTGCGGGTGGAAGCAAGGGCGAGCCGGCGGTCTTGCGGGGGCGAAACCCCGGTGGGGTTGGTGGTTTCCGTGATTCCGCATGGAATGGGACTGGATCGGAGAACGGAGCCTGTGGTAGGTGGGAGTCATGCTGCGATTCAGGGAATGTTTTGTGCTGGGGTTTCTGCTGCTGTGCGGATGGTCACGGGGAGCGGAAATGCCACCGGTGATCGGCGGACTGGCGCGCACTCAGCTGGAACCCGCCGTCAAGGGCTCCATTCTCCTCGCGGAACTGAATTGCGTAGCGTGTCACGAGCGCAAACTCCGCGGCGATCCCAAACAAGCCCCGCGGCTCGCCACGGTCGCCGGACGACTCCACCCGCGAGAAGCAAATTCCTGTCAGACGTGTGGGTGATCCTGTATGAAATTGCCCGACAGCCTCTCAAAAGGCCGCTATCGGCCACTGGCCTGCTCAAAACCTTCACCTGGATTTCCGCCTTGGGCATTCTCTCCCTCCTCAATGCCACCTCCTGTGCCTGGATCGTTTACCGGATTCGGTGAACCTAGAATTCGCAGTCACTACTGCGGATTCTGGGACGCAACACACATGCCAATTCCTCCGATTCAGAAATGTGAAATAGAGCGGACTGATCCCATCGACAAGCTGCATAAAGAGCTTGGAAATCGGAGCTTAAGCTGATGCATTTGTGGGAAAACGATTCGATTTGATCACCCTTTAAAAACTGCTCAATGACGTTGCGACATCTTATTCACTCATCCGGCCAGTATTGGGTGCCGGTGTTTGCCATTCTCGTAGCGGTGCCCGTTATCTCGTTTTTGGTTGGTAGAAGCCATCGCGACGGTGACGGGCGGAATGCTCCGTGGAAATTCGCGTATGCCGGGTTGGTTTACCTCGCGTGTGTTCCGGGAATTTTCTCCGTCGTTATCACGGCTTACACGTTGTTTTTCAGCAAAGACAACCTCCTTGATGTGGATCCCGTCATTTATTTCCTGCCGATCGCAACGATGATCGGCACGCTGGTGCTGATCCGGAAGCGTGTCTCATTCGATGATGTGCCGGGATTTAATCGTATCTCCGGGCTGATGGTTCTGATAGGCTGCAGCTTTGCAATCGCGCTGGCAGTGCACAATACGCGCATTCTCATCGGTTTTTTCGGTTCCTTGGGAATGCTGTTTGTATTGGCTGCGGGTGTCTTCGTGCTGCTGAAATGGGGGGGCTCCATGCTTTTCCGCAGTGGTAGTGAGCAGGCCCGGCCAATGCCGAAATTCCCGCCGACTGAGCCGCAGGACTGATCATCGGGTGTTTTTGAAGAGATCAGACCCCGTCTCTCCCCGTTCTCCGTCCCGCCGGCGACGCCACCCGCGAAAAGCAAATTCCTTTCAGAAGACAGATAGGTGAGGAGGAGGTCCTGTGCGTCGCGGGAGCACTGGTCCAGCTCGTTGACCACCTTCACCTGCCAGCGTCCGAAGAGGGAGGACTGACTGATGGAGCGCAGCCAGTCGCGCACGAGGTCGAGTCCCACTTCGCGTCCGTTGCAGTCGCTGATGGCCGCGGGATGAGCGGCGAGGGTGCGGGCAACCACGTTCACCATGGCCGTCTTTCCGATGCCGGGTGCGCCGAGGACGAGGAGCTTGCTGGAGGCAGTGAGACAGACCTCTTTGCGGCGGTTTTCACAACTATCTTTTTCATCTGTTGGTTTGCAGCATGTTGAGCCAATGAAAAATGATAGCGGAGCTGATAAGTCCCTGCGCCCTCATTCATGCCACCCGATACCAGGTTGTCTGGTGATGTTCTGACGAGATTTTTCTCAGGGTTGGATGGAGTGGAGGCGCAGGGAGCGGTGATCGGTTGTTTGATGGCTTAGAAGACCAGTTGGAATTTCTGGTCGTGATCGCCGCGCCCACAGCGACTTGCGCCAATTTGTCACAAAAGCCCCATTTTTTTCCTTGCCGTTCACCTACACAATACCTAGCTATGCGGGTGTGAAGTTTCTGCCTGCAAAACCAACTCAAGATGGTCTGTGCCTGAATCACCGTCGCCCAAGGAAAACCATGCATTCCGCCCTTTTAAGAAATCTCCTCCGCCGCGCCGCGCTATGTCTAGTTGCCATTTTTGCCACGTCCCGCGCCAGTGGTCACGGCTTCCCCGATGGCAGCTTTGAGGGGCGCAACACCCATTCGATCGCCCTCAGTGCGGATGGCTCGCGCTTGTTTGTCGCAGATACGGCGGAGGGGCGGCTGTGCGTTTTCCGCATCGGTGCGGTGGAGCACCCAGCACCTGTGTTGGAAATGGAGATTCCGGTGGGGATCGATCCGGTAGCCGTTCGCCCGCGCACGGAAGATGAGGTGTGGGTGGTGAATGAAGTGAGCGATAGCGTCTCGATTGTTTCCTTGCGCCGCAGGGTGGTCATCGCGACCTTGCAGGTGCCTGATGAACCTGCGGACGTGGTTTTTGTTCAAGGCAAGGCGTTTATTTCCGCCGCGCGCACTGCCAAGTTGTGGGTGTTTGATGCCGCTAGCCGGGCGCCGCTGGGTACGGTGCCGCTGCATGGAAATTTCCCGCGTGCGATGGCGGTGGATGCTGCGGGGGAAAAGCTTTACGTGGCATTTCTACTTTCGGGAAACCGGACCACAGTCTTGAAAAGATCGCTGGCACCCGCGCCGCCATTGCCCACAAATCCTGCCTTGCCCGCCGCACCACAGACCGCCTTGATCGTGCCTGCTAGTGATGCGCGCATTCCCTACACGGTGCTGGATCACGATGTGGCCGAGGTGGACATTGCCACGCAGCAGGTCACGCGCATTCTCAGCGATGTGGGCACCCACCTCTTTGATCTGGCCGTGCGACCTGGCAGCGGTGAGTTGTGGGCGGCGAATAGTGAGTCGCGGAATCTGGTGCGCTTTGAGCCTGCCTTGCGCGGCCATGTGGTGGATCATCGGCTTACGCGCATCCAGTTGAGCAGCGGCCAGAACGCGGTGCATGGCCTGAATCCGGGAGTGGATTACACGCTTTTGCCAAACCCTACTGCGAGAGCCACGGCGCTCGCCCAACCAACGGCGTTGCTATTTAAAAATGACGGCACTGAGGCATGGGTGGCGGCCTTCAACTCGGATCGGCTGGCGCGCATCAATGCGGCGACGGGCGAGGTATCCGCACGGCTCGACCTGCGCCGAGCAGGAGAAACATCGTCCCGCCAGATGCGTGGACCGCGGGCGATGGCATGGAATCAAACGCTGCAGCGGCTGTATGTGCTGAACCTGATTTCTGGCACTGTGGCTGTGATCGATACCGGAGTCGGCAGTGTTTTGGCGGAGGTGCCGCTGGCTAGCCACCGTCCGGGCGATGCGGATTTTCGAGCGGGGCGTGGTTTTTTGTTTGATGCGCGGATTTCAGGAAATGGCACGGTTTCCTGCGCGAGTTGCCACCTTGATGCGGATACCGATGGCCTCGCATGGGATCTCGGCGATCCGAATGGCGTGATGACCACCGTGATGGGCGCGAATCTTTCTGTCCACGATCCCACACCGCGCCCGCGCACCATGCACCCGATGAAAGGCCCGATGATGACGCAGACGCTGCGGGCGATGTTTGACGGCGCCCCCTTTCACTGGCGCGGAGATCGGGCCACTTTGCAGACGTTTAATGCGACCTTCGATGAATTGATGGCCGGCCCTCGCCTAGCCGCAGCAGACATCAATGCCCTGGCCAGCTACCTCAGCATCCTGATGCCGCACCCGAATCCCTACCGCCGCCTTGATGACTCGCTGCCCGCCACGCTAAACGGAGCCAACCCCGCGCGCGGCGAGGCACTTTTTAACATGCACACGCACCATTGTGCGGAGTGTCATGGCCACCATGCCGGAGCCAACAACAACATCGACCTGCATCAGGAAGTAGGATCCACTCAGCCGATCAAAAACCCGCCTCTGCGCACCGTCTATCAGCGGTTATCCTACAATCCGCGCCCTGGTGCTGCGAGCCTCAGCGGCTTCGGGATGCTGCACGATGGCACCGGCTTCGTGCTGCCCACCGTGCATGATTACGCGCTTGATGAGCTCTCCGAGCCATCTGAATTTGCCGACCTAGCGGCCTTCATTCTCTGCGCTGACTCAGGCATCACGCCGGACTGCGGTGTCAGCAGGACGTTTACCACTCTGAATCTCACCGATGCCGAGGCTCTGGCAACGGTCACGATCATGGAAAGTCGCAGCTCGATGGGCTTCACTGAGCTGGTGATGAAAGGCCGCATCGCTGGCCAGCCGGTGTCGTATTACCACAACGCATCTTACGGACGCTACGACCCTGACGATCAAGGCGCACCGCGATATAACCTGGCAGAGCTTCTTGCCCGCCTCCAGCCAGAAGACGCCATCACTTTCATCGGCATGCCCTACGGGCGCGGCTACCGCATGGGCTACGACCGCGATTTTGACGGCATTTACGATGCGGATGAAGCCCAGCCGAAGCTCAACATCCAGCGCACTGCCCCCGCCGCCATCCAGCTCGCATGGCCTCATAGCATCCCCGGCTGGGTGCTGGAATCCAGCCCACAGCCCGACGCGGATTGGCAACCAGTCACTCGCCCACCCGCCACCAGCGGCGCGATGTTTCAGCACAACCAAGCGACCGACCTTCCGCGCCTGTTCTTCCGCCTGCGACGCACCTGGTGAGTTTCCCAGAGTCAACCTAATGAAAGACGCATGAAGATTTACAAAAAGCGCTAGCCGCACGAGATGCACCGAATCGCCGACATCCTGCGATGGAAGCTGAAACTCGGGCCGCAGGAGACGCCGGAACTACCGTTGTTCGGCAATGAGACAGACCTCTACGGGGCGGGGATTGGCAGGGGAATGGGAGGCAAGGGAATGACGGGGTGGTAGTTGGACAGACCTCTTCGGGGGAATGAGGGTTGTGGCGGGGACGCCGACTGGACAATGCTTCAATGAGACAGACCTCTACGGGGCGCGTACACTGCGCCCGTAGGGAGCTTTGAAGCAAATGGGTACGGACTTTTCGATGTTGTGGGGAATGTTGCGGAATGGTGCTGGGACTGGGATTCGGATTTCTCGTACAGGAACGGAGCCAGTGATCCCCGGGGGCCACTGAATGGTGAATTGCGGGTGGCGCGCGGTGGCTCATGGAGAGACCCGGTAGCCGCTACCCGGTTGGGGGCGCGGGCCGGCCGGTTTCCGACTGTTGCGGGGGAATCCACCGGATTCCGCCCGGTCCGGCTGTGGCCGAGGCCCGGTTCCGTGGAAAGCGGCAGTGTGGCTGTCGATACCAGGACGGTCCCGCTCATGGGAGTGCCGGCGCTCGGAGCCATTGGCGGTACGGGAGCATGGCTCGGCGGTGCGGTGCCGGACGACGGCGGCGCAGCGGTCACCGAATACGGCGTGGTGGCGGCCCTGCGCGCTGTCAATCCGGATCCCGCCATCGGTGGCACGGGAGTGCGGCAGGTGACCGGGACTGGATCGCAGCAGGGATATTCGCTCTGGGTCAACGAACTCGCGCCTGGGCGGAGCCATGTGTTCCGTGCCTATGCCCGGAATGCCAAAGGGATTGCCTACAGTGAAATCCGGACCTTCAGCACGACCGGGCAGAACGCCCAGCAGGACTGGAGAATGCTGCATTTAGGCACGACGGCGAATGCGGGCCAGGCGGCCGACGCTGCTGATCCGGATGCTGATGGATTTAGCAATGCCACGGAATTCGCACTGGCCCTGAATCCGAAGCGGTGGAGTCCGGACGGTGTGGAATTGACCCGCAACGGAGCGCGTCTGGAACTCAAGTACCGCCGGGGTACGGTAGCGCAGCGGGACGGGACCAGTGTGAAGGCGGAATGGAGCGCCGACCTTGTGGATTGGTCACGGGAGGGAGTGGAGGAGACGCTGCAGAGCGATGATGGAACCCATCAACTGGTGAAGGCGGTAATGGACGCGGGAACCGCGGTCCGCCGCTTCGTCCGTCTTCGCGTGGTGGTTCCGGCCGAATGAGGCGGCTGCTTGCATGGGGGAAGAACGACCAAGCCCAATGCAGTGTTCCCGCCGGTCTCGCTGGAGTCGCCGCAATCGCTGCCGGCGGCAGCCATGCACTCGGACTCAAATACGACGGAACCATCGTCACCCGGGGCAACAACAAAGCCAAGCAGTGCGACGTTCCGGCAGAGCTTCAAAAGCAGCGTTGCCGGAATCTGCGGAAGCGAGCTGACACACCCGGTGAGTTCCCACTGAATTTCGACCGCCCTTCAATGAAGCACACTCACATCATCACGCTGCTTACCGCCATGGCGGGTCTGGCAGTCGCTGCGCCTGAGCCCAAAGCAGAAACGAGGCAATGAGACAGACCTCTACTGGGCGGGGATTGGCAGGGGAATGTGAGGCAAGGGAATGACGGGGTGGTGATTGGACAGACCTCTTCGGGGGCATCGAGCCCATCGAACCTCCCTGGCAGGCCATCCGAGCCTGGATTCCAGCCGACGACGACGAATCCCCAACCGACTCGCCCGAACTCTGGGACCAAACCACCGGCACAGGCTGGAAAGTCCCGGAAATCGATCTCGGAGACGGGCGCACTCTCGTCCTGGAATACACCTGATGAGCGAGGCAACAGGCCCGAAGCAACCCGCCGAAAATAATCCAAAACCTGCTGAAAAAAAATCCATCAAAAATACTTTGACAGGGCGGTCGGGTGTGGTAGGGATCGCGTTAGCTAGACTAACTACTTACTCCATGCGTTTCCCCTCATGCCCTCTCTCCCCCAGCGGCCCCTCCCAGTGGTCCGACCAATCGTTCTCTAGACCACCCCTCAGTTGAGAGGGTAGCGCATTTTCCTTCTTAGGAGTAAGCAACCATCAAATAAGCTTGTACCAGATGACACCGGGCGAAATCAGCCCTCCGGAGCCCCTGCGTGCGAGCGATTGATCATGATTCCCCCAAAATGCCCGCCTTCATCCGCGCCTCTCTCCCCATTCCCCGTCCCGCCAATGGCGCGGCCCGCGGAAATTAAATTTCTTTCAGAAATTTTTTAACAATGCAATACATTAATCAAACGAGAAAGTTCCAAGCGATTCAAAGCGATTCAAAGCGATTCAAAGCGATTCAAAGCGGTGCCAATGCGTGGAAGTCGACGGTCAACGATTCTCATTTTTGCGGCAATTGGGATGAGCTGGTGTGCCACTTCGAGGACCGCCTCCGCTGGTGCGATCGACACCAACGGAGGGAGTTCGTGGGGTGGATGGGAATTGCGTGGCAACTCCCGTGATGTCGGGATCTGGGCCCAAGGCAGCACCACCCGCGATTACGATCTGTACACGACGGTTTTCTTTTTCGACAACAACGCAATAACGGGAAGTCCGGTTCAAGTTAAAGGTTCAACCGCACCCGCCGGATTCGCCGCCGGATCATTTTCGGCAGGCGCCTTCGCGAACGGCAATACGATTTTGGGTGTCGGTCTCAAGATGAAAGACAACAACGCCAGGGCGATCGGTACGACATTCCTCAATTTCGGGATCGGGGGTAACAATTATCAAGCCGCGTCATCCCTCGGCGGCACTGATGGTCGAGTCGACAACACCTCGTGGGCCCGGACCGGCGACTTCGGTTTCTGGATGGACGGCAACGGTAATGGTCCGAGTAACCTTTATGCAATGACAACGAACGGAACGTCACAAGGTGGAACTGGGTTAAATTCCAACCTTGCGGGCGGCACTGGAAGCGGCGTGAGTTACGACTATGCTGCTCGGATGTTCCGCCAGGGTGATGCGGGCGGATCGATTCAGTTCTTCTTCGACTTGACGGCGATGGAGACTCTGTACGGACCCGGGAGCCCTTCTCTTGGAGGCGGATGGAACCCGACAGCGAGCGCACGTATCGGCGACATCGGTAGCTCTCTGACTCTGGCGATGTATAACTCCAACCCCAGCTTCGGCAATGGCAGCCAAGTCGCGTTTGGAGTCTCCGTTGTGCCTGAGCCTTCAAACTCTTTGGTCCTCGGTGCCATTTCGATCAGCACACTGGCCTTCGCACGCCGCCGTAAGCCGAACAACCCCCTTGATTCCGCCCTCCGGTCTGCCCCCAACGGCAGTTCCAGCGGCCTCCCGCCAAAAGCGGACTCCTAACAAATTGGCTTAGGGCCGCGTAACCGCTAGACGCATAAACATCTGTTTGTTTGATCCGGTGGGCACGCTGAACCGGTGCGCGGTGCCCGCGCCGGTGTCGCCGACGGGCTGCCAGGTCAGGAGATCCGTGCTCGACTCCGCTCCATAAATGATGCCGTTGACGCTTGATGGCTGGATGAAGGTGATGACCAGGCTGCCGCCCGTGATCTGTGCTTGCGGCAACTGCAGCGAAGCAGCGTTTTTGGGATCGAGGCCGAAAGCGAACTCGATCAGATTCGGCACGCCGTCCTGATCGAAATCAAAGGCATCCGCCGCGTTGCCGGTGTTGGTGCTGATGCCAAAGTAACTTTGCCGCCATTGCTCAAGGGGCGTCTGCTCCACGGCGGCGGGCACCGTTCCGGTGAGGAAGAACGGGCCCATGTCAAAGAACTGGCGGCCGCTGAACGCCGGATCGATGGCATTTCCCACTGCGGTTACCGAAACGGAATACGAGCCGGCGCCCAGCGTGGTGGTGATGGTTCCACTCAGTGACGTCGTCGGTGAAGTGGCGACCACCGTGCCGTTGGCGTCGTAGAGGGTCAGCAATGTCCTCAGGGTGGCACCGGGGTCGGCGATGCCCGGCGTGAGGTAGTCGTCGCCGGAGTTTGCCGTGAGCGTGAAGGGCCCCCCTGAGGTGGTGAAACTCCAGTAGTCGGGCCGATAATTGGCCGACCCGAGCGGCGCGGGGTTGGAACTGCTGGCCGGCACAATCACCCCCCTGGCCAAAGTGAAATCGACCGCATTTCCGAGTTGCGGAAGG